>DASPNP010000053.1:0-322349 GCA_035626475.1 Azospirillaceae bacterium
GTGGCTGAGCGGCAGCACGTAGTTCTCGGAGTAGGCGTACATCATCGAGAACGTCAGCTGGTTGTGGTGGTAGCTGCGGTGCACGGGCTCCTTGGACACGTAGCCCAGCGAGTCGTGCATCCAGCCCATGTTCCACTTGAAGCCGAAGCCCAGGCCCCCGACGTAGGTCGGCCGCGACACGCCGGGCCAGGCGGTGGACTCCTCCGCGACGGTGATGGCGCCGCCGCCCTGGCCCTCGTCGGTGCCGTAGACCAGCTCGTTCATGCGGCGCAGGAAGTCGATGGCTTCCAGATTCTCCCGCCCGCCGAAGCGGTTGGGGATCCACTCGCCCTCCTTGCGGCTGTAGTCGAGGTAGAGCATGGAGGCGACCGCATCCACGCGCAGCCCGTCGATATGGTAGTGCGTCAGCCAGTACAGCGCGTTGGAGATCAGGAAGTTGGAGACCTCCGCCCGGCCGTAATTGTAGATCGCCGTGTTCCAGTCGGGATGGTAGCCCTGGCGCGGGTCGGCATGCTCGTACAGGTGCGAGCCGTCGAACTCGTAGAGCCCGTGCGGGTCGTTCGGGAAGTGGCCGGGCACCCAGTCGATCAGCACGCCGATGCCGGCCTGGTGGCAGGCATCCACGAAATACTGGAAGTCCTCCGGCGTGCCGAAGCGGCTGGTCGGCGCGTAGAGCCCGACGGGCTGGTAGCCCCAGCTGCCGTCGAACGGAAACTCGTTCACCGGCATGGTCTGGATGTGGGTGAAGCCCATCTCCCTGACATAGGGCACCAGCTGGTCGGCCAGTTCCCGGTAGGTCAGGTAGCGGTTGTCCTCGCCGCGCTTCCACGAGCCCAGATGCACCTCGTAGATGGACATGGGCGCGCCCAGCGCGTTGCGCTCGGCCCGGCCGGCCATCCAGGCATCGTCCTGCCAGCGGTGCTTGTCGTAGCGGGCGACGATGGAGGCGGTGTGGGGCCGCATCTCCGCCCGGAAGCCGTAGGGATCGGCCTTCAGCGGCAGCAGCCCGCCATGCGGCCCGACAATCTCGTACTTGTAGTGGGCGCCCTCGCCGATGCCGGGGACGAACAGCTCCCAAATGCCGGCGCCCAGGCGCAGGCGCATCACATGGATGCGGCCGTCCCAGTTGTTGAAGTCGCCGACGACCGAGACGCGGCGGGCGTTCGGCGCCCAGACGGCGAAGCGCACGCCCTGCACCCCGTCGATCGTGTCGACATGCGCGCCCATCTTCTCGTAGGAGCGCCAGTGCCGGCCCTCGGCCAGCAGGTACTGGTCCATCTCGCCCAGCAGCGGCGGGAAGCGGTAGGGATCGTCGATCTCCCAGGAATGCGGCCCGCGGCGCAGGCGCAGCCGATAGCCGAAAGGCGGCTCACCGGCGAAGGAGGCCTCGAAGAAGCCGGCCTCGTGGCGGCGGCGCAGCTCGCCCAGCGGGTTGCCGTCCAGCCCCAGCAGCTCCACCGCCTCGGCGTCCGGCCGGAAGACGCGGACCACCACCTGTCCCTCGGCGTCGGGGTCGCGGTGCGCCCCCAGCACGGCAAAGGGATCGGCGTGGTTGCCGGCGGCGATGGCGGCGATGATGTCGGTGCTGAGGGCCATGTTGCTTCCTCCGTCTTGGGGGCGGGGGTGGACCGGTCCGGGATGGGACGGCGGGGTGGGGCGGGCGTGGGCGGGGCCGCCCGGGGCGGCCGACAGCAACAACAGGTCAGGAGGGTTTTGTCATCCGACGCTCTCGGATAGTCCGCTTCGAGCGGGCGAGGCTTTCGGCGAGGTCCGTGCCCTTGCGCAGGGCCACCGCCACCTGCAGCACGTCGACCACCACCAGATGCGCCAGGCGGGAGTTCATGGGCGTGTAGACGCTGGTGTCCTCCACAACGTCAACCAGCAGCGCGACCGTCGCCATGTCGGCCAGCGGCGAGCCGCCCGTGGTGACCGCGATCACCTGGGCGCCGGCGTCCAGCGCCAGCTCGACGCTGTGCAGCAGCTCGCGGGTGCGGCCGGTGTGCGAGATGGCGACCACCACCGCGCCGGGGCCGAGGATGGCGGCCGACATGGCCTGGACGTGGAAATCGGTGTAGGCGACGGTGGGCACGCCCAGCCGGAAGAACTTGTTCTGCGCGTCCATGGCGACCACGCCGGACGCGCCGAAGCCGTAGAGCTCGATCCGCTCGGCCGCGGCCAGCAGCGTCACCGCGCGCTCCAGGCTCTCCGGGTTGATCTGGTTGCGCACGCGGGTCAGGCCGGTGATGGCGCGGTTGATGACCTTGGCGGCGACGTCGGCCACCGGATCCTCCGGCGACACGTCGGAATGGATGTAGGGCGTGCCGGTGGCGAGGTCCTGCGCCAGCCGCAGCTTGAAGTCCTGGAAGCCGGAGCAGCCGACCGAGCGGCAGAAGCGCACCACCGTGGGCTGGCTGACCAGCGCCTCGCGCGCGACCTCGGAGACCGAGGCGTTGACGATCGAGTGCGGCTTGCGCAGGACGATGTCGGCGATCTTCTGCTCGGACCGCCTCAGCCCCGGCATCATGCCCCTGATACGCTCAAGCACAGTGGTCCGTCCCCACGCGTTCCTCCCCGGCGACTCGCTGTCTGGCCGCCATGTAGGGAAATTACACGCCCAAACGACAGGCTTGGCAAGTGAAAGAGACGGCGGCGCGCCCGGAGCAACCCATCGGAGGTAACGCGGTGGCCGAGGTAACGGCATTACCTTACGGAGGCCAGGGATAAATTAGCTTTGTTGCACTGCGTCATAGGGGGATTCCTTGCCACAGTGCCATGCGGAATCGCGGCCCGGGGCCATGAAGCCTCTTGTCAGGAAAAGGAAAGCGGGTTTGTAATGATACTACAAAGTGAATGGCGGCGCCGGACGCTGCGGTTCGGGGGGAGTCGGTAGGTCCCCCGGGCGCGGGAACCGGCGTAACGCTGCAGGGAGAAACGCTGGTGTCCAATCCGATTGTCCGGAAATCCCCGCTTCGGGGATTGCTCCATGGGTGCGCCATGGCCGCCGTGCTCGCCGCCGGCGCGACCTTCCCCCTTTCCGCGCACGCGCAGGGCGCCCAAGCCTTGCCGTCGGCCGGCACGCAGGTGGCCCAGGCCGCGCAGAAGCCGACCCGCCCCTGGGCCGAGGACGTGCTCTACTTCCTGCTGCTCGACCGATTCGCCGACGGCAGCGACAAGAACAACATGGACGTCAACCGGGACGAGCCCGGCACCTTCCATGGCGGCGACATCGCCGGCCTGACCAGGAAGCTCGACGAGCTGAAGGATCTCGGCATCACCGCGATCTGGATCAACCCGATCATGCTGAACATCCCGGGCTACGTGTCGGGCAACTTCCCGCACTGGGCCCACCACGGCTACTGGGCCGACGATTTCAGCAAGATGGACCCGCGCTTCGGCACCGAGGACGAGCTGAAGACCCTGGTGGACGAGGCGCACAAGCGCGGCATCCGCATCCTGCTGGACGTGGTCTACAACCATGCCGGCTACGGCTCGGCCTACACCAAGCGCCCCGACGCGCGGAAGCTGCTGCGCTCGGAGGATTTCGGCACCTGCGGGCCCGAGGGCGACGACATCACCTCATGCCTCGCCGGCCTGCCCGACTTCAAGACCGAGGACCCCGAGGTCGCGAAGATGCTGATCGAGTCGCAGATCCCGCGCGCCAAGAAGGCGGGCGTGGACGGCTACCGCCTCGACACCGTCAAGCACGTCCTGCCGGAGTTCTGGAATACCCACCGCAAGATGACGCGCGACGCCATGGGGAAGGACTTCTTCCTGCTGGGCGAGATCTTCGGGGCGGACTACCAGGTCGCCGATCCGTATTTCGAGGCCGACCAGATGGACGGCGCGCTGGACTTCGCCTTCCAGGGCGAGACGCTGGCCTTCGTGCAGGGCAGGGGGCGCACCGCCGCCTACAGCCGCTTCCTGCAGAAGCGCCACAAGGTGCGGCCGGGCTTCGTGATGTCGCACTACCTGTCCAGCCATGACGTGCCAGGCGCGCTGTTCCAGCTGGGCGGCGACATTCCGCGCTTCCGCCTGATGGCGGCGCTGCAGATGGCCAGCATCGGCATGCCGCAGATCTATTACGGCGAGGAGGTCGGCCGCGCCGGCGGCGACTGGCCGGAGAACCGCTCCGACATGCCCTGGACCGACGGCACCAAGCCCGGGAGCAAGGAAAAGGCGAACACCGAGCTGCGCGACTACTACAAGCGCCTGATCGCCGCCCGCAAGGCCAACCCGGCCTTCGCCCACGGCGACTACAAGGAGCTGGCGAAGGAGGGAGACCTGCTGGTCTTCAGCCGCAGCCACGCGGAGAGCGGCAACGCCGTCGTCGTCGCGGTCAACCGCTCGGAGCAGCCGCAGCAGGGCACCGTCGCCCTGCCGGAGGCCTGGAACGGCAAGACCGTGAAGGACGCCATCACCGGCAAGTCCCTGGGCACCGGCTCGGCCGCCTTCGCGCTGTCCGTCCCGGCGCTCACCGCCCAGTACCTCACCGTCCAGTAAGCGAAAGAGAAGAGCGCCCGATGGCCCAGATCATCTTCGACAATGTCGCGAAGCGGTTCGGTGACGTCTCCGTCATCGAGAACCTGAACCTCCAGATCCGCGATCAGGAGTTCATGGTCTTCGTCGGCCCGTCCGGCTGCGGCAAGTCCACCGCGCTCCGGATGATCGCCGGGCTGGAGGACATCAGCAGCGGCCAGCTCTCCATCGGCGACCGGGTGATGAACGGCGTCCATCCCAAGGACCGCGACGTGGCGATGGTGTTCCAGAGCTACGCGCTCTACCCGCACATGTCGGTGCGCGAGAACATCGCCTTCGGCCTGCGCATCCGCAAGATGCCCACCAACGAGATCGACTCGCTGGTGAACGAGGCGGCGGGGATGCTGGGCCTGACCGAGTATCTCGACCGCAAGCCGCGCGCGCTGTCGGGCGGCCAGCGGCAGCGCGTGGCGCTGGGCCGCGCCATCGTGCGCAAGCCGCGCGTCTTCCTGTTCGACGAGCCGCTGTCGAACCTGGACGCCGAGCTGCGTGTGACCATGCGCGCCGAGATCGCCAAGCTGCAGCGCCGGCTCAAGATCACCACCGTCTACGTCACGCACGACCAGGTCGAGGCGATGACCATGGGCGACCGCATCGCCGTGCTGGCGCCGCTGAAGCGCCATCCCGCGGGCAACCTGATGCAGGTCGGCACGCCGCTGGAGCTGTACGACAACCCGAGGAACCTGTTCGTCGCGCGCTTCATCGGCACGCCCTCGATGAACATCACCATGATGCAGGTCAGTGCCGACGGCACCAGCCTGCAGTACCACGACCTCGTGCTGCCGGTGCCGGCCTCCTACAAGGCGGGGATCGAGAATTACCGGGGCCGCACGGTCGCGGTCGGCTTCCGGCCCGAGCATGTCGGCCACGCGGTCGAGCACCAGTGGAACGAGGTCGCGCCGATCCGCGGCGTGATCGAGATCGTCGAGACGCTGGGCCATGAGGCGGTCATCCATTTCCGCGTCGGCGACGAGGTGGTGATCGGCAAGATCCGCGGCCACGGCATGCTGCTGCCGCGCCTCGGCGAGCCGATCGAGCTGGTGGTCAAGGCCGACGGGCTGCACCTGTTCGACCCGACGACCGAGCAGCGCCTGCCCGAGCGGGTCGGCCAGCTCGAGCACGCCTGAGCCGCACAAGAGGGATTCAGCCGCCGCACGGCGGCCGTTTCGGGAGGAAAGAAGAAAGATGAGCGAGTTCAAGCATTCCACGCTCCGGCGGCTGCTGCTGCGGGTGACCGCCTTCGCGGCGCCGGCGCTGCTGGTCGCGGGCTTCGCCGGCGAGGCCGCCGCGCAGAAGCAGCTGACCGTCTGGCACGCCTACCGCGGCGGCGAGAAGGCCGCCTTCGAGAAGGCCGTGAACGCCTTCAACGAGGCCAACAAGGCGGCGGGCATCTCGGCCAAGACCCTGGCCGTGCCCTATGACGCCTATGCCGACAAGATCTCGGCCGCCGTGCCGCGCGGCACCGGCCCCGACGTCTTCATCTTCGCCCAGGACCGCCTGGGCGGCTGGATCGAGGCCGGCAACATCGTGGAGCCCGTCGACTTCTACATCGACGACCAGGTGAAGGGCCGCTTCCTGCCGAACATGATGGAGGCGGTGACCTACCGCAACACGGCCTACGGACTGCCGTTCAACTTCAAGTCCATCGCGATGATCTACAACAAGAAGGCCGTCGCGAGCCCGCCCAAGACCACCAAGGAGCTGGTGGAGTGGGCGAAGAAGAACACCGATTCCGGATCGGGCAAGTACGGCCTGGGCTATGTCTACGGCGACTTCTTCTACCATGCCGCCGTCATGAACGCCTTCGGCGGCGGCGTCTTCAAGCAGGAGGGCGCGGCGGCCCTGCCGACCGCCACGGTCAACCAGCCGGCCAACATCAAGTCGGTCGACCTGGTGATGAAGTGGTACAAGGACGACAAGATCCTCCCGGCCGAGCCCTCCACGGCGCTGATCACCTCGCTGTTCAACGAGGGCAAGACGAACATCGTCTTCTCCGGCCCCTGGTTCCTGGGCGAGGTGGACAAGAGCATCGAGGTCGGCGTCACCAACCTGCCCACGGTCGACGAGGCCGGCGGCGCGCCGATGAAGCCCTGGATGACCATCGAGGGCCTGTACATCTCGGCGCAGAGCAAGAACAAGGAAGCCGCCTACGACCTGATCAAGTACCTGACCTCGGACGAGGCGGCGAAGGTCATGGCCGTGGAGGGCCGCCAGCTGCCGTCCAACAAGTCGGCCTTCGCCATTCCCGAGATCGCCAACGACCCGGTCATGTCCGGCTTCCGCAAGCAGGCCGACACGGCCGTGCCGATGCCGAACTACGCGGTCATGACGCTGATGTGGTCGCCGGTCACGACGGCGATGAACAAGATCGTCAAGGGCACCTCGGCGCCGCAGGCGGCCTTCGACGAGGCCCAGAAGTCGCTGACCACCGACATTGACGCGCTGAGGAAGACTCGATGAGGACGACACGGTTTCCGGGCCTCGACGCGGGTCTCGGCCTGCTCTTCGGATTGATCCTGTTCTTCGGCATGAGCCTCTGGTTCGTGTCGCTGGAGAACCAGAACGCCCGACGTGAAGCCGAGGTGCGCAAGACCACCGTGGCCGCGATGAGCCTCGCGGAGACGGTCGCGGCCCTGGAGACCGTGGGCGCCCCGCCGGAGGCGCTCGCCCCCGCCATCGAGAAATGGCGCGAGGGCGACGCCCTGGTGCGCGATGTCAGGCTGGTGCGCCAGCAGGGCGCCCAGCTCGTCTACAGCTCGGTCGCGGCGGACGCCGCCAAGGGCGCCCTGCCGCGCCGGCTGGTGCGTGAGGAGAAGCCGCTCTTCGACCTGACCGGGCAGCTGCGCGGCAATGTCGAGAGCAACCGCGCCGAGGGCTACCGCCTGCCGGAGGCCCCGGTGGAGGGCGTGCGCGACGACCTGCTGCGCGTCACCGTGCCGATCTTCGTCGGCGACGCCTACTGGGGCATCGCCCAGGTCGAGCGCGAGCGCTCGACCCCGGCCGCGGGGGGGGATTACGGCCGCGCCGGGCTGATGCTGGCGGTGGCCGTGGGCGTGTTCTTCGCCCTGGCCTTCGTGCTGCGGGCGGTGCCCCTGGGCCTGCCGGACCGCTGGGTCCACCTGGCCGCCGTCGGCGTGCTGCTGGCTGTCGTCGCGGTCCTGTTCGGCCGCTACGAGCTGCAGCAGCTGGCCTCGTACGAGAAGGCGCGGGCATCCGAGGTGGCCGCCACATACCAGGGTTTCTCCGCCAGCTCGCAGGCGGCGGCGGCGCAGGTTGGGGCGACCGTGCCCAGCACCGTGCCGCTGGATGTCGACCAGTTCCGCCGCCCGCTGGGCCAGATCGGCCCGGACGGCCAGCTGAACGTGCCGAAGCTGGACGAGTCGGTGTCCGACAATGTCGGCGCCATCCGCGACCAGCTCTGGTGGACCGGCCTGCTGGCCGCCGGCCTGGCGGCGCTGTTCGCGCTGGGCCAGATGCGCCGCCTGGCCGAGACGGTGCGCGAGCACCGCAGCGCCTATTCCTACGTGCTGCCGGCCATCGTCGGCATGCTGCTGCTGGTGTTCTTCCCCTTCACCTACGGCGTCATGCTGTCCTTCACCGACCGCACCCTGCTGAACCAGGGCGTGCCGCTGACCGAGCTTTGGGTCGGGCTGGACAACTACGTGAAGATCCTCGGCCATTTCGACGTGATCCGCTGGACCGCCGACGGCTGGAGCGTGAATTACGAGAGCTTCTACTGGACGCTCTTCATCACGATCTGCTGGACCGTGTCGAACGTCGCCATCGGCGTGACGCTGGGCCTGATGCTGGCGCTGGCGCTCAACACCGAGAACTTGCGCGGCCGCGCCATCTACCGCGTGCTGCTGATCCTGCCCTGGGCCATCCCGAACTACATCACCGCGCTGATCTGGAAAGGCATGTTCCACCAGCAGTTCGGCGTCATCAACCAGGCCATCGTCATGTTCGGCGGCGAGCCGGTGCAGTGGTTCGACGACGTGTTCACCAGCTTCATCACGGGCCTCGCCACCAACGCCTGGCTGAGCTTCCCCTTCATGATGGTGGTGAGCCTGGGCGCGCTGCAGTCGATCCCGACCGACATGTACGAGGCCGCCAAACTCGATGGCGCGACGCGCTGGCAGCAGTTCTGGAGCATCACCCTGCCGCTGCTGAAGCCGGCGCTGATTCCGGCGATCATCCTGTCGGTGGTGTGGACCTTCAACATGTTCAACGTGATCTACCTGGTGTCCGGCGGCGAGCCCGCGGGCGCCAACGAGATCCTGATCACCAAGGCCTACAAGCTGGCCTTCGAGCGCTACCAGTACGCCTACGCCGCCGCCTACAGCTTCGTGATCTTCCTGATCCTGCTGGCGTACGGCGTCTTCCAGAACAAGGTCAGCAAGGCCACGGAGCAGGTGCGATGACGAGTGTCGTGACGACTCCCGCCGGCATCGCCGGTACCAAGGCCTCCAGCGGGGAGGGGGTGAAGGACCGCAGCGGCCACTGGCTGCTGCACATCGTCCTCATCGTCTTCACCTTTCTGTCCTGCTATCCGATCCTGTGGGTGCTGAGCCTGGCCTTCTCCGGCCAGCAGAGCCTCAGCATCGCCTCGATCCCGGCGGATGCCGGCTTCCTCGACCGGCTGCGGGCGATCACCCCCTGGCCGGCGACCTTCTCGCTGCAGAATTTCACCGACGTCCTGACCGAGCAGCCCTTCGCCATCTGGCTGATGAACAGCGCCATCGTGGCGGGGCTGACCACCATCGTCGGCGTCTTCCTGGCCTGCACCGCGGCCTACGCCTTCTCCCGCTTCCGCTTCCCCGGCCGGCAGAGCGGCATGCTGATGTTCCTGATCTCGCAGATGTTCCCCGGCACGCTGATGATGATCCCGCTCTACATCATCGTCGTGAGCTGGCTGGGCCTGGGCAACTCGTACTTCGGCCTGGTGCTGGTGTACGCAGTGACCGCCATCCCCTTCTGCGTCTGGATGATGAAGGGCTATTTCGACACGATCCCGATCGAGATCGAGGAATCGGCCATCATGGATGGCGCCTCGCGCTCGACGATCTTCTTCCGCATCGTGCTGCCGCTGGCCAAGCCGGCGGTGGCGGTGACGGCGCTCTTCTCCTTCATGACCGGCTGGAACGAGTTCATCCTGGCCTCGGTGTTCATGAGCGAGGAATCGCGCTACACCGCGCCGGTAGGCCTCAAGTTCTTCGTCGGCGGCTTTTCAGCCCAGTGGGGTTATTTCGCCGCCGGATCGATCATCGTCTCGGTCCCGGTGGTGATCCTGTTCCTGTACTTGCAGAAATACCTCGTCTCCGGTCTAACGGCGGGAGGTGTGAAGGGCTGAGGCGGCCCGTCCCGGACCGCCCAAGGCGCCCGGTCGAACGCCCCTGGTTTCCAGCAACTGTTCAAAAATTCAAGGAAGCGCAACCATGAAGAAGTTCGCGAAAGTCCTGGCCGGCGCGCTCGGCGCCACCTTCCTGGCGACGGCCGCCCAGGCCGCCGGCGTGGAGTTCAAGGACCCGACCGGCGACGACAACGGTCCGGGCAAGTACACCTACCCGACTGACGCGGCCTATCTGCGCGGCGCCTTCGACCTGACCGGCCTGAAGGTGGTGGACGACGGCGGCAACCTGGACTTCCAGGTCAGCGTCGCCGCCAACCTGAACGACCCGTGGGGCATGGGCGTGGGCTTCGCCACCCAGCTGGTGTTCGTCTTCATCGACACCGACGGCAAGGCCGGCTCGGGCAACACCAAGGGCGTCCCGGGCCTGAACGTCCAGTTCGCCCCCGAGGATGCCTGGGAGAAGGTCGTCGTCCTGTCGCCGCAGAAGCCGGCCCGCGTCGGCGCCGAGGTGCGCAACAACGCCGCCGACTTCCAGAAGGACATCATCGTCCCCGGCCGCACCAAGGGCACCGGCAAGACCATCTCCGCCACGGTGAAGAAGGCCGAGATCGCCGATAGCGATCCCTCGACCTGGAAGTACCAGGTGGTGGTGCAGTCGAACGAGGGCTTCCCGGCCAAGGGCGACCTGCTGAGCCGTCGCGTCAACGAGTTCGAAGGCCAGCACCGCTTCGGCGGCGGCAATGACGGCATGTGCGACCCGCACGTCATGGACATCCTGGCCGGCAAGGCTTCCGGTGGGGCCGACGAAGTGCAGGCGCAGCACGCGGCGCTCGGCGCCTTCGAGTGCGGCGACGAGGGCGAGGCGAAGAAGCTCGCCACCGTCCCGATGGTGAAGAAGTAAGCAGAAGAATACCACGCGGGAAAAACCCGCGCGGATGAACCCCGGGGGAATAACCCCCGGGGAAAAAATTGGAGATGAAGGAAGATGAAGAAGAGTCTCATGGGTGGGGCGGCGCTGCTCGCCCTGGCCACGGCGCTGCCTTCGGGCGGCGCCATGGCGCAGCAAACCGGCAAGATGGAGTGGTTCGGCTCCGTCTACGCCAAGTTCCTCGACGGTAACCGCAAGCAGCAGAACGGCCTCTACGGCAACTCCGAGTTCGGCAACGGCGACCTCGGCCAGGGCATCGAGTTCGAGCTGCTGTTCCGCAACCAGGTCTCGCGCCAGGTCGAGGTCGGCGGCCGCCTGCAGGGTCGCTTCAACCAGAACTACTGGTCGAACTTCGGCGGCTTCTCGGACGACGAGGAGGATCCGCTGAAGGCCCAGTACATCAAGCTGCGCGGCGTGTACGCGCGCCTGACGCCGGGCTACCAGTGGGTCGACAGCGTGCTGATCGGCAACAGCGACTTCGGTCTCTGGGACCCGCTGACGCTGGGCAAGTTCCGCTACATCGACCGTGACAACGCGGCCGGCATCATCGCCCAGGGCACCGCCGGCGGCGGCGCCGTGAAGTGGGACGTCGCCCGCCTGTCGCTGCCGAAGCTGTGGGCCGGCCCGGGCTTCAGCACCGGCGCCCTGCACGCGCAGGACGCGGCCTATATCGGCCAGGTGAAGCTCGCCGCGTCGCCGGTGTTCAACACCAGCGTGATCCTCATGGGGATCAACGACGACGAGGTGGATGCGACCGACAACGACATCCGCAACGGCGTCCGCACGACCAACCGCTACAGCAACTATGTCGGCGCGCTGAAGGGCCAGTTCACCGGCATCCCCGGCGTCGACCTGTCGGCGGCCGCCTACTACTCCGAGTTCAACATCTCGGACAGCCTCTGCGGCCCCGGCTCGTTCAACGGCGGCTGCCGCTTCAGCCCGACGCTGGCCGGCGACGCCGAGGACATCGCGGCGTTCATCAACGCCGACTTCGCCGACCTGCTGCCCAACCTGACCATCTCGGCCCAGGCCTTCCACATCGGCGCCGAGTACATGTCGGTCGTGGCCGCCCGCCGCGAGGCGGACATCCTGCTGACCGAGGGCAGCGAGGGCAGCTGGGCCTGGAGCCGTCCGGACTACAATTTCGGCAATCCGGCCAACAACAACGCCCGCGCCCAGATCGGCTACGGCGGCTGGAACGGCCACATGGACCAGGTCGTCGCGCTGGCGGCCGACAACGACTTCACGGACTTCGACGAGCGGGCGGCGCAGAGCGTCATCGGCTGGGAAGGCCTGACCGTCGTTCCGCGCTACAGCGCCGGCGATCTCGAGCTGCAGGGCGAGGTGTCGTACATCACCTTCGACACCAACTGGCAGGCCTGCGGCGGCGCCACCAAGGATAGCTGCATCTTCCCGCGTCAGGAAGGCACGCACGCCTGGGGCCTGGGCGGCGACTGGCGTTCGCCCTTCGCGCCGTACCAGGACCGCGACCTGTGGATCGTGGCCCTCAACGGCAACTACACGGTCGACGTCGGCAGCGGCTTGCAGCTGGGCGGCCGCGTGAAGTACCAGCGCGACGCCGACAACCGCGTCACCGATCCGTCCAAGCTGGCTGATGCCTACGATTACGCCGTGGGCAACAACTACTGCTGCGGCAACGCCGACTACAGCGCCCTGCCGCTGGGTCAGCGCGTCGTGTCGGGCGTTGGCGACGACGACCGCAAGGCCGAGTACTGGACCCTCGGCGCCTCCGCCGGCTACCAGATCTTCCAGGATCTGTTCGCCCGCGCGGTCTACGAGTACCAGTATGTCGACCTGTTCGACGGCACCACGAACGTGGGTCCGTCGGGCCTGGGCTTCGAGGCCAGCAACGAGTTCGGCTGGGCGGAGTATCTGACGGGCGAGCACACCAAGAACAAGGTGGCCCTGCAGACCTCCTACTTCCTGTCGGGCATCGAGATCGGCGCGGACGTGCAGTACCTCTGGGGCGAGTTCACCCCCGAGTTCCGCGCCGGCAGCGGCCAGACCATCCAGCGCGCCGCCAACGGCGCGGTCATCACCCCTCTGGGCAACATCAGCACGGACAAGGTGGAACTGGATGCCTACCGCATGAAGGCGTTCCTGAAGGTGCAGTTCTAAGCACCCCGGACCGGGCGGGGGCGGCCATGCGCCGCCCCCGTTCCCGTCGGACTTCCAGGCCGGCGGCGCGGACCGGTTCCGCGCCGCCCCTTTTTCGGCCCCATTTTCGATGTTGTGGATGCCCCCGGCACGGGGGTAATCCCTATGTGATGCTCAGACGGGCCGCCCCGGTTCGCGGCCCCTTGCGGAGGCGGTCATCTTGCGTTCGTTGCTGTTCCGTCGGGCCCTGTCCCGTCTCGCCCTGGCGGCGGCCTCCGCCGTGGCGCTCGCGGCCTTCGCCGGCCCGGCCCAGGCGCAGAATTTCGGCCTGTTCACCCTGACCGACCCGCGCGGGGACGATGCCGGCAGCGGCGACTTGCTTTATCCCGACCGCGAGGATTTCCAGCCGGGCGACCTCGACCTGCTGTCGCTGACCGCCGAGTCCGACAAGGGCGGCACCTGGTTCACCGCCACCTTCGCCAGCCCGATCCGCAAGCCGGGCGAGCGCACCAGCGAACTCGGGCCCGAGCGGCTGGACCGCGTGGCGCGGCTGGGCTTCTACACCTTCAACCTCGACCTCTACATCGACACCGACCGCAAGCCCGGTTCCGGCAACACCGCCACCGTGCCCGGCCGCGGCGTGCAGGTCGACCGGCGGGACGCCTGGGAGAAGGCGGTCATCCTGACGCCGCGCCCCGACGTCGCCCGCCAGCTGCTGCTGGCCAACGCCGCCCGGGTGCTGGAGGAGCAGCGCCGCGCCCAGGTGGGCCAGGTGACCGGCGCCGACCAGACCAACATCCAGAAGTCGCTGAACGAGACCTTCGACCAGCGCTACTTCTTCCCGACCAAGGTCCAGGTGAACCAGCGCGAGATCCGATTCTTCGTGCCGGACCAGTTCCTGACCAGCAAGGCGAACCCGGCCTGGGCCTACACCGCCTTCGTGACTGGCGCCGTGGTGGAGCCGCGCCAGCGCGTGGTCGACATGCCCTTCAAGGATGACGGCTTCTCGCTGCTGACCATCCCGGTCGCCTTCGGGCGGAAGGCCGACGCCTTCGGGCTGAAGGGCAGCGCCGATCCGGGCCAGCCCGCCATCGTCGACATCCTGCATTCCGACGGCGCGCTGCAGCCCCGGATGCTGCGCGACTACGACGCGGTGTCCGGCCGCATGCCCAAGCTGGTCGGCATGGTGCCGACGGGCCGCAACCAGTCCGCCTTCGAGCCCTACAGCGGCCCGGCGGCTGTCGCCCGCGCCCCCGGCCAGCCGGCCCAGCCGGGCGAGGAGCCGAAGGCCTACACGCCCTCGGCCAAGGAGGCCGCTGCCGCCCTGTCCGGTGCGCCGATCCTGCCGGGTCCCGCCGCCGATCTGGCGACGCCGGCGCCGTCCGCCCCGGGCACGTCCGCCCCGGCGGCCCCCGGCGGCGCCAAGACGGTCGCCCAGCGCCTGCGCGAGCTGACCGAACTGCGCCAGCAGAACCTCGTCACCGAGGAGGAGTACCAGGACGCCCGGCGGCGGATTCTGTCAGGCGTTTGAGGTCACGGAAACGGCAAGGGCCGCGCCACCGGTGGGTGGTGCGGCCCTTTCTTTTAGCGCTGGCAACGTTGAGGCCGTGCGTGCTTCGACAAGCTCAGCATGAGGAGGTTGGTGCTGCTCCCACAATGGGAACGGCGCTGCCTCGCGCATCCCATCCCTCATGCTGAGCCTGTCGAAGCACGCAGCACGCGGGAGCCTCGCCCGACTTACTGCGGCCGCGCCGTCGGCGCCTTGGGGCAGGGGTAGCGTTCCTGCAGCGCCTCGAAGAAGACGGCCGTGACCGGCAGCTCGCGCTTGGCGGGCTGGCGGTCGAGGAACTTGTAGACCGTCTCGATCTGCGCCGCCGTCTGAGTGCCGGCGGGCATGCAGACGCCCAGCAGCCGGTCCGGGTCGGCCCGCTCGAAAAGGTCGAACACCGCCTGCTCGTTCATGCCGGCCTCCACCACCAGCAGCCCGCCGAAGGCCAGGGCGCCGATCTGGCTGCCGGTCTTCAGCGCCCCGACGATGCCCTCGGTCTGGCCGACGCAATAGGAGATCTCGGCGTCGCTGCCGTTCGACTTGCCCGACAGCGTGTCGACGAAGACGGCGCAGTTGCGCTGCCAGTTGCCGGCCGTGGGACCGACGGGCGCCGGCTGGTTCTGGGCCAGCGCCGCGGCGGGGAGGGCGGCCAGATAGGCGGCGGCGAGAAGGGGAAGGAGGCGCATGACGGGTCCTGGAAGGGGGCGTTCGCGGCGCGGACTCTACGGGTTGCCGGAAGCCCTGTCCAGGCGCGCCCCCGGGCGGCGGAATGCGTCGGCGGGCTTACGGAATGTAAAGGAATTACAATGTAGCCTCCGCCTCACCCGGGGACAGTCATGCTGTTCCGAACGGGTCGGCGCCGGCAGGTATGTAGTAAAACTACCTTGACCGGTTACAGGCGGCACCCCATCATCCTGACCACCGGAGGGGTGCTGACCCGTCGCCTCCGCAAGGTTCCTCCAGCCAAGGACGGACAGGCCCCAATGGCCGAGCTCATGCAGGTGAATCCCTTCGACTTCGTCGTGTTCGGCGGTACCGGCGACCTGGCGCTGCGCAAGCTGCTGCCGGGCCTGTACTACCGCGAGCGCGACCAGCAGATGACCGAGGACAGCCGGATCATCGCCGTCTCGCGCACCGACCAGACGGCCGAGCAGTTCCGCCACGCCGTCCGCGACGCGCTGGACAAGTACGTCGCGGCCGCCGATCAGGACGGCGCGGTGTGGGAGCGCTTCGCCCGCCGCATCGACTATGTCGCGCTGGACGCCACCAGGTCGCAGGGCTGGGACGGGCTGGGCAAGATCCTGAAGGGGCATGAGGAGAAGGCGCGGGTCTGCTATCTCGCGACCTCGCCCAGCCTGTTCGGCGCCATCTGCGGCAATCTGAACGAGGCCGGGCTGGTGTCCGACCGCTGCCGCGTCGTGCTGGAGAAGCCGATCGGCAAGGACCGCAAGTCGGCCCAGGCGATCAACGACGAGGTCGGCAAGGTCTTCCCCGAGGACCGCATCTACCGGATCGACCATTATCTGGGCAAGGAATCGGTCCAGAACCTGATGGTGCTGCGCTTCGGCAACGCGCTGTTCGAGCCGCTGTGGAACAGCAGCTGGATCGACCATGTGCAGATCACGGTCGCCGAGCGCATCGGCGTCGAGGGCCGGGCCGACTATTACGACCGGGCCGGCGCGCTGCGCGACATGGTGCAGAACCATTTCCTGCAGCTGCTCTGCCTCGTCGCCATGGAGCCGCCGGCCAGCCTGAACGAGGACCAGATCCGCAACGAGAAGATCAAGGTCCTGCGCGCCCTGCGGCCGATCGGCCCGATGGACGTGAAGTCCAAGACCGTGCGCGGCCAGTACCGCGCCGGCGCCATCGACGGCCAGCCGGTGCCGGGCTACCTGGAGGAGCTGGGCGGCCGCAACACCTCCAACACCGAGACGCTGGTGGCGATCAAGGCGGAGGTGGAGAACTGGCGCTGGGCCGGCGTGCCCTTCTATCTCCGCACCGGCAAGCGCATGCCGACCCGCTGCTCCGAGATCGTCATCCAGTTCAAGGCGGTGCCGCACAACGTCTTCGGCCGCGGCGCCGGCGAGCTGACCGCCAACAAGCTGGTCATCCGCCTGCAGCCGGACGAGGGCATGAAGCTCTCGGTCATGACCAAGGTGCCGGGCCCGGGCGGCCTGCGCCTGCGCTCGGTCCCGCTGAACCTCTCCTACGCCGAGACCTTCACCGACCGCTATCCCGAGGCCTACGAGCGGCTGCTGATGGACATCGTGCGGGGCAACCCGTCGCTGTTCATGCGCCGCGACGAGGTCGACGCCGCCTGGGCCTGGATCGACACCATCCAGACAGCCTGGGAGGAGATGGACGTCCGGCCCGAGCCCTATCCCGCCGGCAGCTGGGGGCCGATCAGCGCCGCCCTGCTGCTCGACCGCGACAACCGCCGCTGGCACGACAGCGAGTTCTGAGGAGAAGGCGCATGTCCGTCCAGGACAGCATCCGCCGGGTCACCGACCGCATCGTCGAGCGCAGCGCCGCCACGCGCGCGACATATCTGGAGCGCAGCCACGGCGCCGCGCGCCAGGGGCCGCACCGGCAGGTGCTGGGCTGCGGCAACCTCGCCCACGGCTTCGCCGCCTGCCCGGCGGCCGACAAGGCGGACCTGAAGGGCGCGGCCAAGCCGAACCTCGCCATCGTCTCGGCCTATAACGACATGCTCTCGGCGCACCAGCCGCTGGAGCGCTTCCCCGAGATCATCAAGCGCGCCGCCCGCGATGCCGGCGCCGTGGCGCAGTTCGCCGGCGGCGTGCCCGCCATGTGCGACGGCGTCACCCAGGGCCAGCCTGGGATGGAGCTGTCGCTCTTCTCCCGCGACGTCATCGCCATGAGCACGGCGGTCGCGCTCTCGCACAACATGTTCGACGCGGCGCTCTATCTCGGCGTCTGCGACAAGATCGTGCCGGGCCTGCTGATCGGCGCGCTCAGCTTCGGCCATCTGCCGGGCATCTTCGTGCCGGGCGGGCCGATGACCTCGGGCCTGTCGAACCCGGAGAAGGCGCGCATCCGCCAGCTCTACGCCGAGGGCAAGGCCACCCGGGCCGAGCTGCTGGAGGCCGAGTCCGCCTCCTACCACGGGCCGGGCACCTGCACCTTCTACGGCACGGCCAATTCCAACCAGATGCTGATGGAGATCATGGGGCTGCACCTGCCGGGCGCCTCCTTCATCCATCCCAACACGCCGCTGCGCGACGCGCTGACCGCCGCGGCGGCCGAGCGCGCCGCCCGCATCTCCGCCCAGGGCGGCGAGTATACGCCGATCTGCGACGTGATCGACGAGAAGGCGGTGGTGAACGGCATCGTCGGGCTGCTGGCGACCGGCGGCTCCACCAACCACACGCTGCACTTGGTGGCGATGGCCGCCGCGGCCGGCGTGAGGATCGACTGGCAGGACTTCTCCGACCTGTCGGCGGCGGTGCCGCTGCTCTGCCGCGTCTATCCGAACGGCGTCGCCGACGTGAACCATTTCCATGCCGCCGGCGGCATGCAGTTCCTGATCGGCGAGCTGCTGGACGCCGGCCTGCTGCACGGCGACGTCAAGACGGTGGCGGGCGAGGGCGGGCTGGAGGCCTACCGCGAGGAGGCGTTCCTGGCCGATGGCGGCCGCGTCGCCTGGCGCCCGGGTGCCCGCACCAGCGCCGACACCTCGGTCGTCCGCCCCTATGCCGAGCCCTTCGACATCAGCGGCGGCATGAAGCTGCTGACCGGCAATCTCGGCCGCTCGGTCATCAAGACCTCCGCCGTCAAGCCGGCGAACCGCATCGTCGAGGCGCCGGCCATCGTCTTCGACGACCAGGACGACATGATCGCCGCCTTCAAGCGCGGCGAGCTGCAGCGCGACTTCGTGGCGGTCATCCGCTTCCAGGGTCCGCGCGCCAACGGCATGCCGGAGCTGCACAAGCTGACCCCGCCCTTGGGCGTGCTGCAGGACAAGGGCTTCAAGGTGGCGCTGGTCACCGATGGCCGCATGAGCGGGGCGTCGGGCAAGGTGCCGGCCGCCATCCACGTCACGCCGGAATGCCTGGCCGGCGGCCCGCTGGCCCGCTTGCGCACCGGCGACCTGATCCGGCTGGACGCCGAGGCCGGTACGCTGGAGGCGCTGGTCGACGCGGCCGAATTCGCCGCCCGCGCGCCCGCCACGGCCGACATGTCCCGCAACGGCTGGGGCATGGGCCGCGACCTCTTCGCCAGCTTCCGTGCCGCCGTCGGCGGGGCGGAGGAGGGCGCCAGCTCCCTCTACGGAACCCAGCCATGAGCGCCGCCGCCCTGACGCCTCCCGTCCAGAACCGCCTGGACATCGCCGCCATCCTGGGCCTCGCGCCTGTCGTGCCGGTGCTGATCATCGACCGGCTGGACGACGCCGTGCCGCTGGCCCAGGCGTTGGTCGCCGGTGGTCTGCGGGTGCTGGAGGTGACGCTACGCTCCGACGCCGCGCTGGACGCCATCGCCGCCATCGCCAAGTCCGTCCCCGACGCGGTGGTGGGCGCCGGCACGGTGCTGACCCCCAGCCAGGTGGCCCGGGTGCAGAATGCCGGCGGCCGCTTCATCGTCAGCCCCGGGGCCTATCCGGCGCTGGTCGAGGCGGCGCTGGAATCGGGCGTGCCCTACCTGCCGGGCGTCGCCACCCCGTCCGAGGCGATGGCGCTGCTGGCCCGCGGCGTGCGCCACCAGAAGCTGTTCCCGGCCGAGGCGGTCGGCGGCGTCGAGCTGCTGCGCTCGCTGGCCTCACCGCTGCCGCAGGTCACCTTCTGCCCCACCGGTGGCATCACGCCGCAGAAGGCGCCCGAATATCTGGCGCTGCCCAACGTCGCCTGCATCGGCGGCTCCTGGGTGGCGCCCGCCAAGCTGGTCGCCGCGCGCGACTGGCAGGGCATCACCGACCTGGCCCGCGAGGCCAGCCAGCTGCGCCGCCGCGCCTAGGGCGGCGCTGGCCGGTTCCCGCCTTCCCTCGGGGTCCGGCCGCCAAGGGGACGGGGGCGGCGGATCTCTCCCCCGCCGCTCCCGTCCGCTTACCTATCCCGCCGGGAACAGGTCCCACGGGTTCAGCACGGGCACGCCGGCATCGGCGAAATCCGCGCCGTTGCGGGTGACCACGGTCATGCCGTGGACGCGGGCGGTGGCGGCGATCAGTTCGTCCGCCATACCGCGCGGCCGCTCGGCGGCGATCAGGGCCCAGGCAAGGGCGATCTTCTCGTCGATCGGAAGAATCCGTCCGGCATGCTGATGCCTGAGCGTGTCCAGCCAGCGCGAGAGGGCCGCCCCTCCGGCCGGATCGCGGCGCGCCTTCAGGGCTGCGCCCTTGGCAAGCTCGCCGACCGTCACGACGCTGAGATGTATCGATGCCGGGTCGACTGACCGTATCCAGGCTGTCGCCTCGGGCGAGCGCTTCCGGAGTTCGGAGAAAATGTTCGTGTCGACCAGGTAAGTCACAGATCGAAGTTCCGTCCGGAATCCTTCGACCGCTCGAAGATGTCGCCCTCCTCGTCGGGACCGGCCGGCGGGATGGCAAGGATGTGGTCGACGATGCTGCCCGAAGGGCGCTTCAATGATCGATACTCCGCCTCGGAGATCAGCACCGCCACCGGTCGGCCATGGACGGTGATCGATTGAGGGCCTTCCTCGCTGGCGCGGCGGACCACCTCGCTCAGCTGTGCCTTCGCCCGCTGCAGCTGCCATGTGCTCATCACCGTCCTCCGGGCATTCTGACCAGACTGACCAGAATCTGGCCCCGGCGTCGCCGCTGGTCAAGCGCCGCCATATCCCATCATGGGAGTCGTTGCCGGACCTGCGCTCTGCTACAAAGGACCGGGTTAACACGTTTGTAGCGGAGAGCCGCCGTTGATCCTCATTCTCCGCATCGCCTGCCTCGCGGCCGCGCTGGTGCTGGCGGCCGCGTCCGCGCGCGCCGAGGCGCTGCCGCGCCTGGTCATGAACACCGAGGAGGATCCGCCCTACAACTTCACCGACCCGTCCACGGGCGGGCTGTCGGGCATCGCCGGCGAGCTGGTGCCGATGGTGCTGAAGCGGGCCGGCATCGAGTACGAGATCCGCATGCTGCCCTGGCGCCGGGCCTATGAGACCGCGCAGCGCCAGCCCAACACCTGCGTCTTCGCCATCAACCTGACCGAGGAGCGCCGGCCGCTCTTCAAATGGGTGACGCCGGTGGCGAAGGGCGGCTGGACCCTGTTCGGCCGCCAGGACTGGACGCGCCAGGTGCGCTCGCTGGAGGACATCCGCGACGTTCCCGTGGTGGCGCAGGCCGGCAGCGGGATCGAGGCGTTGCTGGTCGACTCCGGCATCCAGGTGGTGCCGGTGACGGCGCTGCCGACCATGATGCCGATGCTGGCCAACCGCCGCGCCGACCTGGTCGCCATCGGCGCCACCAACGGCCCCTGGCTCGCCCGGCAGGCCGGCGTGGAGCTGCAGCCGGTCCTACGCTTGTCGACCACGGAACTGGGCATCGCCTGCAGCCTGACCACCGACGACCGCCTGGTCGACCGGATGCATGCCGCGCTGCGGCAGCTGCGGGCGGAGGGCGTGGTCGACGAGATCGCGAAGCGCTACGAATGAGGCGCCGGTTCTTGGCCATCGCCGCGGCGCTGCCGCTGCTGCTGGCTGCCCCGGCGGTCGGCGCGGCCGAGGCGCGGCTGCACCTCGTGACCGAGGAGAACCCGCCCTACAACTACACAGATCCCGCCACGGGCAAGCTGGCCGGGTTGGCGGGCGACATGATCCCCAAGCTGATGGAGCGGGCGGGCATCGCCTACGACATCGAGGTCCTGCCCTGGAACCGGGCCTACGCCAAGGCGCAGACGGAGACGGATACCTGCGTCTTCGTCGCCAACCCGACGCCGGAGCGGATGCCGCTGTTCAAGTGGATCAGGCCGCTGGCCGAGGGCGGCTGGATGCTGTTCGCGCGGCCGGACTGGCAGGGCGAGATAAGGTCGATCGAGGATCTGAAGGGCCGCAGCGTCATCGTCCAGGCCGGCGGCGCGCTGGAGGAGTGGATGAAACGCCAGGGCATCGCGGTGAACCCGGTGCCGATGCGCTCGATCCTGCCGATGCTGATGAACGGCCGCGCCGAGCTGGCGGCGCTGGGCGCCTATGGCGGGCCCTGGATGGCGCGCGAGGCGGGGCTGTCGGTCAAGCAGGCCTACCGGCTGACCAGCGCGGAACTGGGCATGGCCTGCAGCCTGACGACATCCGACGCGCTGGTGGGGAAGCTGCGCGCCGCCCTGGAGTCCTTGCGGGCGGACGGCACGGCCGAGGCCATCGCCGCCCGCTACCGCTGACCGGGCAGCGGATCAGGCCGCCGCCAGGGCCCGGGCGCGCTGGCTCAGGCCGCAACGCCGCATCTCCCGGCCGATCCAGGCCTCCACCTCCTCGGCGGTCGCCTCGGTCCAGAGATCGTCCTCGCCATTGAGGAAGGCCGCCAGCTCGGCACCCTTCACCCAGCGGCCGAAGCGCCAGCGCTCGGCCAGCAGCGTGTCGTCGGCCAGCTTCAGGACCCGGATCGGCCAGGCGACGCGGCGCTCGGTATCAAGCGCGAAGAAGTGGCCGACGACGGCCTCGGCGACGGTTTCGGAAGAGGCGGTGGAACCATCCGGCCGCCCCGCAATTGCGGGGGAGGGGATGGGGCGCTCGGCAAGGGCGGCATATGCGTTCGTCATGGGCCCATACTGCCACGGCAGGGGTGCGGACCCCCATGGTGCGCCGGTACTAACCCCTCCCCACCAGGCTTGCCATGTCGGAATTTCCACATGGGAATAAGCTCTTAAGCGGCCATCACCAATTCATCGGCAATTCATCGGAGCGCCCCCATGGCAGGGCCGCGGCGATGCTGTCACCGCTGGTACCGACATTTCCGGACTCGCAACGGTATCAGGAGGCGATCATGCGGATGAGGGCCACGCTCACCATCGACATCGAGGTGACGGACTACATGCAGGCGGGCGAGCACGAGGCGAGGCTGCGCGAACTGCAGCAGGAGCTGAAGGACCGCTACGGCTGCGCCAACCTGGAGTTCAAGGAGCGCCGCCTGCGCCCGGCCCCGGACAGCGCCGCCGCCGCGAGCGTCGCCCGCATCGTCCCGCGCACCGGCCGCCTGCCGGCCTACGAGCATTGAGGCCGGCCATGAGCGACCGTCCGCCCCCCGACCGTTGCGCCACCGAACGCTCAGCCGGCCGCCGCCGCAGCACGCCGCTGGAGATCCTGGAGATCTTCCGCCGCCTTGATCCCGACGTGGCGATCAAGGATGTCTGCGCCTTCCTCTATGTCTGCGAGAACGAGGGCATCAGCGTCGGCGAGCTGGCCTTCCTGCTGGGCACCAGCCGGTCGACCGCCACCCGCACCGTCGCCTACCTGTCCGAGGCGCAGGGCAAGCGGCCGGCGCTGCTGGACCTGCGCGCCTGGCCGCAGGACTGGCGGGTGAAGATCGTGCGGCTGACCGACCAGGGCCGGGCCCTGCGCGACCGCGTCAACGGCGTCGTGGCCGAGGCGCGTCCGGCGGCCCCGCCGGACGAGGAGCGCCCCGACCCGGTCGGCGTGGTCGCGGCGGCGCTGCCGCCGGCGGTTCCCCCGGCCTGCCACTGAGCCCGGCCACGTTACCGTCCGGTAACAATTCTACACATAGTTCCAAGTATTTGCCTGCTTGCATCGGGCGGGGCTTCGGATCAAGGTTGAAGCTCGATTTCAGCCGGGAACCCTGATGGGCGTCACCTCCATCCGCTCGCCGTTCGCGCCGCCGCTGGACGCGGTGACGCTGGCCCGCGAGCCGGCCTTCCGGCTTGGCGGCGGCTGCGTGGTGCGCCCGTCCCTGAACCAGGTGGCGCTCGGGGAGCAGGTGCAGCGGCTGGAGCCCCGCGTGATGCAGGTGCTGGTGGTGCTGGCGCACCGCAACGGCACCGTCGTTTCGCGCGACGACCTGATGCAGGCCTGCTGGGGCGGGGTGGTGGTCGGCGACGACGCGCTGAACCGCTGCATCGTCCGCCTGCGCGCGGCGCTGCGCGATCTGGGCGTCACCGGCGTCACGATCGAGACCGTGCCGCGCGTCGGCTACATCATGAACCTCGACGCGCCGCTGGAGCTGGAGGGGGCGCCGCTGCCGGGCGGCTTCGCGGCCGATCCCGACCCGGTGCCGCCGCCCGCCGCCGCCCCTGTGCAGCCGCAGCGCCGCTCGCCGCTGCCCTGGGTCGCGGGTGCCGCCGTGGCGGTGGCCCTCGGCGCGGTGGCGCTGCTGCTGGGCGGCGGCGCGCCGGCCGGCTGGACCGTGGCGCGCATGAAGCCGGTCACCACATATCCCGGCCGCGAGATCTACCCGACCCTGTCGCCGGACGGCGGGCAGATGGTCTTCAGCGGCCGGGTGATGGACGCGGGCAATGTCGACCTCTACCAGCGCTCGGTCCTGGACGGTTCGCCCATCCGGCTGACCACCGATCCCGGCAACGACATCGCCGCCGCCTGGGCGCCGAACGGCTCGCAGGTGGCCTATGTCACCTACCGCGCCGGCGAGCCCTGCCGCATCATGCTGCTGGCGGTGCCCAGCGGCGACCCGCGCATGGTCCACCGCTGCAAGGCGGCCGAGATCACCACCCTGTCCTGGATGCCGGACAGCCGGTCGCTGGTCTACAGCGACGGCCCCGAACCGGCCGCCGCCATGAGCCTGCACCGGGTGAACCTGGACGACGGCACGGTCGAGGCGCTGACCACCAGCCCGCCACGCACCTGGGGCGACAGCAAGCCGGTGGTCTCGCCCGACGGCCGCACCGTCGCCTTCGTCCGATCCTATGCCTGGGGCGTCTCCGACATCGTCCTGCTGGACCTTGAGACGCGGCAGGAGACCAGGCTGACGGAGGAGGGGCAGCGCGTCAGCGGGCTGGCCTGGGACTGGGACAGCCAGGGGCTGTTCTTCTCCTCCAGCCGCACCGGCGATTTGGGCCTCTGGTGGATTTCCACGGGCGGCGGCGAGCCGCGGCGCCTGTCGCTGGGCCTCAAGGACGTGGCCGGGCTGACCGCTGCCCGCTCGGTGGACCGGCTGGCCTTCGAGAGCATGAGCTTCCGCGCCAATCTGTTCGAGGTCGATCTGGTGGGCGAGCCCGGCCGCATGACGGCGCTTGCCCCCTCCACGGCGGTGGACGGCGACGTCGACATCTCGCCGGTGGACGGTACCGTCGCCTTCGTCTCCACCCGCACCGGCGCGCCGGAGCTGTGGCTGCTGGAACCGGGCGGGGAGCCGCGCCGCCTGACGCAGATGGGCGGCTCCATGCTGCAGGGCCCGCGCTGGTCGCCGGACGGCCGCACGCTGGTCTTCGCCGTGGGTACCAAGGGCAATTTCGACCTGTACCGGATCGGCCGCGAGGGCGGCGCCCCGGTGCGCCTGACCGACGACCCGTCGGAGGACATGCAGGCGCTGTGGTCGCCCGACGGCGCCTCCATATACTTCACCTCGCGCCGCAGCGGCTCCTGGCGCATCTGGCGCTTGGACGCGGCCGATCCCTCGAAGCTGGAACCGGTGACCGGCGATCTGGTGAGCTCGGCGCGCCTCTCGCCCGACGGCCGGACGCTCTACTACGTCAAGACCCTGGTCCCCGGCATCTGGCGCCGCGCGCTCGCCGTCGACGCGCCCGAGGAGCTGGTCGTGCCCGACCACAGCGCGGTCGACTGGCCGAATTTCCTGCCGACCGCCGACGCGCTCTACTACGTGACCCGCCCGGGCACCGGACGAACCGCGCTGAAGGTGCTGGACCTCGCCACCGGCCAGTCGCGGCAGCTGGCGGAGATGGCGGACTTCAATGCCATGTCCGGCATCGCGCTCAGGCCGGACGGCAAGTCGCTGGTGATCTCCCGGCTGATCCAGAACGAGATCGACATCCAGATGATGGATCTGGCCCGCCAGCGGTGACGCCCCGGCCCCGCCGCTGTTCCTCCTTGTGGAGAGACCGGGGAGCGGGGAATGGCGGGCAGGGCCTATATCGGCATATCGGGCTGGACCTACCGGCCCTGGCGCGGGGTCTTCTACCCGCCGGGCCTGCGGCAGAAGGACGAGCTGGCCTACGCCGCCGGCCGCTTCACCTCGATCGAGATCAACGGCACCTTCTACGGCCTGCCCAGGCCCGACAGCTTCGCCCGCTGGGCCGCCGACACGCCCGAGGGCTTCGTCTTCGCGGTGAAGGGCTCGCGCTACATCACCCACATGAAGAAGCTGGTGGATGTCGAGGCGCCGCTGGCGAACGTGCTGGCGTCCGGCCCGCTGCGGCTGGGCGACCGGCTCGGGCCGATGCTCTGGCAGCTGCCGGAGCGGCTGCGCTTCGATCCCGACCGCATCGCCCGCTTCCTCGACCTGCTGCCCCGGGACACGGAAGAGGCCGCCGATCTGGCCCGCCGCCACGAGCCGCGCATGGAGGGCCGCGCCTGGACCGAGACCGACGCGCGCCGGCCGCTGCGGCACGCGCTGGAGATCCGGCACCAGAGCTTCCTCGACCCGCGCTTCATCGAGCTGCTGCGCGAGCGCAACGTCTCCCTGGTCACGGCCGACACGCCGGACTGGCCGCTGACGCTCGAGGTCACCGCCGACTTCCATTATGTGCGCCTGCACGGCACGCCGGTCCTCTACTGGAGCGGCTACGAGGACGAGGCCCTGAACCTCTGGGCCGACCGGGTGCGGCAGTGGATGGCCCGGGGTGACGTCTATGTCTATTTCGACAATGACGCGCAGGTGCGCGCGCCCTTCGATGCGCTCGGGCTGATGGAACGGCTGGGCGAAGCCGGCCGGGCGGCGAGCGCCGCTTAGCGGGCGCGTGCTCTTTCGGGCGATGGGCTGTTGCTCCTGTCGGATGGACAGGGGGTGACCTCCCATGCGCGGGACGGCGTCGGTATTAGCCTCGGCCCTGCTGGCGCTGCTGCTGACGCGCGGCGCGGCGGCGGCGCCCACCGCCTGCCCGGAGCATTTCGCCGGCGGGCAGGCGCCGGACATCGTCTCGGCGCCGCTGGCCCGCGACACCCACGCGCTCTGCTTCCTGGGCTACGCCAACCTCGCATCGGGCGTCTCGCGCACCGGGCTCTACTCCGCCCTGCGCCTGACCCGCGAGCGGGTGCGGGATGCGCGGGGCGACGTCCGCGAGAACGCCTTCCACGAGGAGAAGCGCATCCCCACCCGCGCCCGCGCCCGGCTGGCGGACTATACCCGCTCCGGCTACGACCGCGGCCACATCGCGCCGAACGGTGACTTCCCCGAACCGGAGCAGGCGCGCGAGAGCTTCAGCCTCGCCAACATCGCGCCGCAGGTGCCCGAGCACAACCGCGGCATCTGGCGCCTGATCGAGGAGGCCGTCCGCCGGCTGGCGTCGCAGCGGGGCGAGCTGTTCGTCGTTACCGGCGTCGCCTTCCAGCCGGACGAGAATGGCGACATAGCGAGCCTGAAGGGCAGGGTGCTGGTGCCTTCGCATTACTGGAAGGCCGTCTATGACCCGTTCCGCCGGGCCGCCGCCGCCTACTATTCCCGCAACGCGCCGGAGCAGGAGTACGAGGTGATCTCCATCGCCGAGCTGCGCGAGCGCGTCGGGGTGGACCCGTTCCCCTCCATGCCCGAGACTGCCAAGCAGCGGGCCCTTCCGCTGCCCGACCCGACCGAGCGCACCGCCACCGGCCGCCGCTCCCGCAACCAGGGGTGACCCGATGCCCGCAGCGAAATTCAAGCCGTTCCAGAACGACGAGCAGGCGGTGAGCGTCGGCGGTTTGGAGGTGGAGAACGGCACCGACCGCATCGCGCTGCACGGCTCGCTCGACATCGCCCGCGACCAGACCGGGCTGAAGCAGGCCAAGGCGCTGCGCGACCTGCTGGCCGCCATCGTCACCGCGCTGGAGGCGGAGGGGGACTTGCCCGCCAAGGCCGCGCCACAGGTGGAGGAGGGGGCGGTGAAGAAGGTGAAGAACCCATTCGGCTGAATCGAGCCATAGGTCGCATGGAGGCGGAGCCGCAATGCGGCGGGCAGGGGGCCGACGGCCGCTACTCGGCCGCCAGCACCCGCGCCACTTCGGCCGGCAGCCGGGCGATGACTTTGAGATAGTTCCGCCCCGCTTGGTCCGCCGCCTTGCGGCCCTGTTCCCAGTCGCGCAGCGTGCCCACGGGAATGCCGTAGCGCTCGGCGAACTTCTCCTGAGACAACCCCGCCGCCCGCGCCTCCCGCGCCAGCATGGCCGTGCGGCCGCGCAGGAGATCGTCCTCGGAGAGGGGAAGGTTGTCCGGGTCGGAAAGGGCCGCCGACGTGATCGCCGCGTCTTCCTCAGCCGTCGGAAAGATAACGTCGCGTTTCGCGGTCATTGGCTTTCCTCAGGGTGATGATGCGGTGGACTGAATTCACTCGATGAAGATTACCACCGTCCTTGTTCCCGTCATCCCGGCGCAGGCCTGGACCCAGGCGTTGCAGGGGGATGCGCCCAATGCAGCACCCGTATGGTTCGTAGGTCGCATGGAGGCGGAGCCGTAATGCGACGCTCCGCCCGGAGCATGTCGCATTGCGCTGCGCTCCATGCGACCTACGGGCACGCTTCATCGATGTCTCATAGCTGCAACCCCTGGGCCCCGGCTTTCGCCGGGGTGACGGAAAGGGGAAGCATTCAGGGGCACTCAAGCCACGACAGGATATGCGTCACGCCTACGGCCTCGCCGTAGAAACAGCAAGATCGCCCGCAGGTGCCCGGAAACGACAAAGCCCGGCACGAGGCCGGGCTTTGGATCGGTACGGATGGCGTCCCCTAGGGGATTCGAACCCCTGTTACCGCCGTGAGAGGGCGGTGTCCTAGGCCTCTAGACGAAGGGGACGAGGCCGTGCGGTGGGCGGTTATTTAGAGGGTGGGCCGGGGGTGGTCAAGCGCTTTTTTCCCCTTTTTTGTCAAAGCCTCGCAAACCCCAGTGAACATGCGGTTTCAGGCCCGGGACGACAGCTCGCGCGCCGCCGACAGGAAGGCCTCCACGGCCGAGGCCTCGGTGTTCCAGGCGGTCACCAATCGAATCACCCGGTCGTCCCAGCGGTAGAACTTGAAGCCGCGCGTCTCCAGCCCGTCCTTTAGGGCGTCAGGCATGGCGACGAACAGCTCGTTGGCCTCGACCGGATCGCGCAATGACACGCCGGGCAGGGCGGCCAGACCCTCGGCCAGTCGGGCGGCCTGGGCGTTGGCGTGGCCGGCCAGCTTCAGCCACAGCCCGTCCGCCAGATAGGCGTCCAGCTGGGCCGAGACGAAGCGCATCTTGGACAGCAGGTGTCCCGCGCGCTTGCGGCGGTAGCCGAAGCTCTCGGCGAGGTCGCGGTTGAAGAACACCACCGCCTCGGCGGCCATGGCGCCGTTCTTGGTGGCGCCGAAGGACAGGGCGTCCACGCCGGCCTTCCAGGTCACCTCGGCCGGGCTGCAGCCCAGATGCGCGACGGCGTTGGCGAAGCGGGCGCCGTCCATGTGGACCAGCAGTTTGTGGCGACAGGCGATCTCGGTCAGGGCCGCCACCTCGGCGGGGGTGTAGCTGGTGCCGGCCTCGGTCGCCTGGGTCAGGCTGAGGGCCGCCGGCTGCACCGCATGCACGAAGCCGGGATGCGCCTCGGCCAGCGCCGCCTCCAGCGTGGCCGGATCCAGCTTGGCGTGCGCGCCGGGCAGCGTCACCAGCTTGGCGCCGCCGGTATAGAGCTCGGGCGCGCCGCACTCGTCGGTGTTGATGTGGCTCTCGGCATGGCAGTACACCGCACCCCAGGGCGGGGTCATGACCGACAGGGCCAGGGCGTTGGCCGCCGTGCCGGTGGCGACGGGGAAGACGGTGACGGGCCGCTCGAACAGCTCCTCCAGCCGCTTCTCCACCCGCGCGGTCCAGGGATCGGCGCCGTAGGAGGGGGCGGTGCCGTCGTTGGCGGCCTGCACCGCCGCCATGATCTCGGGCGCGGCGCCGGCCACGTTGTCGCTCATGAAATTCATGCTGGAGGAGTCCTCAGGCAGATTTCCGCGCAGGGTTCCGGCGCGCCGGTGCGTGGAAAGGATGGATCAACGGGCGGCGGGCTGTTCCGTCGCGGTCAGGATCTGGGCACGGCCGCTGCGCGGGTCCAGCAGATGTACCTGCTGTGAGCCGTCCGGCAGGGTCACGCGGTAGAGCACCCGGTTGCCCAGCGTCTGCAGCTCGTCGATGCGGCTGCCGGCGGGCAGGGTGGTGGGGGCGGGCAGGGCGGGGCCGGCGGGCGCGGACGGAGTCGCACCGTCGGCACCCGGCTGCGCCTGCTCGGCGGTCCGAACCCAGGAGCGGGGATGGTTCGGATCGGTGGCGCGCTTGTAGACCTCCCAGCCCAGGAAGCCGAAGCCTGCCAGGATCAGGAGGCCCATCAATGTTACGAATGCCAGTAATGCCCGCACTTTCCGCCCCAGACCCGTTCCATCAGGATAAGCTCAGGCGATGAGCACGCCCGACCCCACTTCCGCCGACCTCGGCCCCGCAAACCCCGACACCGACGACCTCCCGGAGGAGGGCGCGGGCCTCAGCCTGGCCCTGCCCGACGCCCTCACCGGCGAGCGACTGGACAAGGCGCTGGCGGCGGCGCTGGCCGACCGGCCGGAAGGGGCCGGGCTGTCCCGCTCCCGCCTCAAGTCGCTGATCGAGGAGGGGCGTGTCGCCGCGGACGGGCGGACGATAGTGGATGCCTCCCACCGGGTCAAACAGGGCCAGATTTTCGCCATAGATCTGCCCGAGCCTGAGACGGCGGTTCCCGAGCCGCAGGACATCCCGCTGACGATCCTCTACGAGGACCCGGAGCTGCTGGTGATCGACAAGGCTGCCGAGATGGTCGTCCACCCCGCCGCCGGCAACCGCGACGGCACGCTGGTGAACGCCCTGCTGCACCATTGCCGGGGCGGGCTCTCGGGCATCGGCGGCGTGGCGCGGCCGGGCATCGTCCACCGGCTGGACAAGGGCACCTCCGGCCTGATGGTCGTGGCCAAGACCGACCGGGCGCACCAGGGCTTGGCGGCGCAGTTCGCCGACCGGACGCTCAGCCGCACCTACCGCGCCCTGGTATGGGGCGCGCCGGTGCCGCCGGCGGGGGAGGTGGAGGGCAATATCGGCCGCCACCCCAGCGACCGCAAGCGCATGGCGGTGCTGCCCAAGGGCGGCAAGCCGGCCCTGACCCGCTACCGCATGATCAGGGCCTATGGCGGGCGCGTCGGCACGGCCGATGCCATTCTGTCGCAGGTGGAATGCAAGCTCGCGACGGGGCGTACCCATCAAATTCGGGTGCATCTTACCCATATAGGATATCCGCTCCTGGGTGATCCCCTCTATGGACGAGCCCGTACGTCCCTGGGGAAAGGTCTTCCGGAACGGGTCAGGATGGAGGTTGTTGGCTTCCCGAGACAGGCCCTGCACGCTTGGTCCCTGGAATTCCGGCACCCGACATCGGGCGAGACGATGCGGTTCGAGAGCGAACTGCCGAGTGACATGCAGCAGCTGGTTGCAGTTTTGGAATCCGTCTAAAGAGTGTTTGTGGAAGCGCCAGAGTCGATTAACCTACCAACGAGCGGATTGGACCCCCAGGGGACGGCATCCCGGCCGGACACCCGAGAGAAGGGGACCGATCCCACCGCGAGGCCGGCCACCGGCCCGGAGGGTTGAGCAGATGAGCACCTTGCCCGCGATCCCCGTCGTCAGTTCGGAGAGCAATCTCTCCCGCTACCTGCAGGAGATCCGCAAGTTCCCCATGCTGGCTCCCGAGGAGGAGTACATGCTGGCCAAGCGCTGGCAGGAGCATGAGGATTCCAAGGCGGCGCACCAGCTGGTCACCAGCCATCTCCGGCTCGTGGCGAAGATCGCCATGGGCTACCGCGGCTACGGCCTGCCCCTGTCGGAGCTGATCTCCGAGGGCAATGTCGGCATGATGCAGGCGGTCAAGCGCTTCGACCCCGACCGCGGCTTCCGCCTCGCCACCTACGCCATGTGGTGGATTCGCGCCGCCATCCAGGAATACATCCTGCACAGCTGGAGCCTGGTGAAGATGGGCACCACGGCCGCGCAGAAGAAGCTGTTCTTCAACCTGCGCAAGCTGAAGGGCCAGATGCAGGCGATCGAGGAGGGCGACCTGGCGCCGGAGACGGTGAAGGCCATCGCCGAGAAGCTCTCGGTGCCCGAGGACGACGTCGTCAACATGAACCGGCGCCTGTCCGCGCCCGACCACAGCCTGAACGCGCCGCTGCGCGCCGACAGCGAGGGCGAGTGGCAGGACTGGCTGGTCGACGAGACCGAGACCCAGGAGGTCCGCCTCGCCGAGCAGGAGGAGCTGGGCCGCCGCCGCGCCCTGCTGACCGAGGCGATGAAGGGGCTGAACGAGCGCGAGCGCCACATCCTCATGGAGCGCCGCCTGCGCGAGAACCCGGCGACGCTCGAGGACCTCTCGCAGCAGTACGGCATCAGCCGCGAGCGCGTCCGCCAGATCGAGGTCCGAGCCTTCGAGAAGCTGCAGAAGTCGATCAAGAACGCCGCGATCGAGCAGCGGCTGGTGTGAAGATCCCTCTCCCGAGGGAGAGGGATGGGACCCGCGCGCAGCGTGGGAGGGTGAGGGGCTGCGGCGCCGTCGTGCGTGCTTCGACAAGCTCAGCATGAGGAGGATTTTGCTGCTCCCGGCGAAGATCGGCCTCCTAGGGACGGGAGTGCCTGGCATCTCCCACCCCTCATCCTGAGCCTGTCGAAGGACGCACCAGGGGCCAGCCTCGCCCGATACCCCTCATCCCCCCGTTGCTGCGCAACGGGTCCTTGCTTCTCCCGCAAGGGGAGAAGGATGAAAGGGCTCAAGCCGCCGGTTCCACCAGCCGCTCCTCCTCATCCTCGGTCTCGGCGCCCGACATGGCGATCGGGGCGGGCAGGCCGGCGACCTCCGGCCCCCATTCCTCGACCAGCGCGTCGCGCTCCTGCTCCAGGCGGCGGGCCTTGTCCTCGTCGCGCATGGTGACGAAGCCGGCGACCAGCGGCGGGATGGCGAAGTAGAAGCCCCAGCCGATGGCGGCGGCGCCGTACATGACCAGCCAGGTATAGGGCGTGGCGAGCAGCCCCAGCGCCAGGTCCAGCGTATGGCCGGACTGCCACAGCTCGATGGCGAAGGGCATGACGCCGCAGAGGTTCATGGCCCCGACGGTCAGCGCCGCCGACTTCTCCGGGTCGCGGTCGACCAGGGCCGCGACCAGCGTCGGGATCAGGCCGGCGCCCATCAGTACCGTCGTCGGCAGCACGACGACGCCGAGCGGCAGCAGCACCAGGAGCAGGGCGATGCCGCCGGCGGCGTCGCGGCGTGTGGTCGAGCGGCTCATATGCCACCCGCCATGTGGATGACGATCGCCACCAGCACGATCATGCCGACGACGCTGGAGGCCACGGCGGCGACCTGGCGGCCGGTGTTGACGGCGATGCCGCCGCGGTCGCCGGCGCTCTGCCGGAGCTGGCGGATGCGCTGGGTCAGCTGTTCGTACTGGCGCATGGCCGAGGCGAAGCCCCTCTGGTCCTTGTTCAGCGCCTGCGGATCGTCGATGACGGCCAGCACCTTGTCCAACGCGCCGTCCTCCGCCACGTCCAAGGCGTCCCGGGTCAGCCGCTCGCGGGTGGTGCGGTTGTGGAAGCGCTTGATCAGCGGCTCCAGCAGGGTCACCAGCCAGCCGGCGAGGTTCGGCACCTTGGCCGGGCCGTAGCGCCGCTGCACCTCGACCAGCAGGGCCAGCATGGCGCTGGCGCGCACCACCGGCTCGTTGGCGGCGGACAGCGGCAGCAGCAGCCGCTCGGTCAGCTTGCGGTGATGCGTGCCGATATAGGCGGCGACGTGCCGGTCCACCGGCTCGCGGCCGCGCAGCGGCCTCACCGCCACCTGGTCCAGCGCCGTCATCAGCTCGGCCAGGGACAGCACGTACTGCTCGCGCACCTGCAGGCTCATGCAGGGCACCGCGGGGCACAGCTCGTAGAGCAGCCGCTCCACGCCGAAGCCGGGGCCGCTCTGCTCCAGCAGGGTGCGCAGGCTGTCGAACTTCTGCAGCAGCGGGATATGGTCGGGCCGGAAGTCCGGGAAGCAGTTGACCCAGAAACCCACCATCTGGAACAGCACGATCTCGGCCATGGCCTGGACGCCGTCGCCGGTGGCGGTCGCCTCCGCCAATGCGGGGCCGATGCCGTCTGGCATGACCGCGTAGCCCTTGTAGCGGATGGGCCCGGCCGGGTCCAAGGCGACGCAGACCCGGGCGACCGTGCGCTCCTCGATGCTGCCCGGCCGGCCCGCGCCGGCGCCGTCGGCCGCCTGCTGGGCGCGCTCGGCCCTGAGCTCGTCGTTCAGCGCCCGGCGCAGCCACTTGTCCAGCTCGCCCGAGGCGATCAGCCGGGTCGCCTGGGGGATGTTGCGGGACAGCGCGTGGGCCACCGCGCGGGCGGTCCACAGCTCCTTGCCGTCGAACTCCAGCGGCCGCTGCGCCCGCTTGGTCGATTGCGGCTGCTTCGGGCTGAGGCGGCGGCCCTGCAGCCAAAGGTCCAGATCGTTCAGCGTCCAGCGCTGCTTCGGGTCGTCGGTGGTGAGGCCCCGCAACGGCTCCACCAGATTCTGCGGCGGGCGGATGCCGCCCATCAGCGCGCCGTAGGTGCCGCGCTCGATCTTGGCCTGCAGCACCTCCTCGGGCTCCATGCCGCGCAGCGGGTTGCGCCCGAACATCAGCACGATCAGGGTCACGCCCAGCGCGTAGAGATCGTCTGCCACGCTGCCGGGGCCCCGGCCCGCGGGCTGCGCCATGCCGCGCTCGATCGTCTCGAACAGCAGGGGCTGGCCGTAGCCGGGCGGGCCGCTGACGCAGTCGCCCAGCACGGCGGAGCCGGTGACCCCGTGCTTGACGTAGAGGTTGGTCGGGTTGATGCGCCCGCAGGTAAGGCCGGCGCGGCTCGCCTCCTTCAGCAGGGACAGCATGCCGGGCAGGAAGCCCCGCACCAGCTGCTCCTCCGGCATCGGCTCGCGCATGTCGTTCAGGCTGTCCATCAGCCGGCGGCCGCTCGGGCGCTCCAGGCAGATGACGAAGCGGCGCACCGCGTCCGGCGCCCACTCCACCGTGCCCCAGTCGACCACCCGCACCAGGGAGGGATGGTCCAGCGTGCGGAAGGTGGCGAGCGACTCGATGCGCGGCGGGGCCGGCGCGTCGCAGACGATGGCGAAATGCTCTTCGCGCGGGTTGCGCAGGTTGCGGCAGACATAGGCCGCCCCGCCCGGCCCATCCAGCCCCGGCAGGGGGGAGGTCGGGAAGATCTCGCACCGGCCGCCGAGATCGGCCGGGGGGAACTCGAGATGCGCGTCGGCTATATGCGCGGCGGTGGCCATCATCACCCTGGGGGAGTCCGGACGCGGCTACCGCCGCACCCGGGGCCGGGTCCGGACTGGAGCCGACGCCCGATCATCTCAGACCGGCACCGGACCTACAACCCACCCTCCCGAAATATAGGGCTATGCCTATCGTTGGGAAGGCGGAACGAACTCGGCCGGACGCCGGACCGGCCGAATCCTATCCTCAGCCGGCGAAGGGGTCGTGCATCAAGATCGTGTCATCGCGCTCGGGGCTGGTCGACAGCAGCGCCACCGGCGCCTCGATCAGCTCCTCGATGCGGCGGATGTACTTGATCGCCGTGGCCGGCAGCTGCGCCCAGGAACGGGCGCCTTTGGTGCTGTCGGTCCAGCCCTCGAAGGTCTCGTAGACAGGCTCGACCTCGGCCTGGGCGGTCTGGCTGGCCGGCAGGTGCTGGATGGTCTCGCCCTTGTAGCGGTAGCCGACGCAGACCTTCAGGTCGCCGATGCCGTCCAGCACGTCCAGCTTGGTCAGCGCGATGCCGTTGATGCCGCCGACCTTGATGGCTTGGCGCACCATGACGGCGTCGAACCAGCCGCAGCGGCGCTTGCGGCCCGTCACCGTGCCGAACTCGCGGCCGCGCTGGCCGATCAGCTCGCCGGTGTCGTCCAGCAGCTCGGTGGGGAAGGGGCCGGAGCCGACGCGCGTCGTGTAGGCCTTGGTGATGCCCAGGACGTAGCCGATGGCGCCCGGGCCCATGGAGCCGCCGGCCGCCGCCTGGCCCGCCACCGTGTTGGAGGAGGTGACGTAGGGGTAGGTGCCGTGGTCGACGTCCAGCATCGTACCCTGCGCGCCCTCGAACAGGATGCGCTTGCCGGCGCGGCGCATGTCGTCCAGCCGCTGCCAGATGACCTTGGCGTAGGGCAGGATCTTCGGCGCCACCTCCCGCAGCTGGGCCAGCAGCTCCGCCCGGTCGATCTCGGCGGCGCCGAGGCCCCGCAGCAGCGCGTTGTGGTGGAAGAGCAGCTGGTCGACCTTCTCTTCCAGCACCCTCTCGTCCGCCAGGTCGCAGAGGCGGATGGCGCGGCGGGCGACCTTGTCCTCGTAGGCCGGGCCGATGCCGCGGCCGGTCGTGCCGATCTTGGAGGCGCCGCGCGCTTCCTCGCGCGCCTTGTCCACCGCGCTGTGCAGCGGCAGGATCAGCGTGGCGTTCTCCGCCACCATCAGCGTCTCCGGCGTGATCTCCACGCCCTTGGCGCGGATGCCGTCGATCTCGCGCAGCAGGGCCCAGGGATCGACCACCACGCCGTTGCCGATGACCGACAGCTTGCCCGGCCGCACCACGCCCGAGGGCAGCAGCGACAGCTTGTACTCGACGCCGTTGATCACCAGCGTGTGGCCGGCATTGTGGCCGCCCTGGAAGCGGACCACCACGTCGGCGCGGCTGGACAGCCAGTCGACGATCTTGCCCTTGCCCTCGTCGCCCCACTGGGAACCGACGACCGCGACGTTCGCCATGATGTGCTCTCCTCAGACCGCGACCGGCGTGCCGCCGCGCGTGTAATGCCCGCAACCGAGCCTTTTCGCTTCCGTTGCCATGTCCCCGACCGGCTCCAGCGCCGCCACCGTCTGCCAGCCCTCGGTCCGCAGACGCGCCGCATCTGCCGGCGACGTGCCGTGCTCCAGCAGCAGCCGCTTCGGCGCGCGGGGCCCGGGGACCGCCTGGATGACCGTGTCGGTATAGAGGGTGAAGCCCGTCGCCGGCTCGCCCGCGATCAGGTCTCCGCCGGCCCGGTAGCGGCCGCCGCGCCCCAGCTCGCCGCGCACGCCGCGCGCGAACAGGGTGAAGGACAGGCCGGTCTGGTACTCGAAGCCGCGCCGCTCCACCGGGTCGATGGTGATGGCGAGGTGCGGCGCCGCCGCCTCCAGCAGCCCGACCACGGCCGTGATGCGGGCGCGCTCGGGCTCGGCCGACGCCGGCAGGTTGACCCGGGCGAGGCGCTCGACGGCGGCGGGCGCCGGGCCGGAGCAGGCCATGATGGCGTTCAGCAGCTCCGCGGCGGGACCACCCAGCGCCGCCACCTCCGACGCGTCGCGCCGGTCCAGCGCGCCGCGCGCCGCCTCACGGGTACCGTGGGGCAGGGATAGGGCGTCCATGACCGCGGGGATGAGCGTGGGCAGGGTCAGGTCGACGCTGATGCCGGTGGCGCCCAATGCTGCCAGCGCGTCGGCGGCCAGCAGGATCATCTCGGCATCGGCTTCGGGGCGCAGCGAACCGATCAGCTCGGCGCCGACCTGGCCGAACTGGCGCTCGGGCCGCAGCTGCGTGCCCTTCACCCGCAGCACCTGGCCGGAATAGGAGAGGCGCAGCGGCCGCGGCGCCTTGCCGAGGCGCGTGGCGGCGATGCGGGCGACCTGCAGCGTCATGTCCGAGCGCACGCCCATCATGCGTTGCGACACCGGGTCCATCAGCCGGAAGGTCTGGTTGGCGAGCGCCGCGCCGGGGCCGGACAGCAGCCCCTCCTCGAACTCGATCAGCGGCGGCTTCACCCGGTCGTAGCCGCGCCGGGCGAACTCGCCCAGCAGCCCCTCGACCACGCCGGCCTCGTGCTGCGCGTCGGGCGGCAGCAGGTCGCGCAGGCCCGTTGGCAGCAGCGCCCTGGCGGCGAGCGACGGATCGCGTGCATCGGTCATGGTGCGGCTAGTCCCGGGCCGGCAGGGCGACAGTGCCCGGTGAGGGTCTTTAGACCGCAACCCGCCCCAGGGCAAACCAAAACGTCCCGCGCGGGGGAGGGGGCCGGCATGTGCGGGGCTGGACCTGATGGGCCGGGGCTGCTAAGCGCGAGGGCGTGACCGTCGGAGAAGGGAATGCGCCGTCTCTCGTGCAGCTTTTGGGTGGTGGCAGCGATGCTGCCTTTCCTGGCCGCCTGCGCAGCCCTGCCGCCGTCGCCACCACCGCGGACACTGCCCGACCCGGTGAGCATGCCGGTCGCGGTCGAACCGGCGGGGCTGGTGGTCGAGGCTTCCGTCAATGGCGGCGCGCCGGCGCCCTTCCTGCTCGACACGGGACTGAGCGACGCGCATGTGCTGGATCGCCCCGCGGCGGTGGCGCTGGGGCTCTCGGGTCGGGGCGTCACCCTGGTCGGCAGCTGGTCCGGATATTCCGGCGCGAGCCTGACCACCGTGGACAGCGTGTCGATCGGACCCGTCGTGATGGAGCGCCCGCCCGTGGCGGTGATGGCGCTGCCGGACGGGATGACGGATCGGGAACAGGCCCCGCGCTTCGCCGGCGTCGTCGGACAGCCGCTGTTCCATGCCTATGCCGTCACCATCGACGCGCCCGCCGGGCGGATGACCCTTTCGTCGGGATACACGCCGCCATCGGATGCCCTGATCCTGCCGATCCGGATGGTGAATGGCTTGCCCGCCGTGGAGGCGGCGGTAGCCGGGGTCCGGGTGCTGCTGCAGATCGACACCGGCGACTTCGGGGAAGTGACGCTCTACGAGGACGCGGTCCGGCGTCTCCGCCTGCAAGACGCGCTGGGCGGGGGCGAGGAACGCCAGGCCATGGCGGCGGGCGGACGCTTCGCCTATCGGCGGCACGGGGCGTCCGGCCTGACGCTCGCGGGGGAGGAGATGGGCTCTGTCGAGCTTCATGTCGCCCCGCGCGGGACGCTGTTCCGGTCGGCGGAGCACGGCACCATCGGGCTCGGCCTGCTCAGGCGCTTCCGCTTCACGGTCGACCAGCCGGGCGGGCGACTTGTCCTTGAACGCCTGGGCGGAACTTCACCCGCCGGCGTCCATTGATGCCTGCCTCTCGACGAGACAGGAGGACGCCATGGCCACCGGCAACCGCACCGACCGCGACAACTCGCACGAATCGCCCAGCGCCGAGGCGGCGCGGCAGAATCCCGACGGTCCGATGACCGAGAACCAGGCTGGACATCTGCGCGTGCTGTCGGAGGAGGTGGGCGAGGAGTTCCAGGAGGGCGACCGCATGACGGCGGCGGAGGCGGACCAGCGCATCCGCCAGCTGCAGGAGCGCGCCGGCTACGGCGACAACCCGGCCAAGCCCGACGGCATGGTGCGCAAGGACGAGCAGGGCGGCGGCGGCCGCCAGAGCTAAGTGCCAATAGAGAACGGGCGGGAGTTTCCTCCCGCCCGTCCGTACCTCACGCCACCCGGATGTTCTTGAACTGCCAGGGGCAGCCCGGGTCGATGTCCTCGGGGAAGAACTTGTTGCGTCCCTCCAGCGGGGTCCAGTCGGTGTATTCGCCGACCACCGGCCCGAGATAGGGCATGCAAATCTCGAGGCAGCGCTCGAAATCCATCTCGTCCGGCTCGACCACGCCGCGGTTCGGGTTCTCCAGCGCCCAGACGATGCCCGAGAGCACCGCCACGCAGACCTGGAGGCTGGTGGCGTTGTTGTGCGGGCAGAGGCGGCGCGCCTCCTCGACCGACAGCTGCGAGCCGTACCAGTAGGCGCCCTTCTTATGCCCCGCCAGCAGCACGCCCAGCTCGTCGATGCCGCCGGTGATCTCGTGCATCATCAGGCGCTGCTCGGCCTGCTGCACGAAGTTCTTACCGGCGAACTCGTGGATCGATTTGATGGCGTCGTCGCACGGATGATAGGCGTAGTGCGCCGTCGGCCGGTAGACGACCTCGAAATCGTTGCGGACCGTGTAGTAGTCCGAGATCGAGATCGCCTCGCCGTGGGTGATGAGGTAGCCGTGGAACGGCCCCTCCTGCGGCGTCCAGGTCCGCACCCGCGTGGTGACGCCCGGCCGGTTCAGATAGATGGCCGCGCCGCAGCCTTCCTCGTGACGGGAGCCGTCCTTGGGGAAGTGCTTCTCGTGGCTGCCCCAGCCGAGTTCCGCCGGCTGGCAGCCCTCGCTGACGAAGCCGTCGATCGACCAGGTGTTCACGAACTCGCCGCGCTTCTTCGGCACCGCGGACACCTGGGTGTCGCGCTCGGCGATGTGGACGGTCTTCACGTCCAGCTCGTGCGCCAGGGCCGCCCAGCGCTCGCGGGTGCGCGGCGTGTCGACGGCCATGCCGACGTCGCGGGCGATGTCCAGCAGCGCCTTCTTCATGAAGTGCGAGACCAGGCCCGGGTTGGCGCCGTGGGTCAGCACCGCCGTCGGTCCGTCGGTGCCGTGGGTCTTGCGCAGCGCCAGCGCCTGCTCGCGCAGCCCGTAGTTGGAGCGCTGCGAGGGCGTGGCGTTCGGGTCGGTGTAGCCGCCCGGCCAGGGCTCGATGCAGGTGTCCAGGTACAGCGCGCCGGCCCGCTGGCACAGCTCGATCAGCGCGATGGAGGACACGTCCACCGAGAGGTTCAGCAGGAAGTCGCCCTTGCCGAGGAGAGGCTTGATGACACGCTCGAGATTGTCGCGCGTCAGGGGCTCCTTGATGAAGCGGACGCCATACTCGTCCGCGACGTCGTGGCCCCGCTCATCGGCGGTCACGATGGTGATCCGGTCGGCGGTGATGTCGATGTGGCGCAGGATCAGGGGCAGGACGCCCTGACCGATGCTGCCGCAACCGACCATGACCAGACGGCCCGGAAGGGCGATGTACTTCGTGCTGTGGCTCATTTTTGTTTGAACTCCGGTTTGGCACCTCTCCGGCGCCGCGCGTTCTCGATCGGGTCGTCCCTTGGGATTGGGTTGACAGGAAGTTGCACGCAGAAAACCGCCGCCGGTCGCCCCGTCAGGAGCGTCCGGCGCCGGTGTGAATGGCTACAGGGTGGCTTAAACGATGCTGTCTGGCAACCGTGCCGCGATCCCATACCCCGGAGTCGCCAGCAGGGGCAGGTCCGAGACCTCGACAAGGCGGGCCTGGTCGAAGCCGTTGAAGGCGGTCCGCAGCGTGGCACCATAGGCGCCGAGCTGGCCGATCTCGATCCAGTCGCCCTCGCGGATGTCGGCGGGCAGCCAGAACGGGCCGGCCATGCGGTCGGCGCTGTCGCAGGTCGGGCCCCAGAAGGCGAAGGGCTTCAGCTCGGCCGTCTGCGTCCGCACCCCCTCGGCCCGGATCACCCGGCAGGGGAACTTGAAGGCCGGCACGCCGGCATCCGACAGGCTGCCGTAGACGCCGTCATTCACGAACAGCTCGTCGCCCTTCACCTTGTCGACCTGCACGACGATGGAGCCGCCGGCCGCCACCAGCGCCCGGCCCGGCTCGCACCAGATCTCGGTCGTCTTCGGCAGGTCCAGCGCCGCGATGCCGCGCTTGATCGCGGCCATGTAGTCGGCCAGCGGGGGCGGGGTCATGTCGGGGTAGGAGACGGGGAAGCCGCCGCCCACATCCATCACGTCGATCTCGACGCCCGCCAGCCGGATGACCTCGCCGGCCAGGGCCAGCGCGACCTCGTAGGCCTGCGGGTTCATGCACTGCGAGCCGACATGGAAGCAGATGCCGACGCGCCGGCCGACGCCGCGGGCACGGCGCAGCAGGGAGGCTGCCTCCTCGACCGGCGCGCCGAACTTGGCGGACAGGTCGTAAGCGGCCTGGCCCTTGGGCATGGCGAGGCGGATCATCAGCCCGAGGTCGCCGGCATAGCCGGTCTCCTCCAGGATCTTGGTCAGCTCCTCGTCCGAATCGAGGCTGAAGTCGCGGACCTCCTGGTTGAAGTAGGCGTCGCGGATGGCGGCGCGGTTCTTCACCGGGTGCATGTAGTGGATCGGCGCGTTCGGGAACATCGAGCGCACCAGACGGATCTCCGCCGGCGAGGCGCAGTCGAAATGCTTCACGCCGCCCTTGGCCAGGTGGCGCAGCACCGACGGATCGGGATTGCACTTCACCGCGTAGAGCACATGGCCGCCCACGGCCTCGGCGAAGGCGTCGACGAAGCGGCGCGCGGTGGCGCGCAGCACCTGCGGCCGCAGGCAGTGAAGCGGCTCACTGGGCTGCAGCTCGGCGACGGCCTTGTCCACGCCCGGCAGGTGGGCCGGGGCGGGAGCGAAGTTCTTGCGCAGCGGCGCGACGGCCGAACGGAAACGGATCTGACCCATGGATGAAGCGACCCTCCAGGGCGCCGGAGTGGTACCGGCGGCCGAGACGGTGAAAACGACACGCCGACGGGCGGCGCAGCGGATTGTCCGGAGTGCTCTGGTCGGGAGCCGCGATAGCCGGGCCTGGCCGGCCATGCCTGCGGGGCAGGGGGCCGGAGTGCCTCAAAGCGTCAGCAGACGCCGGGAATGACCAGAGATCGCTTAGGGGCTGTGGGCCCTGCGGCGGAGTGAAAGCATGACGACCTCCCTCTCGGGACCGGCCCACTGTCGACCGGCTCTGCCAAAAAGGACGCCTAACGTCGTTGCTTAAACACCAAGGAGGCTGAGCCGCCAGGGGCCAGGGGCACGTGCGGGTGCGTCTGTGATTGTTATTTATGCATTTCGCGCCTGCGCGCAAGGGACAATTATGCCCCCAAGGGATAAAATTCGGCCTGTGGCCTCAAGGACATACCTCTGCCTCTTCAGGCGGGGATTCATCTCGAATGCCGGGGACCGGACGGGTGCCCTCAGTAGCTCGGCCGGCGCATCCAGAGGAGCAGGGCGGCGGTCACCGCAGGGGCCAGCAGGGCGTAGCCGGGCTCGTCCCGCGAGGTGAGCGCCACGGCGGCCAGCAGCACGTTCCCGACCAGCACCGCCAGCACGACCTGGTCATGCCGGCCCAGCCGGCGGACGGCCTGCTGGTAGAAGTGCTGCCGGTGCGCCTCCCAGACCTTCTCGCCGCGGGCGAGGCGCCGCCCCAGCGTGATGGTGGCGTCGGCCAGATAGTAGAGCGGCAGGATCAGCGCCGGCAGCCAGTAGCCGTTACCGGCGGCCTGCAGCAGCAGCCAGCCCGCCAGGAAGCCCAGCGGCACGCTGCCGACGTCGCCCAGGAAGACCTTGGCCGGGTACCAGTTCCAGGCCAGGAAGCCCAGCGCCGCGCCCGCCAGCGCCAGGGCGTAGGCCGGATCGACCGCCTTGGCCGGGTCGGCCACGCCCGCCGCCCAGCCGACGGCGGCGAGGCCCAGGCCGATCGCCAGCGTCTGCACGCCGGTGATGCCGTCGATCCCGTCCATGAAGTTGTACAGGTTCACGAACCAGACCAGCGCGATGCCGGCCAGCAGCCGGTCGGCCACGGGCGGCAGCCAGCCCTGGAACACCAGCGCGTCCGGCGGCATGGACAGCAGCGCCACCGCCGCCGCCAGCACCTGCGCCGCCAGCCGTGGCAGAGGCGGCACGGGGGAGAGGTCGTCGGCCCAGGAGATCATCGCCAGCGGCAAGGCGGCGGCCAGCACCGGCCAGACCCGGCCCCAATCATCGGCCATCCAGGCGATGCCGGCCCAGGCCAGCAGCAGCGGCGGCACCACGCCCCAGCCGCCGCCGCGCGGGGTGGGGATGACATGGCTGGAGCGCTCGTTCGGCCGGTCCAGCACCTGCCGGCGCTTCAGCAGCGTCGTTGCGAGGCCGGTCAGGGCGAGGGCCAGGGCGAAGCTGGCCAGGAAGGCGGCGGTGGGAGTCCAGGCGGGCATCCCGCCTCTCTACATGAGACGGGCCCGCGGTGCCAGCACGAGGCGCTCAGGCGGCGGGCTTCTTGCGCTCCGGCGTCTTTCCACCCGTGGCACGCGGCTCCCCTGGCGCCCAGGCCGGGGACGAGAGCGGCGGAATGTCCGAATAGTCGATGCTCGCGTCCGTCCGGGCGCGGACCTCGTCCACGTCCGTGCGGTCCTGAGCGTCAGCGGGCATGGAATAGGAGCGCTTCTTCATGGTTCGCCAGCCGGATGGAGAGGATGGTGCCGACCTGGTTGAGCCTATCACAGGCGTGAGGGCCTAAGGTTCGTCAGAGAACCGCTCTTACCGGTCGTTCTCACCCTCGACCGTCATCCCGGCGCGGGCCGGGACCCAGGGGTTGCAGCCATGAGCGGCCGATGAAGCACGCCCGTAGGTCGGGAGGAGCCGCAGGCGCATCCCGACAAACCCCGGCCGATGGTGTCGGGATGCGCTTCGCTCCTCTCGACCTACGGTGCTGTATTCGGCGTATCCCGCTGCAACCCCTGGGTCCCGGCCTGCGCCGGGATGACGGGTGGTGGGGTTTCCCCCTCTGAGCCAACGGCTGACGGACTCTACCGCCGCGCCTCGTGCGGCGGTTCGTTGATGACCTGCATCCGCTCCATCTGCATCTCCTCGAACTCGCCGATGTGGCGCTGGAGGAGGGCCATGTTCTTGGTGTTGGCCTTGAAGGCGAAGTCGAACAGGTCGCCCACCACGGGGATCGAGCCCACCGCCCAGTCGATGCCGACATTCGCCACCATGCGCATGAGGGTGCTGCGGGGCACGCCCATCTTGTGCGCCTCGTAGACGATGTAGGCGGAGACGAGGCCGGTGAGCGTGTCGCCGACGCCGGGGATCAGGCTGGCGATGCCGTCCAGCCCGACCCGCACGCCGATGCCGGGGATGCGCCAGCGGCTGTCCATGAGGTTGGCGAGCGCCCGCAGGCGCGCCAGCTGCGCCTGGTCCAGGGGCTTGGGCGTGTGGCGGGTCATGCGCGCCTACTTGTACTTCACGATGATGTAGATGGCGTGGATGATGCCGGGGATGTAGCCCAGGATCGTCAGCAGGATGTTCAGCCAGAATTGCAGGCCCAGGCCGACCTGCAGGAACACCCCCAGCGGCGGCAGCAGGATCGCCAGCAGGATGCGCAGGATATCCATGGTGCCCTCCGTTGCGACGCTTTCGGAGAGGACAACCCCGGACGGGGCGCCGCGTTCCATGACCGCCGCGCGACCGGTCTAGCCGCTCCGCCCTCTTGACGGACCCGGGGTCCGGAATGGAACATAAAGGGAACATTCCGGAGCCCGGGCCATGACCACACGAGCCGAGAAGACGCGGCTGCTCGCCGAACTGAAGGAGCGCGTGCGCCGGATCGAGGGGATCGGCGGGGCGGACGGGCGCGCCGTGGCGCCGCTGGGCGTGCCCGATCTGGACGCGGCCCTGCCGGGCGGCGGGCTGGCGCTGGGGGCGGTGCACGAGGTGCTGGGCATGGACCGGCGGCTCGACACCGGGGCCGCCACCGGATTCGCCGCCGTGCTGCTGGGCCGGCTGGCGGCGGGGCGGGGCCCGCTGTTCTGGGTGACGCGCGGCCGCGACCTCTATGCGCCGGGGCTGGCGGCGCTGGGGATCGAGCCGGGGCGCCTGATCCTGGTGCAGGCGGAGAGCGACGCCGACGCGCTCTGGGCGCTGGAGGAGGCGCTGCGCTGCCCATCCGTCGGCGCGGTGCTGGGCGAGGCGGCGGAGCTGGACATGACCGCCAGCCGCCGGCTGCAGCTGGCCGCCGAATCGTCGGGCGTGCCGGGTGTGGTCCTAAGGCTTGGACCCCGGCGGCTGGAGGCCAACGCCTGCGTCACCCGCTGGCGGCTGGAAGCCGTAGCGGCGGGTGCCGCCGACGTCGCGGTCGGTGGGCGGGAGCGGGGGCAGGGGGCGGTCCTCGGCGGCGGGGACCTTGCTGACAGGCTTGACGCCCGCTGGGCCGACGGGCTTCACGCCCGCTGGCGCGCCGCCCTGCTGCGCTGCCGGGGCGGGCGGCCGGGCGACTGGCTTCTCACCTGGCTTGGAACCCGGCTTGAGGGTCGCGCCGCCGCGGCCGAGCCGGCCCGGCGGGTAGCCGCTGCCGGGGAGGGGCTCGCGGCGGAGCGTGTCGTTCAGCTGCGCGTCGGGAACGTTCGGTAGGGCCGCGGCCGGGGCGGCCAGCGCCCGCTCCACCCGGTGCCGCTCCAGCCTAAGATCGTTCAGCTCGCGCTGCTCGATCGGGTCGAGCTTGCCGCGCGCGTCCAGGTTCTCCAGCCGCCGCTGCTCGATGCCCAGATCGATCGCCCGCATCGGGTCGCTGGGCATGGAAGGCCGCACCGCCGGCCCGGGCGACAGCAGCGGGTTGTCCTGCGCCGCGAGCGGCGAGGCCAGCAGCAGGAGCGGCAGGAGGAGGGCGGGTTTCATTCCCTTAAGATCGGCATGGCGGGGCCTGAGGGGAAGGGTCCTACCGCCTTTGCAGCGCGGTCCGCAGCGCGTTGGCCAGATCCGCCCGGCTGGACAGGTAGGCGACCTGCTCGTCCGGCGGGTCGGGGTGCCGGGAGACGACCTGGATCGCCAGCTCCGCCTGGTCGAACTCGCCCCGGCCGAAGCGATAGAGCCCGATCAGTTCCGACAGCGCCGGGCCGGGCAGATCCTCCAGATACAGCAGGAAGGCCTCGCGCCAGTCGCCGGCCGGCTGCGGCTCCAGCGGCGTGCAGGGCAGGTCGGTGCCGCGCCGCGCCTCCGACGTCGGTCCCTCCCGGTGCGGGTCGAAGGGCCGGTCCCGCGCGCCGGCCGGCGCGGGCGCGGCGGCCTTCTCGGCCAGCCGGATGATCTCCTCGACCTTCTCGTAGGTGATGTTCGCAGGCACGGGTGCGCCCTCCGCTTGCCACGGCTCAGCCTGCATAACGCGCGGGAGCGCCGGACGGTCCGGCATGGGGCCTATCCGAAATTTCGGGGCCATGTAGATTCCGCGGATGTCCGATCGTCACGGGGACAGGGCGGCACTGTCCGCCCGCATCGCTGCAAGAAAAAGGGAGTTCCCCGACCATGACCCTCCGCATCCCAGCCACGGCGCTCCGCCTCTGGTTCGCCGCCTGCCTCATCCTCTTCCCCCTGGCGCCGGCACCGGCCGCCGGCTCCGGCTTTCCCGCGCTGGAAGGGCGGTGGCAGGGGACGGGCACCTTCGGCGGAACGCCGGCCCGCTTCTCGGTGGAGTTCCGCCCGCTGTTCGCCGGTCGCTTCTGGGAGCTGTCGTTCCGGGCGGAGGCCGCGGCGCCGCAGCCCCCCGGTGAGGCGGGCGCGTTCGAGGGGCGCGCGACCTATGCCCCCGCACCCGGCGGCAAGGGCCGGTGGATCGACTCCCGGGGCAACCAGTTCACCGTCACGCACGAATGGCGGGAGGGGCGTCTGGAATCGACCTGGGGCCCGGACGGCACCGCGGCGGGGACCAGCCGCTACACGGTCGAGGCGGATGGCAGCCTGACCGTCCAGGACTTCATCCTCAGGGACGGAAAGCCCCTGCCGATGGCGCGGGCGACGCTGCGCCGCGCGCCCTGAGGCGGTGGTCGCGCCGGTCTTGATCCATCTCAAGGACCGGCGCCGACCGCGCGCCTAATGTCGTCCCCGAACGCTTCGCCGGGTGACGCGACCATGATCGACCTCTCCAGCTGCATGGCCGCGATCGACGGCGCCAAGGGCCTGATCTCCGCCCTGTTCATGGCCGGGCTGGTCGGCGGCTTCGGCCATTGCGCGCCCATGTGCGGCCCCTTCGTGCTGGCCCAGGCCGGCCGGCCGGGGGCGGCCGGCCCGGGCGCGTCGGGTCCGGTGCTGACGCGGGTCCGGGGCGCGCTGCTGCTGCCCTACCATGCCGGGCGGATGCTGACCTACGGGGCGCTGGGCGCCGTGGTCGGCGGCATGTCCGGGCTGGTGGTGGCGGCGACGGGGTTCCGCTGGCTGCTGGCGGCGGCGCTCGCGGTGGCGGCGCTGCTGTTCCTGCGCCAGGGGCTGAGGGGACTGTCGCCCTGGTTGCCCGCCTGGATGATGCCCTCCGCGCCGGGCGGAGGCGGACCTTCGGGTTCGGCCATGCTGATGGCCCGGCTGCTGCGGCCGCTGCTGTCCAGGCCCGGCGGGCCGGGCGGCTTCGCGCTGGGCGTGGCGCTGGGCTTCCTGCCCTGCGGCTTCCTCTACGCCGCACTGGCCTCGGCGGTGGGCAGCGGCGGCGCGGTCGAGGGCTTCGCCGCCATGGCCGCCTTCGCGTTGGGCACCATGCCCAGCCTCCTCATGGTCGGCTTCGCCGGCACCGCCGCGGCGGCCGCCTGGCGGCAGGCGGTGAGGGTCGCGGCCCCGGCGCTGATGCTGGTCAATGCCGGCGTGCTGACGATGATGGCCTGGCACACGATGGTCGGGTGAGGCCATCCTGGGCTTTTCTCACCCGACGTCCCTCTCTCACCCGTCACCCCGGCGAAAGCCGGGGCCCAGGGGTTGCAGCCATGAGAGCTTGATGGAGCCGGCCATCTGATAGGTCGGAAATGTAATGGTTTCCGAAGCCCGGCATCGACCGCATCCAGCTGCAACCCCTGGGTCCCGGCTTTCGCCGGGATGACGGAAAAGGAAGAGGCTCCTAGAAGAGCGGCCTCAATCCCCGACCGTATCCTTGTAGGCGTGCCACGAGGCGTGGCCGACCAGCGGCATCGCCACCGCCAGCCCCAGGAACAGCGTCGCCATCCCGCCCGCCGTGAAGAAGGCGATCAGGCCGGCCCACAGCGCCATGGCCTGCGGATTGGCGCGGACCACGCCGACGCTGGTGGCGATGGCGGAGAAGACGTTGGCCTCGGGCCGGTCCAGCAGCATCGGGATCGACACGGCGGAGATGGCGAAGGTGACGGTGGCGAGCGCGCCGCCGATCAGGGTGCCGACGATCAGGAAGGGCAGGCTGACTGGCGAGGTGAAGACCACGCCCGCCAGATTGTCCAGCGACGGGTTCAGCCCGTTGAAGAACAGCGCGTAGAGCAGCAGCGACGCGCGGATCCAGGTGAAGTGCAGCAGCAGCAGGGCGACCGCCATCATGCCGATCTGCACGCCGTTGCGCCGCCAGGCCCGCAGCGCCAGCTCCAGCGTCACCGGCTCGCCCGCCGCCAGCCGCCGGCTGGTCTCGTACAGCCCGACCGCCAGCAGCGGCGCCAGCATCAGGAAGCCGCCGGCCAGGGGCAGCAGCAGGTGGAAGGTGCCGGTGCCCAGCAGCGCCAGCGCCAGGGCCAGGCTCGCCGTCACGACCAGCGCGCCGTAGGCGAGGCTGACCCTGCGCGCCGCCAGCATGTCGTCCCAGCCGCGCTGCAGCCAGAGCCACGGACGGTCGACCGGCACGGCGACGACGCCGGGCAGGGCGGAGGAGTGGGTGAGGCTGCCGCCGGCGATGTGGCCTTCGGACATGGACGCTGCTCCCTGCGGCGGATCTTTCCCGCAGATTAGCACTTTCGGATGAGAGCGGCGATAGGCCGCACGGCCGGTCGCACGCTTGTCCAGGCCCGCTGTCCCGGCCCACTCCGGCGGGTGGGCGGAAAGCGCGGCGCCGGCGAAACCGCTCCTTGATTCAGGTCAATGCGGCCGAGCCCCCCGACCGCGACAGTGCGGCCAACTGCGGAACCGGCGGCCCCTTCGCCGGCGACCGTTCGCCAAACCCCGGGGGACCAACATGAGTGTAGCGATAACAGGCGGCGCGCCCTACGCGGCGGCCGGCCCCGTCGCGAGGGAAGAATACAACGAGGCCGTCGTCAAAGCCTTCATGCTGGCGGCGATGTTCTGGGGCATCGCCGCCTTCGCGGTGGGCGTGCTCATCGCCTCGCAGCTGGCCTTCCCGGCGCTGAACTTCGACCTGGAGTGGACGACCTTCGGCCGCCTGCGTCCGCTTCACACCTCCGCGGCGATCTTCGCCTTCGGCGGCAACGCGCTGATCGGCAGCTCCTTCTACGTCGTCCAGCGCACCTGCCGCGCTCCCGCCTGGGGCGGGCCGGAGCTGTCCTGGTTCGTCTTCTTCGGCTACCAGCTCTTCATCGTGCTGGCCGGCACCGGCTACCTGCTGGGCATCACCCAAGGCAAGGAATACGCCGAGCCCGAATGGTACGTGGACCTCTGGCTGACGCTGGTCTGGGTCGTGTACCTGCTGATCTTCGGCGGCACGCTGATGAAGCGGCGCGAGCCCCACATCTACGTCGCCAACTGGTTCTACCTGGCCTTCATCATCACGGTGGCGCTGCTGCACATCGTGAACAATCTGGCGGTCCCGGTCAGCTTCGTGGGCCTGAAGTCCTACACGGCCTGGGCCGGCGTCCAGGACGCGATGATCCAGTGGTGGTACGGGCACAACGCGGTGGGCTTCTTCCTGACCGCGGGCTTCCTGGGCATGATGTACTACTTCATCCCCAAGGCCGCCGGCCGGCCCGTCTATTCCTACCGGCTGTCGATCATCCACTTCTGGGCCCTGATCTTCCTCTACATCTGGGCCGGTCCGCACCATCTGCACTACACGGCGCTGCCCGACTGGACGCAGACGCTGGGCATGGTGTTCTCGGTCATGCTGTGGATGCCCAGCTGGGGCGGCATGATCAATGGAATCATGACCCTGTCGGGCGCCTGGGACAAGCTGCGCACCGACGCCTCGCTGCGCTTCTCGGTCACCGCCGTCGGCTTCTACGGCATGAGCACCTTCGAGGGGCCGGTCATGTCGGTGAAGGCCGTGAACGGCCTCAGCCACTACACCGACTGGACCATCGGCCACGTGCATTCCGGCGCCCTGGGCTGGGTCGCCTTCGTCAGCTTCGGCATGATCTACTACCTGGTCCCGGCCCTCTGGAAGAAGAAGGCCATGTGGAGCAAGGCCCTGGTCGAGTGGCACTTCTGGGTCTCGACCATGGGCATCGTCCTCTACATCACCTCGATGTGGGTGTCGGGCATCATGCAGGGCCTGATGTGGCGGGCCTACGACGAGCTGGGCTTCCTCCAGTACTCGTTCGTCGAGACCGTCGCCGCCATGCACCCCTACTACGTCATCCGCGCCTTCGGCGGCCTGCTGTTCCTGATCGGCGCGCTGCTGATGACCTACAACGTCTTCCGCACGGTGCGGAGCGGCGAGGCCGCGGCGCCCGAGGGCGTCCCCGCCTTCGCCCCGGCCGAGTGAGGAGGGACACGCCATGAAACTCAGTCACGCGCTCATCGAAAAGAACGTCCTCCTCCTCGCCGTCCTGTCGCTGATCACGGTCAGCATCGGCGGCCTGGTGCAGATCGTCCCGCTGTTCACGGTCGAAACCACCATCGAGCGGGTGGAGGGCGTGCGCCCCTACTCGCCGCTGGAGCTGGCCGGGCGCAACATCTACGTCCGTGAGGGCTGCTACACCTGCCACAGCCAGATGATCCGCACCTTCCGCGACGAGGTGGAGCGGTACGGCCATTACAGCCTGGCGGCGGAGAGCATGTTCGACCACCCGTTCCAGTGGGGCTCCAAGCGCACGGGGCCCGACTTGGCGCGGGTCGGCGGCAAGTACTCGCACGACTGGCACGTCCAGCACCTGAAGGACCCGCGCGCCCTGGTGCCGGAGTCGATCATGCCGGGCTACGCCTTCCTGTCCGACAAGCCGCTGCGCTTCGACGACATGGCGGAGCATCTGAAGGCGAACCGCGCGGTCGGCGTGCCCTACACCGACGAGCAGATCGCCCAGGCGGTCACCGACGTGCGGACCCAGGCCGACCCCAACGCCGACGGCGCCGACCTGCTGCGGCGCTATCCCAAGGCGGTGGTGGCGGACTTCGACGGCAACCCGGCCGAGGTGACGGAGATGGACGCCCTGGTGGCCTACCTGCAGATGCTGGGGACGCTGGTCGACTTCACCGACATCAACCCCGACGATCTGAAGCAGTGAGGCCGGATCATGCAGGAACTCTACGAGATCCTCCGCCAGCTCTGGCTGGTCTGGTTCATGGGGCTCTTCATCGGCATCGTCGCCTGGGCCTACTGGCCCTCGCGGCGGGGGCGGCTGGACGAGCTGGCGAACATTCCGCTGCGCGACGACCCGCCGGCGGCCGGTACTGCGAGGTGAACGGACATGCCCACCAAGATTGAAAAAGACGAGATCACCGGCACCGAGACCACCGGCCACGAGTGGGACGGCATCAAGGAGCTGAACACGCCGCTGCCGAAATGGTGGCTGTACAGCTTCTACGCCACGATCGCCTTCTCGGTCGCCTACTGCGTCGCCTATCCGGCCTGGCCCTCGCTGTCGGGCCATACCGAGGGCGTGCTGGGCTGGACCCAGCGCGGCGAGCTGGCTCAAAGCCTGAAGACCGAGCAGGAACGCCTCGCCCCGATGATGGCGAAGATCGCCGCCGCGCCGATCGAGCAGGTGGTGAAGGACCCCGAGATGGCCGGCTTCGTCCAGGCCGCCGGCCGCCGCGCCTTCGCCGACAATTGCGCCGGCTGCCACGGCGCCGGCGGGGCGGGGGCCAAGGGCTTCCCGACGCTCGCCGACGACGACTGGCTGTGGGGCGGCTCGGCGGAGCAGATCCTGCACACCGTCTCCTACGGCGTGCGCAACGCCAACGCCGATGCCCGCGTCTCGGAGATGCCGCGTTTCGGCGCGGACCAGCTGCTGGCCAAGGAGCAGATCGGCGACGTGGCGGACTACGTCCTGTCGCTCAGCGCCCCGGTGTCCGACCAGGCGGCGGTGGCGCGCGGCGGCCAGGTCTATGCAGACAACTGCGCCGCCTGCCATGGCGACAAGGGGGAAGGCAACCTGGAGATGGGCGCGCCGCGCCTCAGCGACGCCATCTGGCTCTATGGCGGCGACCGCGCCTCGGTGGTGGAGACCGTCACCTTCGCCCGCAAGGGCTCCATGCCCGCCTGGGCCGAGCGCCTGGACCCGGCGACGGTGAAGCTGCTGGCCGCCTACGTCCACAATCTGGGCGGCGGGAAGTAGGACCGGCACGCCTCATCCCTCTCCCCTTGCGGGAGAGGGATGGGCCGGTGTGTGAGGATGGGGCAGCGGTTCCGTTGTGCGTCCTTCGACAAGCTCGGGATGAGGACGTTCTTGCTGCTCCCTGTGATTCGAGGTGTGCCTCGCATCCACCTTCCTCATCCTGAGCCTGTCGAAGGACGCAGGCGGGTTCAGCCTCTCCCACCCGTCTCGCCTGGGGTGCGCGCCGCAGAAAATGCCCCCGCCCAACCGTTTCCCGGACCCCATTTGATCTGCCTCAAGGAAGCGCCCGGCGCACGGTCCTAAGGTGCGGTCATGGCGGACAGGGTTCCGCCGATCCGTCATCGGAGCCCCTGGGGATGGAACAGAAAATCCAGAAGGCCGCGCCCGCCGCGACGGCCCCGGCCGTCGGCAAGCCCGCGCCCCAGGCGTCGCTCTACGCCAGCCGCGTCAAGGTCCACCCGCGCTCGGTCAAGGGTCTCTTCCGCAGCGTCAAATGGGCGATGCTGACCTTCTGCCTGGCCGTCTACTACCTGGTGCCCTGGATCCGCTGGGACCGCGGCGAGGGCGCGCCCAACCAAGCGGTGCTCATCGACCTCGCCGCCCCGCGCGCGTACTTCTTCGGCATCGAGATCTGGCCGCAGGAGGTCTACTACATCACCGGCCTGATGGTGCTGGGCGCCCTGGCGCTGTTCCTGGTGACCTCGCTGTTCGGCCGGCTCTGGTGCGGCTACGCCTGCCCGCAGACGGTCTGGACCGACCTGTTCATGCTGGTGGAGCGCTGGATCGAGGGCGACCGCGGCGCCCGAATCCGCCTGGACAAGCAGCCCTGGACCATCAGGAAGATCGCCAAGCGCACGGCCAAGCACGCGGCCTGGCTGGTGATCTCGGCGCTGACCGGCGGCGCGGTGGTCATGTATTTCGGCGACGCGCCGACGGTGGTCGCCGACATCTTCACCGGCCGCGCCTCGGTCGAGCTGTACTTCTTCGTCGGCATGTTCACGGCCACCACCTACCTGCTGGCCGGCTGGGCGCGCGAGCAGGTCTGCACCTACATGTGCCCCTGGCCGCGCTTCCAGGGCGCCATGCTGGACAGCCAGTCCATGGTCGTCACCTACCAGGCCTGGCGCGGCGAGAAGCGCGGCCCGCTGCTGAAGGGCGCCAAATGCGCGCCGCAGCCGGTGGCCGCCCCGGGCGAGCCCGCGCCGCTGCTGGACCTCTGGGCCGGCCGGGGCGACTGCATCGATTGCGGCCAGTGCGTCGCCGTCTGCCCCACCGGCATCGACATCCGAGACGGGCTGCAGGTGGAGTGCATCGGCTGCGGCCTGTGCATCGACAGCTGCAACGAGATCATGGCGAAGGTGAACCGCCCGCCGAACCTGATCCGCTTCGACACGCTGGCGAACCAGGAGGCCAAGGCCAAGGGCGGCCGTGTCGGCTGGACCCCGGTGCGTGCCCGGACGGTGATCTACGCGGCGGCGCTGGTGCTGGTGGGCGCGATCATGCTGGTGGCGCTGACCACCAGGGCCACGCTCCATGTCAGCGTGCTGCGCGACCGCGCGCCGCTGTTCGTGACGCTGTCGGACGGCGACATCCGCAACGCCTACACGATCAAGGTCGTGAACAAGCGCCGCGAGCGCCTGGATTTGGTCCTGGCCGTCCAGGGCATCGAGGGCGCCGCCATGGAGGTCCAGGGCCTGGGCTTCGCCGACCGGGGCAGCCTCACGGTCGAGGCGAAGCCCGACGCGGTCGAGACCTTCCGCGTCTTCGTGACCGCGCCCAAGGCCGCTCTCGCCGCCGCGAAGACCCCCGTCACTTTCACCCTGCGCGAGCCGAAAAGCGGGGAGGGCGAGACCTACGACGCCGTCTTCCTCGGCCCGAAGCGCTGAGGACCCGGCCATGACCGTCCAGACGATGCATCCCCCCGCGCCCAGGCGCTCCCTCATTCCCTGGCTGTTCGTGGCCGGGCTGGGGCTGGTGTTCCTGGTGAATATGGGGCTGGTCTATTTCTCGGTGAGCAGCTTCCCCGGCATCGCCGTGCCCAAGGCCTATGAGCGCGGCCGGCACTACAACGAGGCGCTGGCCGCCCAGGCGCGCCAGGACGGGCTCGGCTGGGGCGTCGACGCCGTCCTCGGCGCGGACGGAACGCTCGTCGTCACGGTCCAGTCCATGGGCCGGCCGCTGGACGGGCTGGAAGTCCGGGGCGAGCTGGAACGGCCGCTGGAGCAGCTGGCCGTCGTGCCGGCGGCCTTCCGTGCCGAAGGCGAGGGGCGCTACGCCGCCGCTATCGACCTGCCCAAGGCCGGCCTGTGGGAGCTGCGGGCGCGGCTGGTGCGCGGCAACGACACCTATCTGCTGGTCAAGCGGCTGGTGGTGCGATGAGCGTGGCGATCGCCCTCGATGCGGAGGTCGGCCCCGCCACCTGCCGCCATTGCGCCCAGCCCGTCGGCGCCGGAGCCGGGGAATTCTGCTGCGCCGGCTGCGAGGGCGCCTTCGCCCTGATCCATGAACTCGGCCTGGACGGCTATTACTCCAGGCGCGACGCGGCCCCTGTCGCCGCCGGTGACGGGGACGCGCCGGTGGCCAACCTGGCCGGGCAGGTGGAGATTTCGCCTGGGGGCGCCTGCACCCTGCGGCTGCGCGTGGACGGGCTGACCTGCGGCGCCTGCGTCTGGCTGATCGAGAGCGCGCTCGGCCGCGAGGCGGGCGTCGACTCCGCGCGCGTCAACCTGACCAGCCGCCGCCTGACCCTGCGCTGGGCCGGCGCGGCCGGTGAGGCCGACCGGTTGGCCGGCATCGTCAGGCAGCTCGGCTACCGCGTCGCCCCCTTCGGCGCGACGGAGACGGACGATCCCACCGCCTCGGCGGAGAAGGAATTGCTGCGCTGCATGGCGGTCGCGGGCTTCGCCGCCGCCAACATCATGTTGCTGTCGGTCTCCGTCTGGTCCGGCCACGCCACCGGCATGGGCGAGGCAACGCGCACGCTGATGCATTGGCTGTCGGCCCTGATCGCGCTGCCGGCCGTGGCCTATGCCGCGCGGCCCTTCTTCCGCTCCGCCGCCGCCGCGCTGCGGGCGGGGCGCACCAACATGGACGTGCCGATCTCGGTCGGTGTCACGCTGGCCAGCGCCATGAGCCTGGCCGTCACGATCCAGCATGGCGAGCACGCCTATTTCGACGGCGCGGTCATGCTGCTGTTCTTCCTGCTGATCGGCCGCTACCTGGACAGCCGTGCAAGGGGCCGGGCCCGATCGGCGGCCGAGCATCTGCTGGCGCTGAACCGGGCGCCGGTGACGGTGCTGGCGGCCGACGGGTCGGTGAGCGTCGCGCTGCCCTCGACCGTTCCCGTGGGCGCCATGGTCCTGGTCGCGGCCGGCGAGCGCGTCGGCGTCGACGGCACGGTGGCGCTGGGCGCCTCCGAGATCGATGCCAGCCTGGTGACCGGCGAGACCGCGCCGCAGGCGGTGGCGCCCGGTTCGCCCGTCTTCGCCGGCATGGTGAACCTGGCCGCGCCGCTGCGCCTGACCGTGACGGCGTCGGGCGAGGGCACGCTGCTGGCCGAGATTATCAGGCTGATGGAGGATGCCGAGCAGGGCCGGGCCCGCTATGTGGCGCTGGCCGACCGGATCGCCCGCGCCTATACGCCCGTCGTCCACGTCCTGGCCTTCGCCACCTTCCTGGCCTGGGTCCTGGGGGCGGGGCTCGCCTGGCAGCCGGCGCTGCTGATCGCCATCGCCGTGCTGATCATCACCTGCCCCTGCGCCCTGGCATTGGCGGTGCCCACAGTCCAGGTGGCGGCGAGCGCCCGGCTGATGGGCCGGGGCGTGCTGCTGAAATCGCCGACCGCGCTGGAGCGGCTGGCGGAGGTCGACACGGTCGTGTTCGACAAGACCGGTACGCTGACGCTCGGCCGCCCGGACCTGCTGTCCGACGCGGGCCGCAGCGCCGCCGACCTGGAGGAGGCCGCACGGCTGGCGCGGGCGAGCCGGCATCCGCTGTCCAAGGCCCTGGCCCGCGCCGCCGGTCCCGGCTATGTCGCCGAGGGGGTTCGCGAGGTGCCGGGCTGCGGGCTGGAGCTGGACACGCCGGAGGGCCCCGTCCGGCTGGGCAGCCGCCCCTTCTGCGGCGTGCGGGCCGGCCATTCGCCGGAGGTCGGGCCCGAGATCTGGTTCGCGCGGCCGGGCCGCGAAATCCTGCGCTTCGCCTTCGCCGATATCCCCCGGCCAGACGCAGGAGCTACGGTGGCGGCGCTGAAGGCGAGCGGCCTGCGGGTCGAGCTGCTGTCGGGCGACCGGGCCGCCACCGTGGCGGCGCTGGCGCGCGAACTCGGCATCAATGACTGGAGCGCCGGCGTCGATCCGCAGGGCAAGTGCGCCCGGCTGGCGGAGCTGCGCGCGGCAGGGGCCAAGGTGCTGATGGTCGGCGACGGGCTGAACGACGCCGCCGCGCTGTCGGCCGCCGACGTCTCGGTCTCGCCCTCCACCGCCGTCGACGTGGCCCAGACCGCCGCCGATGCGGTTTTCCAGGGCGACGGGCTCGCCCCCGTGGCCGAACTGCTGTTCGTCGCGCGGCGGGCCCGGACGCTGGTGCGCCAGAACCTGCTCTTCACGCTGGCCTACAATCTCTGCGCCGTGCCGATCGCCATGCTGGGCCACGCGACGCCGCTGGTGGCGGCGGTCGCCATGTCCTCCTCGTCGCTGGTGGTCATGGCCAACGCCATGCGCCTGTCGCGCCCCGGCGCCAAACGCCGCCGTCTTTCGGGAGACATCCCATGAACGTCCTCCTCGTCCTCATTCCCGCAGCCCTGTTCCTGGGGCTGATGGGCCTCCTCGCCTTCCTCTGGTCGGTCCGCTCCGGCCAGATGGAGGATCTGGACGGTGCCGGCACCCGCATCCTCTTCGACGAGGACCGGCCGCTGCCGGCCCGCCGCACAGGCGCCTGACCAACCGCCAACCAAGAAAGGACCCGACCCATGCTCGGCAAAGCCACCGTCTCGATCATCTCCATCCTGGTGGCCCTGACCGGCCTGTTCCTCGCCGCCGGCACCCGCGACGCGGGCATGGCGCTGGACGGCTTCCTGTTCTTCGCCTTCGGCGTGGCCGTGAACTTCTGGCTGATCGCCCGCATCGACTTCAGCCCCAAGGCTCCGGTGCAGGCGGCGGAGTGAGGGTGTAGGTAGGCTCCCGCGTGGTGCGTGCTTCGACAAGCTCAGCATGAGGGGGGAAGATGCCAGGCACTCCTGTTCCCGCAGGGAGCAGCTCTTCTTCCTCACCCTGAGCCTGTCGAAGGGCGCACCACGCGAACGCTGCCGAGTACCGCTCCGGTCCTGAAACGACCGGAGCGGCGCACCATATACCGGGCATGATCCTGCCCGACGTCCTGGCGCCCGGGCTGCACCTCGTGCTGTGCGGCACCGCGCCCTCCCGCGCCTCGAAGGAGGCGCAGGCCTACTACGCCAAGCCCGGCAACGCCTTCTGGCCCACGCTGCACGCGGTGGGGCTGACGCCCGAGCGCATCCGGCCTGCGGACTACCGGCGCGTGCTGGAGTTCGGGATCGGGCTGACCGACCTCAACAAGACAGAGTTCGGCGTGGACAGCGAGCTTTCCCGCTCGGCCTACGATGTGGAGGGCTTCAAGGCGAAGATGCGCGCCTTCCGCCCGGCCGCCATCGCGCTCGACAGCAAGAACGCCGGCAGCAGCTTCCATGGCGGTGCGCCGGTCGCCTATGGCCGCCAGCCGGACTTCGAGGGCATTGCGGTGTTCGTCGTGCCGTCCCCCTCCGGTCTGGCGCGGCGCTTCTTCCAGCTGGAGCCCTGGGCCGAGGTCGGCGCCTACGTGCGCGAACGCCGCGGCTGGTAAGGCGCGACTCGGAATCCGGCAACCGCCGCAAAGAGGGGGTAGAACGCACGATGTTCCCGTTCTGTTCTTTGCGAACTGCGAAATCGCAGTTATATTAAGCCTCCGTGGGGTGGATCAGGTCCGGAGTGCGTCCGGCCCCGGTCCGAGGAGGATTGAATGGTCACGAAGACGAAAGCCGCGGCCGCCGAGGCCGTCCGCAACGGCGAGCTCCCCGAGGGCGTCGCCAAGGGTGCAGCGCCCTGCGAGCCCAAGAACCTGCCCATGCATAACGGCCAGCCGATCGGCGCGGGCAACCTCGACGTCTGGAACCGGCTGAAGCGCACGGACCCGAAGGCGACCAAGCCGTTCCAGCGCTCCGGCGGCTTCCGCGGCACCCAGATCGACCCGACCTGGCGCCTGCAGATGATGACCGAGACCTTCGGCCCGGTGGGCCGGGGCTGGGGCTACGAGCAGCTGGAATGGACCGTCGTCGAGCGCATGGTCTTCATCTGCGTCCGCGTCTGGTACCTCGACCCGGTGACGGGCGAGCGCGCCTGGACCGGCCCGCAATGGGGCGGCACCGAGATCGCCCGGCGCCGGCGCGACGGCTCGGAGGAGCCGAACGACGAGGCGTTCAAGATGTCCATCACCGACGCCGTCGGTAAGTGCCTGGTGCAGCTGGGCCTCGCCGCCGACGTCCATATGGGCCAGTTCGACGACAGCAAGTACCGCGAGGAGTCGGAAGTCTACTTCGCCGCCAAGGCCAATCCCGACACCCAGCCGGCCGCCGTCGAGGCGTTCGAGCGGGAGACGAAGGACAAGCTGGCGAAGGTGGCCGACCTCGACGCGCTGGACCTGCTGTGGCGCGGCGGCGTCAGCACCCGGGTGCGGGAGATCGGCATCGTCGACCGCGCCGCCCAGAACCGCATCACCAGCTACTTCAGCCAGCGCAAGGCCGAGCTCATCGCCGCCGAGAAGAACGCGGCCTGAGCTGCGACTTCGCATTTCGAGGAGTGATCCCATGGACGACCCGACGTTGGAAGGACCGCCCAGCGGCCTGCTGACCCGGTCGGCCTGGGAGCGCGAGCTGGAGGCGGGCGGGCGGCTGCCGGCCTGGTACTGGCGGGTAGAGGAGCGCGAGCGCCGCTTCGCCGACTGGGTGGAGGCGGCGGCACTCGGCATGGCGGCTCAGCTCGGCCGGCTGAACGGGCCGAACGCCCGCGGCGACCTGCTGGGCCACGCCGCCGTGCTGTCGGCGGCGCTGCTGGAGGACGCGGCCTGGGCCCGCGACATGCGCAACGGAAAGACGACCGCCGGCGCCAAACGCGCGGCGGCTTGAGGGACAGGAGAGGGGCGATGAAGGCGATCACGGACGAGATGACGATCGGGCAGCTGCGCTCCCGCCTGCGCCGGGCCCATGACCGCATGGGCGGGGAGGGCCGCGTCGCCCTGACCCTGAACCAGGAGGAGGGTGGCCCGGGTGGCGATGCCTACGTCACCCACTGGACCAAGCCCGACGGCTCGGCTTTCGAGGATTGCCGCGCGGTCGGTGCCGGCACGGTGGCGGAGTGCCTGGCGGCTCTGGACCGCTATGCCGGGACCTATGTGCGCAAGCCGACGGTGGCGGAGGTCGGCCGGACCCTGGGCGTCAAGCGCCCGGCCGAGGCCGACGGGGCTTACCCGATGGCGGCGGAGTGAGAAGGGAAAAGGGTGACGGCGTGAGGGTCCCTCACGCCGCCATCCAGTCGGTCCGGTACGCGTCGCGCTCGGTGCGCATCCGGTCGTAGGCCGCGCGGTACTTGCCGACATAGGCGTTGCGGCAGGCGCGGTGGAAGCGCTGGGACTGCTCTTCCCAGCTGTCGCCGGGGCGGACCCAGGAGACGTAGGTGACCCCGGTGCGGGGGTCGGTTCGAAGGTAGCGGCCGGTGCCGCGCTCGCCCCGGACCCACTGGCCCGGATGGAGCTTCAGGGCACCCCGCGCCAGCATCAGGCGCACCTGCTCGGTGAGCTCGACGGAGGGGAGGAAGTGCATGTGGCGTGTTCCCGTTTCGTTCGTTGCCAAGGCCGATGAGAAGCCCGGGCAGGGTGCCCTGGGCGGCCGGTCCACGGCGATTTCCGGATGAATCAGATATGGGGTCCCTGACCCTCTAATTCAAGCCTAAGTCCTTTTAGGATCAGAGAAAAACCACTATGGCGAAGCCCCGTTCCACCCCTCCCGTGAGCGTCTCACAGCGCGTCGAGGCGGCCCTGTCGATGGGCGGTCTCCGGCAGTGGCTGCTGCTGGAGGATGCCGCCCAGATCGCCGAGGCGAAGCTGCTGCTGAAGGCCGCCAAGGCCAAGCATGTCGAGCCGGTCACCCTGGCCGAAATGGAACGGCTGCAGGAGACCGCGCGGGCCGGCATCGCCGCGCGCGCCTTTTCCCGCCCGGCTCTGACGGTCGTGGAGACCCCCGCGGCCGAAGAGCCCGCCCGCAAGCGCCGCAAGGCGGCCTGAGGTATCCGATGGCCGCGCCCGCACAGGCACAGCTGGATCTGGGATCGCTGGGGCCGCCGCTGCCGCCGACGGACGAGCGCTACGCGCTGTCCGGAACGGTGGAGCGCGTCACCTACCGCAATCCCGAGACCGGCTTCGCCGTGCTGAAGGTAAAGGCCAAGGGCCATCCGAAGCCCATTGCCGTGGTCGGCCGCACCGGCTGCATCGAGCCCGGCGAGCGGCTGGAGGCGGAGGGCTGGTGGGTCAACGACCCGAAGTACGGGCTGCAGTTCCAGGCCGACAAGGTCGCCACGGCGCTGCCCGCCACCTGCGAGGGGATGGAGCGGTATCTCGGCTCCGGCATGGTGGACGGCATCGGCCCGATCCACGCCTCGCGCCTGGTGAAGGCTTTCGGCGAGGATACGTTCCGCATCATCGAGGCGGAGCCCTGGCGGCTGCGCGGCGTGCCCGGCATCGGCCCGGTGCGCGCGGCCAGCCTGCTCAACGCCTGGTCCGACCAGCGGGCGATGCGCGAGCTGGCGCTGTTCCTGCACGAGCACGGCCTGCCGCCGGAGCGCGCCGAGAAGGTGCACCGCCAGTTCGGCGCCGGTGCGCTCGCCATGGTGAAGTCCGACCCCTACCGCCTGACCCGCGAGATGCGCGGCTTCGGCTTCAATGGCGCTGACAAGCTGGCGCACGCGCTGGGCGTCCCGTCCGACGACCCGGCCCGGCTGCGCGCCGGCGTGCTGCATGTGCTGGAGCGCGCGGCGGAGGAGGGCTGCTGCGGCCTGCCGCTGGCCGAGGCGCGCGCGCTCGCCTGCTCGGTCCTGGATCTGCCGCCCGAGCGCATCGAGAAGGCGATCGACGCGGAGGTCGCGGCCGGCAATCTGGTGATCGAGGATGTGGGCGACACGCTCTGCCTCTTCGCCGGATGGTCCTGGCGGGGTGAGGCGCTGCTGGCAAGGCGCCTGCGCGAGATCGCCTCGGCGCCGCTGCCCTGGCGCCCCCTGCAGGCGGAGGAGGCGGCCGAGTCCTACCGGCAGCGCACCGGCCGCGCGCTGGAAGCGTCCCAGGTGGCGGCGCTGGGCCGGCTGCTGGCGTCCAAGGCCGCCGTTCTGACCGGCGGGCCCGGCGTCGGCAAGACCACGCTGATGGACGCGCTGGTGCGCGGGTTGGCCCGGAACGGCGTGAAGGTGGCGCTGGCGGCGCCCACCGGACGCGCGGCGCGGCGCCTGTCGGAGGTCACGGGCATCCAGGCCGTCACCATCCACCGGCTGCTGGAGATCGATGTGGCGGCGGGGCGCTTCCGGCGCGGGCCGGACCGGCCGCTGGACTGCGACCTGCTGGTGGTGGACGAGGCCTCGATGCTCGACCTGCGGCTGGCGCAGGCGCTGCTGGTGGCGCTGCCCCGGCGCGCGGCGCTGCTGCTGGTGGGCGACGTGGACCAGCTGCCGGCCATCGGCCCGGGCGACGTGCTGCGCGACGTGATCGCGTCCGGCGTGGTGCCGGTGGTGCGGCTGACGGAGGTGTTCCGCCAGGCGGCCGGCAGCCGCATCGTCGCCTCGGCCCACCGCATCAACCGGGGGCAGGCGCCGGAACCGCCGCCCGCCGGATCGGAGACGGATTTCTACCTGGTGGAGGCGCGCGACGCCGCCACCTGCCGTGACCGGGTGCTGCAGCTGGTGGCCGAGCGCATCCCCTTGAGGTTCGGGCTGGACGCGCGGCGCGACGTGCAGGTGCTCTGCCCCATGCACAAGGGGCGGCTGGGGGCGCAGGCGCTGTCGCTCGACCTGCAGCAGGCGCTGAACCCGCCGACCGGCCTGCGGCTTCACCGGGGCCCGCTGACCTTCGGCGTCGGCGACCGGGTCATGCAGGTCGAGAACGACCATGAGCGCGACGTCTACAATGGCGAGATCGGCTTCGTCACGGTGGTGGACGTGGAGGCCAATGGCATCGCCGTGGAGTTCGACGGCCGCACGCTGACCTACCAGGGCATGGAGATGGACCGGCTGACGCTCGCCTACGCCATCACCGTGCACAAGGCGCAGGGGTCGGAGTTCCCCGCCGTCGTCATCCCGCTGTCGGCCGAGCACGGGCCGATGCTCCGCCGCAACCTGCTCTACACGGCGGTGACGCGCGGGCGGAAGCTGGTGGTGCTGGTCGGCGACCGGGCGGCGCTGGCCCGGGCCGTGGCGGAGCCGGGGCTGCGGCCGCGCTGGTCGACCCTGGCCCAGCGGCTGCGCGAGGCGGCGGACGAGTTGGCCGGCCGCGTCTCCCGCCAGGCGGCCGAATAGGCCGGAAAAGCGCCGCCATCGGCACTTCATCGGCAAATGCTCGGGCGCCGGCCATGGACGGAGGCGCCGGCCGGGCGCAGGAAGGGGACATCCCGCAACCACGCCCGAGAGGCCGTTCCCGATGCGCTCCTTCACCCGCTTTGCCGCCGTCGCCACCCTGCTGCTGGTGGGGGCCGCCGCCCCCGTCCTCGCCGTTTCGCCCTCGGAGGAGCTGATGGCCGCCGACCGCGCCTTCGCCGCCAAGGCGCAGGAGGTCGGCGTCGGCAAGGCCTTCGAGCTGTTCGCGGCGCCCAGCGTCCGCATGGTGTCGCTGCCCGACCCGAAGCTGACGCCCGAGCAGACCGGCAAGCTGTTCCCGCCCGACTTCCAGATGGACTGGGACCCGCAGGAGGCCTTCGTGTCCGCGTCCGGCGACCTCGGCTGGACCTGGGGCCGCGCCACCCGCAAGGTGAAGGACAAGGAAGGCAAGCTGGTCGAGCGGAACTCCCAGTACCTGTCGATCTGGCAGAAGCAGCCCGACGGCTCCTGGAAGTTCGTCGCAGACACCGGCAGCGACACCGGCCCGGGCTTCAAGCGCGACAAGAAGTGATGGTGGCCTCCTTATCCTTCTCCCCTTGAGGGAGAAGGATGGGGCCCCAAGCCTGCTTGGGGAGGATGAGGGGTCGACAGCCCTTGGGCTGGCGTTCTCAACGGGTGATCCTGGAACAGCGGGCGAGTACGGCCGGCTCTGCCGTCCGACCCCTCAACCCCCCACGCCTTCGGCGCGGGTCCCACCCTTCTCCCTCAAGGGGAGAAGGATATAGGGCTCGCTACCCCGCCCGCCTCAGCGTCCGCACCATCTGGACGGCGACGCCCACCAGGTGCGCGCCTTCCAGGGGGCGGGGGCGGCAGGCGCTGTCGGTGCTGACCGGGACCAGCAGGGGCGGGTAGTGGCGGTAGCCGCAGACGCCGTCGCCGTCCAGCGTCACCACCAGGTCGCCCTCCTCGGGCGCCAACTCGGCGGGCGGCTCCAGGACCACGTGGTCCTCCGGCAGCAGCCCGCCGGCGTTCATGTGCAGCGAGGTCAGCCGCAGGGCGAAGGCGCAGGCCGTCACGGTGCCGTCCACGGTCAGCACCGGCGCCCCGGTCCGCGCCAGGCCGCGCAGATAGACGGCACGGCCGTCGGGCGCCATCTCCATGCCGTAGCGCAGCTGCGAGACGGTGAGCACCGGCACGCGGCGCGGGCCCGGCTCCTCGCGGTTGCGGAAGGGCAGGAAGCGCGGTTCGGACCCCGCCGCCCAGGCCAGCTTGCCGATCGTCTCGGCGCTGGGCAGGCTGGCGTTGGCCGGGTCCTTGAGGAAACGGGTGAGGTTGGTCGGGGTCACGCCGGCGGTCCGCGCCCAGGCGGCGGCGGTCCAGCCCCGGCCCTGCAGAACGCCATCCATCCAGCGGTAAAGCGCGTCCCGGATCCCGTCCACGGCCCGATCTCCTGCACGGGCCACCCCCTGCGGCCCGCGATCACGCCAGGATAATCGGCGGGCTGCGAGTTCGCAAAGTGTTCTCTTTTCGATCTATCGGGTTATCCCGCCGGGACTGCGACTTCGCATGGGGCGTGCGGCCGCGCGGAAAGCCTTAGAATTCAGGCTCTTCCTGGGGAAGCGGCGGGCTCCAGTACTCCGACCGGCGCAGATGCTTCTCCGGCGGGCGGCCGAAGCGGAGCGACAGCTTGCCGTCCTTGGCACGGCTGACATAAAGGGCGGAGACCCCCGACTCGGGCACCGTCTCGAGGCTGATGTGGCAGCAGCGGACATCGTCCGGCACCAGCGTCTTCAGCTCCGCCTCGGCCTGCTTGTAGGCGAGCCAGCCCTCGCGGCAGGTGAGCAGCGTGGCGGCATGGACGGCGAAGGCGTTGTGCTGGGACATGTCCACCACCCGCTGCTCCTCCAGGTCGGGCACATGCGCGGGGAGCGGGTCGCCCGGCTCGGTATCGGTCTCGACATGCCACCAGAAGGCCTTCAGCGTCTCCAGCAGGTTCGCCTGGTCCGCCGCGCGCGCCGGCACCGGGACCCAGCTGTAGGAGGAGGGGCGGAGGATCGAGAGCACCGAGCGGGTCAGGCCGGTGACCAGCATCTGGTGCTGCAGCTGCCAGTAGTACTGGTCCACCAGCTCATGGTCGTCCTTCGGCGCGCCGCAGAACTTCGCCTCCAGGATCGTGTCGGGCGCGGCGAACGGGTCCAGCGGCGGCTCGCCCCAGGTCAGGAAATCCAGGTTCGCCACCATCCAGGGGAACTCCGGATGAACGCAGGTGTCGGTCGCGGGGAAGCAGCCGATGCCGGTGCGGCGCTGCCAGAAGCGCGCGTGCAGCGGCTCGGTCACCACGCCGATCTGCACCGCCGGCACGAAGTCCAGATTGTCCGGTTGGGTCCGGCCCGTCTTCTCCAGCCACACCTCCTGCCAGCGGCCGCCCATGATGCGGCCGGCATCGGATGAGCCGATGCGCCGGGAGCGGAAGGCGCGCTGCTTGTCGTCGATGGCCAAGACGGAGGTCCCCTGAGGCTGAGATCTCAGGCCATATGGGCCGCTAGCCGAGGCTTTCCGAGGGGCGGGGGCGGCCGGTCCCGCTTTTGTAACGGGCATCGAAGCCTCACAAATCCAACACCCCGAAAGGCGGGCGCATGCTATCCTTCGGGGATGAATCCGACTTTCGGTGCCGGAGGGTAGGGCCATGGGCAGCCAGGACGATATCGACGCGATGTTCGGCGGCGGCGGAGCCGGCGGTGGGGGCGGGGGCGGCTCGCGCTCGCAGGGCACCACCGAGCTGTCCGCCATCTACGACACCGAGGTCGAGGTCAGCGTCGTGCTGGGCACCTCCACCATCCGCGTCCGCGACCTGCTGAAGCTGGGCCGCGGCGCCATCGTGGAGCTGGACCGCAAGATCGACGATCTCTCCGACATCATCGTGTCCGGCCGCATGGTCGGCCGCGGCGAGGTGACGATGGTCGAGGACAAGCTGGCCGTCACCTTCCGCGAGTTCGCCCGGCTGAACGGCTGATCCGGCCGTGACCGCGGCGGAGGGCTGGGAGCCCTGCGGCTCGCAGGAGGGCTTCTCGGAGCTGGCCGGCCCCTATGTGCAGCGCCGGGAGCGGGGGCGCTGGGTGCGCGCCTTCCAGGCGGAGGCGCGTCATTCCAATCCCGAGGGCTTCGTCCATGGCGGCGCCCTGATGAGCTTCGCCGACTTCGTCTGCTACCGCGCCGCGCTGGACGATCTCGGCGAGGGCAGCCTGGTGCCGACCGTCACCCTCACGGTGAATTTCCTGGCGGCCGCCAAGCGCGGCGACCTGGTCCTGGGCCACGGCACCGTCACCCGCCGCACGCGCTCCCTCGTCTTCACCGAGGCGCGGCTTGAGGTGGCGGGCGAGCCCATGCTGACGGCGAGCGGCGTGTACAAGATCGTGAAGGCGCCGTAGGCGCAGACCGTAGGTCGCATGGAGCCGCAGGCGTAATGCGACATCCCCCGGTCATGGCGTCGCATTGCGGCTTCGCCTCCATGCGACCTACGGGAGCCCGCCATCCGTCCAAAAAGAAAGCCGGCTGCGAACAGCCGGCTGAAGATGAAGGGAGCCTCATAAGGAGGTTGAAGGCTTGGCCGTGCCAAAACTGCAACGGTCAAGCAATTCATATATAGACCCTCCGCCTCCCGATGAAAAGGGAGAAAGGCGTGTTTTTGAAGACACACCCGGCTTAGTGCGCTTGGGTACCCCGGAAGGGTCAGTCCCCGCGCACCTCCTCCACCATCCCTTCGAGACGTTCGAAATCGATGATCACCAGGGAGTTGCCGCGCTTCTCCAGCAGCCCGTCCCGCGTGAGGTCGCTCATCACCCGCGCCACCGTCTCGCGCGTGGTGCTGACCCGGCTGGCGATGTCGCCATGGATGGGGATGGGGGTGATGGTCGCCGTATTGTCGGGCTTCAGCGCCGGCTTGCCAAGGCGCAGCAGCTCGGCATGGACCCGGTTGTTGGCGCCCAGCGTGGAGAGATCCATGATCCGGCCGGTGGAGGCGCGGATGATGCGGGCCATGCGGCGCATGACGAAGGTGGCGAGCGCGGGGTGCTTCGTCACCGTCTCCTGGAACAGGCGCGGCGCCATGAAGGCGACCTGCACCTCGGTCAGCGCCACGACGCTGGCCGAGCGCGGTTCGCCGTCGATCGCCGCCAGCTCGCCCAGATAGCCGCCGGGGCCGACATCGTCGAAGGTGATCTCGCGGCCGGACAGCGAGAAGTTCACGACCCGGACCTTGCCCTCGACGATGAAGCAGACGTCGCGGCTGTCCGACGCGCGGTCGATGATCTGCTCATGCGGCCGGAAGTGCCGCCAGGCGCACTGGCGGGCGAGCGATCCCCGCTCCTCCGGCGTCAGCGCGGCGAAGAGGGCGATCCCGTCGAGGGAGGCGGCATGGGTATGGTCGTGCATGGCCGGCAGGATAGCGCCGGACGGCGGCGGCTGCCAGCGTCCGCAGTTTATGACCTTCGGTTTGTCAGCCCGCCGCCGGCAGCGGCCGCCGTTCCTCCAGAGCGCCTTCCTCCACCCGGATGCGGTGGCGCAGCAGCAGCGCGTTCAGCACCGAGAAGACCAGGGCGATCTCCCAGGCGCCGAAGGCCAGCGGCAGCACCGCGATCTCCCCCGTCACCACCAGGTAGTTGGGATGGCGCACGAAGCGGAAGGGGCCGCGCCTCACCAGCGGCGCGCCGGGCAGGGTGATGATGCGCGTGGTCCAGTAGGGCCCCAGCGTCGCCACCACCCAGACGCGCCCCAGCTGCAGCAGCAGGAACAGCCAGACCAGCGGCCAGACGATCGGGGCGTCGGCCGGCACCGCCAGGAACAGCGTGATCAGCCAGCCACCATGGAGCAGCACGAAGAGCGGGTAGTGCCTGGCGCCGATCTCCACCGCGCCACGCGCCAGCAGCGCCTTTGTGTTCATGTTGGCGTAGACCAGCTCGCCCAGGCGCTGCAGCGCCACCAGAGCCAAGATGATGTGCGGTACGCCCAGCTCCATGCCCACCCCCTCAGAGATCCACCAGCGCCAGGGCGGCGGTGAAGCCCGGCCCCAGCGCCGTCATCAGATGCGGCCCGGTGCAGCCCCGGGCCATCCGCCGCTCCAGCACGAACAGCACCGTTGCGGCGGACATGTTGCCATGGTCGCGCAGAACGTCGCGCGCGTCGTCAAGGCCGGCGGTGGCGGGGCTCAGCACCTCCTCGAGCGCGTCCAGCACCTTGGCGCCGCCGGGATGGCACAGCGTGCCGGCCAGATCGCCCTTGGTCAGGCCCTGCTCGTCCAGGAACCGGTTCACGACGCTGCCGAAGCGGTCGCGTACCAGGACAGGGATGCTCTGCGCGAAGACGACGCCCAGCCCGTCCTCCTCGACGTTCCAACCCATGACGTCGAGGCTGCCCGGCCAGGTGTATTCGGTCGAGCCCAGCACCGCCCCGCCGCCGGGCCGCGCGTCGCCCTCCTCGGCGCGCAGGATCAGCGCGGCGCCGCCATCGCCGAACAGGGCAGTGGCGATGACGTTGGCCTTGCTGAGGTCGCCGTGGCGGAAGGAGAGGCCGCACAGCTCCACCACCAGGAACAGCACGTTCTTCCCCGGCATGGACTCGGCCCAGGTGGCGGCGCGGGACAGGCCCAGCACGCCGCCGGCGCAGCCCAGCCCGAAGACCGGCAGGCGCTTCACGTCGCGGCGCAGCCCCATCCGCTCCATCATCAGCGCGTCCAGCGAGGGCGTGGCGATGCCGGTGGAGGAGACGGCGACGATGGCGTCGATGTCCTCGGGCCGCAGCCCCGCCCGATCCAGCGCCAGGACCGTGGCCCGCTCCAGCACGTCGAGCGCGCTCTCCAGATATATCGCGTTGCGCTCGGTCCAGCCGCGCGGCTCCACGTACCATTCGGGCGGCACGCAGAAATGGCGGCCCTCGATGCCGGCATTGGTGAAGACGGGGGAGAGCCGGTCGAAATCCCGCAGCCGGTGCGAGAACACCTGCCGGGCGGTATCGCGCGCCATCTCCTGCGTGAAGCGGTGGGGCGGGGTGGCGGTCGCAACCGACCGTATTTTCGCCACGGGCATGTCGTCTCTTCCCTGGGGACGGCGGGACCTTCACCCGCCATATAGGTCGAACCCGCCGCGAGGCCATTTGCTCCTTATCGTTAACGCTTGTGCAAGGCCGCGTTAGGCATCACCTTCCGGCCAGTCGACCCGCCCGCCCCAAGGATTAGCCGTGAGCGATCCCACCACGACCGAGACGCCGGCCGAGCCGCACAAGACCCCCCGCATGACGTTCGGCGCCCGCATCCGCGCCTATCTCATCGCCGGCGTGCTGGTCACGGCGCCGGTGGCGGTCACGATCTACATCGCGCGCTTCGTCATCTCGGGCATCGACGGGCTGGTCGCGGCGATGCTGCCGACTCCCTACAACCCCGAGACCTTCCTGCCCTTCTGGGTGCCGGGTCTGGGCGTGCTGCTGGTGCTGCTGTTCCTGATCCTGGTGGGCATGCTGACGGCGGGCTATCTCGGCCGGCTGGTCGTCGCGGCGGGCGAGTCGCTGGTCGGCCGCCTGCCGGTCATCCGCGGCATCTACGGCGCCGCCAAGCAGATTTTCGAGACGGTGCTGTCCAAGAAGTCCAACAGCTTCCGCGAATGCGTGCTGGTGGAGTTTCCGCGCCGCGGCGCCTGGACCGTCGGCTTCATCACCGGCGAGCCCAAGGGCGAGATCGGCGACCATCTGGCGCCGGGCATGCTGACCGTCTACGTGCCCACCACGCCGAACCCGACCGGCGGCTACATGCTCTACCTGCCCGAGACCGAGGTGCGCCGCCTCGAGATGAGCGTGGAGGAGGGGCTGAAGCTGGTCGTCTCCATGGGCATCGTCGGCCCGGCGGAGCGGCCCGTCCCGGTGGCGCTGCCGCCGGTCGAGGAGCAGGCCAGGACGGGGCGGTGAGCGGGTGGTCCGCGCAGCCATCGTGCCATTGGCCGGGGACCGCGGCCCCCGGTGGCGCTAGACTGCCGGGAAACCAGGGACGAACCGCGCCGCCATGACCAAAGCCGCCGATCCCGCGCTCCGCCTCTCCGACCGCATCGACCGCGCCGCCGTCGCCGAGGCGCTGCGCACCAGGGGCCGGGCGCAGATCCGCGACCTGCTGCCCGAGGCGGCGGCCCGGCGCCTGCTGGAATGCCTGCGGCGCGAGGTCGCCTGGAACATCACCTTCAACGACGACAAGGGGAAGGTGCACACCATCTTCCCCAACCAGATCGAGGCGATGACCGACGGCCACCGCGCCTGGCTGAAGAGCTTCACGGAGGAGCATGGCCGCTACGGCTTCCAGTTCCTGTTCCGCAGCTATCCGCTCTGGGACATCTGGGCCAAGGGCGGGGCGCCCGACCTCTATGCCTTCCGCTTCATGGAGTTCGTCAACGGGCCGGAGTTCCTGGGCCTCATCCGCGAGGTCACGGGGCAGGGCGACATCACCATGGCCGACGCCCAGGCGACCCTCTTCGGGCCGGGCGACTTCCTCACCCGCCATACCGACGAGAATCCGGGCAAGGGGCGCCGTCTGGCCTATGTGCTGAACCTCTCGCCGGCCTGGCAGGCGGAGTGGGGCGGGGTGCTGGAGTTCCTGGACGCGGACGGCAACGTCGCCGAGGGCTTCGTGCCGCGCTTCAACACGCTGAACCTCTTCACCGTGCCGGCCAACCACCATGTCAGCTACGTGAGCCCGCTGGCCGCCGCCGGCCGCTACAGCATCACCGGCTGGCTGCGGGCCGACCCGACGATGGGGAAGGGCTGAGCGATCCCTCGCCCCTTGCGGGAGAGGGATGGGCCCCGCCGCGCAGCGGTGGGAGGGTGAGGGGTGGTCCGGCGAAGCCGGGCCTTCTCCACGGGTGGTTCTGGAACAGCGATCGAGAACGTCGGGCTAATGCCCGCCGACCCCTCATCCTCCCCAAGCAGGCTTAGGGCCCCATCCTTCTCCCGCAAGGGGAGAAGGATAAGTAGCGTCACCCCGACCTGAGATAACGCACCGCCGCGTCGCGCTCGAACAGGTACAGCAGGGTCCGCAGCGCCTCGCCGCGGGGGCTCTGCAGCTCCGGGTCCTTCTCGATGATCAGGCGGGCGTCGTCGCGGGCGACAGCGAGCAGCTCGGCGTGCGGCGCCAGGTCGGCCAGGCGGAACTCGGGCAGGCCGCTCTGCCGGGTGCCCAGCACCTCGCCGGCGCCGCGCAGCTTCAGGTCCATCTCGGCGATGACGAAGCCGTCCTCGGTCTCGGTCATGACCTTCAGCCGCTGCCCCGCCGTCTCGCCCAGCGGCGGGTAGTAGAGCAGCAGGCAGGCCGAGGGGCGCTCGCCGCGGCCCACGCGACCGCGCAGCTGGTGCAGCTGGGCCAGGCCGAAGCGCTCGGCATGCTCGATCACCATGACGGTGGCCTCGGGCACGTTGACGCCGACCTCGATGACCGTGGTGGCGACCAGCACGTCCAGCTCGCCCGCCGCGAAGCGGGCCATGACCTCGTCCTTCTCCGGCCCCTTCATCTTGCCGTGGACGAGGCCCACCCGGTCGCCCATGCGTTCGCGCAGCGTGGCGTGGCGCAGCGTGGCATTGGCGAGGTCGACCTGTTCCGACTCCTCCACCAGCGGGCAGACCCAGTAGACGCGCTGGCCGGTGCGGGTGGCGGCGACGACGCGCTCCACCACCTCCTCCAGCCGGTCGCAATGCGCCGTCTTGGTCACCACCGGCTTGCGGCCCGGCGGCTTCTCGGTCAGGCGGGAGACGTCCATGTCGCCATAGGCGGTCAGGGTCAGGGTGCGCGGGATGGGCGTCGCGGTCATGACCAGCGTGTCGACGCCCCGGCCCTTGGCCGCCAGCTGCAGGCGCTGGTGGACGCCGAACTTGTGCTGCTCGTCGATGACGGCGACGGCCAGGTCCTTGAACTGGACCTCCTCCTGGAAGACGGCGTGGGTCCCGACGAGGATGTCGATCTCGCCGGCCGCCAGCCGGTCCAGCAGCGCCTGCCGCGCCTTGCCCTTGTCGCGGCCGGTCAGCACGGCCATGCGCACGCCGGCGGCGTCCAGCAGCGGCCCCAGGCTCTCGGCATGCTGGCGCGCCAGGATCTCCGTCGGCGCCATGAGGGCGCCCTGGCTGCCCGTCTCCACCGCGTTCAGCAGGCACATCAGCGCCACGACGGTCTTGCCCGAGCCGACATCGCCCTGCAGCAGCCGCAGCATGCGCGTGGGCTCCGCCATGTCGGCGTAGATCTCCTCGAGCGACTGCTTCTGCGCGCCGGTCAGCTCGTAGGGCAGGGCCGCCGCCACCTTGGCCCGCAGGCTTCCGTCGCCCCGGATCGGCCGGCCGGCCAGGCGACGCTGGTGCCAGCGCACCAGGGCCAGGGCCAGCTGGTTCGCCAGCAGCTCGTCATAGGCCAGCCGAGCCCGGGCGGGGGACATCGGCTCCATGTCCGGATCGCCCTTGGGCTCGTGCGCGGCCCTGATGGCGTCCTTCCAGGCGGGCCAGCCCTGCTTGCGCAGCCAGGCGGCATCCTGCCACTCCGGCATGTCGGGCGCCCGTTCCAGCGCGCCCAGGATGGCGGTGCGCAGCGGCTTGGGGTTGAGACCGCCGGTCAGCGGGTAGACCGGTTCGGCGCCCACCGGCGGCGCGCCCTCCTCGGCCGGGGCGTAATAGTCGGGATGGGGGATCTGCAGCTGTCCGTTGAAGCGCTCCGCCTTGCCGCTGACGATGATGCGCTGGCCCACGGGCAGCTTCTGCTCCAGCCAGTTGCCCTTGATGTGGAAGAAGACCAGCTCCATCGTCCCGGTCGCGTCGGTGCAGCGGATGCGGTAGGGACGGTTGCGCTGCACCGCCGGCATGTGCCCGTCCACCCGCACCGTCAGCGTGACGACGCGACCCTCCGGCGCCTCGGCGATGGTGGGCGCGAAGGCGCGGTCGATGATGCCGCTGGGCAGGTGCCACAGCAGGTCCACCACATGCGGCCCGGCCAGCCGCTCGGCCAGCTTGCCGAGACGCGGACCCAGGCCGGGCAGGGTGGTGACCGGCGCGAACAGCGGGAAGAGGATGGGAGGGCGCAACGGAAGGGCTGCTGACTTGTGACGCTCACGGTTCTATATCCTACCCCGCCCGCGAAGGGGAGCAGTGATAGATGGCCGAGCCCATGATCCAGCAGAGTTCAGACGAGCAGACAGCGATCCGCCGCAAGCGCTTGATTTTCCGGAGCTGGCACCGGGGCACGCGCGAGATGGACCTGCTGATGGGCAGCTTCGCCGACCGCCATGTGCCCGGCTTCGACGTCGGCCAGCTGGACCGCTACGAGGCATTCCTGCACCTGTCGGACCCCGACGTCTACAACTGGATCACCGGGCACGAACCGGTGCCGCCCGAGCATGACAACGACGTGTTCCAGCTGCTGAAGAGCCACCGCTTTGCCTGACAATACCCGCCTGCTGGCCGCTCCCTTCTCGCCGGACGCCCACCGCCGCCTGCTGATCGCCGGCGCGCCCGAGGGGCAGGACGCGCGCCTGCTGGCGGAACTCGCCCGCGACTGCGGGCCCAAGGGGCTGCTGCATGTGGCGCTGGACGACAACCGCATGGCGCGGCTGGCGGACGCGCTGGCCTTCTTCGCGCCGGAGCTGGAGGTGCTGCACCTGCCGGCCTGGGACTGCCTGCCCTATGACCGCGTCTCGCCCAACGGCGACATCGTCGCGCGCCGCATCGACACGCTGACCCGGCTGCTGCAGCCGGCGACCGGCCCGCGTCTGGTGCTGACCACCATCAACGCCGCCCTGCAGAAGGTGCCGCCGCGCCTGGCCTTCCGCAACGCCACCTTCACCGCCAAGGTCGGCCAGCGCATCAATGTCGACGAGCTGCAGCGCTTCCTTGCCAACAACGGCTACACCCGCGCCCAGACGGTGCGCGAGCCGGGCGAGTTCGCCGTGCGCGGCGGCATCATCGACCTGTTCCCGCCGGGCACGCCGGAACCGCTGCGCCTGGACCTGTTCGGCGACGAGCTGGACGGGGTGCGCGCCTTCGATCCGATGACCCAGCTGACCACCGAGAAGCGGCCGGGCGTCGAGCTGAAGCCCATGTCCGAGGTCTTCCTGGACGAGGCGTCGGTGCAGCGCTTCCGCACCGGCTACCGCGAGATGTTCGGCGCGGTGGCGGGCGACGACCCGCTCTACGAGGCGGTCAGCGCCGGGCGCAAGCAGGCGGGCATGGAGCATTGGCTGCCGCTGTTCCATTCCGGCCTCGATACGGTCTTCGACTATCTGCCCGGCGCCGGTATCAGCCTGGACCACCAGGCGGAGGAGAGCCGCGACAGCCGCCTGGCGCAGGTCCAGGATTTCTACGAGGCGCGGCGCAATCTCCAGGGCGCGGAGAAATCGTCTGGCGCACCGGTCTACAAGCCCGTGCCGCCGGGCACGCTGTTCCTGGACGGGGAAGCCTGGGACCGCCAGCTCTCCTTCCGCTCGGTCGCCCAGCTCTCGCCCTTCCAGGCGGTGGAGGGCGGCGCCAACGCCGACCTGCTGGATGGCGGCGGCCATCGCGGCCGCGACTTCGCCGACGCCCGCGCCCGCCCGGACGTGAACGTCTTCGAGGCGGTGCGCGAGCATATCGACCGGCTGCGCGCCGACGGCCGCCGCGTGCTGGTGGCCGGCTTCACGGCGGGTGCCCGCGACCGCCTCTGCACCGTGCTGAAGGAGCACCGGATCGAGCCGGTGCAGGCGGTGGAGAGCTGGGCCGAGGCGCTGGCCCTGCCGCCGAAGACCACGGCCGTCGTGGTGCTGCCGCTGGACAACGGCTTCACGGCGGGCGACATCGCCGTCGTCTCCGAGCAGGACATCCTCGGCGACCGTCTGGCGCGCCCGGCCAAGAAGAAGCGCCGCGCCGCCAACTTCATCGCCGAGGCCGCCAGCCTGAATCCCGGCGACCTGGTCGTCCATATCGACCACGGCATCGGCCGTTATGACGGGCTGGAGACGCTGGACGTCGCTGGCGCGCCGCACGATTGCCTGCGCGTCATCTACGAGGGCGGCGACAAGCTCTACGTCCCCGTCGAGAACATCGAGGTGCTCTCGCGCTTCGGCTCGGACGAGGGCGTCACACAGCTGGACAAGCTGGGCGGCGCGGGCTGGCAGGCGCGCAAGGCGCGGGTCAAGAAGAAGCTGAAGGACATGGCCGACGCGCTGCTGCGCATCGCCGCCGAGCGCCAGCTGAAGACCACCGAGCCCATCGCCATGCCGGAGGGGCTGTACGACGAGTTCGCCGCCCGCTTCCCCTATGCAGAGACCGAGGACCAGCTGACCGCCATCGAGCAGGTGGTGGAGGACCTCTCCTCCGGCCGGCCCATGGACCGGCTGGTCTGCGGCGATGTCGGCTTCGGCAAGACCGAGGTCGCTTTGCGCGCCGCCTTCATCGCCGCGATGAGCGGGCAGCAGGTGGCGGTGGTGGTGCCGACCACGCTGCTGGCACGCCAGCACACCCGCAGCTTCGAGAAGCGCTTCGCCGGCTTCCCGCTGCGCCTGGGCCAGCTGTCGCGGCTGGTGAGCCCCAAGGACGCAGCGGCGACCAAGGCCGGCCTCGCCGACGGCACCATCGACATCGTCATCGGCACCCACGCCATCCTGGCGGGCGGGGTGCAGTTCAAGAATCTGGGCCTCGTCATCGTCGACGAGGAGCAGCATTTCGGCGTGAAGCAGAAGGAGAAGCTGAAGCAGCTGCGCGCCGACGTGCACGTCCTGACGCTGACCGCCACGCCGATCCCCCGCACGCTGCAACTCGCCTTGTCCGGTGTGCGCGAGCTGTCGCTGATCTCCACGCCGCCCGTCGACCGGCTGGCGGTGCGGACCTTCGTGCTGCCCTACGACCCGGTGGTGATCCGCGAGGCGATCCTGCGCGAGCATTACCGCGGCGGGCAGAGCTTCTACGTCTGCCCGCGCATCGAGGATCTGCCGCGCCTGCAGCAGCGGCTGGAGGAGCTGGTGCCGGAGATCAAGGTGATCACCGCCCACGGCCAGATGCCCTCGGCGCAGCTGGAGGAGGTGATGACCGCCTTCGACGAGAAGCGCTACGACCTGCTGCTGGCGACCAACATCATCGAGTCGGGCCTCGACATCCCCACCGCCAACACGCTGATCGTCCACCGCGCCGACATGTTCGGCCTGGCTCAGCTCTACCAGATCCGCGGCCGCGTCGGCCGGGCCAAGGTGCGCGGCTACGCCTACCTGACCTACGCGCCGAAGACCGTGCTGTCGCAGACGGCGCAGCAGCGCCTGCACGTGATCGAGACGCTGGACAGCCTGGGCGCCGGCTTCCAGCTCGCCTCCCACGACATGGACATTCGCGGCGGCGGCAACCTGCTGGGCGAGGAGCAGTCCGGCCACATCAAGGAGGTCGGCGTCGAGCTCTACCAGCAGATGCTGGAGGAGGCGGTGGCGGCGGCGCGTGGCGGGCGCACCGAGGAGCAGATCGCCGAGACGCAATGGTCGCCGCAGATCAATCTCGGCATGCCCGTGCTGATCCCCGAGAGTTACGTGGCGGATCTCGGCATCCGCCTGTCGCTCTACCGCCGCCTGGGCGATCTCGCCGACCGGCAGGAGATCGACGCCTTCGCCGCCGAGCTGGTGGACCGCTTCGGCCGGCTGCCGGCGGAGGTGGAGAATCTGCTGCGCCTGGTCGAGATCAAGCGGCTGTGCAAGGAGGCCTGCGTCGCCACGCTGGACGCGGGGCCGAAGGGCGCCGTCGTCGGCTTCCGCGACAACAAGTTCAAGCGGCCGGAGGGGCTGGTGCGCTTCATCCAGTCCCAGGCCGGCAGCGCCAAGATGCGCCCCGACCACAAGCTCGTCCTGCTGCGCCCCTGGGACAGCCCGGAGAGCCGCATGGACGGGGTGCGCCACCTGATGACCGCGCTCGCCAACATGGCCAACGGCATCGACGCCGACCTGCCGCCCCCTCCGCCGCCGCCTCCACCCCCGCCGCCCCCGCAGCCAGTGAACGTGAAGCGGCTGGGAAGGAATACGCAGTATTTCCGGAAGTTTTGAGGGCGGGATGAAGCGCGACCCGTAGGTCGCATGGAGCGTAGCGCAATGCGACATGCTCCGCCGGGTCAACGTCGCATTACGGCGCTGCCTCCATGCGACCTACGGCATGGCGCCGGGAATTACGCACTCACCTGCGCCGTGTCCTCCGACAGGTCGAACAGCGGTTCGAACGCCGCCGGTTCCTGGGCGCCGGCGATGGCGTAGCGGCGGTTGAAGATGAAGCAGGGAACGGCCTGGATGCCCAGCTGCCGGGCCTGCACGTCGCTGGCCTTCACGGCGGCGACGTCCGCGTCGCCGGCCAGGTGCCGGGCCGCCTCGTCGCGGTCCATGCCGACCCTACCGGCGAGATAGGCGAGAAGCTCGCGGTCGCCGATGTCCTGCCCGTCCTGGAAGTAGGAGCGGTAGAGCGCCATGGTCAGGGCGTTGGAGCGGCCGCGCCGGTCGGCCAGCCGGATCAGCCGGTGGGCGTCGAGGGTGGAGGGGGTACGGCGCACCCGGTCCAAATTCAGCGGCAGCCCGTCGCGCGCCGCCGTCTGCTCGATCACCGCGTAGATCTGCCGGGCACGCTCGATGCCGCCGAACTTGGCCGCCAGGTACATGTAGCGGTCCATGCCGCCGGCGGGCATGTCGGGGTTCAGCTGGAAGGGCAGCCAGCGCAGCTCGGCGCGCAGAGTCGGGCGCTCGGCCAGGGATTGGTCGAGCCGGTGCTTCCCGATGTAGCACCACGGGCAGATGAGGTCCGCGAAGATCTCGATGAGCATCCCGCCAGTATAGCGCGCAAATCGGGAGAGGCGAGGGGCAAGGACGGGGACCCGGCAGCCCCTTTGATTTCCGTATCGCCGCCCCGCCGGATTGGCTACCCTGGCTGGACTGTTTCGTTGCCGGTTCGGAGCGAGGGCCATGGCCGAGACCTACGTGACCATGCGGATCAAGGAGGCCTTGGCCGCCGCCCAGGGCAGCCGGGGCCAGGCGCAGCGCCTGCTGATGCAGTGGGCGATGCAGGACGAGCAGCTGCTGGCCGGCCTGACCCGGCCTTTCCTGAAGGCGATCGTCGGCTCGGCCATCCAGCGCGTCTCGCGCGGCATGCCGGCCACCGCCGAGCCGCCGGCCCGCCGTCCCACGGCCCCCGCCGGCAAGCCCGCCATCACCCAGGAGCAGCTGGACAGCGTGCTCTCCAAGCTCAGCACCCGCCGCGCCGACCTGCCGCCGATCCTGAACGGCGCCCCGCCGCCCAAGGCCGAGGGCACGCAGAAGCAGGCCGCCGGCGTCCGGGCGCTCGCCAAGGCCTTCGCCCAGAAGCGGTTCTGAGCGCCATGGCCGTCCCGGGTGAGGCGCTGGCGCCGGCGGCCGGGCTCAACGGCTTTCTGCTGGCCGGCGGGCTGCTGAGCGCGGCGGCGTCGCTGCTGCATCTCGCCTGCATCCTGGTCGGCCCCTCCATGTACCTGGCGCTCGGCGCCGGCCGCCGCATGGCCGAGATGGCGGCGGCGGGGCACTGGTATCCCACCGTGATGACCCTGGGGATCGCGGGCGTGCTGGCGGCCTGGGCGTACTTCGCGCTCGCCGGGGCGGGGCTGCTGCCGCGGCCGCCGCTGCTGAAGGCCGGGCTGGTGGCGGTCACCGCGGTCTACCTGCTGCGGGGCTCTGCCGTGCTGCCGATCCTGCTGGCGCCGCGCGCCGCCGACGGGTCGGTGCAGGTGGCGGGCGCCGGCGGCCCGCTCTCCTTCTGGATCTGGAGTTCGGCGATCTGCCTGGCGATCGGGGCCGTCCACCTGGCCGGGCTCGTACGCGGCTGGCGCGGGCTCTGAGCCGCCGCGCTTGCGCCGCCGCCGCCGGAAGAGGTAGAAGAAGCCCGGGTCCGCAGTCCACCCAGGCGTCACCGCCCCGCGAGGGGAGCTAAACCTGCGCTTCTCACGCCCGCGACACGACCTCTTCCCCGTGCCACGTCGCAAGCCGGTGACCACCGACATCCCCTGAGGAAACGGCACCTGGAGAACAGGCATGTCCGGACCATCCCTCATGGCCGCCACGCGCGGCCTTTCCCGTCTTCGCCATCCTCCCGCCCGCCCGGCGCGGCGGTGCTGAGCCAAGCGCGGGAGATCCAATCATGACGATCAGAACCCACGGGGGCGGTGCGATGCCGTCGCCTAAGACCGTACGCACGTCCCTCGGCCCCGTCGAATGCATCGACCACGGTGAAGGGCCGGCGATCCTGGCCCTTCACGGCGGCATGGGCGGCTGCGACCAGTCCTGGCTGCTGGCGCGGGCGCTGCTGCCCGATATCGGCAGCCACCGGGTGGTCGCGGTCTCGCGCCCGGGCTATCTGGGCACACCGCTGGCGCTGGCCGAGACGGCGGAGGAGCAGGCGGACCTTCTCGCCGCCCTGCTCGACACGCTCGGCATCCGCGATGCGGCGGTCGCGGCCGTATCGGCGGGCGGCCCGCCGGCGCTGCACTTCGCCGTCCGCCATCCCGGGCGCTGCCGCGGCCTGGTGCTGGTATCGGCGGCGAGCGGGCGGATGGAGGTGTCGGCGGAGCGCTTCAGGCGGATGCGCACCATGGCGCTGCTGGCCCGCATTCCCGGCGTGACGGCGCTGCTGCGCCGCAAGCTGGCGGCCGATCCCGGGAAGGCGCGGGCGCGCAGCATTCCCGATGCCGGCCTGCGCGCCCGGACCTTCGCCGATCCCGACGCCGGGCCGCTGCTGGCCGCCGTCCAGGAGTCGATCCTCGACGGGCTGAACCGGCGCATGCCGGGGACGCTGAACGACACGCGACGCCTCGACACGCTGCCGGTGCCGCCCCTGGCGGCAGTCAGGGCGCCGGTGCTGGCGGTCCACGCCATGGACGACGACGTGGTGGCCATCGCCCATGCCGAGGCCGTCGCCGCCGGCGTGCCCGGCGCCCGGCTGATGCGCATCGACGGGGGCGGGCATTTCTGCCTCTTCACCCACATGCACGCCGTCCGGGACGCGGCGGCGGCCTATCTGCGCTGAGGCCCGCGGGAGAGGGGCGGCCCTTGCGGCCGCCCCTCTCCTGGCCTCAGCCCTTGGTCTTCGCCCGGGCGAAGGCCTCGGCCAGGGCGCCGCCGAAGGCGTTGCCGGCAGCCATGGGCTGCTTCGCCGGGGCGGGCTTGGGCTGGCCCTGCGGCGGCCGGGCGCCCTGCGGCCTGCCCTGCTGCGGGCGGCCCTGCTGCGGACGTTCGTCGCGGCGCTGCTCCTCGCGCGGAGCCGGGCGGGCGGCCTGCTCGTCCAGGCGCATGGTCAGGGCCACGCGCTTGCGCTTCAGATCGACCTCCAGGACCTTCACCTTCACGATGTCGCCGGCCTTCACGACCGTATGCGGGTCCTTCACGAACTTGGCGGCCAGCTGTGAGATGTGCACGAGGCCGTCCTGGTGCACGCCGACATCGACGAAGGCGCCGAAGGCGGTGACGTTCGTGACCACCCCCTCCAGCACCATGCCGGGCACGAGGTCCTTCAGCTCCTCCACACCCTCCTTGAAGGTGGCGGTCTTGAACTCGGGGCGCGGGTCGCGGCCGGGCTTCTCCAGCTCCTTCAGGATGTCCTCGACGGTCGGCAGGCCGAAGCGCTCGTCGGTGAAGTCCTCGGCATTCAGCGAGCGCAGGAAGCGCACGTCGCCGATCAGGCTGCCCAGGCTCTTGCCGGTCTTCGCGATGATCCGCTCCACCACCGGATAGGCCTCGGGGTGGACGGAAGAAGCGTCCAGCGGGTTCTCGCCGTCGCGGATGCGCAGGAAGCCGGCGGCCTGCTCGAAGGCCTTCGGTCCCAGGCGCGGCACGTCGGTCAGTTGCCGGCGCGAGCGGAAGGCGCCGTTGCGGTCGCGGAACTCGACGATGTTCTTGGCGACACCCTCCGACAGGCCGGAGACGCGGGCCAGCAGCGGCGCCGAGGCCGTGTTCAGGTCGACGCCGACGCCGTTCACGCAATCCTCCACCACCGCGTCCAGCGCGCGGGCGAGCTTGGTGGGGGAGACGTCGTGCTGGTACTGGCCGACGCCGATGGCCTTCGGCTCGATCTTCACCAGCTCGGCCAGCGGGTCCTGCAGCCGGCGCGCGATGGAGACGGCGCCGCGCAAGCTGACGTCCAGCTGCGGGAACTCCAGCGCCGCCACCTCCGACGCCGAATAGACCGACGCGCCGGCCTCCGAGACCATGACCTTGGTGAAGTTCAGCTCGGGGTGCCGGGCTTTCAGGTCGGCCGCAAGCTTGTCGGTCTCGCGGCTGGCGGTGCCGTTGCCGATGGCGATCAGCGACACGTCATGGCGGTGGCAGAGCGCCGCCAGCACGGCGATGGAGCCGTCCCAGTCGCGGCGGGGCTCGTGCGGGTAGATGGTGGCGGTGTCCACCAGCTTGCCGGTGGCGTCCACCACCGCGACCTTCACGCCGGTGCGGATGCCGGGGTCCAGGCCCAGCGTCCCGCGCTGGCCGGCCGGCGGGGCCAGCAGCAGATCCTTCAGGTTGCGGCCGAAGACGGCGATGGCCTCGTCCTCCGCCCGCTCGCGCACCACGCCCATGAGGTCCAGCTCGATATGCAGCGCGATCTTGGTGCGCCAGGCCCAGCGGCAGGTGTCGGCCAGCCACTTGTCGGCCGGGCGGCCGGCGTCGCGGATGGCGTAGCGGGCGGCGATCATCGCCTCGGCCGGATGCGGCTGGCCGGGGATCTCCTCGCCGACCACCATCTTCAGATCCAGCACGCCCATGGAACGGCCGCGGAACAGCGCCAGCGCCCGGTGCGAGGGCACGGCCTTCAGCGGCTCGGAGAAGTCGAAATAGTCGGAGAACTTGGCGCCTTCCTCGGTCTTGCCCTCCACAACGGTGGAGACGATGCGGCCATGGTCGGTGCAGTAGGCGCGCAAGGCCCCGACCAGCTCGGCATCCTCGCCCATGCGCTCCACCAGGATGGCGCGGGCGCCGTCCAGCGCCGCCTTCACGTCGGCCACGCCCTTGTCGGCATCGACGAAGCGGGCGGCCTCGGCCTCGGGATCGCGGGTCGGCTCGGCCAGCAGCAGGTCGGCCAGCGGTTCCAGACCGGCCTCGCGGGCGATCATGGCCTTGGTGCGACGCTTGGGCTTGTAGGGGAGGTAGAGGTCCTCCAGCCGGGTCTTGGTGTCGGCGGCGTCGATCTGCGCTTCCAGCTCGGGCGTCATCTTGCCCTGCTCGGAGACCGAGGCCTTCACCGCCGCGCGGCGCTCCTCGAGTTCGCGCAGGTAGCGGAGGCGCTCTTCCAGATTACGCAGCTGGGTGTCGTCCAGGCCGCCGGTGGCCTCCTTGCGGTAGCGCGCGATGAAGGGGACGGTCGAGCCCTCGTCCAGCAGGGCCACGGCGGCCTCCACCTGCTGCGGGCGGGCGGCGATGTCGGCGGCGATCTGTGCCGCGATGCGGGCGGCGAGGGTCTTGTCGGTCATGCTGTCTCGGTCCGGCTGGGTACGGAGGAGCAGCGTGCTTAGCGCAGGATGCGGCGGGGTGCCAGCATCGAAGTGCGGATCGGCGGACCGGCGCGGCGCCGGCAAGGAAAGGAAGTTCCACGATTAAGTGGTATCGATGTATTTTTCTGATTTTGGCCGACGCGGTTAACCCCCGCTTAACCAGCCGGCGGTAAAACGGTCTGGCAACTGTGGTTGCGTTTCCTCCCTAGAAGACTTCAAGGCCCCGGCATCCCATGGATACCGGGGCTCTTTTTTTGTCCGGGAGGGAGCCGCCCGGGACCGGGGCGCGAGATCACGCGCCGGTCCCGGGTGGTATTTTCCTCAAATGCCGCGCAACTTCCGCGCTTGATGGCCGCGTCTCAGGGACGGAGCCGCGGTGGGGCCGGGGCGTAGGGATCGACCGGCCGCTCCGGTTCCGGGTCGGTCGCGGCCGGCCGGGGGGCGGGGCGGCGGCGGGCCGGGGGACGCTCGTCGAGCCGGTCCAGCGCGTCGGTGATCTCGCGGTTCTGCGGCTCGACCCGCAGCGCCCGCTGGTAGTAGACGCGGGCGTTCGCGATCTCGCCCCGCTGCACGGCCAGGCTGGCCCAGCGGCGGTAGGTCCCGACGATCTCGGCGCGCAGGATGGCGGCCTCGCGGCTGCCCGGTGCCAGCGCCTCCAGCTCACGCAGCGTGCCCAGCGCATTGTCCGGGCCGGGCGTGGTGATCTGCCGCGCCTCGATCTGGCGCCGGCCGCGCGACAGCAGCGCCGCCAGGTCAGCCGACGGCGAGACCGGCTGGACGGCCTCGGCCGGAGGCAGGGCGGGCGGGCGGGGGCCGGCCACCTCGCGGTCCGACACCGGCTCGTCCGCCGGGGCGGGCGCCTGGGCGACCGGGCGCTCGGCCGGCCGGGACGGCGGCTGCAGCTGGGTCGGCGCGGCCAACTGGGCCTGCGACTGGGGAACCGGGGACTGCGGTACCGGCGGCTGCGCGGCCGGAGACTGCGGAACCGGCAACGGCGCCGTCTCGGTGGGGGCCGACGTCACCGGAGCCGGAGCCGCGCTGGCAAGATCGGTCGGACGGGTTGGCGCCGGCTCCACGGTATCGGGCCGGGACGCCGTCGGGGCGGCGGGAACGGGCAGGGGCGCCGCCGTGATGCCGGGATCGGCCTGCGGGCGCGGGTCGGCGGCGGATGCGTCGATCGCGGCCGTCCGCTCCCCGGTCATGTCGGGCAGCTCGCCGCCGTAGCGGCCATAGAGATAGGCGCCACCGGCACCGGCCGCGAGCAGGATGGCGGCGAGCCACAGGGCGCCTGAGCGCCGGCCCGACCCTTCGGTGCGGCGGGCGTCGGCGGCCAGGGCGGCCGGCGGGGTGCGGACCGGCGCCTTCACCACGCCGCGTGCGGGCGCGGCGCTCACGCCGGCGACGGGCCCGGGAGCGGGGCTGGGCCGGGGAGCGGGGTTGGGCCGGGCCGCCGGTGCCGCCGGAGCGGCTTGCCTGGGGGCGGCCTGGGCCGCCGGCTGGGAGGCGGGCTGCGGCGCGGCGGGAGCTGCGGGAGTGGCCGCCGCCGGGCGGGCGGGGGCCGCTGCACGGCGCTCCGGCGCGGGTGCGGCCAGCCGGTACAGCGTGCCCGTTTCCTGCAGCGCCGGGCCGAGGCCGGCGCCGGCCAGCTTCTGCTCCAGCGCCGGGGTGCCGGCCAGCAGGATCTGCAGGAAGCGGCCCGACGCGCTCGGCGTGTCCGACAGCTCGCGCAGGTCGCGCAGCGTCTTGGCCGGCAGCAGGTCGGCCCGCTCCACGACCAGCACGCCGGCGCCGGCCTGTTCCAGCCGGTCGGCGGCGAGGTCGACCAGCGCCTCGAAGCCGGGATCGGGCTGGCCGGCCGGCAGAAGGCCGCGGGCGCCGGCGGCGACGAGATGCTCCACCTCCGCCTCGCGGCCGGCTTGCACCAGCATCGCCAGGGAGCCGTCGCTGTCGACATTGCGGGCGAGGCGGCGGACCAGGGCGCCGCGGCGCGCGTCGTCCTCCGACAGCAGCACCATCAGGCGCCTTCGGCCGATGACCGCGAGCATGAGGCCGTTATAGACGTCGTCCTCCTCGATCGCCGCCCCCTGGGACAGGGCGGCGGCCATGGAGGCGGCGTCACGCGTGGCGCGGCGCTGTCCGCCGCTCTGCGGTGGCTGGTTCACCATGGGCCCTTCTGCTTGAACGGGTTTGAGCACTTTAGGTCCTGCGAAGCCTTGGGCGGTCGGGGCATAGGAGGATCGCGCGGCGCCAAAGGCGGCACCCTCACCCCCTCCGCCGGGCGGCGGGCGGTGCGGGCGCGACCGGAAGGGCGCGATTCCTTGCCTCGTGCTGCAGAACGTTCGGGGAGCGGGGTAGGGAGCATATTCCCGAAGAGCTAAGCCCAGCGCCTGTTTCCACAACGCCCGACCATGGAAAGGCGCTTACTCCGGAGTGAGCTCGGAGCGCGGCCAGGTGAACCCGCTGGGTCGTCCGCGCCCGGGCGGCACCACATCTGGTGAGGATGTCCGCAGAGACATCCGCGACGGAGCAGGTGCGCACGCTTTAGGGGTGGGCGCTCTCCACAGACTTATCCACAATGCGATCAGGTCTAAGACCTTCAGCTGAGCCTAAAGCCGCCTGGATTATTGTGGCCGAGCCACCGATCTGGCAGAAGAAGGGCCGCTCCTCGCGGAGCGGCCCGAGTCAGGGGAGGAAACGCCCGATAAAGGGCACGCGGCAACAATGCCGCGATGCGTAAAATGTTCCGGCCGAACCGGAGCGGAAGTGCAGCCGGCCCCCTCGTGGGGCCGCTGCCATTTCCGGGGACCGTTCCGCCGCTCCCGACGTTATCCGCTGCAAGCCCCTGATCCAGAACGGAGCCCCTGGCGTGCAGCAGCCCCAGCCTGAGGCCGCACCGGCCGCGCGGCGTACCGCCCAAGTCCCCACTTCCCCGCAAGGGGCGCCCCCTCTTGTCGCGGATGAGGCCATCGTGGCCCTGGCCGAGCGGATGGCGGAGGCCGCACCCGCGCTTTTCCTGGACTACGACGGCACGCTGACGCCCATCGTCTCCCGGCCGGAGATGGCGGTCCTCGATCCCGCCATGCGCGAGCGGCTGCGGCGTCTGGCGGCGCTGTGCCCCGTCGCCATCGTCAGCGGCCGCGACCTGGTTGATCTGCGCGGGCGCGTCGGGCTGGACGGGCTGATCTACGCCGGCAGCCACGGCTTCGACATCGAGGCGCCGTCGGGCGGCCGCCAGTTCGGTCTGGAGTACCGGCCGGCGCTGCAGGCGGCGGCGGAGCGGCTGGGGCGGGAGCTCGCTGGCATCACGGGCGTGCTGATGGAGGCGAAGGCCTTCGGGGTGGCCGTGCACACCAGGAACGTGGCGGACGAGGCGTCGAAGGCGCGGGTGCGCGCCGCCGTCGAGGCCGCCCATGCGGAGAGCGGCCGCCTCCGCCTCACCTTCGGCAAGGAGGTGCTGGAGCTGCGGCCCGACCTGGACTGGGACAAGGGCCACGCCGTCCTGTCGCTGATCGAGGCCGAGCGGATGGAGGGGCGGCTGCCCGTCTATGTCGGCGACGATCTCACCGACGAGGACGCGTTCCGCGCCCTGGCCGGCCGGGCGGCGGGCGCCGCGCTGGGGCTGCAGGTCGGCGACCATGGGCAGGCGACCGCGGCGACCCACCGTTTGCCCGACATCGCGTCCGTCGGCGCGCTGCTCGACGCCCTCGCCGCCGCGCTGGAGCGTCGGCGGGAGGGCTGAGCCTCAGGGTTTCTGGCGCGGGGGCAGGGTCGAACCGGCGTCGCCGGAGTCCGGCTGGGCGGCCGGGTCGCGGCTCGGTTCCGGCACGCCGCCGGGGGCGTAGGGCGGCATGGCGTCGTCCGAGGGATGGCGCGGCGAGACCGGGGGCACCGGCCCCTCCGCCTTCTCCGCCTTGGGCTTTCCCGATGCTCCGGTCATGGGCCGTTCCTCCGTGGCTGGTTCCGGCCAGGGGAACGGGCGGGGCGGCGAAAAGGTCCCCCGATTCCTGGGGGCGCCCGTACCGGGGGAGTGCTCCGAACGGCGGCCTCGGCGCGCGGGCGTACGCCGCATGGACCGCGTGCCCTCCGCTTCTACCCCCCGCCGTCCGGGGACCCGGCGTCCCTAGAATGGCGTTCATGCTCGGTCGCGGCGCCCTTCCTCCGGGCCGCATCCGAAGTTGTGAATGAGGAGCGCAAGATCATGTCGAATACTTTCCGCGCGATGCTGGTCGCGGTCGCGGCGACCCTCGCCGCCTGCCAGTCGGCTCCGCCCCCGATGGAAGCGGCCATGGCCAATCCGGCGGGCGCGGGCGAGTACACGCTGGGCCCGGGAGACAGGGTCCGCCTGGTGGTCTTCGGGCAGGAGCAGCTGTCCGGCGAGTTCGCGGTGGACGGCGGCGGCCAGATGGCCGTGCCGCTGATCGGGCAGGTGAACGCCAAGGGGCTGACCGCCCGCCAGCTCGAGAAGCGCATCGCCCAGCAGCTGAACGAGGGCTATGTCAAGGACGCCAGCGTCAGCGCCGAGGTGCTGAGCGCGCGGCCGGTCTATGTGATGGGCGAGGTCAACAATCCCGGCAAGTTCGCCTACGCCAGCGGCACGACGGCGCTGAACGCCATCGCCATGGCGGGCGGGCACACCTACCGGGGCCGCCAGGACTACGTGATCATCAGCCGCAATGTCGACGGTCAGGTGCTGGAGCGGCGCGCGCCGCTGAACACGCCGCTGCTGCCGGACGACGTCGTGCGCGTGCCCGAGCGGTTGTTCTGACGACTATGCGGGGGAGCGGCCTCGCCGCCGCTCCCCTGGGTTGTGGCACTTTCGTGGCAATGGGACCGAACGGCCCCGCCGGGCGTTGTTGCTGATGCGAACCGGTGCCTGCGCCGGCGCACCGCCGGAATGACGGCCAAGAGAGCAAGATGCGAAGCTTCTTCAAGAAACGCCAGGTCACCACCGCCGATGTGGCCGTGGAACCGGTCGCCCTCCAGGAACCCGCCTGGAGCCCCCGTGACCTTCCGCCCGCCGCCTTCGGGGGGAGCGCCTTCGAGCGTACGCCGGACCGCGCCCCCGAGCGCCGCGTCTTCGACGGGGTGGCGCCGGACCGGCCCGCCTTCGCGGCCGAGCGTCCGCTGGGACGCGGCCTGGGTGGGCTGTTCGGCGGCGGCGACGATCGTCCCGCGCCGCCGCCCCGCACCTCGGGCGACGGCGAGGCGATGCCGCGCTTCACCATGCCGGTGGCCGGCGGGATCAGGGGCACGTCGCTGGGCGAGGGGACGGCGGCCGTCTCCGGCGTCTCCAACACCATGAGCCAGGCGCTGCGCGAGGCCTTCACCCCGACGCGGCCGAAGCAGCAGGTGAACAGCCTGTTCGTCGGCCGGTTGGCGACGCTCCGCCGCATCATCTCGGCGGTGGAGGAGGAACGGGCGCACGTCGTGCTCTATGGTGACCGCGGGCGCGGCAAGACCTCGCTGTCGAACGCGGTGGAGCAGATCGCGGCCCAGGCCGGCTACATGACCCTGAAGGTCACCTGCTCGGCCGAGCTGAGCTTCGAGGAGATGTTCCGGGGCATCCTGCGCCGCATCCCCTCCACCTATTTCAAGGCCTCGGTGGAGAATCCCTTCTCCAGCCTGCGCAGCTTCAACAATTTCGACGAGCGTCTGCCGCCCGGCCCCTTCAGCGTCGGGCAGCTGAACGACGTGCTGTGCGAGATCTCCGGCACCCATGTGCTGGTCACGCTGGACGAGTTCGACCGGGTCGCGTCCGAGGACGTGAAGAACAAGCTGGCCGAGCTCATGAAGACCATGACCGATACCGGCAGCCCGCTGACGCTGTTCGTCATCGGCGTGGCGGAGAATGTCGACCAGCTGCTGGGCAAGCACCCCTCCATCCAGCGCGCGCTGGTGGCGGTGCATCTGCCGCTGATGAGCGACAAGGAGATCGAGCGCATCCTTCTGGCCGGCGCCGAGGCGGCCGGCATGCGCTTCGACGACAGTTCGCGCCAGGCGATCGTCTGGCTGGCGAAGGGGCTGCCCTACTACGCGCAGCTGCTGGGCCTGCATGCGGCACGGGCGGCGGCGACGCGCGGCTCCAACATCGTCGGGCGCGACGACCTGCTGGCCGGCGTCCGCCGCGCCCGGGACGAGTCCGAACGCGGCATCATCGAGGCCTATCACCGGGCGCTCGGCCCCGAGGGCGACCGCACCATGTGCGACGTGCTGTTCCTCGCGGCCGAAGCGCCGCTGGACGATTGGGGCAGCTTCCGCGCCGCCGACCTGCCGAGCTCGGGCGGCCGCATGGCGCGGGTGCCGCCCCGTGAGACCGTGGAGGCGGTGCTGGCGCGGCTGACCGACGGACCCGACGCGCTGCTGCAGCGGGTGATCCTGGCCGGTGGCCACCGGCTGCGCTTCCGCAACCAGATGATGCGGCAGTTCATCCTGATCTCGCAGGCCGAGGACCGCGGCCTGATCTGACCGGCACCCCGGGGAGACGCCCTTGACCATCGCCGCCGACGACAACGCCTTCTCCCCGGGCGGCAGGACCATGGCCGGCGGCGGGGCCGAGGCGGTTCCCCTGGTGACCGAGCCGCCGCCGACGCGCTATCCCGAACCGGAACTGGCGCCGGTCCGGCCGGTTCTCCGGCTCCTGGCCTGGGGAGCGGCCGCTGTGATCCCCTGGCTGCTGCTCGCGTGGGTGTGGCTGGACCTCGCGGGGCAGGGACGGTGAACGCGGACTGTGCTCCGCCGAAAGTCATAGGACGCGGGATTGCCGGCGCGGTTGCCACCAGAGGTGGCGCGAGGGTGCGCTGCCCGCCACAAGATATGGTTAACGGCATCCCTGCCCGAGACCGGCGAGCCCTCCCGCGCCCCATCCATGCCCAATTAGTTCTTCTCTTTCGATAAAAGAAACTTCCGCGATGATCCTCTCTATGAAGAGTAGGATGCGCCTGGGAAAAATCCATCGGCGCTACCAACGTGTGATCGCGTTGAAGACCTGTACCACTAAATCGCGCACAATATCAGGTAGGTCTATGGCTGCTACTTCCGAGTAGTGGCCATTACTGCTCTGGCTGGAGGGCATAGACCGAAAGCGCCCCGTATTTAATGCGTAGGGGAGATATCATTGCAGGCACAGCCGGAGTATTTTTCATCCGAAAGAGGGGATCGGTAACGCAACCCCTCTTCCGGAGAGGCGCACGGACGTCGCTCCGGAGAGCCCGAAGGGGCGTCCAATAATAACCATTCAGCCTTTCTAGCGCGGGAGCACACGATGGAACAGGTTCAGGTTTTCCTGATCGATGCGAACAAGCTGTTTCGCGAAGGCTTGAAGCGGCTGCTGGACGACAGCCCCTTCGTGATCGTCGCCGAAGCCGGCAATGTCCGCGAGGGCGCCTCGATCGTCGAGCAGGGCGTGAAGCCCGACCTGATCCTTCTGGATCTCGTCAATGGCGGCGAGGATGAGGCCGAGGCGATGCGTCGCCTGCGCGCCATGCTGCCGACAACGCGGATGGTCGTGCTGACCACCGACCTCTGCACGCGCCGCCTGTCGAACGCGCTGGAGGCCGGCGCCGACGGCTATCTGATGAAGGATCTCTCCTCCGACGCCCTGTCGCAGTCGCTGCGCCTGGTCATGATGGGCGAGAAGGTCTTCCCGACGCACCTGGCGGCGCTGCTGATCAGCGGCCGCGTCAACGGCAACGGTCTGGAGATGCCGGTGTCGCGCAAGGGCCTGTCCCAGCGCGAGATCCAGATCCTGCGCTGCCTGCTGAACGGCGACAGCAACAAGATGATCGCCAACCACCTGAACATCACCGAGGCGACCGTGAAGGTCCACCTCAAGAGCCTGCTGCGCAAGATCAACGCCTCGAACCGCACCCAGGCGGCGATCTGGGCGCTGAACAACGGCATCGGCGGCGAGTTCAACGCCGGCGGCGCCATGCAGGGCAACGCCGCCACGGCCTGACCGGGTCATGGGGCGGGACGGATAGGGGCCGGGCGCCAGCGCGTCCGGCCCTTTTCGTGTCCGGTCTCCGCCCCCGGGCAAGAATGGCCCGGCATCCGCGCAAAGAAGAAGGGGCGGCCCCGACGGGGACCGCCCCTTTCTGCTTGCCCGCTCCGGAAAAGGTGCCCGGCCGGGTCAGGCCGAACGGGCCTCGTCCATCGGCTGCCTGCTCTCGCCCTGGCGGGCGGGAAGCAGCGCGTGCTGCTGCCGGGCGGCGAAGACGCCGGCCTCGGTGCGGTTGCGGAAGTGCAGCTTGGCCAGCACGCTCCGTACCATCGACTTGATCACCGCCTCGGAGAGGTTCAGCTTCTCGGCGATGGTGCGGTTGTTCAGGCCCTGGCCGAGCAGCTGCAGGCAGCGGAACTCGACGTCGGTCAGCCGCGGCAGCAGCGACAACCTTATCTCGTCCACGCCCATCCGCGACAGGAACTGCTTGGGCAGGATGCAGTGGCCTTCCAGGCCTAGCTCGATGAGCTCGCTGACACGGCTGAGGTTGATGTCCTCGAACACCCAGGCATCTGCGAAGGCCAGGATGTGCGAAGCGTCAAGCAGCTCACGGGAGCTGAGGATGACGATGATGCGCGAGCGCCGGGACAGTCTGAGATAGACCATCGGCTCGTTCTCGCGCAGGGCCGCGAACTGCTGGACGTCGATCAGGATCACGTCCGGAGTCGTCGCGGTCTGGCTCAGGTCGGAAACGTCGTGGCACACCGTCACCCGGTGCCGCCCCGCTTTCTCGAACGCGGCGAGCATCTGCCCCGCGACGATCTCGTCTCCCGGTACAAGAACTACGTGCATCGTGCTCACCTTGCCCCTGCGGGCCTTGTTGGCTTGCTCCGAGGCGCGATCCTGGTGCGCATCCATCTCGTCGCTCTTTCGATGTGGTCCGCGTGCCGTAACAACAGTTCGAATTCTCGTTTCGTCCTCGGCCGGAGAGATTTTTCGTATGTGGCATTGGGGGTATTCGCTTCAGGCGAAACGGTAGTACCTGCTGGGACTTGCGATGCCCGGCCGTCGGGGAGCGATCTTTTCGGAACTTCTTCAAAGATAATCGACGCGCTGAAAAGGTAAGTTGGAGCAGATGGTTAGCGCATGGGACCATGCGCGCAGCCGCCCTTCGCCCGTCGCGCCGCGGCCGCACCGAATCGCCTGCGTGAAAGGGGTGGGGCGCGCCGCCCGGATAGGCGGGTGGCCTCAGCTACATACGATTTCGGTAGGATGATCGGCGGGTTCAGCCGGCGCCGGCGTCCAGCAGGGCCAGCAGGTCGGGCAGAGTGGTGGCGCTGCCGACGCTCTCGCGGCCCTGCAGCAGGGTATAGCTGTTCGGCCGGCCGCGCCGGCCCGGCGCCTTGGACACGGTGAAGACCGGCCCGTCCATGGCGTGGCGGAAGACGCTGAACACCGCCGTGCCGCTGCCATGGTCGATGGCGTAGTCCCGCCACTCGCCCCGCGCCACCCGCTCCGAATAAAGCGCCAGCAGCAGCGTCAGCTCGCTGCGGTCGAAATAGACGCTCGGCCGCCGGCGTCTGTAGTCGGAGAGGCTGATGAGGTGGGTCATTCGCGATATCGGCGGGGCGGCGGGATGCGGTATATAGAACGCCCGTGGCGCCAAGTCTCAGGGAAAAGCCGCGCCGGGTCCAGCACCCAGGCGGCGAAGACCGGCGCGGAGGAGGGGCAGAACCTCCGCCGTCCGGCCAGCCCGCGCGTGCCTGTCGCCCGCCCGGCGCCGCCGTGTCTCCTTGACCCGGATGCGCCCGGGTGGTATCGGCGCGCTTTGATCCGTACCGTGCCGGCCCTCGCGCCGGGAGTGAGCCGATGTCCGATATCTTTCGCGAAGTCGATGAAGACCTTCGCCGCGAACGCGCCGAGAAGCTCTGGAAGAAGTATGGCCCGGTGCTGATCGCCGGCGCCGCCGCCATCGTGCTCGCCACGGCCGCCTATGTCGGCTGGCAGCGCTGGCAGGAGCGGCAGCAGGCCGAGCGCACCGCCGTGCTGCTGCAGGCGGTGGACAAGGTCCAGGCGACCCGCCAGGGACAGGGCACGCCGGCCGACGCCATCGCCGCGCTGTCCGGCGCCGCCGGTGCGCTGAAGGGCGCGCCCCAGGCGCTGGCCCGGCTGCAGCAGGCCGGCGTCATGGCGGCGAACGGCGACGCGGCCGGCGCCGTCGGCCTCTACGACCAGCTGGCCGGCAGCGGCGAGGTCGATCCGCTGTTCCGCGACCTGGCGCTGCTGATGTCGGTGCTGCACCAGATGGATGGCGGCGACCCCGCCCAGCTGCAGTCCCGGCTGCAGCCGCTGCTGGCCCAGACCAGCCCCTGGCGCCACTCCGCCCGCGAACTGGCCGGGGCGCTCGCCGCCCGCGCCGGCGACCGCAAGCGCGCGGCCGAGCTGTTCCAGCAGATTTCCTCCGATGCGGAGGCCCCCGCCGGCATCCGCAGCCGCGCCGCCGACCTGGCCGCCCTCTACGCCGAGCAGAAATGACCCGCACCCCGCGCACCCCCCGCAGCACGATCGTCGCCGGCCTCTCCCGCGGCCTGCGCCTGACCACCGGCATCGCCGCCTGCCTGGTCCTGGCCGGCTGCGGCATCGCCGACTGGTTCGACAGCGAGGACAACGGCCCGCGCCTGGCCGGCAACCGCATCTCCGTGCTGCAGCTCGAGCAGCAGCTGGAGACCGACCCGCAGCTGCAGGGCCAGCCCGTCCAGCTGCCGGAGCCCGTTGCCAACGCCGACTGGACCCAGCCCGGCGGCAACGCCACCCACAATCCCGGCCATCTCGCCCTGCCGGCGACGGTCCGCGAGGTCTGGCGCGCCGGGATCGAGGGCAACCAGACCGAGGCCCGGCTGCTGACCACGCCTGTGGTCGCCGAGGGCCGCGTCTACGTGCTGGACACCGATTTCGACCTGCACGCCTTCGACGCCGCGTCGGGCGCCCGCATCTGGCGCGTCAGCGTCCAGCGCGAGGGCCAGGACGACACGGCGCTGGGCGGCGGCGTCAGCTTCGGCGAGGGCCGGCTGTTCGTCACCACCGGCTTCGGCGAGACCATCGCGGTCAACCCGGCCAATGGCGAGGTGATCTGGCGCCAGCGCATCGCGGCGCCGATCCGCACCGCCCCGGTCGTCTCCGGCGGCCGCGTCTTCGTCACCACGCTCGACAACCAGATGATCGTGCTGGCGGCCGAGAACCGCGTGCTGCAGTGGACCCACAGCGGCATCCTGGAGGCCACGGCGCTGCTGGGCGGCGCCGCCGGCGCGGTCGAGAACGACGTGGTCGTGGCGCCCTATTCCTCGGGCGAGCTGTTCGCGCTGCGCGTCGAGAACGGCCGCCCCGCCTGGTCCGACAATCTGGCCGCGGTGCGCCGCGGCGCCAACCTGTCGGGCCTGGCGGACATCCGCGGCATGCCCGTGATCGACAACGGCCTGGTCTTCGCCGTCAGCCATTCCGGCCGCATGGCCGCGATCGACCTGCGCACCGGCCAGCGCGTCTGGGAGCAGGATGTCGGCGGCATCCAGACCCCCTGGGTCGCCGGCAACTGGATCTTCGCCGTCACCAACGACGCGCAGCTGGTCGCCATGACCCGCGACGCCGGCCGCGTCCGCTGGATCACCCAGCTGGAGCGCTACGAGGACCCGGAGGACCGCGACGATCCCGTCACCTGGTCCGGCCCGGTCCTGGCCGGCGGTCGCCTGGTCCTGGTCAGCGACAAGGGCGAGATGATCGAGGTGTCGCCGGAGACCGGCGAAATCTCGTCGCGCCGGGAACTTCCCGATGGCTCGAGCCTTCCCCCGGTGGTGGCCGGCGGCACGCTCTACGTGCTGACGGACGACGGCGACCTGGTCGCCTACCGCTGAGAAAAGGATAGTTCCGATGGCCGAAAAGCGCCGGCTGACGCTCGCCATCGTAGGACGGCCGAACGTCGGGAAATCGACCCTGTTCAACCGTCTCGCCGGCAAGAAGCTGGCGATCGTCGACGACACGCCAGGCGTGACGCGCGACTGGCGCTCCGCGCCCGCGCGCCTCGCCGGGATCGAGCTGACGGTGGTGGACACCGCCGGTCTGGAGGAGGCCTTCGACGGCAGCCTGGAGGCGCGGATGCGCCGCCAGACCGAGCGCGCCATCGAGGCCGCCGACCTCTGCCTGTTCCTGGTGGACGCCCGCTCCGGCATCACGCCGCTGGACCGGCACTTCGCCGCCTGGCTGCGCAAGGGCAGCACGCCGGTGATCCTCGCCGCCAACAAGTGCGAGGGCAATGTCGGCATCCCCGGGCTGATGGAGGCCTACGAGCTGGGCCTGGGCGACCCGGTGCCGCTCTCGGCCGAGCATGGCGAGGGGCTGGCCGACCTGGTCGAGGCTCTGCTGCCCTACATCCCGCCCGAGGAGGCCGAGGGCGAGGCCGAGCCGGAGATCGACGACACGGCCGCCGGCGAGTCGGAGGAGGCCGCCAAGGCCGCCGAGGCCGCGGGGCTGGAGAAGACGCTGCAGCTCGCCATCGTCGGCCGTCCCAACGTCGGCAAGTCGACCCTGCTGAACAGCCTGGTGGGCGAGGAGCGCGTGCTGACCGGCCCCGAGGCCGGCATGACCCGCGACGCCATCAGCGTTGAATGGACCTGGCGCGACCGGCCGATCCGGCTGGTCGACACCGCCGGACTGCGCCGCCGTGCCCGGGTCGAGACCAAGCTGGAGAAGCTGGCGGTCGCCGACACGCTGCGCGTCATCCGGCTGGCGCACGTTGTCGTGCTGGTGCTGGACGCCGACGCCATCCTGGACAAGCAGGACCTGACCATCGCCCGCATGGTCATCGAGGAGGGGCGCGGCCTCGTCATCGCCGTCAACAAGTGGGACGCGGTCGCCAACAAGGCGGAGGCGCTGCAGCAGCTGAGCGACCGGCTGCAGACCTCGCTGCCGCAGGTGCGCGGCCTGCCGACCATCACCATCTCGGCGCTCAAGGGCCAGAAGCTGGACGTGCTGCTGGACAGCGTGCTGGAGGTCTACCGCCTCTGGAACCGCCGCATCCCCACGGCGCAGCTAAACCGCTGGCTGGGCGGCATGCTGGAGACCCACCCGCCGCCGCTGGTGGACGGGCGCCGGCTGAAGATCCGCTACATGACGCAGGTGAAGTCGCGGCCGCCGACCTTCGCGCTCTTCACCTCGCGTCCCGTGGAAGTGCCGGAGCACTACACGCGCTACCTGATCAACGGCATGCGCGAGAGCTTCGACCTGCCGGCCGTGCCGCTGCGTATGCTGCTGCGCAAGGGCAGCGAGAACCCGTTCGACAAGGACTGACCGGCCAATACTCGGGCCTTTGCCTCCTTCGATCTAATACGCTAGTGTAATGATCGAAGCAGAGGAGGGCGGCGACTTGCTGCTCAAGGGCCGGAGCTACCAGTTCGACGTGATGGTGATGTTGGAGGGGCGCTGGCAGATGCTTTGCCACGGCCCCGAGGAGAACCTCGCCATCATCGACGCCCGCAAGGCGCTCGCCTCGGGCAAGGTTCAGGCGGTCAAGGTGGTGCAGCACCGGACCATGCTGCTCATGGGCACCAGCACCGAGCGCGTGATCTTCGAGGAGAAGGCGCCACCGGCCGCCGAGCGGCCCATCGCCGTGTCCAACGCCCCGCGCAACGTCGAGGTGTGCGGGACGGTGCAGGACATGTTCGGGCCGGCCAGCCGCCGGGCCATCGCCCATATCCTGCGCGAATACTTCACCAAGATGAACCTGACGCCGACCGAGCTGCTGCACGGCTGGTCGCACCAAAAGAAGCTGCAGGACACGGGCAGCCTGCTGCTGTCGGCCGTGCAGCGCGTCGGCACCGAGCAGGCGCGCATCACGGGCGAGCCGGCGCGCCAGCGCTGCAACACGCTCGACGGGCTGATCGGCGAGGTGCTGACCCTGTCGCGCGACTTCACCGCCGAGCGCAAGCGGCTGCCGGAGTTCACGGCCAAGGACATCGGCGGCTACAGCGCCACGATCCGCGGCATCGTCGGCGACCAGCGGCACGACCATGTCATGCTGTCGATGATGACCATCGCCCTGGCCGACCACCGCTCGCTGATGGGCAAGCTGGAGGCGGTGCTGGCCTGGAGCGACGCGGCGCCGCAGCTGGATCCGCTGTTCGACGGGATCGTCGCGGATATCGTCTGCTTCGGCGAGGTCATCAAGGAGCTGTTCGGCAACCAGCCGAATTTCGGCTCCTTCCTCATCGCGCTGGCCGATGTGCTGGCGAACTGGCTGGAGTCGCTCGACCACTGCCCGACGCCCATCCTGACGCAGATCGTCGACCGGCTGCATGCCGGCCGCTTTCCCCAGACACGGGCCGTACTGATGGAGCGGCTGGTCGCCGAGATCGGCAGCGACAAGGCGCTGAACCGCCTGGACCCGTCGTCGGACCAGAAGCTGCTGGAGCGTCTGGTCGGCCGCCTGAAGGGGCCGGACGGAACGCTGACGGGCGGCGAGGCCGTGTCCAAGGCGATCGACGCCCGCCGCAACTTCCAGCGCCAGCAGTTCCTGCGCTCCCGCGGGTTGGGGGCGATAGCGGACAATATGTAGGGAACGGTCAGGGGCAGCGTTCAGGCTGTGCGTGCTTCTGACCGAGCTCAGCATCAGGGATTTGTTGCTGCTCCCGGTGGGCAGGGAAAGAGGGATGCCTGGAACCGCCGTCCCTCATCCTGAGCTTGTCGAAGGACGCACCACGCTCCAGCCTCTCCAGACCGGCGCGGGCCCGCCGGCTCAGCGATAATCCTGCAGACGCGTGGTGCGGAGCGCCCGCATGCCGTGCGCCTCGATCAGGCGCTGCCAGGACTGGAACTCCTCCTCCGACAGGCTGTAGCGGGCGCAGGCCTGCTCCAGCGACAGCAGGCCGGTCTTCACGGCGGCGACGACCTCGGCCTTGCGGCGCATGACCCAGCGCTTGGTGTCGGGCGGCGGCAGGTCGTCGATGGAGGCGACGGTGACGGCCGGGGCCGTATCGGCCGCGCGCGGGGCGCGGGTCTCGGTCTGGTAGGCGGTCTCGACTTGGTGCAAGGACGGCATTCTCTGATCGCTCTCGATCCTGCTTTCACGGCAGACCTGAGCAAATTAGAGGTATCCCCGTTAAGAATTACCTAAATCGGCCAGGTAGTTCCTCAACCGTCGATGAGCCTGCTGACGCGGCTCATGGGCACGGGCGTGTCGCCGATCATCAGGCTCTGCCCGTTGCTCATGTCCACGCCGGTGACCTTCTGCAGGACCGACATCCGCAGGTTCGCAGGCGGCCTGCCGGTGACGTCCGAGACGATGCTGATGTCGTAATAGCCCTGCGCCATGGTCTGGCCCGCGTTGTTCTTGCCGTCCCAGGTGGCGGTCTGCGGGCCCAGGGCGCCGGTGATGGGCAGCTTGCGCACCACCGAGCCGCCGCTGTCGCGCACCACCATGACCGGCTCCTCGATCGAGTCGCCGAGATCGTAGCGGACATTCACGGCGTCGCCGCCATAGGGGCTGTACTGGCTGCTGACGCTGCCGCTGACGTTGGAGGCGCCCTCCTTGGCGGCGATGGCGACGTTGAAGCGGTAGAGGCCGGCCGGCATGTCCTTGCCCGCGCGATCCTTGCCGTCCCAGCGGAAGGTGCGCTCGCCGGCCTGGTTGGAGATCGGGTACTTGGCGACCTCCTTGCCCTCGCCGTCGGTCACGACCATGGCGGCGGACTGGACGCCCTCGGACAGGTTGTAGCGCACGACGGTGTCGCCGGTGGCCTTGGGCACCCAGTCGGACTCCAGCTCTACATACTTGCCGACATAGCTGAGCGCCTGGGTCGCCGGCGACTGGCGGACCGTCTCCTTGATCTCCTTCAGCTCGGAGTTCGTCTTGATCTGCTGCTCGACCTGGGCGAACTGCACGAGCTGGTTGGTGAACTCGGCGCTGTCCTGCGGCTGCAGCGGATCCTGGTTGCGCAGCTGCGCCGTCAGCATCGACAGGAAGGTCTCGTAATTGTCCGCCAGGGACGAGAGTGCCTTGGCGCTCTGCTCCTTGGACGTCGTGCCGACGCCGGACAGGGCGGGGTTGCTGGCGTTGTTCAGGGCGGAAGTGGACATGGTGGTGGTTCCTGCTCTCGTCCGTCAGATGCGCACGTCGACGCGGCCGGGCGCCAGGAGGCGTGGCGGCGGCGCTGCGGCCTGGGTGTCGGGGTCGGTGCCGTCGCTCAGCGAGAAGCGCCCGGAAGAGGCCCGGCGGCCGCTTTCCTCCTGCGCCTGGCGACCGTCGCCGCGCAGATCGAAGCTGAGGTCGCCGGCGTCGGTCTTCAGCCCGGCGTCCTGAAGGGCCTTCTCCAGACCCTTGGCGTCGCGCTGCAGCATGTCGAGCGTGTGCGGGTTCTCGGCGATCACCTTGGCGCGGACTCGGCCGTCGCGGCCGAACTCCAGCTGCACCTCGATGCGGCCGAGATCCATGGGGCGCAGCTGCACGGTCAGCCGGTCCTGGCCGTCCTGGGCGGCGCGCTGGATCTGCACGGCGACCTGCTGCAGCGCCGGCGGCGGCACGTTGGGCCGGCCCGAGCGGACGGCGGCCAGATGCTGGGCGAACTCGCTTGCCGCGGGCTTCAGCGGCTCCAGGCCGAAATGCAGCCCGCGCAGCAGCTCGGCGTCGGTGCCGCGCTCCAGGCCCCTGTCGGCCTGCTCGCCGGCGGCGTCGCGGCCCGACCCGGCGGTCGCCACGGCGGCGATCGCGGGCTCGGCGGCGACCGGCTGAGGCTGGACCGGGGTGGGCGCCGGCTTGGGCGCCTGGGCCTGGGCGGCGGCCTCCGCCTGGGCGGGCGGCGCGCGCCGGGCGGCATCGCGGTCGGCCTGGGCCTCGCGCCTGGCCGGCGCGTCCCGGTCCTCGGCGTCGCGGGCGGCGCGCAGGGACTTTGACTCCTCGGACGCATCCTCGGCGACGGGTGCCTCGGTGGTCACGGCCGGCTTGGCGGTTTCGGCGGCGCGGGCGCGTGCGGGCGCCGCCTCATCATCGGTCTCGACCGGCGCGGCGGGCGCCTCCGCGGTCTCGGTCGCGGCGGTCGGCGCGGCGACGGGGGCGGGCGTCTCCGCCTTGGCGGCGCGCGGCTTCTCGGCGGGCTTGGCGTCCGGCTTCGCCTCGGCCTTCGACACCGGCGCGCCGGTGTCGGGCATGGCGTCGGCGGCGGGGAGGGTGGCGGCGGGGTCAGCAGCGGCAGGGGCGGCGGCAGTAGCGGCGGCCGGAGCTGCTGCCGGGGCCGGGGCGGCGTCGGCTTGGCCGACCACCCGCATCCGGACCATGCCCGGCGCAACCTTTTCCTCGGCAGCGCGCGGCGTGGTCTCGACGCTCGGCGCGGCTGGCGCGCTTGCCTCTGCATCCTGCGGCGCCGTGACGGCCGCGGTCGCCGGAGCGGGCCGGGCCGGAGCGGCGCTGTCGGTGGCGGCGATCGTCACCGGAGCAGCCTCGACCGGACGGGAAGCAGGCATGGCGGCGGGGGCCGCGGCTTGGCTGGCCGGGACGGCCTCCGTCCTCACCGGTTCGGCCGGCTTGCCTGACGCCCGGGGGGCGGTGGGACGCTCCTCGGTCTTGGCCTTGGTCTCGGTCTCGGTCTCAGTCTCGGTGGTGGGCGGAGTGGCGGCCGCGATGGTGGTCCCGGCGGCAGCGGTGGCGCTGACGGCAGCCGGCGCGTCGGGGGCACCGGTGACGGGCGCGGCGGCGGAAGCGGGACGATCGTCGCCGCGGGCGGCGCGCTTGGCGTCCTGGGCCGTCGCCGCTTCGGCCCGGGCCAGCGTGGCGGCCTCGGCGGCGGTCTCGGGCAGGGCCTTGCGATTGCCCTTCGGCGCGGGCTCGACCGAGGGAGCGGCCCCGGTCTCCATCGGCGGAGCGGCGGGCGCGGCTCCAGACTCGTCCTCGACCTCGGCCGCAGGCGCGGCGTCCCGGGCGGGGCGGGCGGCACGGGCCTCGCGGCGGTCGGCGACACGCTCATGGGCGGCATGGGCGGCCGGCGCGGCCTTCGGGTTCGGGCCATCGGCCGGAACCGCGCGCGGCCGCTCGGCCTTGGCAGGCGGCGCGGCGGCATCGGACGGGGGAGCGGCCGTGGACGGTGTCACCGGCGCGACGGGCGCGGGCGCCGGCGCGGCCGCGGGCACCGGTACGGTAGCCGGGGCGGAGGCGGCCGGGACCGGGGCAGTTGGGGCGGCCGCCGCAGTGGAGGCAAGCTGGACAGGCGCCGCATCGGAAGTCACGGGCGACACGTTGGTGTCAGCGGGGACCAACTCGGCCACGGGTTCGTCGTCGGCGGCGGGCGCCTCGGCCGGCGCCTCCGTCGGCAGCGGGGCCAGGGCCAGCACCTGCGTCGCCAGGAAGCGCATGTCGGCGGCGACCAGCCCGTCCGGGACGGTCTCGGCGCGCGGCGGAAGCGGGGCGGGGAGCTCGGCGGCGGGGGTCTTGTCGGCGGTGGCGATGTCGGCTGACGCCGCTTCCGCGGTCGCGGGCTCCGCCGGGGTCTCCTCCAGCAGGCCGCCGAGGATCTGCTGGAACAGGGCGGCGGCATCCTCGCCCGTCGGCGCGGCCGTCGAGGGCGCCGGAGACGGGGTCAGGCCGGCGAGAGGAGCGCCGAGCGGGGCGAGGCTGGTCACACTGTCCATCGGGAGGCATCCCTAGCGTTGGTCGGGATACCATCTGCAAGGGGAATGCCAGCCGGCCCACCCAGTGATTCCGGGCTTTTGGCGGGGTGGGACCCGGCAGTATCGGGCCGGCGCGAGGGACCCCGGCAGAAACTTCCCGCCCCGGTGGCACTTCCTGCCGGGAGCGGGTGCCGCGCGCAGGACGGAGCGGGGGCGGAACGCGCCCCGGCCCATGGCCTGGAAGGGATCGGGATCAGAGGCGGGTGTCGAGCGCCGTCGGGGCGATGGCGGCATTGCGCCGGTATCCGGCGGGAATCGGCACGCCGCGCTTGACGGTGTAGCCGGACTCCTCCGCCCGCTCCTTGTTGATGGCGGCGACGGTGTTGTTGACGATGCTCTGCCGCACCGAGGTGGCGGCGCGCAGGACCGAGGCGCTGCGCTCGGCCGCCTCGCGGAAAGCCAGCGCCGCCAGGCGCAGCCGCTCCTTCACCGCGCCGTCCAGCTGGGCGAAGCCCTCCAGATCCACGCGCAGCGTCTTGGCGGCGTCCTCGTAGGCGCGGACCAGCAGCTGCTTGCGGTCGGCCAGCGCGCGGACGCTGCCCATGTCCTGCGCCTGGATGAAAGCGCACTCCTCGCCGAACATTTCCGTCAGGCGCTCCATGGCGTCGATCAGGTTCTCGGCGCGGGCGAGGCTGGCGGTCACGGCAGGTCTCCGGTGGTGGCGTAGGCGTCGGTCATGCGGGCGGCCAGCGGGCGGCCGCCCTCCAGCAGCTGCTGCGTGGGCGACCGGCCCTCGGCCGTCTCCTGCATGCGCAGCATCTGCTCCTTGATGTTGGCGGCGAGGCCGAGCCCGCCGCTGCGGCCGATAGCCTTGGCCTGCTCGTCGATGAGGACGCTGCGGAACATCTCCTCGCCGTGGCCGCCGCCGAAGGTCGGGTCGACATCCACCGTCTCCCACATCAGCGACAGCATCTGGTTGAGGAAGACCGACTCGAACTCCTGGGCGGCCTTGTCGACCTTCGCCATGTCGGCCTTGGCGGCCTGCAGACGCGGACCCTGGATGGAGGGAAGGGTGCTCATCTCGGGGCTCATCACATCACCTCGATCTCGGCCTGCAGCGCGCCGGCCGCCTTGATCGACTGCAGGATGGAGATCATGTCGCGGGGGCCGATGCCCAGGGCGTTCAGGCTCTGCACCAGCTCCTGCAGGCTGACGCCGGCCGGCATCACCGCGAGCTTCCTGCCCGCGCCCTCTTCGACCTGGATGTCGGTGCGCGGCACCACCACGGTCTGGCCGCCCTGGCTCAGCGCGTTCGGCTGGGAGACCTGGGGCGTCTCCGTGATGCGGACGGTCAGGTTGCCCTGGGCGATGGCGACGGTGCTGATGCGGACATTCTCGCCCATCACGATGACGCCGGAGGCCTCGTCGATGACGACGCGGGCGGGCTGGTCGGGCTGCACGCGCAGCTGCTCCATGTCGCGGATGAAGCCCACCAGGTCGGCGCGGCGCTGGTTGGGCACGTTGACGACGATGGAGGAGGGGTCGGATGCCCGGGCGGTGTTCGCACCGAAGCTGCTGTTGATGACCTCCGACACGCGCTGGGCGGTGGTGAAGTCCGGGTTGCGCAGCGCCAGCCGCACATAGGGCAGGTCTGCCAGGTTGAACTCGATCTCGCGCTCGATGATCGCGCCGCCGGCGATGCGGCCGGCGGTGGGCACGCCGCGCGTGACGCTGGCCGCCGCGCCCTGGGCGGTGAAGCCGGCCACCGCGACGGCGCCCTGCGCGACCGCGTAAACCTCGCCGTCGGCACCCATCAGCGGGGTGACCAGCAGCGTGCCGCCCTGCAGGCTCTTGGCGTCGCCCAGCGTGCCGACCGACACGTCGATTCGGGTGCCCTGGGTGCCGAAGGGCGGCAGCGTGGCCGTCACCATCACGGCGGCGACGTTCTTGGAGCGCAGCGTCTGACCGCGGACGTTCACGCCCATGCGCTCCAGCATGCCGATCAGGCTCTGCTCGGTCATGGGCGAGTTGTTGATGGTGTCGCCGGTGCCGTTCAGGCCGATGACCAGGCCGTAGCCCACCAGCATGTTGTCGCGCACGCCCTCGACGTCGGCGATGTCCTTGAGGCGGGACTGCGCCAGGGCAGCACCCGACGGCAGCGCGGCCGCCAGGACGAGTCCGGCGACGGTGAGCGCCTTCAGGAGGCGGCGGGCGAGGGGGGCGAGGGTCAAATCGGTGCTCATGGCCTGTCCACTCCGGGGAGGGTCGTCCGGCATGTAGCGAAAAGCGTGCCACAGGCCATGTCCGCCGCAAACCCAGGGAAACGCTGTGCTCCCGACGCGCCGGAGGGGCGCCCGGACCCTTGCCGGCCCTGCCCGTGGGCAAAATTTGCCCTAGCCGCGAACTTCTCGCGGGTGGTACCTATAGTGTATGTGCGGCCAGTGGGCGCCCAGCTATGGGCGTGCCCGATGCCGCCAGGCAGAAGCGGTCACCCTACCCATGAAGATCGAAGGCCCCGGTTCACTCCGTCCCGGCCAGGTCAAGAAGGCGCCCGGCAAGAGCGGCTCCGACTTCCTGAGCCACATCCAGGGCGACGACGGTGCCGCCCGCGGCGTGTCGGCGCCGCAGACGGCCATGGCCATCAGCCCGCTGCTGGGGCTGCAGGAGGTCGACGACTCGCTGAACAGCCGCAAGAAGGCGCGGGAGCGGGCGGAGGACATCCTCGACCGGCTGGACGAGCTGCGCATCGGCCTGCTTCTCGGCACTTTTCCTAGGGAAAAGCTGCATGAGCTGGTCCGCATCGTGCAGTCGCGGCGGACCGGCGTGGACGACCCGGCGATGCAGGAGACGCTCGACGAGATCGAACTCCGCGCCCAGGTCGAGCTCGCCAAGCTGGAGCGCTGAGCGGCGCTTTGTCGCGCTCTTCAGAAAAATTTTATCTTTTCCAGCTAGTTACACGGTGAGCTGGACATAGCGGTGGTTGTTGCGGGCGGGAAACTGTCTCCCTATACTCCGCGCCGTCTCGACCCGCCACAGGATCCGGACTGCCAGGATGTCGTCACCGCTGCTCTCCCCGGACTACCGTCCCTCTGAGGACGAGGAGTTCATGAACCCGGTCATGACGGAGTTCTTCCGTCAGAAGCTTCTGCGCTGGCGCGCCGAGCTGCTCCGGGAATCCACCGAAACCCTCAACAACCTGCAGGACGGCGGCATCCAGGAGCCGGACATCGCCGACCGCGCCTCGGCCGAGACCGACCGCTCGCTGGAGCTGCGGACCCGCGATCGCGAGCGCAAGCTGATCGCCAAGATCGACGCCGCGCTGCAGCGGATCGAGGATGGCGAGTACGGCTACTGCGAGGAGACCGGCGAGCCGATCGGCGTCCGCCGCCTCGAGGCCCGGCCGATCGCCACCCTCAGCCTCGAGGCGCAGGAGCGCCACGAGCGCCTGGAGCGCACGCACCGGGACGAATAGTCCCGGCCGACGCTCCGCCCCGAGTCGCACCAAGCCGCCCGCGCCGGACAGGCCGCGGGCGGCTTTTTGCTGCGTGGGAGGGATGGGGCGGATGTCGTTTGGGCTGTGACGCTGGCGCCATCCTAACCGTCACCCCGGCGCAGGCCGGGGCCCAGGGGTTGCAGCGGGATCCACCGAATGCAGCACTCATCTGATTCGTAGGTCGCATGGAGGCGGAGCCGCAATGCGACACCCCGGCCGTGACGTCGCATTTCGCTCCGCTCCATGCGACCTACGGTGCGCTCCATCGATCCTACATGGCTGCAACCCCTGGGTCCCGGCTTTCGCCGGGATGACGGGTAGAGATGACCGAGCGCGCCAGCGCACAACGCCCCTTCGCCAAAAAGAAAGGGCCGGTCCAGTGGACCGGCCCGCATAGTTCCGAGGCAGTGTGACAAGACGGCCTCTGATGACAAGACTGACAAGACTGACAAGACCAAGTGACTGACGAGACTGAGTGACTGGCGAGGCTCGGGCGTTGACAAGACGGGCGAGGCTCGGGTGCTCGAAGCGTTGTTCCTGCGGCTCCCTCCGGCTCAGAAGGGGGAGATGATGTCGACGATCTGCTGGCCGATGCGCGGCTGCTGGACGTCGGAGATGTGGCCGCGGCCGCCGTAGGAGATGCGGGCTTCCGCGATCTTCTCGTAGCCGATCGTGTTCTGCGAGTTGATGTCCTCGGGGCGGATCACGCCGGAGATCAGCAGCTCGCGCACCTCGTAGTTCACCCGCACCTCCTGCCGGCCCTGGACCACCAGGTTGCCGTTCGGCAGCACCTGGGTGATGAGCGCGGCGACCTTCAGCTCGATCTGCTCGGAGCGCTCGATCGTGCCCTCGCCGGTGCTGCTGCTGTTGCCGTTGGCGCTCAGCAGGTTGGTGCTGTCGCCCTGGTTCAGGGCGCGGGCGATGTTGTTCTCCAGGCCGAACAGGCTGGGCACGCCCAGGCCCTCGGAGCCCGAGCGGCTGCGCTCGGTGGTGTTCTCCATCTCGGCGCTGTCGTCGATCTGGATCTCGATGGTCAGGATGTCGCCGATCTGGCTGGCGCGCTGGTCCTTGAAGAAGGCGCGGGCGCCGGCCTGCCACAGCGAGTTGGCCTGGCGCTCCTGCGCCACCGGGGCCGGCATCGGCATGCGCACCGGCTGGTAGCCGGTCAGGGCCTGCGGGTTCTCGATCGGCGACATGGCCGGGACCTTGCCGACATTGGCGAGGCGGTCGGCGGTGCCGCAGGCGGTCAGCAGCAGGGCGGTAGCAGCGGCGGCGGCGAGGCGGATCATGGCGGCGTTCATTTCAATCTCCCTCAGCGCGCGGCGCTGGAATTGGCGGCGACCTGCCGGGCCTGGGCCGGCGGCGCGACGATGACGAGGTCGGGACCGGCGATGCGGGCCTCGACGACCCGGCTGCTGGCGGTGTTGACGACGCGGATGGTCTCGTCCATGCCGCCCTCCGCCATGGCCTTGCCCTGGGCGGTGAGGGTCATGGTGGCGCTCTGCAGCATGATGGTGACCAGGGCGCCCCGGGCGACGACGACCGGCGCCCGGACATCGCCGGCACGCACCGGCTGGAAGGGGGCGACGCCGCGGCGCACGGTCTGGCCGACCAGGGCGGTGGGCTCGGTCAGCACGCCGGCGCCGGCGCGGTCGCGGGGCAGGGAGATCCAGTCCACGTCACCCTCGGCGATGACCTCGCCCGGCATGACGCGGCGGTTCAGCACCGGCAGCTCCAGCATGGCGACGGCCTTGCCGCCGACCTTCTGGCGCTGGGTGGGGGTCCCGTCCACCACCGCCACCAGCTCGGCGGCGAAGCGGCTGCGCGGCGCGTCCCAGGAGAGGTTCTCGACGGTCACCGCCGCACCGGCCGGGGCGGCCAGGGCGAGGCGCGGATTGTCGAGGGTGACCTGGGTCCCGGCAGGGGCACCCGCGGCGGCCAGCGCCTCGGTGAGCGCCTTCTCGATGTCGGCGCGGACAATGGTGGTCTGGGCGGTGGCCTGGGCGGTGGCCTGAGTGGCGGCCGGGATGACCTGCGCCAGGGCCGGGGCGGCGGTGCCGGCCAGCAGGGCGGCGGCGAGGAGGGTGACGGCGATGCGCTTCATGATCCGGTTCCTCAGCGCATCTGCGAGATGGACTGGAGCATCTGGTCGGAGGTGCTGATCACCCGCGAGTTCATCTCGTAGGCGCGCTGCGCCGTGATGAGGCTGGTGATCTCCGCCACGATGTTCACGTTGGAGGTCTCGAGCGCCTCCTGCATGACGCGGCCGAAGCCCGGGGCGCCGGGGGCGCCGCCGACCGCCTGACCGGAGGAGGGCGTCTCCAGCAGCAGATTGTCGCCGATGGCCTCGAGGCCGGCCGGGTTCGGGAACACGGCGAGCTGCAGCTGGCCGACATTCTGCGGCTGGACCTGCCCGTCGAGCTTCACCAGAACCTCGCCGTTCGGGTTGATGCTGATGTCGACCGCGTTCTGCGGGACGACGATGCCGGGCTGCACCTGGTAGCCGTCCGCCGTGACGATCGTGCCCTGCGGGTTCAGCTGGAAGGAGCCGGCGCGGGTGTAGGCGGTCTGGCCGTCCGGCAGCTGGACCTGGAAGTAGCCCTGGCCGTTGATCGCCACGTCCAGCACGTTGCCGGTCGGGTTGATGTTGCCCTGCTCGTTGATGCGGTAGACGGCGGCGGTCTTGACGCCGGCGCCGATCTGCACGCCCGAGGGGACGATCGTGCCGGCGTCCGACGAGGCCGAGCCGACGCGGCGCATGTTCTGGTAGAGCAGGTCCTGGAACTCGGCGCGCTGGCGCTTGTAGCCAGTCGTCGTCATGTTCGCGATGTTGTTGGAGATGACCTCGACGTTGGTCTGCTGGGCCAACATGCCGGTCGCACCGATGGAAAGGCTGCGCATCGTCCTGGTCTCCCCTTACTGCACGCGGCCGAGGCGCTGGATCGCGGTCCGCAGGCGCTCGTGCTCGGTATCGATCATCCGCTGGGTGCTCTGGTACTTCCGCAGCACGTCGATCATCTGGGTGGTCTCGACGATCGGCTGCACGTTGGAGGTCTCCAGCGCGCCCTGGGTCACCTGCGGCTGGGCCACCGGCACCGGCTCCTGGTCGGTGGCGTAGAGCCCGCCGCCCAGCTCGCTCATCAGCTGCTGGTCGTCGAAGGTGACGACCTTCAGCTTGGCGACCTCGCCCTGCTCGGTGGAGACGGTGCCGTCGCCGGAGATGGCGATGCTGGCGACGTTGGCCGGGATGGTGATGCGGGCGTCGTCCTCGGACAGCACCGGCAGGCCGTTGGCGTCCACCAGCTCGCGGTTCTCGTTCAGCTGCATGGCGCCGGCCCGGGTGTAGCGGGGACCGGCCAGCGTCTCGACGGTGAAGTAGCCCTCGCCGCGGAGCGCCAGGTCGAAGGTGTTGTTGGTGACGGTCAGGATGCCGGGGCGCACGTCGCGCATCAGGCCGTAATCCTGGACGAAGGACACGCGCTCGTTCCGGCCGGGCTCCTCCAGGTATTCCTGGAACAGCATGCGCTGCTGCTTGTAGCCGGTGGTGTTCATGTTGGCGATGTTGTTCGCCACCACGTCCATCTGCCGGCGCAGCGCCTCCTGGCGGCTCAATGCCACGTAGATCGGGTTTTCCATCGTACTAGCCTCGTCACTGAACCGGACGTTGCCGGCCACTCGTCTTGTCGGCGATCCTATTTGCAGGCGGCGTGCCAGAGACGGGGCGTACGGGTTTTCAATGACTTAGCCGGCAGGTGTGGCGTGGGCGGCAGGTTTGGCACGGCGGCGGGGCGGGCGAGGCGCAGGGAGGGGGAAGTTTCTGCCCGGCAGGGTCTTCAGCTGTGCCACTCGAACCATCCAACCCGTCATCCCCGCGGAGGCGGGGACCCAGGTGATGAGCGTGCTATCCGGCGTGTGGACCGGTGCAAAGATAGACGCCGCTCCCAACTCGATACCCCAGTGCAAAGGGAATGCCTGGGTCCCCGCCTCCGCGGGGATGACGGTGTGAGAAACGCGTGCTCCCAAACGAAAACCGCCGCACCCCCGGGGGGAGCGCGGCGGTCATCGCGGAAAAAGCGAAGGGCGGTCAGGCGGCCTGGGCGTCGGCGGCGACCTGCATCTTCACGATCTTGTCCGGGTCGGTCACGGTGCCGCCGCGGGACGGGTTGCCGCGCTTCAGCTTGTCGACATGCTCCATGCCCTCGACCACCTTGCCCCAGACCGTGTACTGGCGGTCCAGGTAGGAGGCCGGCGCGAAGCAGATGAAGAACTGGCTGTCGGCGCTGTCGGGATGCTGGGCGCGGGCCATGGAGCAGGTGCCGCGGACATGCGGCTCGGCGTTGAACTCCGCCTTCAGCTTCTGGCCGGACCCGCCGGTGCCGTCGCCGCGCGGATCGCCACCCTGGGCCATGAAGCCCTCGATCACCCGGTGGAAGTTCAGCCCGTCGTAGAAGCCCTGGCGCGTCAGCTCCTTGATGCGGGCGACGTGGCCGGGGGCCAGATCGGGGCGCAGCTGGATGACGACGCGGCCGTGCTCCAGGTCCAGGTACAGGGTGTTCTCAAGGTCCATCGGGGTCTCCTCCTCTCGGTTGGCTGCGACCATAAACGGGTGCGCCGCGATTGGGAACCGTCAGGACGGCCCTTTGTCGGCATCGGCGGCAACGCGGACGGAGATGATCCGGTCGGGCTCGTCCACCTTGCCGTTCAGCTCGGACGCGCCCCGCTTGATCCGGTCGACGAACTCCATGCCCGACACGACCTTGCCCCAGACCGTGTAGTTCCAGTCCAGCTGGGGCTTGTCGTCGAACATGATGAAGAACTGGCTGTCGCCGGTGTTGGGGTTGTCCGCGCGCGCCATGGAGACGGTGCCGCGGGTGTGGCTGAGCGGCGAGGGCTCCAGCGGCAGCTTTTTCCCTGAGCCGCCCTCGCCGGTGCCGGTCGGGTCGCCGCCCTGGGCCATGAAGCCCTCGATCACCCGGTGGAACGGCGAGCCGTCGTAGAAGCCCTGGCGCGCCAGTTGCTTGATCCGCGCGACATGGCGCGGCGCCACGTCGGGCCGCATCTCGATGACGACGCGGCCGTGCGTCAGCTCGAGATGCAGGATGTTCTCGGGATCCGCGGCGTAGGCGGGGCCGGCGGCCAGCAGGGCGAGGGCGGCGAGGATGAGGCGGCGCATGGCGGGCGTTCCTGTCGGCGATGCGCCACCATAGCCAGCCGCCCCGTCCTGCGCCACGATGTCGCCGCGTTGCGCTGGAAGGCTGTAGAGAAGGGCGGGGTACTGCGCCCGCCCCCAGGCCGGCGCGCCGGCGCCTTTGTAGGATGAGGCCATGGACGGTCGGGAGAGCGGCAGGGGAGCGAGGATCGGCGCGGTGGCCGCGGGCATCGCCGCCATGGCCCTGCTGTTCGCCACGGCCGGGCTGCCGGCGCTGGTGGAGGAGCGGGCCGAGTCGGCCCTGCGCGACGCCGGCTGGCCTGACGCCGCGGTCCAGGTCCGGCGTCTGGGCGTGAGCTCCTCCGAACTCGGCATCGACCTCGCGCCCGGCCAGGGCATCTCCAACGCCGTCGCCACCTATAGCCTGGGCGGCTTGGCGGAGGGACGGCTGGACCGTCTGGAGCTGACGGGGCTGCGGCTGGCGGCGGAGGTCGGGCCGGGCGGGGTCTCGCTCAAGGGGCGGACGCAGCCCCAGGCGCCGCCGGCGGAGGGGCCGGTGCGCGTTCCCGTCGGCGAGATCGTCCTGCGCGACGGGGTGCTGAGCGCCGACACCCCCGCCGGCCCGATGACCCTGCCGCTGGAATTGACCCTGCGCCAGCCGGAGGAGGGCCGCTTCCTGGGCCAGGGCACCTACCGCGTGGAACCGGGCGGGCTCGCCGGCACGGTCGTGCTGGACGCCCGCCACGACACCGGTGGCACGGCCGTCCGACTGGCGCTCGATCCGGCGGGCGCGGAGGGGACGCCGGCGCTGACCGCCCGCGTCGACGCCGAGGTGCCCGCGGGCGCGGCGCACCGCATCACCGCCGACCTCGCCGCCTCATCCTTCCCGCTGCCGGATGGCGCCGCCGTGAGCGGAACCCTGGCCTACCGGGGCGCGGAGGGGGGGCACGAGGCGACCGGTGCTTTCAAGACCACCCATGGCGTCACCGCCGACATCAAGGCTGCGCTGCCCGGCGGGGGTGTCGGGAAGGCCGAGCTGAGCCTCGCTGCTGCCGACCTCGCCAAGCTGCGGCCGGGGCTCACGGGCACCTTGGAGATCACCGCCAAGGCGGCGGGCAAGGTGGCCGAGGGGCTGCCGCCCGTCACATTCACCACCGCCGGCAAGGGGCTGACGGTGCCGGGCCTCGCCACCCGCGCCACCCTCGCCATGGCGGGCACCGCCACGCAGGGAGAGACCGGGCTGCGGATCGAGGCGACCAAGCCCTGGAGCCTGGAGGGCAGGGGTGCCGCCGGGTTGCCCGAGGGGATCGCCGGGCAACCGCTGTTCCTGGCCCTGCGCCCGGCCGGCGACGGTTCCATGCGGCTGGTCCAGGAGCAGGCGGAGGGCGGCACGGTCTGGCGCTATGAGGGTGCGCTGGGGCTGGAGGCCGGGCCCTACGTGCTGGGCGGCGGCGTACCGGAGGCGCGGCTGCGGCTGGCGGAGGGGCGCCCGGCCGAGGCGGCCCTGCGGCTGCTGAACGGGCAGGTCACCGACGGCGCGCGCGGCGTCGCCGCTGACGGGCTGTCGCTCGTGCTTGACTATCTGGCGGGGCGCGAGCGGCCGCTGGCGCTCACCGCCGCCGCCGGGCTGCGGGGCACCGGCGCGGCGCCGGTGCTGCCGGCGCTGAAGGCGGAGCTGACGGCGGGCGGCGACCCTCTCGGCGTGATGACCGCCAAGGCGGCGCTGGAAGGGGCCGGCGGCGCGCTGGTGCTGGACGCCAATGCCCGCCACGACATGCGCGACGCCAGCGGCAGCGTGGCGCTGAAGCTCCATCCGATCACCTTCCTGCCGGGATCGCGCCAGCCCCAGGATCTGTTGCCGGCGCTGAAAGGCCGGATCGAGGAGGGCTCGGGGACCTTCGGCTTCCGGGCGCGGGTGGGCTGGGGGCCGAAGGGGCCCAAGGGCAGTGCCGAGATGCTGCTGGACCGCATCACCCTGGTCGGCCCCGCCGGCGCGGTGCGGGGGCTGAGCGGCGTGCTGACCGCCAGCAGCCTGACGCCGCTGGTGATGCCGCCGCAGACCCTGTCGGTCGGGTTGCTGGAGGCTGGCATCCCGCTGGAGGGCGGCATCATCTCCTTCGAGGTCGAGAAGGACGAGACGCTGCGCCTGGACAAGGCGGAGTTCGGCTGGGCCGGCGGCTCGGTCCGGGTGCTGCCGTTCCGCACGCATATCCATGAGCGCCGGCGGAACTTCGTGCTGGAGGCGGTGGGGCTGGATCTCGGCCGGGTGCTGTCGCTGGCGACGGTGGATGGCTTGGCGGGCTCGGGGAAGCTGGACGGCCGTATCCCCATGTCGCTGGCCGGCACCGACCTGCGGTTCGAGAACGGGCGGCTCGGCGCGCGGGCGCCGGGGCGCATCGCCTACGACCCGGCCAACCCGCCGGCCTTCATGGATCCCAAGAGCAACAGCAGCGTGGCGCTCGCCATGCAGGCGCTGCAGAACTTCCAGTACAAGGACCTGGCCGTCACCATCGACGGCGCCGCCGGGCGCGAGATGAAGGTGACGCTGCGGGTGGACGGGGCCAATCCCGACTTCTACGGTGGCTATCCGGTGAAGCTGAACGTGAACCTCAGCGGGGCGCTCGGCAGCATCGTGCAGGCCGGCCTCGGCAGCTACCGCATTCCCGACACAGTTCGGGAGAGAATAGAAGAGTACAGCCAGCAAGGAGCACCGGCCCCATGATTCCGGCCCCCTCTCAAGGACCCGAGACCAAACGCGGCGCACGGCGGTTGGCGCTGGCGGGAGCGGCGGCCTGCGCCGCCGCGGCCTGCTCGCCGACGGTCAAGGTGCAGGCGCCCGACAAGCCGATCGAGATCAACCTGAACATCCGCATCGAGCAGGAGGTCCGGGTCAAGATCGACCGCGAGCTGGACGAGGCCTTCAGCAAGAACCCCGAGCTGTTCGGGCTGCCGACGGACAATAAGGAGAAGAAGAAATGACGAGCCGCCGAGCCATGATGACGCGCCTGGGCGCCGCCGTGCTGGGCGCCGGCCTGCTCCTGGCAGGCCCGGCCCTGGCCCAGGACAGCATCTCCGCCGCCAAGGCCGCCGGCTTGGTGGGCGAGCGGCCGGACGGGCTGGTCGGCTATGTCGCCGACAGTGTGCCGCCCAAGGTGCGCTCGCTGGTGGAGGAGGTGAATGACGGCCGCCGCCAGAAGTACGAAGAGATCGCCCGCTCCACCGGCCGCTCGCTGGCCGAGGTGCAGGCGGTGGCCGGCGACCGGCTGATCGCCGAGACCCCCGGCGGCCAGTACGTCATGAACGCGGCCGGCCGCTGGTCGAAGAAGTAGCTCACTCCGGCGCGGTCAGCTCGCCCTCGAGCGCGCGCCGGTAGATCCCGGCGATGCTGCCCGCGTCGAGCGGCACCGGGTTGGAGGCGGCGAAGGGGTCGGCCGCCGCCGCCTCCACCAGCTCCGACAGCCGGTCCTCGTCCAGCCCGAGCCCGCGCAGCGTGTGGGCGATGCCCAGCTCCTCCCGCAGCGACAGGACGCAGGCGAGGAAGCCGTCGAAGCCGCCGTCCAGCCCGCAATAGGCCGCCAGCCGGTCGATCTTCGGCTCCACCGCCGGCCGGTTGTGCACCAGCACGTAGGGCATCAGCACGGCGGCGGCGAGGCCGTGGTGGGTGTCGCGCAGGGCGCCGATCGGGTCGGCCAGCGCCTGGATGGCGCCCAGCCCCTTGCGGAAGGCGATCCCGCCCAGCATGGCCGCGCCCATCATGTGGGCCCGGGCCGACAGGTTGGCGCCGTTGCGGTAGGCGCGGGGCAGGGCATCCCGCGCCAGCCGCGCCCCCTCCACGGCCATGCCGTCGGCGATCGGGTCGTAGACCTCGGCGCACAGCGCCTCGATGTTGTGCGACAGCGCGTTCATGCCGCTGACAGCGGTGATGAAGGGCGGCAGGTTGATGGTCAGCTCCGGATCGGCGATGACCCGCGCCGGCATCAGGCCGGGATGGCAGAGCACGCGCTTGCGCCGTTCCTCGGGGCAGGTCAGGACCGCGTAGTGCCGCGCCTCCGCGCCGCTGCCCGCCGTCGTCGGCACCGCCACCAGCGGCGGCAGGCGGGGAATGACCGGCGTGTCCTGGAAGCAGACGAAGGATTCCAGCGGATGCTCCTGGCCGGCCGCCAGCAGGATCGCCTTGGCGGCGTCCATGGCAGTGCCGCCGCCCAGCGCGATCACCCCGTCATGCCGGCCGTCGCGGTAGAGGGCGGCGCCCTGGGCGGCCTGGGGGAAGGTCGGGTTGGCCCGGATGTCCGAGAAGACGCCGACGGGCAGGCCGGCCTCGTCCAGCAGCCCGCGCACCCGCTTGTAGATGCCGAGCCCCACCATGCCGCTGTCGGTGACCAGCAGCGGCCGCTCCAGCCCCAGCTCGCGGCAGGCGGCCGCCAGCTCGGTGATCCGCCCGGCGCCGAAGCGGATGGGCGTCGGATAGACCCAGTCGCTCCTCAGCCGGTTGACGTCCTCCACGACCGCACTCCTTGCCTTACGGTGCCCTATGAACACCGCAGAGGCCCGGTGGTTACCGGCGGACCATCAACTCACCCCTTATCCCCTGTTCAGGGGAAGGGGCATCGGTCGGAGACGACCTCGACGAAGGAGCGCGAGCCGGGCGTGAGGGTGAAGCGGTGCTCGGTGCCGCCGATGACGACCGAATGGGTCAGCGGCAGCAGGCCCGTCGCCTCGGTCTTGTTGCCGTCGACCTGGACGAAGCGGACGGTGATCGGCTTGGTCGGGTCGAACCAGGCCTCGGCATTGCCGGTGGGCGTGCGATCCGGCACGCCCTCGCCGGTGACGGTCAGCGCCCCCTCGGCGAAGGCCACGGAGGTGTTGGAACCCTTGTAGACCGGCGTGGCGACGACGAAGCGCTTCTTCTCCGGCGGGGTGCATTTGCGCTGCGCGCCGGTCTGCTCGATCAGGAAGGCCAGCCGGTTGGCGTCGACGCCCTCGGCCAGCTTGCGGGCCAGCAGGTCGCGCAGCCGCGCCATGTCGCCCGTGGGGACCTCGCGGTTGTAGCGGACCTCCAGCTCGTTCACCCGGATCTGCGCGTTCTGCAGCGCCGTCTGGTACTGGGCGGCGCGACGGTCGGCGGCGTCGCGGGCGGCGGTCATCTCCGCCAGCTCCTGCGACACGGTGCGCTCCCGGCTCTTCATCTGCTCGGCGCCGAGCTGGTAGGAGAAGGCGGCGGGAAGGCCGATGGCGACGGCGGCGGCCGCGACCGTCGCCAGGCGCACCCAGAAGCGGCGGCGGTAACGGCGGTTGTAGTCGTAGCCGAAGCTCATGGAGGCGGGCCTGCCAGCTAGCCGGTTGGGGGTACCGCGACGGGTGGGGGCCGTCGCGCGCGAACCCTAGCCATGACCGGCCGCAAACTCAAGCCGCGCGCGGGCTCAGCCCTTCGGCAGCGCCGCCTCGACCGCCTTCGTCAGTTCCGGCGAGTCGGGCGCGACCTTGCTGGGGAAGGCGGCGACGAGATTGCCCTGGGCGTCCAGCAGGTACTTGTGGAAGTTCCACTTGGGCGCGCCCTTCTCGGCGGCGGCCCATTTGTAGAAGGGGTGCGCCTGGGGGCCGGTGACCGGCTCCTTGGTCGTCATGGGGAAGTCGACCGCGAAGTTGACCTCGCAGAACTCCTTGATCTCCTTTTCGGACCCCGGCTCCTGGCCGCCGAAATCGTTGGCCGGCACGCCCAGCACCACCAGCCCCTTGTCCTGGTAGCGCTCCCACAGGGCCTGGAGCCCCTTGTACTGGGGCGTGTAGCCGCAGAGCGAGGCGGTGTTCACCACCAGCACGGCCTTGCCCTTGTAGCCGGACAGGGGCAGTTCCCCGCCCTCGATGGCGGTGAAGCGGAAATCGTGCGCGCCGGCGGCCTGGGCCGGCTGAATCGTGGCCAGCGCAATGAAGGCCATGGCGGGCAGCAGGAACGAGAGGGTCGGGACGAGGCTGCGCATCGGGTGTGGTCTCCGCAAGGGCCGGATGGTAACGGTGCTTGCCCAAGATAGCGGCGAATTCCTCGCCGTCCAGCCGGGAGCCCCTGGATTGCGCGCCCTGTTCCTCGACCGCGACGGCGTCATCAATGTCGACCACGGCTATGTCCACGCCGCCGCCAACTTCGACTTCACCCCCGGCATCTTCGATCTGACCCGGCGGGCGCAGGACGCCGGTTTCCGGCTTGTCGTGGTGACCAACCAGGCCGGCATCGCCCGCGGCTACTACACCGAGGCGCAGTTCCGGGAACTTACGGACTGGATGGTGGCGCGCTTCCGGGAGCGGGGCGTCGACATCGCGCTGGTGCAATGGTCGCCCTTCCACCCGACGGCGGGCCGCCCGCCCTACGACCGGGACAGTTTCTGGCGTAAGCCCAACCCCGGCATGATCCTGGACGCCGCCCGCCGCCTGCGCCTGGATCCCGGGCGCTCGCTGATGCTGGGCGACCAGCCGACCGACATGACGGCGGCGCTCAGGGCGGGGGTGCCGCGCCGCGTGCTGGTCACCCACGGCACCGGCATCGACAGCGCCGACGCCACCGACCGCGTCGCCGACATCGAAGAGGCGGCGCGGCGGTTCGGGGAGCTGGTGGGGTAGGGGGTATCCCTCGCCCCTTGCGGGAGAGGGATGGGACCCGGCGCGAAAGCGACGGGAGGGTGAGGGGGCGGCGGGCGCAGCCCGACGTTCTCACCCGCTGTTCCAAGATCAGCCGCCGAGCGGCCGCTTCGCGGCACCCCTCATCCTCCCCAAGCAGGCTTGGGGCCCCATCCTTCTCCCGCAAGGGGAGAAGGATTACGCGGCGCCCCGGCCTTTACCGCTGTGTCTCCGCCGGGCCCAGCAGGCCGGTGCCGGAGAGCGAGGGGCCGACGAACTCGCCGAGGTTCTTGAAGACCAGGCGGAAGAAGACGCGGTCGCCCGATTCGATGCCCGAGCGCCGGGTGAAGTCGCGTTCGCCGACCAGCTGGAAGGCGAAGCATTCGTCCTGGTAGGTCAGCACCAGCCCGGTGGAGATCGGCCCGCCATCCTCCGCCAGGTCGCGGCGGTGGCTGATGCCGGCCGACCAGTTCTGGGAGAAGGTGGAGTTGATGCCGAGCGTGATCTCCTCGCGGTCGCGGGACGCGGTGCCGCCCTCCAGCGCCAGCCGGTCGATGAACAGATAGTTGCCGCTGACCCGGAACTGCGGCGGGCCGGCGACACCGAACAGATCGTGCTGGCGCGGCTGGAAGTCCGTGTTGTCCAGGCGGAAGCCGTAGCTGACGTCGATCCAGGGGCTGGGCGTGATCTCGATCCGGCCGACATAGTCGGACAGGCGGGTGTCCAGCCCGGAGGCGCCGGGATAGTCGTTCTCGCGCTGCAGCCGGTAGCTCTGGCCGAAGAACAGGGTGCTGCTGCCGCCGCCGAAGCCGTAGAGGCCCGCGCGCACGCCATAGGTCACGCGCTGCCCGCCCTCCAGCCGGTCGATGCCGGGGAAGCGCGAGGGCAGGAACAGGTTGGTGTGGTCGAACTCGACGTCCTGGCTGTCCTCGTTCGGCAGCCGGCCGACATTGGGGGAGCGCGGCGCCGCCGTCAGCGACACGATCGGCTCGACCAGCTGGTTCACCGTGCCGACGGTACGCGCCATGGGCAGGCTGGTGGTGAAATGCGCCCGGGCGAAGAGCCGCAGCTTGTCCAGCGAATCGTCGTCCCCGGCGATGCCGGCGCTGTTCAGGTCGGTGACGTGGTAGGCGTCGGCGCGGGCGCTGGCGCCCAGGCTGGAGACCAGGCCGATCGGCGCCACGAAGCTGCGCATCCAGCCGGCCTCGGTGGAGGCGCGCCGGGTGTCGATGCCGCTGCCGCGGGTCAGCGACAGCAGGTTGGCGTCCAGCGACCAGCGGCCGCCCAGCATCGCGTTGGGCTCGCCCAGCGCGCTGTAGGTCACCAGCGGCGCCACGGTCGGCTCCTCCTCGGGGTTGCCGGGGCGAAGGTCCTGGAAGCTGTAGGCGTTGATGGCGAGGTAGTCGCGCGCCACGAACCGCTCGGCGAAGATCCGGGTGCGCAGCAGATCCTCGTCGCTGTAGTCGTAGCGGCGGAGATGGGCGTTGTCGGTCACGCGCTGCAGGTCGAAGCCCCAGCGCCACGCCTCGTCCAGGTCGAAACGGCCGGTGCCGAACAGGTGGCCGCGGAAGTCCTTCTCGGTCGTGCGCTGCTCGCCGAAGCCCTCGAACCGGGTGGCGTAGGTGCCGCTGCCCGACAGGGTCAGGCTGCCGTTGCCGAAGCGCTGGCGCCACTCGCCACCGAGCAGCAGGCCGTCCTCCGTGCTGGGCGTGACCTCGAAGGTCGCGTCCATGCTGGGGCCGATATCCCAGTAGTAGTAGGCGCGGGCGAAGGTGCCGAGGTCCGAGCTGTGGCCGCCGCCCGGCGCCAGGAAGCCGGAGCGCCGCTCCACCGTCGGGTCGGGATGGGCGAAGAACGGCACGTAGGCGACCGGGACGCCGAACAGCTCCATCACCGCGTCGCGGTAGTAGATGTCGCGCTTCTCCTGGTCGTGGGTGACGCGCGCCGCCCGGATCTGCCACAGCGGCGGACGGGTCGGATCGTCCTTGCACAGGCTGCAGGGCGAGTAGACGGCGCGGGAGATGCGGGTGTAGCGCCCGTCCAGCCGCTCGCCCTGGGCGCCGGCGATGCGGGCGTTGTCGGCCATGAGGATGCGGACATTGTCGATGAAGCCGCGGCCCATGTCCTCGGTCAGCTCGACATAGTCGGCGAAGATCACCTCGCCGGTGCCCTCGAGCATGCGGACATTGCCTGAGGCGACGACGACATTGTTCTTCGGGCTGTAGCTGACCGTGTCGGCCAGCAGGATGCGGGTGCCCTGCGACAGCTCGACATTGCCGGTCGCCGTGACGATGCCGAGTTCCTCGTCATGGGTCAGCGTGTCGGCGTTGAACAGGACGGGCGGCTTGTCCTCGCGGGCCGGCGTGGCCGGTGCGGGAGCCTGGGCGACGGCGCTCCCGATCGCGGGGAGCGACAGAACCAGGGCCAGCGCCGCGCCACGCAGCAGCCGGTCCCTCATCCCGCCGAGCACCCGGCGGGCTTTGCCCGAAATCCTTGCCATGAGGGACACTTTCCCGAAGCGGGGAGGCGAGTCAACCCGGCTCGGGCGGGAGGCGCCCTGCGCGGAAGGCTGAACCGGGCGGGTGGGTCCGGCCGGCAGCCGGACCCTACGACAGCCCAGGTGCCTAGGTGAAGGCCTTGAAGGTGATGATGGTGAAGGTGTCCTTCACCCCGGGCAGGACCTGCAGCTTGCCCGTGACGAAGTGCCCGATGTCGTCGCCGTCGCTGAGATAGCACTTCATCATCAGGTCGTACTGGCCTGAGATGGAATGCACTTCGGAGACTTCCGACACCTCCTGGACGGCGGCGTCGGCGACCTCGTAGGCCTTGCCGAGCTGGCACTTCACCAGGACGAAGATGGTCTGCACGGGCGGGGCCTCACTCGGTCGGCGGGACGGGGCGGGCGACGCGCAGCATGAAGGCCGGCACGTCGTCGCCGAAGCCGATCACCGGCGTCCGGTCGTCATCCTCGTCGTCACGGCGGCGGCGGCCGCCCCGGTCACGGCCGCGGTCACGACCGCCACGCTCGTCCCGCTCGGGACGGCCGTAGCGCTCCTGCCGGTCGCCGTTGCGCTCGCCCCGCGGTTCGCCGCGGTCGCCCCGGTCATGGGCGGCGCGGTCCTCGCGGTCGCGGCGCGGCCGGTCCTGGCGCTCGGCCCGCTCGGGGCGGTCCTGCCGCTCGGCGCGCTCCTGGCGCTCGGGACGGGGCGCCTCGAACTCAGGCGCTGCGGCGACCGCCTCGACCGGCGCTTCCACGGCGGGCCCGGCCTCGTCGCGGCGGCGGCCGCGCGACCGGCGCGACGAACCCTCCTCGGCCGAGCGCTCCGCCTTGCGCGGCGCCTCGTCCTTGGCCTTGCCCCGGCCGCCCCGGCCACGCCCGCGGCGTCCCGAGCCCTCCAGGTCAAGCTCCGGCGACTCCAGCCCGTCGATCGGGATGCGCGGGATCTCGCGGTTGATCAGCTTCTCGATCGCCACGAGGTTCTTGCCGTCGTCCGGCGCCGCCAGGGTGAAGGCGCGGCCGCTCTTGCCGGCGCGGCCCGTCCGGCCGATGCGGTGGACGTAATCCTCGGCGTTGAAGGGCACGTCGAAATTGAAGACGTGGCTGACGCCGGCGACGTCGATGCCGCGCGCGGCCACGTCGGAGCAGACCAGCAGCTCGATCTGGCCCTGCTTGAACGCCTCCAGCGTCTCGGTGCGCTTGCTCTGGACCATGTCGCCGTGCAGCGCGCCGGCGTTGAAGCCGTGCCGGGTCAGCGACTGGTGCAGCAATGCCACGTCCTTCTTGCGGTTGCAGAAGATGAAGGCGTTCTTGACCTCCTCCGTCTTCAGCAGGTGCCGCAGCGCGTTGCGCTTGTCCTCCTCGTTCACCACCGCGACGGCCTGCGTCACCGACGCCGCCGGGGAGGCGGGCGGGGCGACCGTGATCTCGCGCGGGTTCATGAGGAAGGCGTCGGCCAGGCGCCGGATCTCCGGCGGCATGGTGGCCGAGAAGAACAGCGTCTGGCGCATCTTCGGCAGCAGGCTGACGATGCGCTCGATGTCCGGGATGAAGCCCATGTCGAGCATGCGGTCGGCCTCGTCGATGACGAGCACCTTGATGTCCGACAGCAGGATGTTGCCGCGGTCGAACAAATCCATCATCCGGCCGGGCGTCGCGATCAGCACGTCGACGCCGCGCTCCAGCTTCTTGATCTGGTCGCCGAACGATTCGCCGCCGATCAGCAGCGCCATGTTCAGCTTGTTGTACTTGCCGTAGGTCTCGAAATTCTCGGCGACCTGGGCGGCCAGCTCGCGCGTCGGCTCCAGGATGAGCGAGCGCGGCATGCGCGCCTTGGCCCGGCCGTTCGCCAGGATTTCGATCATCGGCAGGGTGAAGGAAGCGGTCTTGCCGGTTCCGGTCTGGGCGCAGCCCAGCACGTCGCGGCCCTGGAGCACCCAGGGGATCGCCTTCTCTTGGATCGGCGTCGGTTGGGTGTAGCCCGCGTCCTCGACCGCGCGCAGGACTTCGGGGCTGAGCCCAAGTTCCGAAAACAGCATCAGGCCTGTATGTCTTTGATGGTTGGAACGATAGACGCCGCGACATCAGCCGCAGGGACCGGAAGCCGCAGGGATCGGCTAGTTAACGGGAAACCGCGTTCCCCGTTCCGCAAGATCCTATCCCTTGGATCTAACCCGCGCGGAATCGCGGCGGGAAAGGGTTTCCTTGGGATCGCCGGATCGATATCAACTCCAGCGCGCACAAGCAAGGATTTACGCGATGCCGGCCCTTTCACGACCGTCCCTAGTGCTTCTTCCCGGCCTTCTCTGCGACCGCGCGCTCTGGGAACACCAGGTGGCACACCTCGGCGAGCTGGCCGGGATCGCCGTTCCGGACCTGACCCGGCACGACTCGGTCGCCGACATGGCGCGGCATGTGCTGGCTGAGGCGCCGGAGCGGTTCGCGCTGGCCGGCCTGTCCATGGGCGGCTACGTCGCGCTGGAGATCATGCGCCAGGCGCCGGAGCGGGTGGACCGGCTCTGCCTGGTCGACACCAGCGCCCGCGCCGACAGCGAGGAGCAGTCCAAGCGCCGGCGCATGCTGATGAGCCTGGCGCGCACCGGCAAGTTCAAGGGCGTGACGCCCAGCCTGCTGCCCATGCTGCTGAGCCCGGTCAACCTCGAGAACCAGGCGATCACCGGCACCGTGATGGCGATGGCGGAGCGGGTGGGGCGCGACGCCTTCCTGCGGCACCAGACGGCGATCCTGGCGCGGCCGGACAGCCGGGGCGACCTCGGCCGCATCGCGTGCCCGACCCTGGTGATCGTCGGGCGCGAGGACGCGCTGACGCCGCCCGACCGCGCGGAGGAGATGGCCTCGGGCGTGCCGGGCGCGCGGCTTGCCGTCATCGAGCAGTGCGGCCATCTGGCGCCGCTGGAGCAGCCGCAGGCCACCACCGCGCTGATGCGGCAGTGGCTTCTCTATCCCTGAGCTTTCGGCTAGGTTCCCGGCCGGAACGGATCACCCCCTCAACGGAGCGTCACCATGGCCGCCCTCGGCATCGGCATCTTCATCGGCCTGAGCGTCCTGGCCGCCATCTGCATCGTCGCCGTGCCGGGCCCGGCGGGCGCCCGCGACCATGACCATCACGGCCATGGCCACGGCCACGGGCACCACTGAGCCTTGGGGCACCGCTGAGCCCGGCGATCAGCGCGGCTTGGCCGTCGCGGTCGCCGTGGTCGCCGCCGGTGCGGCGGGCGCGGCCGCGGTCGTGGCGGGTGCACCGGTCTGGCTGCGCAGCAGCCACAGCCCGGCCAGCTGCGCCGCGCCGTCGGTGCCCTTGACGGCCTTCAGCGCGGCCTCGGCCTTCTGCTTCTGACCCGCCTCGAGCAAGGCCACGCCGTAGCGCAGGCGGGCATGCTCGGGGTTCGAGAGGCCGCCCTTCTTCATGCCGGCCTCCATCAGCCGGATGCCGTTCTGGTGGTCGCCGTAGCTGGCATAGGCGCGGCCGGCGTTGAACAGATCGTCGCCGGTCTTGGCCGTTTTCTCCCGCTCCGCCAGCCCGGCCTTGCCCTCCTCGGCCTGCTTGTTGGCGTAGTCGACCAGCCGCTGCTCGCGCTGCGCGTTCTCACCCTTGCCCAGCACGCCGGCCTGCATGCCGCGGTCCAGGATCTGCTTGGCCTCGTTGGGGAAGCGCGCCATCAGCGCCTGCTGCGCCATCTCGTTGTAGGCGCGGGCATCCTCCAGCGTGCCGGTCGCCAGCCGCAGCTTCGCCACATCGAAGTTCAGCCGGTCGCTGAAGCCGGGCTGGGCGGTGATGTCGCCCAGCAGCCCGTTCCAGTATTCGGGCTTGGGATAGTGGCGGACCAGCCGCTCCATCGCGCCGACGAAGTTCTTCTTGTCGTTGGACTGGAAGTAGGCGTTGGCGAGCATCTGCAGCTGCTCCTCCGGCGGGGCCTTGCCGGCCTTCTCGGCCGCCTGCACCGCCGGCAGCATGGTCGCCGCCGCTTCCTTGTGCTTGTTCTGCATGAACAGCGACTGCGCCATCAGCACCCGCAGGCTGCCGTCGTCGCCGCCTTCCTTCATGGCGCGGTCGGCATAGGCGACGACCTGGTCGTGGTTGCCCGCCTGGTAGTGCAGCTTGGCGATGGCCTCGAGGCGGTCGCGCTTGTCCTCGGGCGAGAGATTGCCGGTCTTCAGCGCCGCCTCCAGCGCCTCGGCGGCCTTCTCCGGCTGCTTCATGCCGAGATAGATGAAGGCGGAGGTCTGGTCGACCAGGAAGGTCTCGTAGGGGGTCTTGTTGGCGACGGCCTTGGCCTTGTCGATCTGCGCCAGGGCCTGCTTGTGCTGGCCCTTCTTCGCCAGCGCCTGGGCCTCCTGCAGCGGCTTGCCGACCTCGGGCCGCGCGGCCTTCTTCTCCTGGGCGTTGGCCTGCGTGGGCTGCGCCACCGTCAGGACCGCCGCCCCGCCGAGCGCGAGCGCCGTCGCCAGAAGCGCCGCGCGCATCATCTCAAGAGGCGCGGTGCGGATGCCCGTGCCGGTCGGCCGCTGTGCCGGATACGCCATGAAACCCTCCCGATTGTTCGTTACCCCGTTCGACTCCGTCCCCGGGTGGCACACGCACGCGTGTTCCACCCCTCAACGATGTAGGAAAGGGGTCTGGAAGGTTCCAGGGCACCGACGTGGAAGGTCGGGCGAATGGCGCAGGCGCGGTACTTAGGAGGAGGGGGCGCGCTGCAGCAGCCAGAGGCGGGCGAGCTGGGCGGACCCGTCCTCGCTCTTCACGGTGCGCAGGATCTTCTCGGCGCGGTCCTTCTGTCCGGCCTCCAGCAGCACCACGCCCAGGCGCAGCCGTGCATGGTCGAGGTTGGCGAGCTTGCCCTTGCGGAAGCCGTCATCCATGAGCGCGACGCCGCGGGTGAAGTCCTTGTAGTCGGCGTAGGTCCGGCCGAGCGCCACCAGCAGGTCGCCGCTCTCCGCCGCGCGGGCTTCGGCCTCGAGTTCCGGCAGCAGGGCGCGGATCTCCTCGACCCGCTTGCGGGCGAACTCCAGCAGGCGCCGCTCGCGGTCCACGCCCGGACCCTCCTTGCCCAGGGCCCCGGTGGCGAAGCCCTTGTCCAGCACCGCCAGCGCCTGGTTCGGCAGCTTGATGTAGAGCGCCTCCTGCGCCAGCTCCATGAAGGTGCCGCGCTTCAGCAGGAAGCCGGTGCGCATGCGCAGCAGCCCGGCATCGACCGCCAGCTCGGGGCTGAAGCCCTGCATCTGGGTCAGCTCGTGCAGCAGCCCGTTCCAGTAATCCTGCTTGGGATAGTGGCGGATCAGCTGCTCCATCGCCGGGATCAGCATCCTGCGGTCGCCCGTCTGGTGGAAGGCGTTGGCGCGCATCTGCAGGAAGTCCTCCTGCGGCTTCTGCCCACGTTTCTCGGAATCCTGGATGACCGGCAGCACCATTTCGGCCGCCTCCTTGAAGCGCTTCTCCAGGAACAGCGCCTGGGCCACCATGCCGCGCAGCTCCATGTTGGTGGCGCCCTCGGCCATGGCCTGCTGGCCGGTCGCGGCGGACTTCTTGTAGTCGCCGGCCTGGTAGAAGAGGCGGGCCATGGTGTCCAGCCGCTGCGCCCTGTCTTCCTTGGTCATCTCGCCGGTGGCGACCGCGCGCTCGATGGCGGCGGCGGCCTTGGCCGGTTCCTTCAGCCCCAGATAGGACTGCGCCAGGGTCAGCTCCAGCGCCATGGTCTCGAACGGCGTCTTGCCCGCCGCATCCACCGCCGGCTGCGCCGCCGCGAGCGCCTCCTTGAAGCGGCCGCGCTTGTTCAGCGACTGCGCCTCCTGCACCGGCTTGCCGACCTCCGCCCGCACGACGTTCTTGCCCTGCTGGGCATGGGCCGGGAAGGCGCCGCCGGTCAGCGCCAGGGCGGTGCCGAGGGCGAGGATGCGGAAAGTACGGGCCGTGATCATGCAGTCCTCCTGGTGGCGCGGCCCCGATCAGATGGGGGCTCGGGCCGCGCCGACGAAGGGGGCATTTACACGGGAGGCGTGCCGGAGGGAAGGGGGGATGCCGGTGCAGCAGCCGTAGGTCGCATGGAGGCGGAGCCGCAATGCGACGTCTCCCTGGCCGAGGTGTGTCGCATTACGCCTGCGGCTCCATGCGACCTACGGGCGCAAAGGCATCACACGTCCAGGTCCTGCGCGAACCGCGCCCGCTCCTGGATGAACTTGAAGCGCAGCTCGGGCTTGCGGCCCATCAGGCTCTCCACCAGCGACTTGGTCGCCTCGGCGTCGTCCACCTGCTCGGGGTCGCGCAAGTCGGGCACCACCACGCGCAGCAGCGTGCGCTTGGCGGGGTCCATGGTGGTCTCCTTCAGCTGCGCCGGCTGCATCTCGCCCAGGCCCTTGAAGCGGCTGATCTCGACCTTCTGGTTCGGCTTGAAGACCTTCTTCATCAGCTGGTCCTTGTGGGCGTCGTCGCGCGCGTAGCGGACGTTTGTCCCCTGGGACAGGCGGTAGAGCGGGGGCAGGGCCAGGTAGAGGTTGCCGTTCTGGATGAGGCCCGCCATCTCGCGGTAGAAGAAGGTCATCAGCAGCGAGGCGATGTGGGCGCCGTCCACGTCGGCGTCGGTCATGATGATGACCCGCTCGTAGCGCAGCCGGTCGACCGAGAAGTCCTTGCCGGTGCCGCAGCCCAGCGCCTGGGCGAGGTCCGCCAGCTCCTGGTTGCCGCGCAGCTTGTCCACCGTGGCGGAGGCGACGTTCAGGATCTTGCCGCGCAGCGGCAGGATGGCCTGGGTCTCGCGGTTGCGCGCCTGCTTGGCCGAGCCGCCGGCCGAGTCGCCCTCGACGATGAAGATCTCGGTGCCGTCGGCGGTCTGCCGCGCGCAGTCGGCCAGCTTGCCGGGCAGGCGCAGGCGCCGGGTCGGCGTCTTGCGCTGCATCTCCTTCTGCTGCCGTCGGCGCGCCCGCTCCTCGGCCTTCTCGATCAGCCGGTCCAGCAGGGTACGGGCGGCGTCCGGCGCGGCGGAGAGCCAATGGTCGAAATGGTCCTTCACCGCCGCTTCCGTCAGGCGGACGGCCTCGGCGCTGACCAGCTTCTCCTTGGTCTGGCCCTGGAACTGCGGGTCGCGGATGAAGACCGACAGCAGGATGGTGGCGCCGTCCATGACGTCGTCGGCGGTCAGCACCCCGGCGCGCTTGTTGCCGACCATCTCGCCATAGCCCTTCAGGCCGCGGGTCAGCGCCGCGCGCAGGCCCTGCTCGTGCGTACCGCCCTGGGGCGTCGGGACCGTGTTGCAGTAGGTGTGGCTGAAGCCCTCGTCATCCTCGGGCCAGGCGATCGCCCACTCGACGCGGCCGGCCTGGTTCGGGAACTCGGCCTGGCCGGCGAAAGCCTGGGGCGTGACGGTCTTCCGGTCCTTCAGCGCGCCGGTCAGGTAGTCCAGCAGGCCGTTCGGGAAATGCAGCGTCTCGGCGACCGGGATGGTGGCGTCGGCCGCCAGCATCGACGGGTCGCAGCTCCAGCGGATCTCGACGCCGCGGTAGAGATAGGCCTTGGACCGGGCCATGCGGTACAGCCGCTCGGGCTTGAAATGCGCGCCCTCGCCGAAGATCAGCTCGTCCGGGTGGAACTTCACGGTCGTGCCGCGACGGTTGTTCACCGGGCCGGCATTGACCAGCGGGCCCAGCGGATGGCCGCGGCTGTAGCTCTGGGTGAAGAGCTGGCGGTCGCGCGCGACCTCGACCGTCAGCCGGTCGGTCAGCGCCGTCACCACGGACAGGCCGACGCCGTGCAGGCCGCCCGAGGTGGCGTAGACCTTGCCGGAGAACTTGCCGCCCGAATGCAGGGTGGTGAGGATGACCTCCAGCGCCGACTTCCCCGGATAGCGCGGATGCTCGTCCACGGGAATGCCGCGGCCATTGTCGCGGATGGTCACCGTGCCGTCGGTGGCCAGCTCCAGGTCGATGCGGGTGGCGTGGCCGGCGACGGCCTCGTCCATGGCGTTGTCCAGCACCTCGGCGACGAGGTGGTGCAGGGCGCGTTCGTCCGTGCCGCCGATATACATGCCGGGACGGCGGCGGACGGGTTCCAGCCCCTCGAGGACCTCGATGTCCTCGGCGGAATAGCTGTCCTGCTTGCGGGCGGTATTCTGGAAGAGATCGCTCATGCCCCATTATAAGGGCTGGAGGGGCCGCTGTTCAAGGACATGTGGCGGTCCGCGCAAGCTCCAGCCACCAGATTTAGTGTCTGGCGGTCCCTTTTCAGTCACAGGAAGAGACACCCGACATGAGCGCCGAGACGACCGAGCAGATGCCCGACTTCGACAAGGCGCCCGCGCTGCGCGTCTATGCCGGGCCGGCCGACGTGAACACCAACGGCGACATATTCGGCGGCTGGGTGCTGTCGCACATGGACGTGGCCGGCGCGGTGGTCGCGGCGCGGCGGGCCAAGGGGCGCATCGCCACCATCGGCATCGAGGCCATGAAGTTCCACCGCCCCGTCCATGTCGGCGACGAGGTGAACTTCTACGCCCGGGTGGAGCGGGTCGGGAACACATCGATCCGGGTCAAGATCGACACCTGGGTCCGCCGCGGCATCCAGGCCGAGGCCATCAAGGTGACGGAGGGCGTCTTCACCTACGTCGCCATCGGCGAGGACCGGAAGTCCCGGCGCATCGCCGGCGACTAAGCCCATAAAGAATAAGGGCCCGCCCCCGGGGAGGGGGCGGGCCCGATACGCCACACGAAGGCTTACGGCTTGGTCGCCGGAGCCGGGGTCGTGGTGGTCGTGGCCGAACCGGTCGACGGGTTGGTCGTCGTGGTCGTCGTCTGGTCGCCCGAGGTCGTCGAGGTCGAGCCGGTGGCGCCGGTCGTCGAGCCCGTGGTGTCGGAACCGGTCGTGCCGGTCGAGCCGGTCGTGCCGTAGGTGCTCGAGCCGCTGGCGGGCGGCGTCGTGGTGGAGCCGGCGGTCGAGCCGGTGTCCGCGGGCGGCGGGCTCGAGGTGGCCGTCGGGGTCGAGCTGCCGCCGCTGCCAGCGGTGTTGGAGCCGCTGTCACCGCACGCCGCCAGGCCCAGCATCAGCACCGGCGCAAGAAGCAGAAGCTTCGATCGCATATCGCTCTCCTAGTCATCGTTGTTCGCCGGGCGCAGCCTCCGCGTGACGCGTCGGCCGACTTGCCAGCACGGGGATAACACGCCGCGGCCCCTCTCTATTCCCAGGAAGCGAGGGCAAAAGTAAGGCAAAGCCCTCAGGCGGTCCCGCCGAGACGCCGCAGCGCCAGATCTAACGCGGATTTCAGCTGGTTTGCCGAGTAGGGTTTCTGGACGAACCCCAACGGATAGGTCTGGCTGACCCGGGCCATGGTCTGCTCATCCGTGTAGGCGGAGAGGTAGAGGGAGCGCACGTTGAACTCGTTGCGCAGCCGCCGCGCCGTGTCGATGCCGTCCACGGGGCCCTTCAGCCGGATGTCCATGAGCGCGAGGTCGGGAACCGCCTCCTGCGCCAGCTTGATCGCCTCGGGCTCCGACGCGGCGATGCCCAGCACGGTGTAGCCGAGATCCAGCAGCGTCATGCGGATGCCGAGCGCCACCAGGGCGTCGTCCTCCACGATGAGGATGCGGGGGCGGGAGGCGGTGTCGGTGTTTCCCATCAGGGCGGGGGTGCTCAGGCTTGCAAGGAAAAGGAACGGTTCCGACGCGGCGCCGCGGGGCCGGTTCTTCCGACCTCCGGAGCGCCCCGCCCGGGCGGGAATTCCCATGCCGTTGGTTAGGCTATTCGGGAAGATGTCGCAACCCCAACGCCAGTCCAGGGGGTCTATGGCTTTTGTAAGAGGCCGCTGATCACAGGGGCCCAGCATCGGCCTTGCACCGGCGCTGCCGGCTGGGGCACTCAAGGGACTGCGAACCGCCGAGAGGGAGATTGCCCCCATGAACGCCGACGAACTCCGCGCCCTGCAGGCGCCGATCAAGGCCCGCTACAAGGATGCGCCCGATACGGCGCTGGTGACCCTGCGGGCCAGCGGCCGGCTGGAGGAGGGGGCGCTGACCTGCAAGGTGGAGACCGGCCGCGCCCTGGTCGAGGCGGGGCTGCATCCGGCCACCGGCGGCGACGGGCTGTCGGCCTGTTCCGGCGACATGCTGCTGGAGGCGCTGGTCGCCTGCGCCGGCGTGACGCTGCGCGCGGTGGCGACGGCGCTGGCCCTGCCGGTGCGCGGCGGCACGGTCAGGGCCGAGGGCGAGCTGGATTTCCGCGGCACGCTGGGCGTGGCGAAGGACGCGCCCGTCGGCTTCCGCGACATCCGCCTCTCCTTCGATCTCGAGGGCGACCTCACCGAGGAGCAGCGGGCGACGCTGCTGAAGCTCACGGAGCGCTACTGCGTCATCTACCAGACCCTGAAGAACCCGCCGCCGGTCGCGGCGGGCATCGTCACGGCCTGATCCGCGGGCGGGTCACGGGGCGCCGGTCAGCTTGTCGGCAAGGCTGCCGGCGGCTTCGGTCACCGCCTTGCGCGTGGTGCGCTCCAGGATGCTCCCGGCGGTCTGGCAGTCTCCCTTCTCGTCGCGCTCAAGGGTATCCGACACGGCCTTGACGGCGGGGCGGCCGGGCGGTTCGGCCGTCAGGGTGACCCGGGTCTCCGCGGTGCAGGCGCCGCTCCAGGTGCCCGTCATGCCGCAATTCACCAGCATCTGGCTGCGCTCAACCGTCACCGGCACCGGATAGGCGCTGTAGCCCGGCGTGGCAACGAGCTTCCGGTGGACGAGGTTGGCGATCTCATCCTGAGCGAAATTCGTGAAATCCACCTCGTACTTCATCGCGCCGCAGGCTGTGGAGATCGGCGTGACGGTCTGCCGGAAGCCCGCCGCGCCCTTCACCACGACCCGATCCACCGGCGCCGACAGGCCGGGTGAGGACAGGCTGTGCCGCTTCACCGTCTCGCCGCAGGCGCTCAGGGCGGTGAGTCCGGCCACGGCAAGCGCCAGGCGAACGGCGGGACGGCGGCGGGAGCGATGGGTGTGGAGCGGCATCCAAATCTCCGGTTAAGGCGCGGTTAGCATCACGGGCTTACCACACAATTTCGTCGCAAAGTGTTATTGCCCGTCACGATGCATATTCACTACCCTCTCCAGATACAAGAGTGTGAACGAATAAACGTGAAGACACGCTTGGAGCCAAACCAGGAGGGGTGAATGCGTAAGACTATTCTGATCGCGGCCGGTGCGGCCGCGTTGCTGTCGGGCTGCGCCACGCCGGTGAAGACCGTGCAGTCGCTGCCGGCGGACCGGATTGCGGAGTTCGCGGTCGCCGATGTCGGTGTCGAGCTCGCCGTGCAGGAGGCCCGCGCCACCCTGCCGGAGAAGCTGAAGGCCGCGCTGAACACGACGCTCCCGGGCTGCGCCAAGGGCACGGTGCCGGTGAAGATGACCGTGCGCGTCGACAGCTATAAGGAGCAGGACGGCCTCAAGACCATCCTGATCGGCGACATGACGCAGCTCGCCGGCCTGGTGAAGTTCATCGACCCGAAGGACGGCACCGTCCTGGGCGAGTACTTCGTCGACCAGATGCAGGGCGGCGGCGGCCTGCTCGGCATGGCCATCATGGCCGATGCCGAGACGAAGCTCTCCCAGGGCTTCGCCGACCAGGTCTGCAAGGAAGTCTTCAAGAAGAAGGCCTGAGCCTTCGACAGGCTGGGGACCGGACGGTGCGTCCGGTCCCCGTCCCATACTGTCACGCCGCCTTCCGCGCCCCGATCCACGAATCCACCAGCTCCTCCAGCACCGGCAGCGGCACCGCGCCGTGGCGCAGCACCGTGTCATGGTACTCGCGGATGTCGAAGCGGGCGCCCAACTGCGTCTTGGCGCGGTCGCGCAGCTCCAGCAGCTTCAGCATGCCGATCATGTAGGCGCAGGCCTGGCCGGGATAGACGACGTAGCGCTCCACCTCGCGCGCGGCGGACTCGCGCGGGAAGGAGGAGTTGGCGGTGAAGTAGTCGATCGCCCGCTCCTTGGTCCATTTCTTGGCATGGATGCCGGTGTCGACCACCAGCCTGATGGCGCGCCACAGCTCGAAGGTCAGGCGGCCGAAGTCGGAATAGGGGTCCTTGTAGAAGCCCATTTCCTTCGGCAGCCGCTCGCTGTACAGACCCCAGCCCTCGACATAGGCCGTGTGGCTGCCGAAGCGGCGGAACTTCGGCAGGCCCGTCTGCTCCTGGGCGATGGCGATCTGCGTGTGGTGGCCGGGGATCGCCTCGTGGAAGGCCAGCACCTCCAGCTGGTATTTCGGCATCTCCCGCATGTTCATGAAGTTCGTGTAGTAGATGCCCGGCCGCGACCCGTCGGCCGAGGGCTGGCTGTAGCGGGCGATGGCCTGGTTCGGCTCCTCGTATGGCTGGAAGCGCTGCACGATCACCTTCGCCTTGTGCTTGGTGATGAACTGCGTGTCCATCTTGGCGTCGATCTCGTCCAGCACCCGCCGCGCCTCCGCCAGATAGGCCTCGTGGCCCTCCGGCGTGTCCGGGTAGTAGAAGCGGTCGTCGGTGCGCAGGAACTGGAAGAAGGCCTGCAGGTCGCCCTTGAAGCCGACCTGGGTCATGATGGCGCGCATGTCCCTGTGGATGCGCGCCACCTGCTCCAGCCCCTTGGCATGGATGGCGTCGGGGTCGAGCGCCAGCGTGGTGTGGCGCTTCAGGCAGTAGCGGTAGAAGGCGTCGCCGTCCGGCAGCTTCCAGACGCCGTCCTCATCCGTCGCGCGCTTCTCCAGCCCCTCCAGGTAGGTCACCAGCTTGCCGTAGGCGGGGCCGAAATTCTCCTTCAGCGCGGTGGCCGCCTCGGCGGTCATGCGCGCGGCCTCTGCCTCCGGCAGCTTCAGCGCGGCGATCTTGCCCTTGATGTTGGAGAAGAGCTGGCTGTCCTTCTGCCCCTCCTCGAAGGGCGCGCCCAGGATGACGCCGCGGCTCTCCAGCAGGCACTTCGCCACCGAGAAGCGCGGGGCGATGATGCCGGCCTTGGCCGACGCCTCGCTGCTCTCGATCAGCTGGTCAATGGCGCCGCCGATGCCGCGCACCCGCGACAGCCATGCCTCGAAGTCGGCCGGGCTCTTCACCGCGTGGAAGTTGATCAGGAAGGTCGGCAGGTCACCGTGGCGGCCGTTGAAATGCTCGATCGGGTAGAAATGGTGGCGCCAGCGCCAGCCCTCGATGTCGCGCAGCAGCACATACTCGTAGAGCCGGTGGTTCAGCCGGTCGCGCTCCGCCAGCGTCTTCGGGTCGAAGTCGCGGCGCAGCTCGTCCAGCGCCGCCAGCCGCAGCCGGTGGGTGCCCTCCTCGAAGCTCTCGGAGATGTCGTCCCAGCGCCCGTAGGAGGCGGGATCGCGCATGCCGAGCGAGGTCTGGCGCTCGGGGCTGCGGGCGAGGAAAAGCTGCCACTTGCGCTCGAAGTACGCGTCGAGCTTGGACTCGTCCGCGGCCAGGGCGGGCAGGGAACCGGAGGCAGCGAGGGCGGTGGCGGCGGCGCCGGCGAGCAGGACGGCGCGGCGGCTGGGGGCGGGGAACATGCGGCACTCCCTGATGGTCGGCCGGCCTCTCGCGGGCCGGTCCTCATGGACGCGAGGGTAGGGCCGGCCGGGACGCCGCCGCAAGGGGCGATCGTCCCGGCCGCACAGGCACTTACGCGGCCTTCTTGCGCTGGGCGATCCAGGCGCTGACCTGCTCGTCCAGCACGTCCAGCGGCAGGGCGCCGTTCACCAGCACCACGTCGTGGAAGCCGCGGATGTCGAAGCGGGAGCCCAACTCCTTCTTCGCCCGCTCGCGCAGCTCCAGGATCTTCAGCAGGCCCATATAGTAGCTGGTCGCCTGGCCCGGGCTGACGATGTAGCGCTCGATCTCGCGCACCACCGAATCCTCGGCCAGGGGCGCGTTCGCCATCATGTAGTCGATGGCCTGCTGGCGGGTCCATTTCTTGGCGTGGATGCCGGTATCCACCACCAGCCGGATGGCGCGCCACGCCTCGGTCGTCAGCCGGCCGAAGTCGGAATAGGGGTCCTGGTAGAAGCCAAGCTCCTTCGGCAGCCGCTCGGCATACAGGCCCCAGCCCTCCATGTAGGCGCCGTAGAAGCCGAACTGCCGGAACTTCGGCAGGCCGGTCATCTCCTGCTGGATGGCGATCTGCATGTGATGGCCGGGGATGGCCTCGTGGTAGACGATGGCCTCCAGCGTGTACTTGGGATTCTCCTTCATCCGCTGGAGGTTGGCGTAGTAGACGCCGGGCCGCGAGCCGTCCGGGGCCGGGCGGTTGTAGAAGGCCGGCGGGGCCGACTTCTCGCGGAAGGCCTCGACCCGCTTCACCACCACGTCGGCCTTGGGCTTGGTGACGAACAGCCCGTCCAGCTTCGGCTTCATGGCGGCGATGTAGTCCTCCGCCTGTTTCAGGTAGGCGGCGCGGCCCTCATCCGTGTCGGGATAGTAGAAGCGGTCGCTGCTGCGCAGCTCCTTGAAGAAGTCCTGGAGCGAGCCCTTGAAGCCGACCTTCTGCAGGATGGCGCGCATCTCGCCGTGGATGCGCTCCAGCTCGCGCTTGCCGGTCTCGTGCACCGCGTCGGGCGACACGTCCAGCGTGGTGGCTTGGCGGACCTTGAACGCGTAGTAGGCGGCGCCGTCCGGCAGCTTCCAGACGCCGTCGTCGGCCGTGGCCTTGGCCGACAACTCCTGGACATGGGCCACGAGCTTCTCATAGGCCGGCTTGACCGAGCCAAGCAGCGCGCGCCGCGCCTCCTCGCCCAGCGCCTTCTTCTGCGCCTCGTCGATCTGCAGGGCCGCGACCTTGGTCTCGAAGTCGGCCAGCAGCGTGGAGGGGGCGGGGCCCTGGTCGAAGGGCTGGCCCGTGATGGTCGACTTCAGGTCGGGCAGCATGCGCTCGAGCGAGAATTTCGGCGCGATTACGCCCTTGGCGGCGCTCTCGCGGCTGACCTGGATCAGCTGGTCCATGTTGGCCTGCAGCCCGTTCAGCCGCTCGATGTAGGCCTTGGCGTCCTCCACCGACGCGATGCGGTGGAAGTTGATCAGGAAGGCCGGGACGTTGTTGTGCCGGCCGTTCAGATGGTTCATCGGGTAGTCGTGGAAGCGCCATTTGTACGCCTCCGTCGCCCGCTCGCCATTGCTCTCGAACAGGCGGTAGTTGATGGCGGCGGTGCCGCCCAGCTGCTTCACGTCCCAGGTGCCGCGCAGCTCCTTCAACGCCGCCTCGTTCAGAGACTGGAGGCGCTGGGCGAAGGCGTCGCTCTGGTCGGACCACTTGCCCTGGTCCTTCTTGATGCCGAGCTGCGTCTGGAACTCCGGCGACAGGTCGAGCGCCTGCTGGAACTGCCGCTCGAAGAACGCGTCCAGCGCCGAGGCGTCGGCCTTGGGCGCCGCCTGCTGCGCGGCGGCGGAGGCGGCGGCGAGCGCGATGGGCGCGGCGCCCGCGAGGGCGGCCAGGATCAGGGCCGCGGCGCGGCGGCGAAGCGGGGAGCGCATGGGGTTTCCTCTCCTTGTGGTTCCGGGCAGGCTAGGCAAGCCGGATGGCCGGGGAAAGGCCCCGCTGGTTACGGTTCTGTAACAGGCGCCGCCAGCGGGAAGCTCAGCCGGGCAAGCGTGCCGCCGCCCGGGGCCGGCCCGATCTCCAGCGTCCCCTCCAGCTGCCGCGTCAGGGCCTTGGCCAGGGTCAGCCCGAGCGTGCGCGAGGCGGCCAGGTCGAAGCTCTCCGGCAGACCGCGGCCGTCGTCCCGGACCTCCAGCACGGCTGCGCCGGCCGAGCCGCGCACCATGCGGGCCGCGATGCGCCCATGCTGGCCGTGCAGCCCGTGTTCCAGCGCGTTGGCGACCAGCTCCGCCAGCACCAGCGCCACGGGCACCATCTGGTCGGGGTTGAGCAGGATGGTCGGGTCGGCCTCTACCCCGCAGGTGCCGTGCGGCGCGCCCGCGGTGGCGGCCACGTCGTCGCACAGCTCGGCCAGCATGGCGGCCGCGGCGATGCCTCGCGCGTGCGGGTCGTGGGCCAGCCGGTGGACCCGCCCGATCAGCGCCAGCCGCTCGACCGCCTCGCCCAGCGCCTGGCGCGCGGCCGGATCGGTGAGGCCGCACCGCTGTGCCGACAGCAGCGAGGCGGCGGTCTGGAGGTTGTTGGAGACCCGGTGCTGCATCTCCCGGAACAGGGTGGCGTTGCGCTCCGCCAGCTTCTCGCTCCGGGCGCGCTCCCGCTCCAGATTGTCGAGGGCGCGGCGCATCGCCTCGATGACCGCCACGTCGACCGCGGCGATGACCGCGAAGAAGACCAGCGCCACCGCCTTGCCGCCGGTCAGCGCGAACGAGTTCGCCGGCGGGACGAACCACCACCATGCGCTGAAGAAGGACAGGACGGACACGGCCACCGCCGGCCACAGGCCCACGAATAGCGCCGTCAGCACCACGGCGGGAAAGAAGGTCAGGAAGGGGAAGCCCGGCGGCAGCGAGTGATCGAGCACGAACCTGGCCGCGAGCGCCACGCCGAACGCGGCCGCGGCGAACAGCCAGCCGGCCGGTCCCGACAAGGAGGGCAGGAGACGCAGGGTCCGGTCCACATCATTCATGAGTTCCGCACCGGCGCCTGTATCAACGGGGTCATGCATGCAAGCCTTATCGGCCACGCCTCGCTCCCGCAACTGCGGGGTAGGCGCCACCCCGGAAAATGAACATGCGCCGCCGTCGACGGACCTCCGATGGTCCGTCAAGAAAACGCCCGCCGGAACATGTCCGGCGGGCGAGGAGCGATTTGGAATAGATGACGATCATAATGCCGCGACGGTCCTCGACGCTCGTCGTCATCCGACATAGACGCCCGCACAGGGCATAGGCCGGGCGTACAGGCCGCATCATAAATAATTGACACAATTGACAAAGTTTTAGGCCCCCGCCCAACGGGGTAAGGCTGGAGCGCTCGTCCCTGCCGCGTTCCGGCCATTCGCTGCTGGGCCACGGCGTTTGGCTTCCAGGTGCAGGTGCCGCATCCTGCCGGGCTCCTTCAAAGAAGTTTTAGACCCGGGAGAGTTTTGCGATTAAACCTCTCCGTGCTGACGCGTATGCAACCTTTCGGGGATATTCATCCATGGGCAAAAGTGCGGGAGAGCAAGCCGGTAAGCTGCGGGAGACGCTTGAAGCGTTGGATGGTCTGCAGTGGCGCGACGATACCGCGATCTCCTGTATCAACTCAGTATTCCGCACTCTAAACGAGATCTGCCTATCTGAGATCGAATATTATGAGCGCCGGCGGGGAAAGCATCGGTCTTTGGCACAGTGGGCCAAGGGCCTCGGCTGGTTTTTCGGTACGAGCGGGTTGATGTTTCCGCTTCTGGCAGCCGCTTCGGATCTGAAGGTGCTTGGTTGGGGGTATTTCGCGTTCGGCTTGGCCGGCGCCTGCTTCGCGGCCGATAACCTGTTCGGATTCAGCCGGGGCCACATAAGGTACGTCACGACGCAGATCAGTCTGGAACGGGCCATGTCAGAGGTGGCTATTCAGTGGAAAAGGCTGCAAGGCCAAAATCGAATACGGATAGGCAATGAAGAGTACGAGAAGGCGTTCGACCTTCTGGAAGGTTACTGCCGGATTATTTATGATCTTACGCTAGGGGAAACGAAGGAGTGGAGCCTGGCTCTGCTTAAGTCGATTGACGATTATAGGATTGAGATCGAACGGAACCGGGGAGGTGGTTCCGGTACGGCTGCGGGCGGTGCGCAACGGGATGCCGCGCCGGAAGCGAAGCCCAATGCCTCACCCGAGCGGCAAGCCGCTCGCACCAGCTAGGCTGGCGTACCCCGCCGGGTGGCGGGTGGAATGGGCTCGAACCTGTGTCAGTCCCGAATCCCGGCGTGAAACTTCTGGTCCGCGCCGGGGCGATGTGGAAAGGGGAACTGGCGGAGGCGGGATGCGGCTCCCCCGCTGGTTGGTCCAGGTGCCGTGAGCCCTCCGCCGCCGGACGGCCAGGATGGCGGAAGCAGGGAGCGCCGCGTGATGCCGTTCGACCCGGGGCCGGGTGGCCGCATGCCCGTCCGGAATGCATCGAACGGCCGCTTCCTCACGCCCGGGATGCGGCCGTTAAGGCGTCGTTAATGCGTGGGCGGACAATTTTCCCCTAGGCGGGATTACCCTGCCGTTCTTCGCCCCCCGGTGGTCATGGCTGGCAGCGGATTGGTCCGTACATCCCAAGTGGCGCCCGTGGCCTTCGGTCTCGCGGCCGCGGCTGTTTCCGCGCTGGTGCTGGCCGGCTGGATGTTCGGCATCGATGCTTTCACCGCACCGGTAGAGGGATTGCCGCCGATGCGGGTGGCGACCGCCTTCGGCATCCTCCTGCTCGGCGCGGCGGCGGCAATGTCGGTGCGGCGGGACCTCGCGCCGCCGCTCTACATGGCGCTGGGCGTCGCGGTCCTGAAGGCGCTGCTCAGCCTCGCCCGGGACCAGGCCTGGCTTCCGGCCGGCGCCCCGGCGCTGCCGCGGCCCCTGGATGCCGCCTTCGGGCCGATGGCGCCGCTGACCAGCTTCTCGATCCTGCTGCTGTCGGCGTCGGTCGTGGTGCGGCGCGTGGCTGGCCGCGGTCCCGGCGCCGTGGCCGGCGTGCTCTCCCTCTGCTGCCTGGTGCTGCTGGCGGCGGCCGGCGGCGGGGTGGCATCCTGGCTCTGGCAGGGGCAGGAGGGGGCGCTGCTCTGGTCGCAGGCGCCGCATACCGTCCTGGGCCTCTCCCTCGTCGCTGCGGGCCTGTTCCTCGGCAGCCTGCCGCGCTTCGTCCCCGCCGGCCGCATCCCGCAGCGCGGGCTGGTGGTCGGGTCGGCTCTGGCCTTCGGCACGGCGAGCGTGCTGGTCTGGGGCTTCGTCACCTGGACCGACTACCGCGACACCCGTGCCGACGCCGAGATCCAGGCCTCCAACCTCGCCCGCGTGCTGGAGGAGCATATCCGCCGCAGCCTCGATTCGGCCGACCTGACGCTCCGGCGGCTGACGGAGGACGTGGCGGCGCGCGGCATCCCGGCTGTGGCGGGCTCGCAGACCGACTGGCAGCGCATCCGCACGCTGGTGGACGAGTTGCCGCAGCTGAGCAGCGTCGGCATCGTCGACGCCGACGGCAACATGCGCCTGCTGTCAACCCGCTTCCCGTTCCCACCGGCGAACTTCGCCTACCGGGACTATTTCGTCGCGCACCGCGACGGGGTGGAGCGATATCTCGGGCCGATGATCATCACCGGCACGACGCGGAAGCTGGCCTTCACTTACAGCCGCCGTATCTCCGGCGCCGATGGCGAGTTCGCCGGGGTGCTGCTGGCGACCATGGAGATGGATTACTTCCTGGACTTCTACCGGTCGCTCAACCTGCCCGACGGGGCGACGGTGGCGCTGTTCCGCAGGGATGGCAAGCCGCTGGCGCGCGAGCCGATGGCGGAGTCGCTGCTGGGCATGGACCTATCGCGCCACCCGCTGTTCGCCGAGCACATCGCGAACGCCGTCACCGGCATGGTCGTCGACGTCTCTCCGATCGACGGTACCGACCGGCTGGTGGCGTTCCGCCGGGCCGACGATCTGTCGCTGGTCGTGCTGGCGACGCTCGACCTGCGGCAGCTGATCAGCGGCTTCGAGGCGCGCTTCCTCGCCTCCGCCTCGGTGCTGACGGTGGTGCTGCTGGTCCTGGGCATCTCCATGTCCATGCAGCTGCGCGCCTTCCGCCGCGAGATGGAGGCGCGGCGCAGCGTCGAGGCCAGCCGCGACTTCGCCCAGGCGGTTATGGACTCGGTGGCGCCTCACATCGCCATCCTCGACCGCGACGGCCACGTGGTCGGGGTCAACAAGGCGTGGCGGCAATTCGCGCGCGAGAACGGCGCCGCGGACCCCGGCGCCTTCGTCGGCAAGCCATACCTGGACATCTGCGCCGGCGTGGACGGGGAGGAGGGCGAGCAGTCGCGCGCCGCCGCGGCCGGCATCGCTTCGGTGATCCTGGGCGCCCTGCCGAGCTTCGAGCAGCTCTATCCCTGCCACGGCCCGGCGGAGCGGCGCTGGTTCAAGATGCGGGTGACGCCGCTGCGCCATTCCGACGGCAGCGTCGTCGTCAGCCACGAGAACGTAACCGACCTGAAGCTGGCGGAGGAGGCGCTGCAGTTCGCCGCCGCCACCGACGCCCTGACCGGCCTCGCCAACCGCCGCGCCTTCATCGACGCGGCCGAGCGCGCCTTCGCCGCCGCCCGCCGCTCCGGCCGGCAGCTGGCGGTGCTGATGCTGGATTGCGACCGCTTCAAGAGCGTCAACGACCGCTTCGGCCACGAGGTCGGCGACCGGGTTCTGCGGGAACTGGGCGACGCCATGACCGAGGGCGTGCGCGGCAGCGACCTGCCGGCCCGCTTCGGCGGCGAGGAGTTCGTGGTGCTGCTGCCCGACACCGGCACCGACGGCGCCTGGCAGTTGGCCGAGCGCCTGCGCCAGGACATCGCCGCCCGCCGCGTCGAGGCCAGCGGCAACGCCGTGTCCTTCACCGTCAGCATCGGCGTCGCCGTCACCGACGCCACCACCCAGGGCATCGCGCAGCTGCTCCGCGAGGCCGACGCCGCCATGTACCGGGCCAAGATGGCCGGCCGCAACCGCACGGAGATGGCGGACGGCCGTGTGGCAGAGGTGGAGACGGCAGGGTAAGGGAGCTGGCGGATGGGGTGGGATTCGAACCCACGGTAGGCTCACACCTACGGCGGTTTTCAAGACCGCTGCCTTAAACCACTCGGCCACCCATCCGGCAGAGAACCTCTAGCCCGCGCGGGGGCGTAAGGGCAAGGGGGAGCGAGGGGGCCGGCGCCGCGCCGGCCGCTTGTCCGGACAAGTTTCCGCTGGCCCGCCGCCGCCGAGCCGCTAGGATGGCGGAAAAGGGGAGGTGCCGCATGACGCCGTTCGACCTGAAGCAGGGGAGCTTGGGCCGCCGCCGCGTGCTGGGCTCGGGGCTGGCGCTGGGCGCCCTGGCCGGGGCGGGGCTGGCGCCCGGGCGGGCCCGGGCGGCGGAGGCGGTCACCTACATCACGCCCTTTGGCTTCCTCAGCACCTTCGCGCCTGTCCTGAACGCGGCGGCCGGCGGGCATTTCGAGCGGCAGGGGCTGGACGTCCAGATCATCGGCGGCAACGGCTCGGCGAGCGCGCTGCAGCAGGTGCTGGCGGGCCGGGCGCTGCTGACCCGGGTCGGCTCGGTCGACGTGATCCGGGCGGTGGCGACGCAGAAGGTGCCGGTCGTCGCGGTCGGCACCATCATCCAGGGCTCCGTCTATTCCCTCATCAGCCCGGAGGCCAAGCCGGTGAAGGGGCCGGCGGATTTGCCGGGGAAGACTGTAGGCATCATCTCGGTCGGCGGAGTGACCGAGAACCTGCTGAACCTCATGCTGATCCGCGCCGGCATCGATCCGGCCTTGGTCAAGCGCCAGGCGGTCGGCAACAATCCCGGCGCCTACGGGCTGCTGCAGGCCGGCCGCATCGACGCGATGATCTCCAGCACCGACGTGCTGGTCGGGCTGCTCACGGCCAAGGCGCCGATCCACCACCTCAACACCGACGCGCTGGTGCCGATGCCGGGCGAGGTCTATGTCGCCACGCGGGAGTCCGTGGCGAAGCGCGCCGACGCCATCGTCGCCTTCCTGCGCGGGGTGAAAGCCTCGGTCGAGGAGATGGCGCCGGAGCGGCTGGACGGCGTCGTGGCGCGGCTGGCCGCGAAATACGACATGCCCGGCGAGGACAAGCCGGAGGTCATCCGCGGCGTGCTCGAGCGCCAGCGGACCGACTGGTACAAGGACGGGCCGCAGAACCTGCTGCGCAACAACCCGCAGCGCTGGACCGACGCGGTTCGGCTGATGCGCGAGGCCGGGCTTGGCGACGCCGGCGCGCCCGAGACGCTCTACACCAACGAGCTGGTGGCGCGGATCCACGCATGAGCGCCGAGATCGTCCTCGACGGCGTCGAGAAGCGCTACGCCTCGGGCGGGGCGGAGGTGCAGGCGCTGAGCCGCACCGACCTGTCCGTGGGCAAGGGCGAGCTGCTGGTGCTGCTGGGCCCCTCGGGCTGCGGCAAGACCACGCTGCTGCGGCTGATGGCGGGGCTGCTGCCGCCCAGCGCCGGCACGGTCGCCGTCTCCGGCCGGCCGCTCTGGCGCGATGGAGCGCGCGACGCCGACGCGGCACTCGATCTGGGCTTCGTCTTCCAGGACGCGAACCTGTTCCCCTGGCTCAGCATCGAGGACAACATCGCCCTGCCGCTGGCCCTGCGCCGGATCCCCAAGGCGGAGCGGCGGGCGAGGGCGGCGGACCTCGCGCGCCTGGTGGGCATCTCCGGCTTCGAGAAGCGGCGCCCGCGCGAGCTGTCGGGCGGCATGCGCCAGCGCGCCGCCATCGCCCGGGCGCTGAGCTACGAGCCGACCGTGCTGCTGATGGACGAGCCCTTCGGCGCGCTGGACGCCATGACCCGCGATGCCATGAATTTGGAGCTGCAGCGCATCTGGATGGAGACGGGCAAGACGGTCGTGGTCGTCACCCACTCCATCTCGGAGGCCGTGTTCCTGGCCGACCGGATCGTGCTGCTGTCGCCCCGGCCGGGGAAGGTGGAGCATGTGCTCCCCGTCACCTTCCCGCGCCCGCGGTCGCCGGACCTGCAGACCACGCCGGAGTTCCAGGCCATCGTCCGCGACCTGCGCCGCCGGCTGGAGGCGATGAAGTGAGGCGGCGCGAGGATCTGCTGGCGGCGCTGACCGGCACCGCGCTGGTGGTCGTGGCGATCGGGGCGTGGCATGCCTATGTCACGGCGTTCGAGGTCTCCGCCTTCATCCTGCCGGCCCCGGCGCAGGTGGCGGAGGCCTGGTGGGCGCTGCTGCGCGAGCCGGCGGCCTGGAGGCACAGCTGGGTCACCGCCTACGAGACGCTGGTGGGCTTCGTCATCGCCACGGTGCTGGGCGTGGCTTTCGGCACGGTGCTGGGCAAGCTGCGCTGGCTGGAGCGCGCGCTGAACCCCTTCATCGTGGCGAGCCAGGTGGTGCCGAAGATCGCCCTGGTGCCGCTCTTCGTCGTCTGGTTCGGCTTCGGCATCACGACCAAGGTCATCGTCGCGGCGGTGCTGGCCTTCTTTCCCGTCTTCTCCAACACGCTGCTGGGGGTGAAGTCGGTCGACCCCGGCCACCGTGACGTGATGCGGAGCCTGAACGCCGGCCGGCTGGACGGCTTCCTGCGGCTGGAGCTGCCGAGCGCCCTGCCGTACATCCTGACCGGCATGGAGGTCGGCGTCGTTCTGGCGCTGATCGGCGCGGTTGTGGGCGAGTATCTCGGCGGCAACGAGGGGCTGGGCTATCTGGCGGTCGCGAGCATGAACGCCTACGACACGGCCCGGCTGTTCGCGGTGATCCTGCAGCTGTCCCTGCTGGGGCTGGTCCTCTACGCCGCCGTCGGGGCGCTGCGCCGGCTGGTGATCCCTTGGCACGAATCCGCCGCGCCGCGGCTCTGACTACCTCTTTCGGTGGCCGGACGGCGGCGCCATGCTATAACGGGGGTTGCTGACCGGCCGCGCGGGGCGGCCGAGCCAGGGGGCGGGCATGAGCGACGACGATCTTGATTCCCTCTTCGCGCCGGAAGAGGACGAGGCCATCGCGGACGCCCCCGCCGCCGGCGGCCCGCCCTGGCCGGTCCTGGTCGTGGACGACGACGACGAAGTCCACATCATGACGCGGCTGGTCCTGGGCAAGCTGCGCTACAAGGACCGCCCGCTGGAACTGCTGCTGGCCCATTCCGCCGCCGAGGCGGAGGAGCTGCTGAAGGCCCGCGACGACATCGCCGTGGCCCTGCTCGACATCGTCATGGAGACGGACGATGCCGGCCTGCGGCTGGCGCGCAAGATCCGCGAGGAGTTCGGCAACACCGACGTGCGCATCGTGCTGCGCACCGGCCAGCCGGGCCAGGCCCCGGTCCGCGACGTCATCGTCAACTACGACATCAACGACTACAAGTCGAAGACGGAGCTGACCTCCGAGAAGCTCTTCATCACCATCGTCACCGGCCTGCGCTCCTTCGACAATATCCGCTCGGCCCGCGCGGCGGAGAGCGCCAACAAGCTGAAGTCCAACTTCCTGGCGGCGATGAGCCACGAGATCCGCACGCCGATGAACGGCGTGCTGGGCATGCTGGAGCTGCTGTCGCACTCCAGGCTCGACCGCGACCAGACCGAGATGCTGTCGACCGCGCGCGAGTCGGCGGGGACGCTGCTGCGCATCATCGACGACATCCTCGACTTCTCGAAGATCGAGGCCGGCCGCATGGACATCGAGCGGCACCCGGTGAACCTCACCCAGCTGGTGGAGGGGGTGGCGGAGACGCTGGCGCCCAACGCCCGCAAGAAGGGGCTGGACTTCCACGTCCATGTCGACCCGTCGATCCCGGCGGCGCTGCTCGGCGATCCCACGCGGCTGCGGCAAGTGCTGTTCAACCTGGCCGGCAACGCCATCAAGTTCACCGAGCGCGGGCGCGTGTCGGTCGTCGTCTCCGGGGCGGGCCGGGGCACGGCCGGGCGGCGGCTGCGGATCGAGGTGCGCGACACCGGCATCGGCATCCCCGAGGATATGCGCGGACGGCTGTTCCAGCCCTTCACCCAGGCGGAGCGCTCCACCAGCCGCCGCTTCGGCGGCACCGGCCTGGGCCTGTCCATCAGCAAGCGCCTGATCGAGCTTATGCGCGGCGAGATCGGTCTGGACAGCGAGGTGGGCCGGGGCTCCACCTTCTGGTTCACGGTCGATCTGGAGGAGGTTGCGGACTCCGGCGCCGCCGACCCGGCGGGGGAGGCCGATGTGGAAGGCCTGACGGTGCTGCTGCTCGGCGCCGACGGGCCTATGCGCGAGACGCTGGCGGAATATCTGCGCGTGGCGGGCGCCCGCGCCGTGACCGGTGCCGCGGAGCGCTGGGACGTGGCCGTCGTGGCGGGGCTCGGCACCGACCCCTGGCCCGATCCGCCGGGGCTGCGCCCGGCCGTGCTGGTGGCCGACGCGGATTCGCAGCGGCCGGTGTTCCTGCCGCACGGCGTGCCGCAGATCGGCCGCCCGGTGCGCCGCGCCGCGCTGTACAAGGCGGTGGCCGAGGCGGCAGGGCGCGCCAGCCGCAAGGCGCCGCCGCCGGCCGCGGGCGCTCCCTGCGAGCCGGGGCGCCAGCCGCCCCCCGACACAGAGACGGCCGCCCGTCAGGGACGGCTGGTCCTCGTCGCGGAGGACCAGAAGGTCAACCAGATGGTGGTGCGCCGGCAGATGACGATGCTGGGCATCGCCTGCGACATCCTCCCCGACGGCGCCGAGGCGCTGGCGGCATGGCGGACCGGGCGCTACGGGCTGATCCTGACCGACTGCAACATGCCCGTGATGGACGGCTTCGAGCTGACCATGGCGGTACGGGGGGAGGAGGCGCGGGCGGGCCGGGGCCGCATCCCCATCGTCGCGCTGACCGCCAACGCCATGGTGGGCGAGGAGCAGCGCTGCCTCGCCTCGGGCATGGACGGCTTCCTGTCCAAGCCGATCGACCTGAAGCAGCTGGAAGCCTGCATGAACCGCTGGCTGCCGCCGCTGCCGGGGGCGGCGGACGCCGAAGCGCCGGAGACCGCCGCCGCCTCGGCCGCGCCGGCCAGCGCTGTGCTGGACCTGTCCATGGCGCTGGACATCTTCGGTGCCATAGACGACGAGGTCCGCGCCTTCTTTGGCGAGTTCCTGGCTTCGGCCAGGCCGCTGGTGGAGGCGGTGGAGCAGGCGCTTGCGGCCGGCGACTGGGACCGGGCCCGCAAGCAGGCGCACGCGCTGGCGGGCATCGGCAAGAATGCCGGTGCGCAGGAAATAGGGGCTGTCGGCGACGCGGTGGAGCAGGCGGTGATCCGCGGCGACACCGCCACGGCGGCCCGGGCGGCCGCCGGAATGCGCGCCGCGCTCGCGCGAGTTGAAGGTGCGATCCGCGACCTTTGACTTTGCCCTGCTACCTTTGAGATATTTCCGTAGTAGTTCCGGGCCGCGGCAACCAAGGACCGCCTGATGACGATGGTCGTTTTCTCGAAATGCAGCGCCCTGGTCATCGAGGATCAGTCGTTCATCCGCGGCGTCGTGGTGAAGATCCTGAAGCAGCTGAGCTTCGGTGGCATCATGGAGGCGGAGGACGGCACGGTCGGGCTGGAGATCGCGCTCGACCGCCGCCCTGATGTCATCATCTGCGACATCGAGATGGCGCCGATGGACGGCCTCACCTTCCTGCGCGAACTGCGCAAGAAGGAGGACGACAGGTACGCCATCCCCGTGATGTTCCTGACCAACCATGCCGACAAAGACACGGTGCTCAAGGCACGCGACCTCGGCGTGAACGCCTTCGTCGCCAAGCCGGTGACGGTCGCCGCGCTGCGCGAGAAGCTGACCATCCTGCTGCAGCGCCGCCTCAGCGCGGTGTGAGGCCCCGTTTCCTTCTCACCCTAAGGGCCTGCTGAAGCGCAGGAACCACGCCGCTTGCCCCCTCTCCCAGGGGGAGAGGGCCGGGGTGGGGGGTAAGAGGGTTGGGGAAGGGCGCTTCATCGACGTTTGTCCCTGCTCCGCGTTCCCGTACCCCCTCTCCCTGTCCCTCTCCCCGGGGAGAGGGGACGGCAGCCATGCCCGAGCAGCCAATGCAAAGCCGCGTCAAGGGAGAGGGATCGTAAGGCGCGGCGTCTCAGGGCGCCTTCGGCTTCACCTTTGCCACCACCTTGATCTCGGTGATGCCGTTGTCCGGCACCAGCCGGGTGATGCCGATGGCGGTCCAGGCGGGGAAGGGGGCCTTCACGTAGCGGTGCTTGACCTTCACGATGGCGTCGAGCTGGCCGGGCACGTCGGTATGGTAGGTGGTCATGTCGACCACGTCGTCCCAGCTGGCGCCGGCCTCCTCCAGGATCTTGCCGATGCGGTCGAAAGCGCGGGCATAGGCGGCGTCCAGGTCGGTGTCACCAGGGCGCAGGCCGACGACGACGCCCGAGAGGTAGACGGTGTCGCCATGGCGCACGCTGTCGGCGAAACCCCACTCCTCGAAGATTTTCCGGGCGCGCTCGTCCTTGGGCATGTTGACCTGTGCCTCCTGCCGGGCGCCGGCGAGGGCGGGGGAGGCGGCGAGCGCCGTCACGGCCAGGGCGGCCAAAGTCAGGACGGTCGCAGGGGCGGTGCGACGGGACATGGGTTTCCTCCAGGTGGGGTGAACGGGGCCTGGACGGTAGCGGAAACCCTGTATCAACGCTGTTTCGAGTTGTAACGCGGCGGTTTCGCCCCGCCGCGTTCCAACGGGGCCGGTCAGACCAGCAGGAACTCCTGCGCCTGTGCCCGCATGCAATGGTTCGAGCCCATGGCGGAGGCATAGCCGCCGGCGTTCAGCAGGGCCAGGTAATCGCCCTCTTCGATGGCCGGCAGGGCGGCGTTCTCCGCCCAGATGTCCAGCGCCTCGTTGATGTTGCCGGCGACGGTGACCGTCCGCGCGGCGGCGAAGGCCTCGGCGCGGTCGGCCGGCAGGCGGCAGACCGCGGGCTCGCAGGGCAGCTTGTAGAAGACCGGCTCCATGGCCAGGTTGAAGCCGCCATCGACGCCGACGAAGGTCGTCGCGCGCTTGCGCTCCACCGTATTGACCTGCAGCACCAGCACGCCGGCGTCCTTCACGATGTAGTCGCCGGGCTCCACCGTCACGCGGACGCCACGCCCCTGGAAGCTATCGCGGATCACGCCGGCCCAGGCTTCCAGATCCAGCGCCCGATCAGACTCGACGTGCGGCACGCCGAGGCCCCCGCCGAGATTGACAAGGCGCGGCGCCTCCAGCCGGTCCAGGAACCACAGGCACTCGCGCACGATCTCGCGCCAGGCCGGCAGCTGGCCGTTCAGATAGCCGCAGCCGGTATGGAAATGGATGCCTTCGACCTTCATGCCGTAGCGGGCCGCCAGCTCCAGCGCCTCCTCGAACCGGTCCTTGTAGATGCCGAACTTGCTGGTCTTGTCGCCGCTGTAGCGCAGCAGCTGGTTCTCGCCATAGCCCACGCCCATGGCCGGGTTGACGCGGATGCCGATGCTGCGGCCCGGGCAGCGCTCGCCCAGCCGGCGGATGGTGCTGAGGCTGTCGGCGTTGACCCAGGTGCCCGGGTGCCGTGCCAGCACGTCCAGGTCGGCCGACGAGACCGACGTGGCGGTGTAGGAGATCTCCCCGGCCTCGAAGCCGCACTGGCGCGCGAACAGCAGCTCGTTCGGCGAGCAGACGTCGATGCCGGCCAGCCCAGACCCCTTGATCCAGGTGAGCAGCGGCCCGAACCGGTTGGCCTTCATGGCGTAGCAGATGCGGTGGTCGAGCCCGGTCGTCTCCAGCGCGCCCTTGATCCGCCGGAGATTCTCCAGCACCCGCGCGCCCGAATAGAAGAAGGCGGGGCCGCCGGCGGCGCGGGCGAGCTCATCCAGGCTGCGGCCGGCGAGCCGGAGGTCGCGGCCCTGATAGCCGAGGTCGGGGCGCTCCCACCAAAGCAGAGCATCGCCCTGCGCCGCGCGGGTGAGCGGGGCGGCCTGGTCGTCGGGGGTCATGTCGGATCCGGAACGGTTCGGGTTATTCGGCGATCGCGGGCATGCGGGCGGGCTCGCGCCGGCCGCTGATCCACTTGCGGCAGTTCGGCGCGCCGCACAGGCAGGGGAACTGCTTGAACAGCACGTCCTCGGTGCTGGCGTAGTCCATCGTCAGCGCCTCGCCGGGCGCGATGTCCTTGATCGCCCACAGCTCGAACCGTGCCATGTCCAGGAAGCAGTTGGGGTCGCAGCTGTGCAGCAGGAAGCCGGTGAAGTAGGGGTCGTAGAGATGGCTGTCGGGCGAGATCTGCAGCGTGTGCTGCATGACCTCATGCACCACCACGCCGCTGATCAGGCAGATGCGGTAGCCGCGCGGGAAGGCGCGCTTGGTGTAGACGCCCAGGCCCTTGCCGTCCTCCTGGCGGGCCACGACGAAATCCTCCTCCGTCGGGTATCCCTCGCCCAGCATGAAGGCGTCGGGATAGAGCGACCGGCCGGCGGCCGAAGGGCGCGGCGCCAGGCTCTGCGGGAAGCTCGCGGCGATGACGGCGTGCGGCTCCGACAACCGGGTGGGGAGGGGGACGGACATGGCGGATCGCGCCTCCTGGATTACCCCGTGACGGGGAGCATCACCATGATTGCGTGGTATCCAAAGCGATGACAAGCGATGCTTTCCACCTGCCAAAGCTTTCACCGATGCGTCCCTGAGATGTCACGCCCCGGCCCGGAAAGTCTCGTCCCGGCCGGGCTCCGCGTCGATGACGGCGGTCACTTCGCAGGTGCGGGAGACGCTTATGCTCGGCCCCGCTGTCCCAGCCTTGCGGAGCCCCGGCCCCATGCGCGTCCTGCCCGTTCTCCTGCTCCCCCTCCTGCTCGCCGCCTGCACCGGTACCGCCCCGCGCGAGACGGTAGCGGAGAATCCGGCCTTCTCAGGCTGCGTCCGCTCGGTCAAGGCCTCAACGAGCCAGGAGAACCGGCCGGCGGAACGCGCCGCCGAACTCGCCGCCTGCCTCGACCAGCGGGCCTGATCTCCTCCGACTCGGGTAAACCCGACGCCCCGCCTGCGCCCTCCAGGGGCTGGAGCGGGGGGACCAGGTCAAGTACGCCGTGCTGGAGGTCAGTGGCGGTGTGTCGATCATTCGGAAGCGCGGTTAGGCGCTCTTCAGCGCATCCCGCTCCGGGGAGCCGTCCGGCCCGTCGTCGGGATAGCGCGGCAGCTCGTCCGTGATGTCCAGCCAGGGCAGGGTCTCGGCCGCCCAGATGTGATAGCTCGGCCGCACCGCCTCCGGCGTGTCCAGGCTGGCGATGGAGACGTCCAGCTCCGGCTCGCCGACCGTATAGGAGAAGAAGAGCTGGGTGCCGCAGTCCCGGCAGAACTGGCGTAGCGCCGTGGGCGTCGCCTGGTAGGAGGCGGGCGTGCCCTGGGTCACCCAGAGCGCCGCGGTCGGGAAGGTGGCCCAGGCCATCACGGGCGCGCCCGAGGCCTTGCGGCAGAGGCTGCAATGGCAGTAGGTGGCGCCGGCCGCCTTCAGCCCGCCCTCGATCCGGTATCGGACGGCGCCGCACAGGCACCCGCCCTCCAGCGTCCCGCCTTCCGCCATCGTTCCTCCGCGCCGTCGCCCTGTCAGGCAAACAGCGGAAGGGCGGCGAGGTTCAGTCGGCCAGTTCCAGGATGACGGCGGTGTGGTCGGATGCCTCGGGCTCGCCGCGCGGGCTCTTGTCGATCTCGCAGGCGGTCAGCCGGTCAGCGGCCTGGGGAGACAGCAGGAAATGGTCGATGCGCAGGCCGCGGTCCCGCTGCCAGCTGCCCGCCTGGTAGTCCCAGAAGCTGTAGGCATGCCTGCGCGTCGGGTGGAGCGCGCGAAAGGCCTCAATGTAGCCGAGGTTCAGGATCTCCCGGAACTTCGCCCGGGTCTCCTGGCGGAACAGCGCGTCGGTGCTCCAGGCCGCCGGATCGTACACATCCTCCGGCCCGGGGATGACGTTGTAGTCGCCGCCCAGCACGACGGGAATCTCCCGCGCCAGCAGCGACGCCGCATGCGCCTTCAGCCTGTCCATCCAGGCCAGCTTGTACGGGTACTTATCCGTGCCGACCGGATTGCCGTTCGGCAGGTACAGGCTGGCGATGCGGATTCCGCGCACCGTCGCCTCGACATAGCGGGCCTGCTCGTCCCCGTCCCCTCCGGGCAGCCGGTCGACGACATCGGTCGCCTCCTCGCGGGACAGCAGCGCCACGCCGTTGTAGGACTTCTGCCCCACCACCTGGCAGCGCCAGCCGGCCGCCTCAAAGTCCGCCAGCGGGAAGCTGCCGGTCTCGCACTTCAGCTCCTGAAGCAGCAGCACGTCAGGCTTGGCGTCGGCCAGCCAGCCCATGACGTTGGGCAGGCGCTTGCGGACGGAATTCACGTTCCAGGTGGCGATGCGCAAGATGTCTACACCGAGAAGGAGGAACCGCAGCCGCAGGACGAGCTGGCGTTCGGATTCTGGACCTTGAAATAGGCCCCCATCAAATCCTCGACGAAGTCGACCTCGGCACCGGCCAGCAGGTCCAGCGACACGTCGTCGACCAGCAGCGTGGCGCCGTCGCGCTCGAAGGAATGGTCCTCGTCCGACACGGCGTCATCGAAGGTGAAGCCGTACTGGAAGCCGGAGCAGCCGCCGCCGGAGACGGACAGGCGCAGCTTCAGCCCGGGATTGCCCTCCTTCTCCGCCAGGACGCGGATGCGCCTGGCGGCGCTGGCGGTCAGGCCCACGGACCGGCCCGGGGGCGGCGCTGCGGGGGGGGCGGGGGATTGCATGCCGGTATCGGCCAAGTCGGCCTCCGAAGGTATCCTGGACAAACTGTTGGTTACTATGTAGGCGGACGGAAGGGGAGCGTAAAGCCTCGCTCCGGTGGAGGGTGCCATGGCGTCGATGGATTGGAACCGGCTGTTGAGCCGCAAGCGGCTGGCGAAGCCCGGCGGCGGCGACGAACTGCCCTACCGCAGCGCCTTCGAGATCGACATCGACCGCATCACCTTCTCCACCAGCTTCCGGCGGCTGGCGGACAAGCAGCAGGTGCACGGCATCGGCGGCTCCGACTATGTCCGCTCGCGCCTGACGCACTCGATGGAGGCGGCGCGGGTGGGGCGCTCGCTCGGCACCTGGGTCGGCCGCACCATTGTCGAGCAGAACCCCACGATCAACGCCACGCCCTTCGACATCGGTCACGTCGTCGCCGCCGCGGCGCTGGCGCACGACCTCGGCACGCCCTGCTTCGCCCACACCGGCGAGGACATCATCAGCGACTGGTTCCGCGGCAGCGAGATCGGCCAGCGCATCCTGGAGGGGCTGCCGGAGCAGCAGCGCCACGAGCTGATGAATTTCGAGGGCAACGCCCAGGGCTTCCGGGTGCTGACCCGGCTGCAGGGCTGGCGCGCCACCGGCGGGCTGCAGCTGACCGCAGCGACCCTGGCGACTTACACCAAGTATCCCTGGACAGCGCCCGCCCATGCCGGCGACACCCGCCCGCACGCCCGGAAATACAGCTTCTTCTCCAGCGAGCGCGAGCTGTTCGCCGAGGTCGCCGCCGAGACGGGGCTGGAGAAACAGGGCGAGGAATGCTGGCAGCGCCACCCGCTGGCCTATCTGGTGGAGGCGGCGGACGACGCCTGCTACCGCGTCGTCGACATCGAGGACGCCTGCAAGATGCGCATGGTCAGCTTCAAGGAGGCGGAGGAGCTGCTGGCCCACTGCGTCGAGATCGACCAGGGCGAGTACGGCACCATCGACGACGAGGACCGCAAGCTCATCTATCTGCGCGCCCGCGCCATCGACCAGCTGGTGCGCGACGCCGCCGAGCAGTTCCGCGACCATCTGCCCGACCTGATGGAGGGCAAGCGCTGCCCGCCGCTGCTGAACATGTCGGAGCGCGCCAAGGCGCTGAAGGCGATCGAGCGGGTCAGCTACGAGCAGATCTACCGGGGCCAGCAGCGCTGCGAGACCGACATCATCGCCGCCCGCACCATCACCACCCTGCTGGACGCCTATGGCGAGGCGCTGCTGGAGCGCGAGCGGCTGGGCCCCGGCGGCACGCTGCCCCGCCGCTCGGCCTCGCTGCTGGAAACCATGCAGGGCGCCCGAAAGCTTACCTTCGAGCGCGTGGAGTGGGCGCGGAGCCTGCTGGACTACGTCGCCGGCATGACCGACCGCTTCGCGCTCCGGCAGGCGCAGCTGATCGCGGGGTAGGTCTGAGCTTTTTTGCTCAAACCCTGGCTTCGCCTTGGGGCCGGGACGGGTTATGGTGCGCCGCCGTTGGGCTCGCACGAGAGCGCCGCGACCGGGTGAGGCTGCGAGGTGGTGCGTCCTTCGACAGGCTCAGGATGAGGGTTGGGGTACGCTAGGCACGCCCGGTTCTTTCACCGGGAGCAGCAATACACCCCTCATGCTGAGCCTGTCGAAGCACGCACACCACCCCCGCTGCCGACCTCGGGAAGCGTGCGCCCCTGATGAGGCGAGCCCCTCGCCATGAACCGCGTACACTCTGACCTATCTGGACTGACATGAACGTCTTCAAGGACTTCGAGGCCAAGATTAAGGCCGCGCTCGAGGAGCTCGTCACCGCCGGCGCCCTGCCGCAGGGGCTGGACCTGTCCCGTCTGGCGGTGGAGCCGCCGCGCGAGGCGTCGCATGGCGACATCTCAACCAACGCCGCCATGGTGCTGGCCAAGCAGGCCGGGCAGCCGCCGCGCAAGATCGCCGAGGCGCTGGTGCCGAAGCTGGCGGCACTGCCGGAGGTCACCTCCGCCGAGATCGCCGGCCCGGGCTTCGTCAATCTGCGCGTCTCGGCCGACTATTGGCGCGGCCGTGTGGCCGACATCCTCACCGCCGGCGCCGAGTACGGGAAGAGCGAGCTCGGGTGCGGCGTGAAGGTGAATGTCGAATACGTCTCGGCCAACCCGACCGGCCCGCTGCACGCCGCCCACGGGCGCGGCGCGGTGGTCGGCGACGCGCTGGCGGCGCTGCTGGAGAAGGCCGGCTACGACGTCACCCGCGAATACTACATCAACGACGCCGGCGCCCAGGTCGACGTGCTGGCCCGCTCCACCCACCTGCGCTACCGCGAGGCGCTGGGCGAGGCGGACATCGAGATCCCCGCCGGCATGTATCCGGGCGAGTACCTGAAGGACGTCGGCGCCGCCCTGGCCGCCCGCGACGGCGCCAAGTGGCGGGACGTTCCGGAGGCGGAATGGCTGGCCCCGGTCCGCGCCTTCGCCATCGACCAGATCATGGCCGGCATCCGCGAGGACCTCGCGGCGATGAACATCCGCCACGACGTCTTCACCTCCGAGCGCTCTCTGGTCGAGAGCGGGGCGGTGGAGGCGGCGCTGAAGTCGCTGGAGGAGCAGGGGCTGCTCTATGTCGGCGTGCTGGAGCCGCCCAAGGGCAAGAAGCCCGACGATTGGGAGCCGCGCCCGCAGACCCTGTTCAAGGCCACCCAGTTCGGCGACGACGTGGACCGGCCGCTGAAGAAGTCCGACGGGTCGGGCACCTATTTCGCCAACGACATCGCCTATCACCTTGATAAGCAACGCCGCGGCTCCTCCGTCTTGATCGACGTGTGGGGCGCCGACCATGGCGGCTACATCAAGCGCATGCAGGCAGCCACCACCGCCGTGACCGGCGGCAAGGCCGCGCTGGACGTGAAGATCTGCCAGCTCGTCCATCTGATGCAGAACGGCGAGCCGGTGAAGATGTCGAAGCGCGCCGGCACCTTCGTGACGCTGCGCGACGTGATCGACACGGTCGGCCGAGACGTCGTGCGCTTCATCATGCTGACCCGCCGCAACGACCAGGCGCTGGATTTCGACTACGCCAAGGTGACCGAGCAGTCCAAGGACAACCCGGTCTTCTATGTCCAGTACGCCCATGCCCGCTGCCGCAGCGTGCTTCGCCACGCGGCCGAGGTGCACAAGGATTGGGACCTGTCGGGCCAGGGTCTGGCGGGCGTCGACCTGTCGCCGCTGACGGCGCCCGAGGAGCTGGACCTGATCCGCACCATGCTCAGCTGGCCGCGCATCGTCGAGGCGGCGGCCGAGGCGCACGAGCCGCACCGGGTCGCCTTCTTCCTGCACGACGTCGCCTCGGGCTTCCACGCCCTGTGGAACAAGGGCAAGGACGACGCCTCCCTGCGCTTCCTGATCGAGGGGAACGACGCGGTGACCCGCGCCCGCCTCGCCCTTGTCAAGGCGTTGTCCCTTGTCGTCGCGTCCGGTCTCGCCATCATGGGCGTGGAGCCGGCCGAGGAGATGCGGTGAAGCATGAGCGAGCGTGACGACGACTTCCGGGCCGATCAGGGCCAGGGCGGGTACTACGTGACCGACGAGGAAGATGCCCCGCCGGCGCGGCGCAGCCTCGTCGGGCCGCTGGTGGTGGCGCTCGGGCTGAGTGCCTTCGGCGGCATCATCTGGTACGCCTACAACCAGGGCACCCGGGCCGGGACCGAGAGCGTGGCACCGATCGTCCGCGCCGACCCCAGCCCGACCAAGATCCGGCCGGAGCAGCCGGGCGGCATGGACGTCCCGCACCAGGACAAGCTGGTCTACGACCGGCTGAACCCGACGGCTAACGAGGCCGGGGTGGAGCGCCTGCTGCCGCCGCCGGAAGCGCCGCTGGAGCGTCCCAAACCCCTGCCGCCGGAGCCGAAGGTCGCCGAGCTGCCGCCCGAGGAGGCGCCGGCCGCCCCGGCCCCCGCGCAGCCGGCTCCTGCCGCGCAGGCCGCCGTGACCCCGCCTGCCGCCGCGCAGCCGCCAGCGCCGACTCCGCTGGCGCCTCCGAAGCAGCTTCCCGCCGCGACTCCGGCCCAGGCGGCGCCCGCACCGGCGTCTCCGGCGCCCGGCGCCACGGCTCCTGCAGCCACGGCCCAGGTGCCGGTCGCCCAGCCGCAGGCGGCGGTGAAGCCGCCCGCCACCGCGCCGGCGACCGCCACGCCCGCCGCGACTCCGGCCGCGCCCGTCGCGGGCGGCGTGCGCATCCAGATCGCGTCGGTGCCCAGCGAGGACATCGCCAACAAGGAATGGCAGCGCCTCTCGCGCAAGCATGCGGGTGTCATGGGCGGGCTCGGCATGCGGGTGGTCAAGGCCGACCTCGGCGCCAAGGGCGTCTATTACCGCGTCCAGGCCGGCCCGACCGACGAGGCGCGGGCCAAGAGCATCTGCGACGCCATGAAGGCCCAGGCCGACGGGTGCATCCTTGTCCGGAACTGACGCCACCGCCGTCGTCTATGGCTGCGCCGGCACGGACCTGACGGCGGAGGAGCGGGCCTTCTTCCGCGACGCCGACCCGTTCGGCTTCATCCTGTTCCGGCGCAACTGCGACTCGGCGGAGCAGGTACGGCGGCTGGTGGCGGAGATGCGCGACAGCGTCGACCGCGCGGCTCCCGTCCTCATCGACCAGGAGGGCGGCCGCGTCGCCCGGCTGCGCCCGCCGCACTGGCCGGCGCTGCCCGCCGCCGGGCTGCTGGCGCCGGGCGGCACGCGCGCCGCCTGGCTGCACGGGCGGCTGCTGGCGGCGATGCTGGAGCCGCTGGGCATCGACGTGGACTGCGCGCCGGTGGCCGACGTGCCGGTGCCCGGCGCCCACGACGTGATCGGCGACCGCGCCTTCGCCGGCGAGCCGCGCCTGGTGGCCGAGCTGGCCCGGGCCCAGGCCGAGGGGCTCATGGCCGGCGGCGTGCTGCCCGTCGTCAAGCACATCCCCGGCCATGGCCGCGCCCATGTCGACAGCCACAAGGAGCTGCCCGTGGTGCCGACGCCGCGCGCCGAGCTGGAGGCGACCGATTTCGCGCCCTTCCGCGCGCTGGCGGACCTGCCCATGGCGATGGTGGCGCATGTCGTCTACACCGCCGTGGACAGCCTGTCGCCCTCCAGCACCTCCGCCCGGGTCATCGGCGAGGTGGTGCGCGGCCATATCGGCTTCGACGGGCTGCTGTTCAGTGACGACCTCGGCATGGAGGCGCTGAAGGGCGGGCCCGCCGAGCGCGCCCTGGCCGTTCTTGCCGCAGGTTGCGACGTGGCCCTTCACTGCAACGGCGAGATGGACCAGATGAAGGCCATCGCCGCCGTGGCGCCCCGGCTGACGACCGAGGCCGCCGCGCGGTGGGAGAGGGCCCGCGGCTTTGTCAAGGCGGCGGAGCCCGTGGACGCCGCCGCGCTGAAGCTGGAGCTGGACATGCTGCTGGGAACGGGAATCGCCTGATGGAGGGCCTGCAGGACATCGTGCTGCGGCTCTCGGTCATGGCGCTGCCGGTGATCGTCGCCATCACCTTCCACGAGGCGGCGCACGGCTGGATGGCCCGGCGGCTGGGCGACGACACGGCCTACATGCTGGGCCGCGTCAGCTTCAACCCGGCGCGCCACATCGATCCCTTCGGCACGGTGATCCTGCCGGCCATCATGTTCCTGTCGACAGGGTTCCTGTTCGGCTGGGCCAAGCCGGTGCCGGTGGATTTCCGCAACCTGCGCAATCCCCGGCGCGACATGGTCTGGGTGGCGCTGGCCGGGCCCGGGGTGAACATCATCCTGGCGATCGCCTCGGCGCTGCTCTACCACGTCACGCCGTTCCTGCCGGGCTTCGCCTCGGAATGGGTCCGGCAGAATCTGGAAATCTCCATCTGGATCAACGTGATCCTGGCCGTCTTCAACATGCTGCCTTTGCCGCCGCTGGACGGGGGCAGGGTGGCGGTCGGCATCCTGCCGGCCCCGCTGGCGCGGCCACTGGCGAAGCTGGAGCGCTACGGCATCCTGATCCTGGTCCTGGGCGTCTTCCTGCTGCCCTACGCCGCGCGCGAGGCCGGGCTGAACTTCGATCCCATGGCCTGGCTGGTCGGGATTCCAGCGGGTTACGTAGTGGACCTCATCGTGAGCCTCACCGGGCTCAGCAGCTGAGCGGCGCCCATGGTCGAGACCCCCGCCAACGATGATTTCGAGGAGGTCCGCGACCGGGTCGATCCCGGATCGTCCCTGCTGCTCGACATCGACGGGTACGAGGGGCCGATCGACCTGCTGCTGGCCCTGGCGCGCGACCAGAAGGTCGACCTGACCCGCATTTCCATCCTGCAGCTGGCCGAGCAGTACTTGGCCTTCGTGGAGCAGGCCCGCACGCTGCGGCTGGAGCTGGCGGCGGACTATCTGGTGATGGCGGCGTGGCTGGCCTATCTGAAGTCGCGCCTGCTGCTGCCGGAGCCGGAGACGGAGGAGCCGACCGGCGAGGAGCTGGCCGCGGCCCTGGCCTTCCAGCTGCAGCGGCTGGAGGCGATGCAGGGCGCCGCCGCCCGCCTGTTCGCCCGGTCGCAGCTGGGCCGCGACGTGTTCCCCCGCGGCGCGCCGGAGGACCTGCCGGTCTTCGAGAAGCGCGTGCTCGACGTGACGCTCTACGATCTGCTGAAGGCTTATGGTGACCACAAGCGCCGCCAGCAGAAGCACGATCCCTTCCAGATCAAGGCAACGGAACTCTACTCCATCGAGGATGCGGTGCGCCGGGTGGAGGAGATCCTGGGCCGCCTGCCGGACTGGACCAGGCTCTCCGCCTTCCTGCCGGGCGGCTGGCGCGGCAGCGCGCTGAAGGCCCGCTCGGCGCTCGCCGCCACCTTCGTCGCCACACTGGAACTGGCCAAGGCCGGCCGGCTCGAACTCCGCCAGGACGGCGCCTTCCAGCCCATCTACATGCGCCGCCCGCCGCAGGAGTGAGGCGGCGGTGACGACGATCAAGCGCTTCGCAGCGTGCAAGCTCGCGCTCTACGGACCCGATCATCCGCCGCCGCATTTCCATGTGGTGGGGCCGGACTTCTCGGCGCTGGTGGAAATCGCTACTCTGAGGGTCATGGAAGGCGATGTCCGTCGGGCCGCCGATGCCATGGCGTGGGCGCCGAGAACCGGGACGTGCTCATGAACGCCTGGACAGCCCTCAACCCGGGTCGGAGGTGACGATGGCCGCGCCAAGGATATCCGCCGTATCGCCGCTGCCCGGCTACCGTCTGGTGGTGACCTGGGAGACCGGCGCCGTCAGCACGGTCGACGTGTCGGACATCGTCGGGGGACACCCGCTCTATGCCGGCATGCGCGAGGACCCGGGGCTGTTCGACCGGGCGACGGTCGGCGAGTACGGATACGACGTGCATTGGAGCGACCTGATGGAAATTCCCTGCACCGTACTCTGGCAGCGTGCGCAGGCCCAGGCCGCCTGAAGTCACGCCGCTTTCACTGGACCGCCTCGGCTGGCACACGTTAGACAGGTTCCATGTCCACCCTATTCGACGACCGCACCCAGCAGCTCCGCCTTGTCGAGGCGCTGCTCTTCGCCTCCGCCGAGCCGGTGCCGGAGGAGGCGCTGCAGACGCGGCTGGGCGAGGGGACCGATGTGCGCGGGCTGCTGCTCGACCTCGCCGACCTCTACGCGCACCGGGGCGTGAACCTGGTGGCGTCCGGCGGTCGCTGGGCCTTCCGCACGGCACCCGACCTGGCGGACGCGCTGAAGCTGGAGACCGAGGTCCAGCAGAAGCTGTCCCGCGCCGCCATCGAGACGCTGGCGATCATCGGCTACCACCAGCCGGTGACCCGCGCCGAGATCGAGAGCATCCGCGGCGTCGCCACCAGCAAGGGCACTCTGGACATCCTGATGGAGGCCGGGTGGATCCGGCCCGGCAAGCGGCGCGAGAGCCCGGGCCGGCCGCTGACCTGGATCACCACCCCTGGCTTCCTGGACCATTTCGGGCTCGAGTCGCTGCGCGACCTGCCCGGCATCGACGATCTCCGCGCGGCGGGGCTGCTGGACGCCCGTCCCGCCGTCTCCGGCATTCTGGAGAAGGCCGATCCGGTCCTCTCCGCCGCCGAGGAGCGTGAGAGGGAACCGGCCGAAGGCTGAGCATCGGTTTGCCCGCCGAAATAAGAGTCGTTTGCATTCGCGTGCAAGCGTGCCCTAATAGGAAGGACGCGCCGGGCCCTGTCCGGCGACCCGTTCCACGAAAGGCGCCGCGCTGCCGTCATGGACCAGACCCTGAGGGATACCGCCGTCCGGGATGAACCCGACGCCGCGACGCCGGCCAGCCGGGCAGCGCCCGTCGACCGCATGGCACCCGCGATGCCGCGCGCCGCGGCCGCGACACCGGCGCTGACCCTGCAGGAGGTCAGCCACCGCTTCGGGCAGAAGCTGGCCGTCGACGGCGTCGACATCGCGATCCATCCCGGCGAGATCGTCTGCCTGGTGGGCCCCAGCGGCTGCGGCAAGTCGACGCTGCTGCGCCTGGCGGCGGGCCTCGAGGATCTGCAGACCGGCATGGTCGCCATCGGCGGCACGCCCATCGCCGGCCCCGGCTACGCGCTGCCGCCGGAACGTCGCGGCATCGGGCTGGTGTTCCAGGACTACGCGCTGTTCCCGCATCTGTCGGTGCTGGACAATGTCCGCTTCGGGCTGAACCGGCTGGCGCCGGCGGAGCAGCGCGAGCGCGCGATGGCGCGGCTGCGCCAAGTCGGGATGGAGGGCTTCGCCGCCAGCTTCCCCCATGCGCTCTCGGGCGGGCAGCAGCAGCGGGTGGCGCTGGCCCGGGCGCTCGCGCCGAATCCGGCCGTGCTGCTGCTGGACGAGCCCTTCTCAGGGCTCGACGCGCGGCTGCGCGAGCAGGTGCGCGACCAGACGCTGCACGTGCTGAAGGCCAGCGGCGCCGCCACCATGCTGGTGACCCACGATCCGGAGGAGGCCATGTTCCTGGCCGACCGGATCGTGCTGATGCGCGACGGCAGGGTCGTTCAGGTCGGCGCGCCGGCCGATCTCTACATGCGTCCCGTGGACGAGTTCGCCGCCAGCTTCTTCGGCGAGGTCAACGCGCTGCGCGGCACGGTGCGCGACGGGCGGGTGGAGACGCCGGTCGGCCCGGTTCTGGCCGGCGGCCATGCGGACGGCGAGGCGGTGCGCGTGCTGATCCGTCCCGAGGCGCTGCGCCTGGACGCCGATCCCGGCTCCGGCCCGCCCAACCTGGCGCGGGTGGAGGCGGCGCGGCTGCTGGGCCGCACCAGCCTGGTGCATCTCCGCGTCCATGACGGGCGCGGCGGCACCGTCCACTTGCACGCCCGGGTGCCCGGGCTGTTCCTGCCGGAGGAGGGGCGGCACGTCGCCGTGTCGCTCGATCCCCGCCAAGCCTTTGTATTTCCGTCGCAAGACCCCATCTGAAAGGGACGGCCGTTCGGCGCGTTGCGGCGGGCATGTGCGCATGCCATAGTGCCGCGCCTTTCGGGACCCCCAACTTCACGCATCCAGGGATACGGACGCCGCCATGGGTACCTTCAGCATCGGTCACTGGTTGATCGTCCTCGTCGTGGTTCTGATCCTCTTCGGCGCCGGCAAGCTGCCGAAGGTCATGGGCGACCTCGCCAAGGGCATCAAGAACTTCAAGTCCGGCCTGAAGGAAGAGGGCGACGACACCGCCGCCGCCACGCCGGCCGAGCCGAAGACCATCGGCGGCGGCACCACCGTCGCCACCGAGGCCGTCAAGGACCCGGCCCGCCAGGACCAGGCCCTGAAGGGCTGAGCGCCGCCTGACCGGGCCGCGCCCCCGGCCGGTCCGCCGGCCCGCAACGGGATACCCGCATGTTCGATATCGGATGGCCGGAGCTTGTGGTCATCGCCGTCGTCGCCCTGGTGGTGATCGGGCCCAAGGACCTGCCCAAGGCGCTCTACTCCGTCGGCAAGTGGGTGCGGAAGGCGCGGCTGATGGCGCGCGACTTCCAGGGCCATATCGACGAGATGATGCGCGAGGCCGAGCTGGACGATCTGCGCAAGCAGGCGCAGCAGGTCCGCAACTTCAACGTCCAGGACCAGATCGCCAAGGCCGTCGACCCCGACAATTTCATCGGCGGCGCGCTCAGCGTGGACGAGTTCTCCGACGCGCCGCGCCCCTTCGAGGACCCCGCCGCCAAGCCGCGTCCCTCGACGCCGCTGCCGCCCACCGATACGCCCGCCGCGGTGCCGCCGCCGGCGGCGACGCATGCGACGGTCGTCCCGACGCCTCCGGTCACCCCGACGTCGCAGTCCGCAGTACCGCCCGCCAAGCCTGAGGAGCGCGCATGACCGGCGCCCCCGAGGACGATCTCGACGAAAGCAAGATGCCGCTGCTCGATCATCTGATCGAGCTGCGCGACCGGCTGATGAAGTCGGTGGGCGCCCTGCTGATCGCCTTCGTCGCCTGCTACTTCTTCGCGCCCCAGATCTACGACGCGCTCATGCAGCCGCTGGTGGTCGCCTATGGCGACAAGGTGGAGGCGCGCCGCATGATCTACACGGCGCCGCAGGAGGCCTTCCTCACCCATCTGAAGATCGCCTTCTGGGCGGGCGCGCTGGTGGCCTTCCCGGTCATCGCCAACCAGATCTGGAAGTTCGTCGCCCCCGGCCTCTACAAGCACGAGCGCAAGGCCTTCCTGCCCTTTCTCTGGGCGACGCCGGTGCTGTTCACCCTGGGCGGCTGCCTGGTCTATTTCTTCATCATGCCCATGGCGCTGAAGTTCTTCATCAGCTTCGAGACCGCCGGCGGCCAGGGCTCTCTCCCCATCGTCGCGGAGACGCGGGTGGCGGAATATCTGTCCCTGGTGATGGCGCTGATCTTCGCCTTCGGCATCGCCTTCCAGCTGCCGGTGCTGCTGACGCTGCTGGCCCGAGTCGGGATCGTCAGCGCAGAGGGGCTGGCGCAGAAGCGCCGCTTCGCCATCGTCTTCGTCTTCGTCGCCGCCGCCATCCTGACGCCGCCCGACGTGATCAGCCAGATCGGCCTCGCCATCCCGCTGATCGCGCTCTACGAGGTGTCCATCATCATCGCCCGCCGCATCGAGAAGAAGCGCGCGGCCGAGGAGGCGGCGGAGGAAGCGGTTTCGGGGTAGGGGCCACACCCCGGGGTCACTGGACCGGACCGGGGCGGGGCCGTATAAGCAGGGACCCGAACCCGAACCGATCCGGCCGACATGCACGACCTTCGCGCCATCCGCGACAATCCCGACGCCTTCGATGCCGGCCTGAAGCGCCGCGGGCTGGAGCCCCAGGCCCAGGCCATCCTGGCGCTCGACCAGCGCCGCCGCGCCGCCCAGACTTCCTTCCAGGAGATGCAGGCCAGGCGCAACGACGTCTCCCGGCAGATCGGGCAGGCGAAGAAGGAAGGCCGCGACGCCCAGCCGCTGATGGACGAGGTGGCGAGCCTGAAGGACGGCATCGCCGCGTCGGAGGCCGAGGAGAAGGAGGTCGCCGAGCAGCTGGAGACGATCCTCGCCTCGCTGCCGAACCTGCCCGCCGCCGACGTGCCCGACGGCGCCGACGAGCACGGCAATGTCGAGCTGCGCCGCGTCGGCGAGCCGCGCCCGATCGAGGGTGCCAAGGAGCATTTCGAGCTGGGCGAGGCGCTGGGCCTGATGGATTTCGGCGGTGCCGCCAAGCTGTCGGGCGCCCGCTTCACCGTGCTGAGCGGCGCGCTGGCCCGGCTGGAGCGCGCGCTGGGCGACTTCATGCTGGACGTGCATGGCGAGGAGTTCGGCTACACCGAGATGTCGCCGCCGCTGATGGTGCGCGACGCCGCCATGTTCGGCACCGGCCAGCTGCCGAAATTCTCCGAGGATCTGTTCGCCACCACCAACGGCTTCTGGCTGATCCCCACGGCCGAGGTGCCGCTGACCAATCTGGCGGCCGACATGATCATCGAGGCGGACGAGCTGCCCTGGCGCTTCGCCGCCCGCACGCCCTGCTTCCGCTCCGAGGCCGGTTCGGCCGGCAAGGACACGCGCGGCATGATCCGCCAGCACCAGTTCTACAAGGTGGAGCTGGTCAGCATCACCACGCCGGAGCAGTCCGACGCGGAGCATGAGCGCATGACCAGGGCGGCGGAGACGATCCTGACCCGTCTTGGCCTGCCGTTCCGTACCATCGTGCTGTGCACCGGCGACATGGGCTTCGGGGCGCGCAAGACCTACGACATCGAGGTCTGGCTGCCCGGCCAGAACGCCTACCGCGAGATCAGCAGCTGCTCCAACTGCGGGGACTTCCAGGCCCGCCGCATGAAGGCCCGCTGGCGCGCCAAGGGCGACAAGAACACCCAGTTCGTCCACACCCTCAACGGCTCGGGCGTGGCGGTCGGCCGCTGCCTGATCGCGGTCATGGAGAACTACCAGCAGCCCGACGGCTCGATCCTCGTGCCGGAGGTGCTCCGCCCCTACATGGGCGGGCTGGAGCGGATCGCGCGCCATGGCTGAGGCGGACCTGCGCGGCAAGCGCATCCTCATCAGCAACGACGACGGCATCCACGCCACGGGCCTCGGCGTGCTGGAGCGGATCGCGCGCCAGCTCTCCGACGACGTCTGGGTGGTGGCGCCGGAGGCCGAGCAGTCCGGCGCCAGCCACTCGCTGACCATGCACCGCCCGTTGCGCCTCAAGGAGGTGGGGGAGAAGCGCTACACGGTCGACGGCACGCCGACCGACTGCGTGCTGCTGGCGATCAACCACCTCATGGCCGACCACCGGCCTGATCTCGTGCTGTCCGGCGTCAACCACGGCAACAATCTGGGCGAGGACGTGACCTACAGCGGCACCATCGCCTGCGCCATGGAGGCGACGCTGCTGGGCGTGCGCGCCATCGCCATGAGCCAGCGCGTGTCGGACGAGGGCGCGCCGCACTGGGACACGGCGGAGGCCTGGGGCCCGCAGGTGGTGCGCAAGGCCATGGCGGTGGAGTGGCCGCGCCATGTGCTGGTGAACGTGAACTTCCCGCACCGCCCGCCCGACCAGGTGACCGGCATCGAGGTGGTGCGCCACGGCAACCGCAAGATCGGCGACCAGCTGGACGAGCGCATCGACCCGCGCGGCCGGCGCTACTTCTGGATCGGGCCCGTCCGGGCCGACAGCACCGTGGCGCCCGACACCGACGTGCATGTGGTGCGCGAGGGCGGCATCTCCGTTACGCCGATCTACATGGACCTGACGCATTACGATACGCTGGCGGCGTTGAGGGGGGCCTTCGCGTGAGCACCGCGGCGCGCAAGATCAGGCTGCTGATGCTGCTGCGCCGCAACGGCGTGGGCGACACCGGCGTGCTGCGCGCCATGGAGCTGGTCCCGCGCGAGGCCTTCGTGCCGCCGACCTTCCACGACCAGGCCTATGAGGACACGGCCCTGCCGATCGGCCACGGCCAGACCATCAGCCAGCCGCTGGTGGTCGGGCTGATGACCCAGGTGCTGGAGCTGACCGACCGGCACCGGGTGCTGGAGATCGGCACCGGGTCGGGCTACCAGGCGGCGGTGCTGTCCAAGATCTGCCGGCGGGTCTACACGATCGAGCGGCACCGGCCGCTGCTGGCCGACGCCGAGCGGCGCTTCCAGCAGTTGCGGCTGCACAACGTCACCACCCGCCATGGCGACGGCACGCGCGGCTGGCCGGAGGCGGCGCCCTTCGAGCGCATCCTGGTGACCGCCGGCGGCGGGGCCGAGCCGCCCGAGGCGCTGCTGCAGCAGCTGGCGCCGGGGGGCATCATGGTGATCCCGCTGGGCGCCGACCGGCGCGAGCAGAAGATCGTCAAGATCCGCCGGACCGAGAGCGGCTTCACGCGCGAGGACCTCTGGCCCGTCCGCTTCGTGCCGCTGCTGCCGGAGCTGCCGGACAGCAACGCGCCCAGCCTGAGCGCGGAGACGGCGTGACCATGCGGCTCCGGCTTGTCCTGGCGGCCGCGCTGCTGCTGGCCGGCTGCGCCGAGACGGTGGCGCCGCCGCCGAGGCCCGCGGCACCCGTGACGCCGGCGCCCGCCAACAGCATCTTCGTGTCGCGCGGCGAGACGGTCTACGACATCGCCAAGCGCTACGGCGTGCCGCTGCGCGATCTGCTGGAGGCCAACCGGCTGGCGCCGCCCTACAATGTGCAGGCCGGGCAGCGGCTGGTGCTGCCGACCCCGCGCGAGTACCAGGTGCGGGCCGGCGACACGCTCTACGGCATCGCCCGCACCTACAATGTCGATGTCAGCGAGCTGGTGCGCCTCAACGCCATCGCGCCGCCCTACGGCATCCAGGCCGGTCGGACACTGCGGCTGCCCTCGGCGCGCGCCATGACGGCGGGGCAAGGCGCCGGGCAGGGCACGCAGGTCGCCGCCGCCCGCCCGCCGGCGCCGCGTCCGACGGCCTCGGCGCCCGCCCCAGCCGCCCGGCCCACGGTGACGCAGGCGCCGCCGCCGGCCCCGGTCACCAGCGCGCCTGCGGGCACGCCGACCCGCGGCGGTATCGAAGTGGCGGAACTGCCGCCGCCCGGTGGCGGGCAGGGGCGTCCGCTGGCGCCCTCCGTGCCGGCTCCGGCCACTCAGCCGGCGCGGCAGGGCGTCGAAGCCGCGCCGCTGCCGCCCCAGACTGCCACGCAAGCTGGCCCGCCGCCGATTTCCCAGCCGTCGGCGGTGGCGCCTGCCGCCGGCCCGGGGGCGATCGCCCCCGTGCCATCTCCGGCCGAGCCCCCGCCGCAACAGGTCGCCGCCCTGCCGCCGCCGGCCCCGCCGCCCGCGCCGGTCGAGGCGCCGCCGCCCCGGAGCGCCGGGCGGTTCGCCTGGCCGGTGTCGGGGACCATGCTCTCCTCCTTCGGGCCGAAGCCGGGCGGCGCCCACAATGACGGCATCAATATCGGCGCGCCGAAGGGAACGCCGGTCGTCGCCTCCGAGGACGGCGTCGTCGCCTATTCCGGCAACGAGCTGCGCGGCTTCGGCAATTTGCTGCTGATCCGCCACGGCGACGGCTTCGTCACCGCCTATGCGCATCTGGACACGCTTCTGGTCGAACGCGGCGCGCGGGTCACGCGGGGCCAGCGGATCGGCACCGTCGGCGCCACCGGCAATGTCCGCGGCCCGCAGCTGCATTTCGAGATACGCAAGGGCAACCAGGCGCTCGACCCGATGGAGCAGCTGGAGCGGCGCTAGATCCCGGCGGGTGCTGACGAAGCCCTCGTCGCTGAGGGCTGGACGGACTTCATCCCCAACTAAAGTATAGTTTGCCTAAATCAGAAGCCGCTCCAACTCCTCATCCGAAAGAAGAGTCCGGCACAGCCGGAACCATCGGAGCAGGGGGTTTGGAATGATGGGACAGGGGCTCAAGACGCTGCGGGGCCGGATGCGCGTCGCGCTGGCGGTCCTCGCGGTATTCGTCATCGGTCTGGGGGTGTTCGCGCTGGATCGGTTGTCGACGGTCAACCAGAAGACGACCGAGATGACCACCATCTGGCTGCCGCGGGCCAACCTGCTCGGCGTCGTCAACACGGCGACCTCGGACTACCGGATCGCCGAAGCGACGCACATTCTTTCCACGGACCAAGCCCGCAAGGCTGAGGCCGACCGCGAGATCGAGCGGCTGCGCGCTCTCGCCGCCGACACCTTCAAGCAGTACGGCGCCTTCGAGCTGCGGCCCGCGACCCGGCAGGCCCTGCAGGCCGCCATGGCAACCTGGGACGAGTATCTGCGCGGCAGCGCCACCCTGCTCGCCCATTCGCGCAAGAACGAGAACGAGAAGGCCAACGACATCTTCCGCGCGTCGAAGCCGCTGTTCGACAAGGTCAGCGCCGACCTGGTCGCCCTGATCGAGATCGACGGCAAGCGTGCCGCGGAGGAGGCCGCCGCCGCCCAGGCTATCTACAGCGCGTCGCTCTTCTATGTCGGCGGCGCGCTCGCGGTCGTCGCCGGTCTCCTGGCCGGGCTGGTCTGGTTCTTCGAGCGCCGCATCGCCGCGTCCGTGGACCAGATGACCGGCATCATGACCCGCCTTGCCGCCGCCGACCTGAAGGTGGACGTGGTCGGCGCCGATCGTTCCGACGAGATCGGCGCGATGGCCCGGGCGGTGCAGGTGTTCAAGGACGGACTGGTCGAGAACGCGCGCCTCGCCGCCGCCCAGGAGGAAGAGCAGGCAGTCAAAGCGCGCCGGGCCGCCGCAGTGGACGCGCTGGTCCGCGCCTTTGACACCGAGTCCGCCACGGTGCTTCGCGCCGTCGCCGCGTCGGCCACGGAACTGGATGCCACCGCGCAGAGCATGGCGGCGATCGCCGAGGAGACCAACCGTCAGGCCGGATCGGCGGCCGCCGCCGCTGAGCAGACGACGGCCAACGTGCAGACTGTCGCCTCCGCCGCCGAGGAGATGGCGGCCAGCATCCGGGAGATCGCCGGCCAGGTCGCCCATTCCAAGACCATCGCCGACCAGGCGTCGAGCAGCGTCCTGCTCACCAACCAGGTGGTTGGGGGGCTTGCCCAAACGACTCAGCGCATCGGGGCAGTGGTGGAACTCATCCAGTCCATCGCCGGCCAGACCAACCTGCTGGCCCTGAACGCCACGATCGAGGCCGCCCGGGCCGGCGAGGCCGGCAAGGGCTTCGCCGTCGTGGCCAGCGAGGTCAAGAGCCTCGCCAACCAGACCGCGAAGGCCACCGAGGAGATCTCGGCCCAGATCGCCGCCGTGCAGCAGGCGTCGGGGGAGGTGGTCGAGTCCATCCGCAGCATCGGCCAGACCATCGAGCAGGTGAACGAGATCTCGACCTCCATCGCCGCCGCGATGGAGCAGCAGGGCGCCAGCACGCTGGAGATCAGCCGCAACGTGTCCCAGGCCGCCACCGGCACCCAGGAGGTCTCCAGCAACGTCGTCCAGGTGACGGAGGCCGCGGGCCAGACCGGTGCCGCCGCGTCCCAGGTGCTGGGCGCGGCGCGCGAGCTGTCGCAGCAGTCGGAAGCGCTGCGCGGCCGCGTCGAGCGTTTCCTGGCGGACATCAAGGCCGCTTGAGGCCGGGGCGGGGAAGCGTCAGTCCAGGCGCTTCCCCAGCCGCCCGGCCAGATCCTGGATGTACTGCCAGGCGACCCGGCCGGAGCGGCTGCCGCGCGTCACCGACCATTCCACCGCGCCGGCCCGCAGCTCCTCCGCGGGCACCGCCAGGTCGAAGGCGGTGGCGTAACCCTCGACCATGGCGAAGAAGGTCTCCTGGTCGCAATTGTGGAAGCCCAGCCACAGCCCGAACCGGTCGGACAGGCTGACCTTCTCCTCCACCGCCTCGGCCGGGTTGATGGCGGTGGAGCGCTCATTCTCGATCATGTCGCGCGGCATCAGGTGCCGGCGGTTCGAGGTGGCGTAGAACAGCACGTTGGCCGGCCGCCCCTCGACACCGCCCTCCAGCACCGCCTTCAGCGACTTGTAGTGCTGGTCGCCCGTATCGAAGGACAGGTCGTCGCAGAACAGCACGCAACGCCGCTCCGACGCCCGCACCGCCGCCAGCAGCCGGGGCAGGGACGGGATGTCCTCCCGGTGGATCTCCACCAGCGCCAGGCTGCCGGGCGTCTCGGCGTTCACCGCCGCGTGCACGGCCTTGACCAGCGAGCTCTTGCCCATGCCGCGCGCGCCCCAGAGCAGGGCGTTGTTGGCCGGCAGGCCCCGGGCGAAGCGGCGCGTGTTCTCCAGCAACTGGTCGCGCTGCCGCTCCACGCCTTGCAGCAGGCCGATATCGACGCGCGCGACCACCGGCACCGGCTCCAGCCGGCCGGCCTCGGCATGCCACACGAAGGCGTCGGCCGCCCCGAGGTCGATGGCGGGCGCGGCGGTCGGCGCCAGCCGCTCCAGCGCCTCGGCGATGCGGGTCAGCAGCGGCAGGAGATCGGGTGGCTGGCTCATCGGGGCACCGATTGCGAAAAGGGAGAGCGCACCCCATATCCGGGACGCCCCGGGACCCTAGCCCCGGCCGGCGGCGCTGCCAAGCGCGGGCGGGTCCCGTGGGCGGCGGTTTGGGTTGCAAGCCGGCGGACGGCTTGTATAGTCCCGCGGTCACAAGTTCAGCCCCATCCTTGTCCCAACAGGAGTTCCCGGATGTTCGTCTCCACGGCCCTGGCGCAGACCGCGGGCGCTCCCGCCCCCGGCGGCGCCGAGACCCTGATGTCGCTGCTGCCCCTGGTCCTGATCTTCGTCGTCTTCTACTTCCTGCTGATCCGTCCGCAGCAGAAGAAGCTGAAGGAGCACCGGTCCATGCTGGACGCGCTGCGCCGCGGCGACCGGGTCGTCACCGGCGGCGGCATCGTCGGCACGGTGGTGAAGGTCGACGGCGGCGAGGAGCTGACCGTGGAGATCGCCGAGGGCGTCCGGGTCCGCGTCATGCGCGGCACCATCTCCGCCGTGCTGGCCAAGACCGAGCCGGCCGCCGCCGACGCGGTGAAGAAGTAAGGTCGACAGGGAGCGGGGCCGTCGCCATATGGCGGTCCTGACGAAGGATCGCCGCCATGGACGTGACCCCGCTCATCCCCGCCGACCGCAAGGTGATCGACACCTACGGACCCGGCCTGTTCCGCATCTCCAACGAGGTCTACCGGCATCCGGTCCTGGTCTTTCCGGACCGCGTGGAGCCATGGGCCGTCTCGGCCTGGGACGAAGTGACCGCCGCCAGCCTGGCGGCCGTGGCCGCCTATGTGCCGGCGATCGAGTTCCTGCTGATCGGCAGCGGCCCGCGCATGCAGCTTCTGCTGTCGGCCAAGCGCCGGGACATGCAGGCGGCCGGCCTGCGGGCCGACGTGATGGACACCGGCGCCGCCTGCCGCACCTATAACGTGCTGCTGTCGGAAGGGCGCCGCGTCGCCGCGGCGCTGCTCCCGGCCTGAAACCCCGTAGGTCGCATGAAGCCGCAGGCGCAATGCGATGGGACAAGTCCCGAAGGCCCTTCCTGTCGCATTGCGCTCCGCTCCATGCGACCTTCGGCTGGCCTTACAGGCGCTGCGCCACCGTCTCCCAGTTCACCAGATTGTCCAGGAAGGCCTTCAGATAGTCGGCCCGGCGGTTGCGGTAGTCGATATAGTAGGAGTGCTCCCACACGTCGCAGCCCAGCAGCGCCTTCTGGCCGTGCGCCAGCGGGTTCTCGGCGTTCGGCGTCTTGGTGACCTTCAGCTTGCCGTCCGCATCCTCGACCAGCCAGCACCAGCCGCTGCCGAACTGCGCCACGCCGGCATCCGAGAAGGCCTTCTTGAAGGCGTCGACGCTGCCGAAGTCGGAGACCAGGCGCTTCTCCAACTCGCCCGGGATCGACCCGCCGCCGCTCGGCTTCATCCACTGCCAGAACAGCAGGTGGTTCCAGTGCTGGCCGGCATTGTTGAAGATGCCCTGCCGCTCCGGCTTGCCGAAGCTCGCCTTGACGATGCTGTCGAGATCCTGGCCTTCCAGCTCGGTGCCGGCGATCAGCTCGTTCAGCTTGGTGACGTAGGCCTGGTGGTGCTTGGAGTGGTGGAACTCCAGCGTCTCGGCCGACATGTAGGGCTGCAGCGCCTCGCGGGCATAGGGCAGCGGGGGCAGTTCGAAGGCCATGGGGGGTCCTCTTCGTGGCGGGTTGCCGGGAAGTGTCGCCCTAGGTAGGCCCCGGCGCCCGATCTGTGAACCCGCCCGACCGAGTTACCTCCTGCCGAGCAGCAGCGCCGCGGCCCGGTGTCCCGACAGCACCGCCCCCTCAATGGTCGCGGGCAGGCCGGTGTCGGTCCAGTCGCCGGCCAGCAGCAGGTTCGCGAACGCCGTGCGCGAAGCCGGCCGCTCGGCCACGGCGGCCGGCGTCTGCGCCGGCGTCGCCCGCTTCTCCTTCACCACCCGATGCCTCGGGGCGGGGCCTGAGGGGAGGGCGAGGGCGTTGCGGACATCCTGCCAGATGAGGGCCGCCAGTTCGTCCGAGGGACGCTCGCACAGGGCGTCGGCGGCGCTGACCGTCACCGAGACGACGTCGCCGCGCAGGAACAGCCACTCCGCCGTCCCTCCGACCACGCCCAGCAGCCGCGCGCTGCCGGGCAGGGCGGGCGGCGCGGGCAGGCGGTAGTGCAGGTTCAGGATGGCGCGGCAGGGCTGCGGGCGCACCAGCCCCGGCAGCAGCTCCGCCATGGCCTGGACCGGCAGGGCCAGAACCGCCGAGTCGCCCGCACCCAGCGGCACGCGCACCCCGTCGAAGGCCAGCGCCGCCACCGCGTTCCCGTCCGTCTCGACCGCCCGCAGCCGCGCCGTCGTCCGCACCGTGGCACCCTGGCGCTCCAGGAACGCCAGGGCCGGGTCGATGAAGGCCTCCGAAAGCCCCTCATCGGCGACGAAGGGGCGGCACGCCTCGGCGCCGGCCAGCAGGGTGCGGCGCATCACTTCCCAGAGCAGCCGGGCCGACGCCTCCTCCGGCGCCGTGTTCATCACCGAGACGGCCAGCGGCCGCCACAGCCGCCGCCAGAGGGGGGAGGCCGTGTCGAAGCGGTCGGCGACCGTGTCGCCCGACCCTGCCGCCGCCAGCCTCAGGAATGCCAGGTGCGCCAGGGCGCCCGCGCCCGGCACCCGCGCGTCCCGGTCCAGCAGCCACAGCGGCAGCCGCCCGCGCGGCGCCAGGCTCCAGTGCGCGCCGTCGGCGAGGTCGACGAACGGGATGGCGGCCGTGGCGGGTGCCGCGAGGCCGCCGCGCGCGCCCAGCCGGTCGAGATAGCGGAAAACCTCCGCATTGCCGCCCAGGACCAGATGGTTGCCATTGTCGAGGCGTCGGTCCAGCACCGGGTCGTGGTAGCTGCGGCAGCGTCCGCCGGCCTGGGGGGCCGCCTCGTACAGCGCCACCCGTCGCCCCGCGGCGGCGAGCGCGGTGGCGCAGGCGAGCCCGGCGAGGCCCGCGCCGACGATGTGGACCGTGCCGCTCAATTCAGCGCGCCGGCACCCAGCCGGCGGCGCAGCGCAGCGCCACCGAGAACTTCTCGCGGCCGGACAGGCGCGGCCGGCTGTCCAGGTCGGCCCAGCCGCGCCGGCGCAGCCGCACGAGCAGGCGCTGGTACAGCACCATCATCGCCGCTGCGGCCCAGAGCGAGCGGCCGTTCAGTTCCGCCAGCGCCCCGCGCGCCTCATGGAAGCGCGCCTCGGCGATGTCGGCGAGATTCTCGCAGACGCCGGGCAGGGCGGGGTGCGACAGCAGCTCCTCCGGCGGCTGGGCGGTGCCGTCGATCCCGGCGTCGCGCAGAAGCTCGTCCGGCAGGTAGAGCCGGCCCATGCGGGCGTCTTCCCCCACGTCGCGCAGGATGTTGGTCAGCTGCAGCGCCTCCGCCACCGCCAGCGCGAAGGCGTCCGCGCGCGCATCCGAGTGTCCGAAGATGCGCACCGACAGCATGCCGACCGAGCCCGCGACGCGGCGGCAATAGAGCGTGAGCTCCTTCAGCGTCGGCGCCACCACGGGACCGTCCAGATCCATCAGCATGCCGTCGATCATGGCGTCGAACTCGGCGCGCGGCAGCCGGTAGCGCCTGACCGCCTCGCCCATGGCTGACAGCAGCGGCGCCTCGGGTCCCCGCGGCGGCACGGCCGCATAAATCTCGGCCAGGCGCTGGCGCCAGTCGGCCAGGGCGCTCCGCTTCAGCTCGGGCGGGCCCGGCTCGTCCACGATGTCGTCGACGCGGCGGCAGAAACCGTAGACGGCGAACATGGCGCGCCGCTGCGCCTCGGGCAGCAGGCGCATCGGCCAGTAGAAGGTGCTGCCGCCCTGGAAGCGCGGCTTGGCGGCGCGCGAGGCCCTGTTGCGGCGCCCGACGCGAAGCCCCAGCAGAAGTCCCCGGGCGGCGGCCGCGCCGCGGGCCACCGTGCCCAGCTCCACCCGTTCGGCCAGCGGGTCGCGGCGGCGCAGGCGGGCGGACAGCGTCTGGGCGAGGCGCAGGATGACCGCCGACTCCAGACGCAGCCCGGGGTCGGCGACGAGGCCGGGCAGCAGCGAGGCGCGCTCCAGCAGCCCGTCCACCTGGTCCAGCGTGCGGTCGATGACGGCGCGCACGGCCGGGCTGGAGCGCGTCTCCACCAGCTGCTCCGGGTCGCCGCCGGCCTCCACGAACCAGGCGGTCGGCAGGTAGCAGCGCCCCAGCCGCACCCAGTCGTCGCGGCAGTCCTGCAGATGGTTCAGCACCTGCAACGCCGTGCAGAGCGCGTCGGCGGACGCCGCGGCGGTCAGGTTCTCGCCATGCAGCTCCAGCAGGTAGCGGCCGACGGGATTGGCGGAATAGCGGCAATAGAGGACCAGATCCTGCCAGGTCTTGCAGCGGCCGCCCTGGGCGTCGCGTCGGAAGGCCTGGAGCATCTGGCGGGCATGCAGGCCGGAAACGCCGGTGGCGGTCAGGCTTGCCTTCAGCTGCAGGGCGGGAGCGAGCCACGCCTGGTTGCCGGTGCCGCTGACCAGCGCCCGCTCCAGCGCGTCCAGCTGCGCGGTCTTGGCCTCGGGCTCCAGGTGCGGGTCGTCGGCGATGTCGTCGGCCAGCCGGACGAAGGCATAGAAGGCCATGACATGGGGGCGCAAATGCTTGGGCACCAGCCGCGAGGCGACGGGGAAGTTCTCCTCCGTGGCCCCCTTGCGGGCGGTCGGCTCGGCCTCGCCGGCGCTGGGGACGGTGCGGAAATCGGCCATGGAAAGGGACCTCGCCGGGCGCATCGGGCTCACTGTGCCAGACCCTGCGTACGCGATGAACCAATCTTTGGATCAATGCCGCGCGGCCACGAAAAAGGGGCGGAGCCCGCAGGCCCCGCCCCCTCGCACGGTACCGCTGTTCCCAGGGACTCAGCCGCCGACGGACTGGAAGGTCGCCATGGCGTAGAGCATCGGGATCGACAGCACGAAGTTCGTGCGGCTGGTCAGCATCGCGACGCGGGCGGCCTTGGCCTTGGTGTCCGCGTCGGCCTCGACCAGGCCCAGCGCCTTCTTCTGGTTCGGCCAGATGATGAACCAGACGTTGAAGGCCATGATCAGCGCCAGCCACATGCCGACGCCGATCAGCCGGTGGCCCTCGGCCAGCGTCAGCGCCTCGACCAGGTAGCCGCTGAACATGGCAACGAACAGGCCGGTGACGACGGTCAGCAGCGCCGCCCAGCGGAACCAGAACAGCGCCTCCGGGGCGATGAACTTGGAAACGCCCGGCTTCAGCTCGGCCGGCACCTTCGGCATGGTCGGGATCTGCACGAAGTTGAAGTAGTAGAGCAGCCCGATCCACAGGATGCCGAAGAAGACGTGCAGGTAGCGGAAGAAGGCCTGCAGGTAGGCCGGCTCGGCGCTGACGTTCGCGCCGTGCAGGCCCATCATCAGCGCCACGGCCAGCAGGATGCCCAGCCCCAGCGCGCGATAGAGATTCTCGAGGATGCTTGCCATTGTTCTTAGTCCCTCCCAATGCAGGAAACGCCCTGCCGGATGGGCTGGACTGTAAGACGCTACTCCGAAAGTGCAAGCCCGCACGCGCAGTCGGTACTTCGTTTGGTGGCGCCTTGCGGCCGAGAGCGGTGGCAATCCAGCCGCATCGGGTCCATATAGGGGCCGGTCCCGCCGCCTTGCCGAAGACATGTCCGACACGACGCTCTCCTACTGCGGGCAGGAAGTCCGCCGCCACGACAATGACCGCTTCCTCACCGCGCTGTTCGCCCCGGCGGAGCTGCGGGAGGATCTGTTCGCGCTCTATGCCTTCAACACGGAGATCGCGCGGACCCGGGAGGTGGTGACCGAGCCAATGCTGGGCCAGATCCGGCTGCAATGGTGGCGCGAGAGCGTGGAGGGCATCTATGAGGGCCAGCCGCGCCGGCACGAGGTGGTGACGGCCCTGGCCGCCGCCGTCGAACGGGGGGGCCTGTCGCGGCCACTTCTGGAACGCCTGGTCGACGCGCGTGAGGCCGACCTGGACGACGCGCCGCCCAAGACGCTGGCTTGTCTGGTCAACTACGCCGAATCGACCTCCTCCCCCCTGGTGCAGCTGGCGCTGCAGGCGGCGGATGCGCGCGGCGAGGCGGCGATGGCGGCCGGCCGCCATGTCGGCATCGCTTACTCGCTGACCGGAATCCTGCGCAGCGTGCCGCACCTGGCGCGCGCCCACCGGACCCGCCTGCCGGCCGATCTGCTGGCGAAACACGGGGTCAGCGAACCCCGCCTGTTCGACCTCAAGCCGCAGGAGAGCATCCGGGAGCTGGTCCGCGAGGTGGCGGAGGTCGCCCGCAGCCATCTGGCGGAGGCGCGGAGCCGCCGGGCGGAGGTGCCGAAGGCGGCGCTGCCGGCCCTGCTGCCGGCCGTGCTGGCGGAGCTCTATCTCGATGTGCTGGCGAAGGCGGGACACGATCCCTTCGCGCCGCGCGTGGCGCTGGCCCATCCGCTGCGGCACGCCAAGCTCGCCTGGCGGTCGCTGCTGGGGCGCTGGTAGGGTTCAGCCGCCGGCGTAGTCCTGTGCCAGCTTGTGGCGGCGGCGGTGCAGAGCCTTCAGCTCCTCGCGCAGCTGCTCAGCCTGGGCGGAGGAGGCGGCGCCGGCCTTGTCGGCGAAGTCCTTGTACGCGCCGGCCAGCTTGACGATCTCGCCATCGCCGGTGCCCATGTTGGCCGCCGCCCGCATCAGGTCGCCATAGGCGTCCAGCGCGGCCGCGGCCTGGTCCGCCGGATGCTCCGGCTGATCGCCGCGGCCATGCGGGCCGTTTTCGGCCGTCTCCTCGGTCTCTGCCGGCTTGTCCCCGATCAGGTAGTTCAGCACCTTCTCGGAATTCTCGGGTTGGGCCAGGGTGTGGATGACCTGCTTCACGTCGGCGTAGTTGTCGGCGAGCAGGAAGACGACGACCAGCGTCGCCACCAGCCGCGGCCCAAGGTCCAGCCACAGCTTCAGCGTTTCCAGCCGGCTCGGCGCGGCGGTTTCGCTCGCGCGCTCGGGGAGGCCATGGACGGCGCGGGGACGGGAAGGCAGGGCATCGGTCATGCCCTATCTTCCCAGGGAGTACCCCGTCAGGCAATACATGCCAAAGGTTAGCTATTCCGCCGCCAGCCGCGCGCCCAGCCAGCCATCCAGCGCCGCCAGCGCCCGGCGCGTGTAGGCGAGCTTGCGGTCCTTGCCCTTCAGCTCCCGCCCGTTCGCCTGCCGCTCGTCGAGCGCGGGGAACAGGCCGAAATTGACGTTCATGGGCTGGAAGGTCTCCGCCTCGGCGCCGCCGGTGATGTGGCCCAAGATGGCGCCCAGCGCCGTTGTGGGCGGCGGCGGGGTCAGCGCTTGGCCCTGCCGCTCCGCGGCGGCGAAGCGACCGGCCAGCAGGCCGACGGCGGCGCTCTCGACATAACCCTCGCAGCCGGTGATCTGGCCGGCGAAGCGCAGCCGCGGCATGGCCTTCAGCCGCAGCGTCGCGTCCAGCAGGCGCGGGCTGTTGATGAAGGTGTTGCGGTGCAGCCCGCCCAGCCGCGCAAACTCGGCGTTCTCCAGGCCCGGGATCATGCGGAAGACCCGGGCCTGCTCGGCGTATTTCAGCTTGGTCTGGAATCCCACCAGGTTGTAGAGCGTGCCCAGCTTGTTGTCCTGGCGCAGCTGCACCACGGCATAGGGGCGGCGGCTGGTGTGCGGGTCGGTCAGCCCCACCGGCTTCATCGGGCCGTAGCGCAGCGTGTCCACGCCGCGCTCCGCCATGACCTCGATGGGCAGGCAGCCCTCGAAGTAGGCCGTGTCCTTCTCCCACTCCTTGAAGTCGGTCTTGGGCGCGTCCAGCAGCGCCTGGATGAAGGCCAGATAGCCATCCTTGTCGAAGGCGCAGTTGATGTAATCCTTGCCCGTGCCGCCCGGCCCCTCCTTGTCGTAGCGGCTCTGGAACCAGGCCTTGGACAGGTCGATGGACTCCAGATAGACGATCGGCGCGATGGCGTCGAAGAAGGCCAGCTGGTCCTCGCCGGTCAGGCTCCGCACGGCCTCGGCCAGGGCGGGCGAGGTTAGGGGGCCGGTCGCGACGATGACGCTGTCCCACGTCTCGGGCGGCAGGCCCGCCACCTCGCCGCGCTCGATCGTCACCAGCGGATGCGCCGCCAGCCGCGCCGTCACCTCGTCGGCGAAAGCGTCGCGGTCGACCGCCAGCGCGCCGCCGGCCGGCACCTTGTGCGTGTCGCCGGCCGCCAGGATCAGCGAGCCGCAGCGCCGCATCTCCTCGTGCAGCAGGCCGACGGCGTTGTACTCCGCGTCGTCCGAACGGAAGGAATTGGAGCAGACCAGTTCGGCGAACTTGTCGGTGGAGTGCGCGTCCGTGCGCCGGACCGGGCGCATCTCGTGCAGCACGACGGGGATGCCGGCCTGGGCGACCTGCCACGCGGCCTCGCTCCCGGCAAGGCCGCCGCCGATGATATGGATGGGGTTCGTCATGGCGCAGTAGGTGGGGTCAAGGCGCCCCGCTAGTCAAGCCGCGCGACGCCGAACGGCGAGGCGCATGGCGCCGCCCGGGGTACTGCTGCTAAGCTCTACCGAAAGGGGTAACGACATCATGCGGAGGGGAAGAGCCTTGGACGTCCTGATCACCGTGCTCGGCTGGACCGTCGGCGCAATCGTGGCGCTGTTCGTCGCGTGGCAGATCTTCATCGCGATCTATGTCGGCAATCTCGAGCGCAGCCACGGCGCGGCGGTGGATTTCTCCACGCTGGAGCTGACCTGGAAGCCCAACCAGTTCCTGATGGCGCCCGCCGGCGCCACCCGCGCCCAGGCGCACGCGGTCTCCGACGTGCTGCCGCAGCCGCCGGCCCGGGTGGCCGCCGCGCTGATGGAGGTGGTGAAGGCCCAGCCCTCGACCCGCATCCTCCAGACCTCGGCCGACGGGCTGAGCTTCACCGCCGTGCAGCAGACCCGACTGATGCGCTACCCGGACTTCGCCGCCATCGAGGTGCGGGGGGTGGAGGGCGGCAGCGTGGTGCTGGCCTACAGCCGCGCCGTCTTCGGCATCCGCGACTTCGGCGTGAACCGCGCGCGCGTTGAAGGCTGGATGCGGGAGCTGCGGGCGAAGCTGGGGTGAACAGTCCCTCTCCCCTTGAGGGAGAGGGAGGGACCCACGCGGAGCGTGGGAGGGTGAGGGGTCGGCGGGCGTCAGCCCAACGTTCTCCACCGCTGTTCCAGGATTACCGGTCGAGTGGCCGCTTCGCGGCACCCCTCATCCTCCCCAAGCAGGCTTGGGGCCCCATCCTTCTCCCTCAAGGGGAGAAGGATAACGGAGCCGCCAAAGAAAAAGGGCGCCACCCCCCGGGGGATGGCGCCCTTCGCATGTGTGCCCGCCCGCCTTACTTCTGCGGCAGCTCGGCGTAGGTGCCGCCGGACCAGCGGTAGAAGACGTAGTCTGTGGTCTTGCGGTCGCCCTTCTCATCGAAGCCGAGCTTGCCCAGCACGGTGCTGGCGTCCGTCCCGCGCATCTCCTTGGCGACCTTGGCGCTGTCGGTGCTCTTGGCGCGCTCGGCCGCCTGGGCCCAGGCCTGCACCGCGCCGTAGGAGTAGAGGGTGTAGGCCTCGGGCTCGTAGTTCTGGGCGCGGAACTTCGCCACCACCTCGGCCGCCTCTGGGCGCTTGCGGAAGTCGGCGCCGAAGGTCATCAGCACGCCCTCGCCGGTCGGGCCGGTGATGTTCCAGAACTCGTTGTTGACGATGCCGTCGCCGGAGATGAACTGCGCCTTCATGCCCTTGTCGGCCATCTGGCGGACGATCAGCCCGGCCTCGGTGTGCAGCCCGCCGAAATAGACGACCTGGATGCCCGAGTCCTTCATCTTGGTGATGAGGGCGGACATATCGCGGTCGCCGACGGTGACGGCCTCGTACATCGTCTCCTTCACGCCGGCGGCGTTCATCGCCTTCTTGGTCGCGTCGGCCAGGCCCTTGCCGTAGGTGGTCTGGTCATGGACGACGGCGATCTTGTCGGCCTTGTGGTTCTTGGCGATGTAGGCGGCGGCCACCTCGCCCTGCTGGTCGTCGCGGCCGCAGGTGCGGAACACCGTGTCGTAGCCGGCGTCGGTCAGCTGCGGGTTGGTGGAGGCGGGCGAGATCATCAGGATGCCCTCCTCGGCCAGCACCTTGGAGGAGGGGATGGAGACGGCCGAGTTGAAGTGGCCGATCACCACCGCCACGCCCTCGGTCGCGAAGCGGTTGGCGACCGCGACGCCCTGGCTGGGGTTGGAGGCGTCGTCACCGGGGATCATCACCAGCTTCTCGCCCAGCACACCGCCCCTTTCGTTCAGGTCCTTGATCGCCAGCTCGGTGCCGCGGCGCAGCTGCTCGCCGAACACGGCGTTGGGGCCGGTCAGCGGCGCGCCGAGGCCGACCTTGATCTCCGCCCAGGCCGGGGCGGCGCCCATGACGGCGGCCAGCGCGGCGGCGGCGAGGAGCGTGGATTTCAGCTTCATCCCGTGGGTCTCCCTGTGACTGGACCGGTGTGACTGGACCGGCGAGGTTTGTTGGTTGGCGGCAAACCTAGCACAGGGTTTATCGGGGAAACACGGTGAGATGAAGGCGCGGGCGCGGCAGCCCGAAGGCATGCCGCGCCTCGCCCCCAGCCCCAGGCCGTCACTCGGCGATGACGGTCACCGCGCGGCGGTTCTGCTGCCACGCCGACTCGCTGGCACCCGGAACGGCGGGCCGCTCCTTGCCGTAGCTCAGCGTCGTGATGCGGCTGGCATCGATGCCCTGGGCCACGAGATAGGCGCGCGCGGCGGCGGCGCGGCGGTCGCCCAGCGCGAGGTTGTACTCGCGCGTACCGCGCTCGTCGGAATGGCCCTCCAGCGTGATGCGGACGCCCGGTTGGCTGCGCAGCAGCTGCACCTGCCGGTCGAGCGTGGCGGTCGCCTCGGGGGACAGGTCGTAGCGGTCGGTGCCGAAGAACACCCGGTCGCCGACCTGGGCCAGCTGCTCGCGGATGCCGCCCTGCATGGCGTCGCCGACGGCGGTGACCGGGGCGCTGCCGCCGGCGCCGTAACCACCGGCACCGCCGGTCGAAGTGGCCGAGCTGTCCTCGCCGGGCGAGGCGCAGGCGGCCAGGCCGAGGCAGAGCAGGGAGGAGAGGAGAACGCGCTTCATGGGGATGCTCCGTGGGGGTGTTGATGTCCTTTGATCCGCCCGGCCTGTGACCGAAAAGGGGCACGGACGCGACGGAAAAGGGGAATATGATTGAGGTCGCAGGGGTTTATACGCGCCGTGGCTATTTCGCCATGCGGTCGGCGCCCCTGTCGGCGATCGTGCGCCAGAGGCTTACGGCCACGAGATAGAGCCCGCCAGCGACAAAGATGCCCAGCAGCCATCCCGGCCGCGCGGGATGCAGCCACAGCAGCGCGACGGCGGACAGGCCCCAGGCGGCCGTCACGACTAGGGTCAGGGCCCGCCAGCGCTCCACCCGGAAGGGATGCACCGCCTTCAGCGGCGCGAAGGTCAGCACCACCAGCAGGACCGTGACGGCGGCGTTCAGGGCCGGGGGGGTGCCCAGCAGGAACAGCACCAGCACCACCCCGCTCCACACCGCCGGGAAGCCGACGAAATGGTTGTCGGCCGCCTTCATGTCCGTCTTCGCGAACAGGTGCAGCGAGCTCAGCAGGACCAGCGCGATCAGCGGCAGCGCCAGCGGATCGGGCAGCATGCCGAACCGCCAGAGGATGGCCGCCGGCACGAAGACGTAGGTGAGGAAGTCGACGATCAGGTCCAACGCCGCCCCGTCGATCCCAGGAACCGAGTCGCGGATGCGGACGCGGCGGGCGAGCGGGCCGTCAAGCCCATCCACCAGCAGCGACAGGCAGAGCCACAGCAGCGCTTGCGCCGGCTCGCCCTCGAACACCGCCAGCAGCGACAGGAAGGCAATGACGGCGCCGCTGGCCGTCAGCAGGTGGACGCCCCAGGCGGCGAGTCGGCGGCGGACGGGAACCGGGTGAGGCGCCTGGCTCCCGTCCGCCATGGATCAGGCCCGCTTGCGCGCCTTGGCGGCGGCCTTGAGATAGGGGGCGAGGTAGTGGCCGGTATGGCTGCGTTTGGACGCCGCCACATCCTCCGGCGTGCCCTCGGCGACGATCTCGCCGCCGCCGGAACCGCCCTCGGGGCCCATGTCGATGATCCAGTCGGCCGTCTTGATGACCTCGAGGTTATGCTCGATCACCAGCACCGTGTTGCCCTGCTCGACCAGCGCGTGGAGCACCTCCAGCAGCTTGCGCACATCCTCGAAATGCAGGCCGGTGGTGGGCTCGTCGAGGATGTAGAGGGTCTTGCCGGTGGCGCGCCGCGCCAGCTCCTTGGCGAGCTTCACCCGCTGTGCCTCGCCGCCCGACAGCGTGGTGGCGGGCTGGCCGACATGGATGTAGCCCAGGCCGACCCGGTCGAGCGTCTCCATCTTGTCGCGGATGGAGGGCACGGCCTTGAAGAAGTCGGCGGCCTCCTCGACCGTCATGTCCAGCACGTCGGCGATGCTCTTGTCCTTGTACAGGACCTCCAGCGTCTCGCGGTTGTAGCGCTTGCCATGGCAGACGTCGCAGGTGACGTAGACGTCGGGCAGGAAGTGCATCTCGATCTTGATGACGCCGTCGCCCTGGCAGGCCTCGCAGCGGCCGCCCTTCACGTTGAAGCTGAAGCGCCCGGGGCCGTAGCCCCGCGCCTTCGCCTCGGGCAGTCCGGCGAACCAGTCGCGGATCGGCGTGAAGGCGCCGGTGTAGGTGGCGGGATTCGAGCGCGGCGTGCGGCCGATCGGCGACTGGTCGATGTCGACGATCTTGTCCAGGAACTCCACGCCCCGGATCTCGTCATGCGCCTCCGGGTGCTCGCGGGCGCCGTTCAGCCGCTTGGCCAGAGCCTTGTACAGCGTCTCGATCACCAGGGTGGACTTGCCGCCGCCCGACACGCCGGTGACGCAGGAGAAGGTGCCCAGCGGGATCCTGGCGTCGACATTCTTGAGGTTGTTGCCGCGGGCGCCGCGCACCTCCAGGAACTGCCCGGGATGGCCCGGGCGGCGCACCGGCGGCACCGCCACGAACTTGCGGCCGGTCAGGTAGGCGGCGGTGACGCTGTTCTCGTTCTTCTGCACCTCGGCCGGCGTGCCGGCGGCGACCACCGTGCCGCCATGGACGCCGGCGCCCGGGCCCATGTCGACCAGGTAGTCGGCCTGGCGGATGGCGTCCTCGTCATGCTCGACGACGATGACGGTGTTGCCGAGGTCGCGCAGGCGCTTCAGGGTTTCCAGCAGCCGGTCATTGTCGCGCTGGTGCAGGCCGATGGAGGGTTCGTCCAGCACGTAGAGCACGCCGGTCAGGCCCGAGCCGATCTGGGAGGCCAGCCGGATGCGCTGGCTCTCGCCGCCCGACAGCGTGCCGGAGGCGCGGTCCAGCGCCAGGTATTCCAGCCCGACATTGTTCAGGAAGCCCAGCCGCTCGTTGATTTCCTTCAGGATGCGCACCGCGATCTCGCGCTGCTTGGCCGTCAGGTGGTTGTCGAGGTCGGTGAACCAGCGGCCGGCCTCCTGGATCGACATGCGGCTGACATCGGCGATGTGCTTGCCGTTGATCCTGACCGCCAGCGCCTCCGGCTTCAGGCGCGCGCCGCCGCAGGCCTCGCAGGGCTTCGCGGACTGGTACTTCTGCAACTCCTCCTTCATCCAGGCGCTTTCGGTCTCCTTCCAGCGCCGCTCGAGGTTCCGCACCACGCCCTCGAAGGGCTTGTTGGTGTCGTAGGAGCGCAGCCCGTCATTGTACCGGAGCGTGATCGGCTTGCCCTTGGAGCCGAACAGGATCGTGTCCTTGACCGCCTCGGGCAGGTCGCGCCAGGGGGTGGCGGTGGAGACGCCGTGGTGCTTGGCGATGCTCTCCAGCGTCTGGGAATAATACTGCGAGGTGCTGTTGGCCCAGGGGGCGATGGCGCCCTCCCGCAGGCTCAGCCGCTCGTCCGGCACCACCAGCTCCGGGTCCATGTAGAGCTTGGAGCCCAGCCCGTCGCAGGCCGGGCAGGCGCCGAACGGATTGTTGAAGGAGAAGAGCCGCGGCTCGATCTCCTCGATGGTGAAGCCGCTCTCCGGGCAGGCGAACTTGGCGGAGAAGACGGTGCGCTGACCGTCGTCGGCGTTCTCCGCGAACAGCAGCCCTTCGGACAGGCCCAGCGCCGTCTCGATGCTGTCGGCGAGCCGGTTGCCCAGCCCCTCGCGCACCACGATGCGGTCGACCACCACTTCGATGTCGTGCTTCAGCTTCTTGTCCAGCGCCGGCGCGTCGTCGATCTCCATCATCTCGCCGTTGATCTTGACGCGCTGGAAGCCGCGCTTGCGCAGCTCCTGCAGCTCCTTCTTGTACTCGCCCTTGCGGCCGCGCACGACGGGGGCCAGCAGGTAGAGGCGGGTACCCTCCGGCAGCGCCATGATCCGGTCGACCATCTGGCTGACCGTCTGGCTCTCGATCGGCAGGCCGGTGGCGGGCGAGTAGGGGATGCCGATGCGGGCGTAGAGCAGGCGGAGATAGTCGTAGATCTCCGTCACCGTGCCGACAGTGGAGCGCGGGTTGCGGCTCGTCGTCTTCTGCTCGATGGAGATGGCCGGGGACAGCCCCTCGATGCTGTCGACGTCCGGCTTCTGCATCAGCTCCAGGAACTGGCGCGCGTAGGCCGACAGGCTCTCGACGTAGCGGCGTTGTCCCTCGGCGTAGATCGTGTCGAAGGCGAGCGACGACTTGCCCGAGCCGGACAGGCCGGTGATGACGACAAGAGAGTCGCGCGGCAGGTCCACGTCGACGTTCTTGAGATTGTGCTCCCGCGCGCCGCGGACGGAGATCGTGTGCGTGTTCATGGTGCGTTCTAGTCTACCCGCGCCAAAGTCGCCGCGCAACGGCTGCCGACGAAACCTGCGCCAATATGGGCCAGGGTCAAGGGTTGGGGTAGTAACCCGCTCGTGAAATCCGTGGGGCGCGCCCCCGCCTGGGCCATGGCGGCCATGCGCGGGCGGTGTGCCACCGGGCGACTCGGGGCTGGACAGAGGCCGTGTCACCGGGACGGCCATGCCGATGCGGGTACCGCGCTCCGCACTCTTTTCAACGTTCGCGTTATGTTCTATATTCGGAGTTGTCCACAGCAAAGTGCCCGGGGTGGGCGGAACGGCCATGGTGCCGCCCGCGCGCCGCGTGTAGGCTGCGGGCTCAACTCCAGATTCAGGACGGATTGGACATGGCTGGAAGCGTCAACAAGGTCATCATCCTAGGCAACCTCGGCAAGGACCCCGAGGTCCGCTCGATGCAGAGCGGCGGCAAGGTCTGCAACCTGCGGATCGCCACCTCGGAGACCTGGAAGGACAAGAATTCGGGGGAGCGCCAGGAGCGCACCCAGTGGCATCAGGTCGTCATCTTCAACGAGGCGCTGATCGGCGTGGCCGAGCGGTTCCTGAAGAAGGGCTCGAAGGTCTATGTCGAGGGCCAGCTCGAGACCCGCAAGTGGACGGACCAGTCCGGCGCGGAGAAGTACACGACCGAAGTCGTGCTTCGTCCCTACCGCGGCGAGCTGACCCTGCTCGACGGCCGTGAGGGCGGCGGCGCCTCATCGGGCGGCGGCGACTATGGCGGCGACTACGGCGGTGGCGGCGGCGACGATTACGGCTCCAGCGGCGGCGGTGGCAGCCGTGGGGGCGGGTCGCGCGGCGGCTACGGCAATGACCGGGGCGGCGGCGGAGGGTACGGCAACGACCGTGCCGCCGGCGGTCAGCAGCGGGGTGGTGCGCGTCCGGCCGACGATCTCGACGACGAGATCCCGTTCTGATGCGGCGCGCCGGCTTCCTCACTCTGATGGGGGCCGCCGGCGCGGTCCTCGCGTTCACCTTCTCGCCGCCCGTGCGGGCGGACGAGGTTTCGGAGATGGCCCGCCTCATGGCGGGCCATTTCTCGTCCAGGGCCCAGCATGAGCGCGACCCGGCCTACGATCCGGTCGAGCTGCACGTCGTGCCGGTCTGGCCGGGGCGGAGCGACGGCACTTGGCTCTATGTCGAGCAACACATGGCGGCCACGCCGGAACGGCCCTACCGCCAGCGCTTCTACCAGCTGCGCCCGGCGGCCGGCGGCGCCGTGGAGGTGATCGTGCACCAGCCGGCCGAGCCTACCGCCCTGGTCGGCGCCTGGAAGGAGCCGGCGCGGCTGGAGCGGGCCAGCCCGGATGCGCTGAAGCCGCTCACCGGCTGCGAGATGCGCTTCACCCGCCAGGGCGCCGCCTTCGCCGGCGGCACCGACGGGCGCAAGTGCCCCAACGGCTACAAGGGCGCCGCCGCCATGTCGTCGGAGATCACGCTCGACATGTCGGCCACCCGCATCTGGGACCGCGGCTGGACCGCCGACGGCCAGCATGCCTGGGGACCGAAGGGCGGCGGCTACGTGTTCGACCGGCAGCGCTAGGGCGCCGTCGGTCACCCGCTGGTAGGGCTCGTCGCCCGTCCCCCCAACCGTCATCCCGGCGCAAGCCGGGACCCAGGGGTTGCAGCGGGATACGCCCGATGCAGCGCTGATTTGGTTCGTAGGTCGCATGGAGCCGCAGGCGCAGTGCGACTTCCCAGCCGGTGTGTCGCATTACGGCTTCGCCTCCATGCGACCTACGGGTGCTCTTCATCGGCGATGCATTGCTGCAACCCCTGGGCCCCGGCCTGCGCCGGGGTGACGGTGGAGGGGAACAGCCGTACCGATCATGCCGAGCCGCTCACCTTTCTAGTACTGCCCCGGAGTCGGGCTCTCCGGAATCGAGCCGGGGCTGATCACGTCGGGGCTGGGGATGCCGATGTCGGGCTGCTGGATGTCCGGCTGCTCGCGCGGGATGCTGCCGGGCATGTCCTGGTCCTCGCGGGGCGAGGGAATCTCGGTCTCCTGCGGCGGGCGGGGATTGGGCGCCATGGCGGGCCTCCTGGTTGGGGTCACCACTAGAACCCGGCCGCGGAGAGGCGGTTCCGGGTTCCCCCGACGACGCTGGCCGGCCATGCGGCGCGGCGGCTTGACCGGAGGGCGGGTCCTGCGGTTTTCTGCGGCTGAACACTTCCGACATCGGAAGTATGAGCGTCCCGATCCGCACGGTTCCCAGCATGTCCAGCATCGCCCTCGACCATGGCAACGCCCGCCTGAAGCGCCATGCGGCGGAACTGCTCCGCCTGGCCATCCCGGTGATGGTGGCGCGCGCCGGCATCATCGTCATGGCGGTGGTGGACACGCTGTTCGTCGGCCACTACGGCGCGGTCGAGCTGGCCTATCTCGGGCTGGGCGGCACGCCCGTCGGCGTCTTCTTCGCCACCATCGTCGGGCTGATGATGGGCACCATCGTCATGGCGTCGCAGGCGCTGGGCGCCGGCAACCCGGCCGAGTGCGGGGCGGTGTGGCGGCGCTCGCTGCCCTGGGCGGCCCTGGTGGGCTTCGCCTTCCTGGCCGTCTGCCTGGTGGCGGAGCCGCTGTTCCTGCTGGCCGGGCAGGAGCCCGACCTGGCGCGCGGCGGTGCCGGGGTCATCCTCGTGCTGGGCTACGGCATGCCGGCCGGCGCCATCTACATCACCACCGCCTTCTACCTGGAGGGTCTGAAGCGCCCGATGCCGGGCATGGTGGCGATGCTGCTCGCCAACGTCGCCAATGTCGGGCTGAACTGGGTGTTCGTCTTCGGCAAGCTCGGCTTCCCGGAGATGGGGGCGGAGGGCGCCGCCTGGGCGACGACGAGCCTGCGCTGGGCCACCGCCATCGGCTTGGTCGTCTATGTGCTGACCATGGCGGACCATGAGCGATTCGCCTCGCGGGGGACGCTGCGGGGCTGGTGGCGCGACGGGGCGGAGCAGCGCCGGCTAGGCTATGCCGCCGGCCTCAGCCAGGGCCTCGAATCCTCCGCCTTCGGCGCGCTCGGCTTGTTCGCCGGCATGCTGGGGGCGCTGGCGCTGGCGGCCTACACCGTGGCGCTGAACCTGCTCGCGCTGCCCTTCATGGCGGCACTGGGCCTGGCCTCGGCGACGGCGGTGCGGGTGGGGGCGGCGCACGGCGCCGGCGACCGGCGCGAGCTGGTGACCGCCGGCTGGATGGGGCTCGCCGTCACCTCGGTCATCCTGGCGGTGGCGGGCGCCTTCTACGGGCTGCTGCCGGAGACGATCGCCGGCGCCTTCGCCAAGGAGCCGGAGCTCATCGCCGCCATCCTGCCGCTGATCGGCTTCAGCGCCTGGATCCTGGTGGTGGACGGCGGCCAGGTGGTGATGGCGAGCGCGCTGCGCGGCCGTGGCGACGCCTGGATTCCCACGGCGCTGCACTTCGTCAGCTACTACGCCGTGATGATCCCCGCCGGCGCGGCGCTGGCCTTCTGGGCCGGGCGCGGCGTGCTGGGGCTGTACGAGGGCATCTTCATCGCCAGCGTCGTGTCCGTGGCGATCCTGTCGGCGCGCTTCTGGTGGCTGTCCCGGCGCTGACGGCGTCTGCGTCCCCAGGGCAGGAATGGGGCAGGGATGGGGTGAACAAGCGGGCGGCATCCCCATCTGTTGGGATGCGCTTCATTGTTCGCATCCGCGAATAATGGTACAAATCGCGCGCTGAATTCCGACCCGGCGGCCGGCCCTTGGTGCTGGCCGCCGATATCTTCATCCAAGACCCCAGGGTTCGTTTTGGTCACCTCCCCGACGCCCCCCGCCGCCGGCGACATCGCCCCGATCACGATCGAAGAGGAGATGCGCAACAGCTACCTCGATTACGCGATGAGCGTGATCGTGAGCCGCGCGCTCCCCGACGTCCGGGACGGGCTGAAGCCCGTGCACCGCCGCATCCTCTACGCGATGAAGGAGGGCGGCTACGACAGCGGCAAGCCCTACAAGAAGTCGGCGCGCATCGTCGGCGACGTGATGGGTAAGTACCATCCGCACGGCGACAGCGCGATCTACGACGCCATGGTCCGCATGGCGCAGGACTTCTCGATGCGCCTGCCGCTGATCGACGGCCAGGGCAATTTCGGCTCGATGGACGGCGACCCGCCGGCGGCCATGCGCTACACCGAGGCGCGCCTGGCGAAGTCGGCCGAGTCGCTGCTGGACGACATCGACAAGGAGACGGTGGACTTCCACCCGAACTACGACGAGTCGACGGAGGAGCCGGACGTCCTGCCAGCCCGCTTCCCCAACCTGCTGGTGAACGGCGCCGGCGGCATCGCCGTGGGCATGGCGACCAACATCCCGACCCACAATCTGGGCGAGGTGATCGACGCCTGCTGCGCCTTCATCGACGATCCGGACCTGCAGTCCGAGCAGCTGATGCAGTATGTCCCGGGGCCGGACTTCCCCACGGGCGCAATGATCCTCGGCCGCCGCGGCGTGCATTCCGCGCTCACGACCGGCCGCGGCTCGGTGGTCATGCGGGCCAAGCACGAGGTGGAGGAGATCCGCAAGGACCGCTGGGCCCTGGTCTTCACCGAGATTCCCTACCAGGTCAACAAGTCCAAGCTGCTGGAGCGCATCGCCGAGGTCGTGCAGGAGAAGACCGTCGAGGGCATCTCCGACGTGCGCGACGAATCGGACCGCGACGGCGTACGCGTGGTGGTCGAGCTGAAGCGCGACGCCGTCGCCGACGTGGTGCTGAACCAGCTGTTCCGCCACACGCCGCTGCAGACCAGCTTCGGCGTCAACATGCTGGCGCTGAACGGCGGCCGTCCCGAGCTGATGGATCTGCGCCAGATCATCCAGGCCTTCCTGAAGTTCCGCGAGCAGGTCATCACCCGGCGCACCGAATACGAGCTGGGCAAGGCGCGCGAGAAGGCGCACACCTTGGTCGGCCTGGCCGTCGCCGTCGCCAATCTCGACGAGATGATCGCGCTGATCCGCCGGGCGCCCGACCCGACCTGGGCGCGCGAGGAGATGATGGCGCGCGAGTGGCCGGCATCGGACGTCGGCCCGCTGATCGCGCTGATCGACGAGCCCGGCCGCGTCCTGTCCGAGGCCGGCACCTACAAGCTGTCGGAGACCCAGGCCCGCGCCATCCTGGAGCTGCGCCTGCACCGCCTGACCGGCCTGGAGCGCGACAAGATCGGCAACGATCTCCGCGCCATCGTCGACCAGATCAAGCACTTCCTCGAGATCCTGGCCTCGCGCGAGCTGCTGCTCAAGATCATGCGCGAGGAGCTGGTCGAGATGAAGGAGCGGTTCGGCACGCCGCGCCGCACCAAGATCGAGGAGCTGGAGTTCGAGTCGGACATCGAGGACCTGATCCAGCGCGAGGACATGGTCGTCATCGTCACGCAGGGCGGCTACATCAAGCGCGTGCCGCTCTCCACCTACCGGGCGCAGGCGCGCGGCGGCAAGGGCCGCAGCGGCATGAACCTGAAGGCGGAGGACACGGTCGGCGACCTGTTCGTCGCCAACACCCACACACCCATGCTGCTCTTCACCAACCGCGGCATCGTCTACAAGCTGAAGGTCTGGCGCCTGCCGCTGGGCACGCCGCAGACCCGCGGCAAGGCGCTGGTGAACCTGCTGCCGCTGGAGGAGGGGGAGACCATCTCCACCGTCATGCCGCTGCCGGAGGACGAGGAGAGCTGGGGCGAGCTGAACGTCATGTTCGCGACCAGCACCGGCGGCGTGCGCCGGAACAAGCTGTCCGACTTCGCCAACATCCGCGCCAACGGCCTCATCGCCATGAAGCTGGAGGAGGAGGGCGAGCGGCTGATCTCGGTCCGCACCTGCACCGAGAATGACGACGTGCTGCTGGCCGCCCGCAGCGGCCGCTGCATCCGCTTCCCCGTCGCCGACGTGCGCGTCTTCAGCGGCCGCACCTCCACCGGCGTGCGCGGCATCCGGCTGGTCGAGGGCGACGAGGTCATCGGCATGTCGATCATCGGCAATGTCGACGCCACCGCCGATGAGCGCGCCGCCTATCTGCGCCAGGCGAACGCGCTCCGCCGCGCCACCGGCGAGGCCGATGAGACGGCGGAGAATCCCGACGTCGAGGCGACGCCCGTCGACACCAGCCTGGTGCTGGCCCAGGAGCGCTTCGACGAGCTGGCGGCGAAGGAGGAGTTCATCCTCACCGTCTCCGAGCAGGGCTTCGGCAAGCGCACCTCGGCCTACGAGTACCGGCTGACGGGGCGCGGCGGCCAGGGCATCTGGAACATGGACATGGGCGACAAGAACCGCGCCGTCGCCGCCGTGTTCCCGGTGGCCGAGACCGACCAGATCATGATGGTCAGCAACGGCGGGCAGATCATCCGCATGCCGGTGCACGACATCCGCATCGCCGCCCGCAAGACCAAGGGCGTCACGCTGTTCCGCGTCGGCGCGGACGAGCGCGTGGTCCGGGTCGCGCGGCTGGCGGAGGATGAGAGCGAGGACGGCACCGGCGCCGACGTGGAGGACCTGCCCTCGGTGGAAGGCGCCGAGGGCGGCGCGGCCGCCAGCGAGGCGTGACGGGCTGAGTGGGGAACGGCCGGGGCGGGCAGCCCCGGCCACGATCAGCGCCGCCGGCAAGAGCGGCGATCAACGATGCGGCGGGAAGGGGGCTGGTGATGGCGCGCAAGAGGATCGGTGTCTACCCGGGCACCTTCGACCCGGTTACCAACGGGCATTTCGACATCATCCAGCGCGCCGCGGGGATGCTCGACCATCTCATCGTCGGCGTCGCGAAGAACGCCGGCAAGGGCCCGCTCTTCTCCACCGACGAGCGGGTGGAGATGGTCCGGGACGAGTTGAAGGTCCTGTCCGACAAGGGCTTCAGCGTCGAGGTCCGGCCCTTCGAGGTGCTGCTGATGAAATTCGCCGTGGACTGCGGCGCCCAGGTCATCGTCCGCGGCCTGCGCGCCGTGTCGGACTTCGAGTACGAGTTCCAGATGGCCGGCATGAACGCCCGGCTGAACCCCGAGGTCGACACCGTCTTCCTGATGGCGTCGGAGCGGCACCAGTTCATCTCCTCGCGCTTCGTGAAGGAGATCGGGCGTCTCGGCGGCGACATCAGCCAGTTCGTCAGCCCGCGCGTGTCGGCGCGGCTGGCGGAGCGCTTCACGGCCGAGGCCGCCAGCCAGGCCAGCGCCGCCAAGGGGCTGCAGACGCTGAAGGAATAGGTGGCATGCCGGGGCCGGGTGCGGCCCTCTGACCGTTGACGGCGGCCAAGCCCCCTCTATATGGTGCGGCCACCCCGGCGGTGCCCCGAACAGGGCACCGCACACAGGCGATCCCGTAGCTCAGCCGGTAGAGCACGTGACTTTTAATCATGGGGTCCTGGGTTCGAGTCCCAGCGGGATCACCACCCCTTAAATATCGGTCTTGCCGCCCCGGTCGCGATCCGCGGCCGAGACCCTGGCGGCTTGTTCCGGGTCCGTAATCTTCCCCATCGCCGCTGCCTTCTCGGCCGCCTTCGTGGCCTCGGCCTCCTTGCCCGTCTCCTGGGGGGCGGGCTCGGTGGTGATGTGGGTCATCCGTTCCATGCGCTTGTCGGCCATCTCAGCCTCCTCTGTCGGGACTGGTTCCAACAGGCGGCGGCGGCGTCCGTTCTGGAAGCGCCTCAGTTCACCCGGGCCGGCATGCGGCTGAGCGAGCCCTCGGCGAGGCGGGCGAAGCCGCGCGCCAGGTCGGTGGCGCTGCCGATGTCCAGGGCCAGGTCGATCTCGGCGCCGCCGGCCAGCTTAAGGCAGAGGATGGGGGTGCCGTCGCGGGTCACGGCGCCGGAGATCTCGGCCACGTTCAGCGGCGAGACCGGGTAGAAGCTGCGGGCGTCGGCGCCGCGCAGCGACTCCGAGCGCAGCCGCGCCGAGGTCTGCATCTCGCCCAGCAGGCTGGCCAGCAGCGGCGCCCATTGTGTGTGGTCGAGCGCCAGCCGCACGTCGCCGTCGGGCGTGGTGAAGGTCAGGACGGTGCTGGTGCCGTCGGAGGCGTGATCGGCCTCGACACTGGTGATCGGCATGACGCCTCCGGGGTTTCGGTGGCGGGAAGATGCCGGGCGATTCTTACCAAACCCGAAATGCCGCCGGGACAATGGTGCGGCCGGAAAACAAACGCCCGCCCGGCGCGGGAGCCGGGCGGGCGTGCTGTCGAACCAGAGGCAATCCGCTCAGAAGAAGCGGAAGGCGATGCCGATCCGGTACTGGTCGGTGCGCAGGTCGGCGCTGGAGGTCAGCGTGCCGGTCGCGACTGTGATCGGGTCATAGTTGGTGCGGGTGTACTCCAGCCGGACCCACATGTCCGAGGAGAACGCCACCTCGACGCCGCCGCCATAGCGCCAGGCCGTGGCGTTGGAGGTCTCGTTGCCGAGCGAGCTGGACGCCAGGGTCTGCGCGATCTTCAGGTCGGTCCACTGCCGGCTGGCCTTGCCGTAGAGCAGCACGTCCGCGACATAGTCGGACAGGCTGATGCCCGCGCGGCCGCCGATGCCGTAGCTCTCCTCGGTACCGATGCGGATGGTGGACACGCCGGCGATGGTGTCGGCACGGGCGTTGTCCAGCTCGGCATTGGCCTCGGCGCCGAGATAGGCCGGGCCCAGGCTCCAGCCGAAGCCGGTGTAGGCGCCGAAGGCGTGGCCGTCGCCGTTCAGGCGCTGCGTGCTGGTGCTGCCGGCGAGCGTGCTGGTGGCCGGGCCCTTCAGGTCGGTCATGGCGACGGAGGCGCCGGCATAGAAGCCGTCGAAGGCGCTGCGGGCATGGGCCGCCGACGCGCCGGCGGCGACGGGGGCCGCCAGCAGGAGGGCGAGCAGGGGGCGGGACATGGGAGGACTCCTTTGAACTCTCGTCTTGTACGCGCGGGCAGCGGAGGGCCCGTCGCGGCGGCAGAGGAATAGACCCGGCCGCCGCGTCTGTCCACGCGCTCCCGGCGAATGGGGCCATTGCGCCTCTCGCCGCTCGGCGAAGTGGCGCGGGGCGGATGAGCGGTGCGCAACCCCTCCCATCCGCCTACCCCCTTTCCCCAGTTGGCCTATTCCTACCCCGAAATTAAGAATGCGTTAACCTGAACTGCCTGCGCGCATCATGGAAACCCGGCTCGACAACAGGCCCGACGGACGGGACGCCGACAAGGACGCCGAGGACATCCTCGCCGCGTTCCGGCGGACCAGCGTCTATGCCGGGGCCTCGGACGAGGAGCGCGAGAACCTGGCGCTCTATCTCCTGGAGCTCAGCCGCGACCTGCCGCGACAGCGGGAGAACCGGCGCGCATTGCGGCGCAGCGCCTGATCCGCCGCCTCTCCGCCCAGCCCGCCCGCGCCGCACGCGGGGGCGGTCCCGCTATCAGGGCATTCGACCCTTGCGGGAGCGCCGGGGCGGGCCGATAATCCGGGAAAATCACGCGGGGGGAACGGATCATGGAATATGCGACACGGGAAGGGCCCGCCGGCCTGGAGATCGCCCTGTCGGGCAAGCTCACCATGCGCGACCATGAACAGTTCCGGACTCTCGTCGCCAGCATCGGCGACAGCGGCGGCGGCACCTGCGTGCTGGATCTCTCGCGGCTGGACTTCATCGACAGCGCCGGATTGGGCTTCTTCCTGCTGATCCAGGACACGGCCAAGGAGAAGGCCAAGCGCGTCGTCCTGCGGCAGCCGAAGCCGCCGGTGCGGCGCCTGCTGGAGGTCGCCTGCTTCCACACGCTCTTCCCGATCGAGGAGTAATGGTCACTACCACCAAGGGTTAGGGACCTTCTCCTGTTGATTCCCCTGTCGAAGTGGGGGCAGGATTGGCGAGGGTCCGCTCCTTGGCGGACGGGAGCACGCCGGATCGGGTCTAACCGGCGGGCCCGCGCAGTACGGAGACGCTGATGGACTATTCGGCGCGCCCCATCGATGGCGGCCTCGAAATCAAGCTTAGCGGGCGCATGACCCTCGTCGACCACGACCGTTTCAGGTCCGTGGTGGACACGCTTGAGGGAATGGAGGGAGGCCGCTGCGTCTTCGACCTCTCCGGCCTGGAGTTCGTGGACAGTTCCGGCCTGGGCATGTTCCTGATCGCGCGCGACGTGGCGCAGAACCGCGGCATCGACATCGTGCTGCGTGGCGCCCGGGACGGCGTGCAGCGGATCCTCGGCATCGCCAAGTTCGATACGCTCTTCACCGTCGAGGCCTGACGCGCGTGTCCGCTCCCACCGCCACCCTCCGCTTCCCTCTGCGCCTCGCCGGGCTGGACCTGGGGGCGGGGGAGGTGGCGCGGCTGGCGGGGCAGCATGGGCTGAGCCCCTGCGCGCTGGGGGACGCCATCGGTGGCGACGGCGCCCTGGTCGCGGTGGCCCGCAGCCTGGATGGCGACCGGGCGCGGCAGGCGCTGCGGGCCGGCGCCCGCGCCCTGGTGGAACTCGACGGCGGCGGCCTGCCGCCGACGGCGCTGGATGCGGCGGCGCGCGGCCTGGAACTCCACCTGTCGCTCTCCACCGGCACCGCCTTTTCGCTGGACACCGCCGCCCTGGTCGCCGGGGCGCTGGCCGAGCGTTGCCCGCCGGCCGGCGCGAAGCTCCACGAGATCGAGGTGACCCTTCACGAGGCTCTGACCAATGCCGTCGTCCACGGTAACCTCGGGCTGACCGGCGGCCCGTCGGACGATCCAGGCGCCTTCAGCGCCTTCTACGACGAGGTGCGCCGGCGCCTGTCCGACCCGGCCCGCGCCGCCCGCCGGGTCGAGATCGAGGCTGGCTGGGACGGCGGCTTCCTGGAAATTTCCGTGGCCGACCAGGGCGACGGCTACGAGCCCGCCGCCTCCAGCACGGCGTCCGTTTCGGCCAAATCGGGGCGCGGCCTGCAGATCATGCGGGAACTGGCCTCCGCCGTTTGCATCGGCGATGGCGGGCGCCGGCTGACGCTGAGATTCGCGCGATGATCGAGGCTCTTGCGGCAGCGGTCGAGGCGGACGCGACGCCGTCTCTGGCGGATTTCCGCGTGCTGCTGCTCGGCGACGGGCTCGAGGGGCTGGCGCCGCTGCTGGATGCTTTGGGCATCGTCCGGACCGAGGCCGCCGGCGACCAGGCCGCGGCGCTGGACCTGCTGACACGCATGGCGGTCGACCTCGTGGTGGTGGACGCCGACATGGCCGGCGGGGGCCTCGCCGCCTGTCGGGCCATCCGGGCGTCGCAGCCACGGACGGAACTGCCGGTCCTCATGGTGACCCGGCCGGACGGCCGCGCCTCGCCGGCCGAGTGCTTCGGGGCCGGCGCCAGTGACGTGCTGGTCCGGCCCCTGGTCGCGGCCGAGGCGGCGGCGCGCATCCGGCTGCAGCTGGAGCGGCTGCACGACCACCGCGACCTCGCCATCTTCCGCCGGCGCCTGCAGAGCGACCTGAAGCTCGCCCGGAACATGCAGCTGTCGCTGATCCCGGACCAGCGGGTGATGGCGTCCGTCGGCGGCCGGCAGGGGCTGGCGATCGAGGGGCATTTCGAGCCGTCGGACGAGCTGGGCGGCGATTTCTGGACGCTGTTCGAACTCGGGCCCGACCGGCTGGGAATTCTGGTGGTGGATTTCTCCGGCCACGGCATCTCCGCGGCGATCAACACCTTCCGGTTCCACACACTCATCAGCCGCATCCAGCCGCACGGCTACGAGCCGGCGGAATGGCTGGGGATGCTGAACCGGCCGCTGAAGGACCTGCTGCCGGTCGGCCAGTTCGCCACCGCCTTCTACTGCATCCTGGACCGGACGGAAGGCACCATCTCCTATGCCGCCGCCGGCGCGCCGGGACCGATCCTGTGGCACGAGGGCCGCGCCCGCATGCTGGACGCCAGCGGGCTGATGCTGGGGGTGTCGGCCTCGCCGCTGCTGACCTCCGACGTCGTCCCGTTCCCGCCGGGCGCATCGCTGCTGATCTACAGCGACGCCATGACCGAGGCGCTCGACCGGGGCGGCCATGCGGTGGGCGAGGACGGGCTGTCGGCGATGGTGGCGGAGGCCCTCGCCGGCGGGGCTGGCAGGCTAGGCCGGTTGCTCGCGGCGTTCGACCGGCGCGTGCCGCGTCCGCTCGCCGACGATCTCACCGCCATCTGCGTCACCCGGGGGACGTGACCATGGGAATGCTCGATCTCATCACCCGGCCGCTGCGCCGCCTGATCGGCGGCGACGGTTCGAACCGGCGCGTCTTCGACCGCGACACCGTCGACGCCCGCGTCACCCTGGCGCTCAGCGGCCGCATGCTGGAATGCACCGTCTCGGACGTGTCGCCCGGCGGCGCCTTCCTGGCCTCGCTGCCGGAGGAGATTCCGATCGGCACCGAGGGCGTGCTGGAGGTGCCGGAGACGCCGATCCGGGCCGATTTCCGCGTGGTGCGACACGCGCCCGGGGGCGCCGGCATCGTGTTCCTGCGCGACGGGGTGGGCGCCATCGTGGCCGGCTGGACCAAGGGCCGCTCGCCCGCCCAGGACCCACAGGCCTGAGCGGGCGGCGTCCGGCGGGATCTCAGCCGACCAGCGTCCAGGTGCCGTCTTCCTGGCGGCAGGCCGTGCCGTTGGCTTCCTGCGGCTGCCCGTTGACATAGACGGTGTGGGAGTAGTCGCGGCAGGTGCGGCCGTCGTTGGACGTGTAGGTCCGGCGCGGCTGGATGGTGCCGCGGTTGCCCGTGTCCGGGTTGTTCCAGGTGATGGTCTCGTTGCGGGCCACCGCCGTGCGCTCGGCCGTCGCGGCGCGGTCGCGGTCGTCGTCCGACAGCCGGTCGGCGATCTCGCGGCCGGCGAGCGCGCCCAGCACGCCGCCCAGGATGGTCGCGGCGGTCTTGCCCGAGCCCTTGCCGAACTGCGAGCCGATCAGCGCGCCGCCGGCGGCGCCGCCGACCGTGCCGATGGTCTTGTTCGAGACGCCCGCCGTGGTGTCGCGGCTGCCGGTCTCGGCGCAGGCGGTGAGGGAGAGGGCCAGGGCGAGGCTGGCCGCGGCGGTGCGCAGGCGATGGGACATGGCTCGGGTTCCCCTCTGGGAGTGGCAAGGCTTTGGAGAGATCAACCGCTTTTGCGGGCACTATGTTCCTCACCCGCCATTCCCCGGTGCCCGTCCGGGACAAACGTGCTAATCAGGCCGCCGCTCCCCTGGCCGACCGGGCACCCCGCTCTTGACCGCACAGCCGCCCTCATCGGCAATGCCGCCGCCGACCGGTTCCTGGCCGCTGATCAAGCGGATGGCCGGCGCCTACCTGCGCCCGCACCGGGGCTCGGTGGGGCTGGCGCTGCTGATGATGGCGCTGGACGCGGCCGGCACCGGCGCGCTCGCCTGGCTCATGGAGCCGATGATCAACGACATCTTCACCGAGCAGCGCGCCGACCGGCTCTGGCCGGTGGCGGGCATGGTGTTCGGCGCCTTCCTGCTGCGGGGCTTCGCCGGCTACTTCCATGCCGTGCTGATCAACAATGTCGGGCAGCACATCGTGGCCCGGGTGCAGACCGACCTGTTCGGCCATCTGATGCGCGCGGACCTGGCCTATTTCCACGCCAACCCGGCGGGCCAGCTGATCTCGCGGCTGGTGAGCGACGTGACGCTGATGCGCCAGGCGGTGGCGGAGAGCCTGACCGGCATCGGCAAGAGCGTGCTGACGCTCATCTTCCTGGTCGGCGTCATGTTCTACCAGGACTGGCTGCTCTCCATCATCAGCTTCACCGTCTTCCCGCTGACGGCCGTGGTGCTGGCCCGCATCGGCCGGCGGCTGCGGCGCGTGTCGGCCCGTACCCAGGGCGAGCTCGGTACCTTCTCCAGCCTGCTGAACCAGGCCTTCCAGGGCGCCCGGCACGTCAAGGCCTACGGCATGGAGGCGCATGAGGAGGCACGGGTCGGCGGGCTGATCGCCTCGCTGCTGCATCTAACGCGCAAGGGCTTCCGCGTCTCGGCCATGCTGACGCCGATCAACGAGGTGCTGAGCGGCATCGCCATCGTCACGGTGATCCTGTACGGCGGCTCCAAGGTCATCTCCGGCGCCGACACAGCGGGCTCGCTGCTGAGCTTCATCACCGCCTTCATGCTGGCCTACGAGCCGATGAAGAAGCTGTCCAAGCTGAACGCCCAGCTGCAGATCGGCCTGGCCTCGGCCGAGCGGGTGTACCAGGTGCTGGACCACGCCGCCGAGATCCGCGACCGGCCGGGGGCGGCGCCGCTGAAGGTCGCCAGCCACGAGATCCGCTTCGACGATGTCCATTTCTCCTATGTCGACGGCAAGGAGGCGCTCGCCGGCGTCAGCATCGAGGTGCCGGCCGGCCGTACGGTCGCCCTGGTCGGCACCAGCGGGTCGGGCAAGAGCACGGTGCTGAACCTGATCCCGCGCTTCTACGACGTCGATGCGGGCCGGGTGAGCATCGGCGGCGTCGACGTGCGCGACGCGACCCTGTCCAGCCTGCGCTCCGCCATCGGCCTGGTCAGCCAGGATGCCGGCCTGTTCGACGACAGCATCCGCGCCAACATCGCCTATGGCCGGCCGGGCGCCACTGAGGCGGAGATCGAGGCCGCCGCCCGCGACGCCGCCGCCCACGACTTCATCGTCGGGCTGCCCGAGGGCTACGATACGCGGGTCGGTGAGAACGGCGTCAAGCTGTCGGGCGGACAGCGCCAGCGCATCGCCATCGCCCGGGCCATGCTGAAGAACGCGCCGATCCTGCTGCTGGACGAGGCCACCTCCGCCCTGGACAGCGAGTCCGAGCGGGCGGTGCAGGAGGCCTTGCGGCGGCTGCAGCGGGGACGGACGACCGTCGTGGTGGCGCATCGCCTCTCCACCATCGTCGACGCCGACCGGATCTACGTGTTCGAGGAGGGCCGCGTGGTGGAGAGCGGCAGCCATGCCGAGCTGCTGCGGGCGGCCGGCCCCTACAGTCGCTTCCACGCGCTGCAGGCGGCGGGCGCGGAACCCTGACGCGGGCGCCCCGCTGCTGCTAAGCTCGCCCCATGATCGATCGGGGGCGGGCGATGCTCTGGCTGGTATTGACGGCGTGTCTCTATCTGGCGGCCTGCGCCGGGCTGTTCCTGATGCAGGACCGGCTGCTCTATTTCCCGCATAAGGGCGCGGTGGCGCCGGAGGATTGGGACCTGCCCGAGATGCGGCTGCTGCCGCTGACCACCGCCGACGGGCTGACATTGTCCAGTTGGTATGCCCCGGCGCGCGACGAGGGCCGGCCGACCCTGGTGATGACGCACGGGAATGCCGGGCATCCCGGCTTCCGCGCGCCGAAGCTGCGGCCGCTGCTGGACGAGGGCTACGGCGTGCTGGTGGTGGGCTACCGCGGCTATGCCGGCAATCCTGGCGAGCCGCGCGAGGCGGGGCTGCTGGCGGACGCCCGCGCCGCGCTGGATTATCTGGTCGGGCAGGGCGTCTCCGGCAGCAGGGTGGTGCTCTATGGCGAGTCCCTGGGCTGCCCGCTGGCGGTCAGGCTCGCGACCGAGCGGCGCGTCGGGGCGCTGGTCCTGGAGGCGCCCAGCACCTCGATCGCCGATGTCGCCGCCGAGAAGGTGCCCTTCTTCCCCGTCCGCCTGCTGCTGCGCGACCGCTACGAGAGCCTGTCGCGCATCGCCGATATCCGAACGCCGCTGCTGGTGATCCATGGCGAGCGGGACACGCTGGTACCGGCCCGGCACGGCAAGGCGCTGTTCGCGGCGGCGGCGGAGCCCAAGCGCGGCTTCTGGCCAGAGCGGGCCGGCCACAACGACCTGCACCTGCACGGCTCGACCGGAGCGATCCTGGATTTCCTGGAGGATCTCGCACGCGGCTTCCGCCCCCGGGCGACGCTGGAGCAGGAGACGGCGAAGGGTACGGCCCTGGTCAGGCGTTGAGTGCCGCCAGGGCCTCGGGCGTGTCGACGTCCAGATGCACGCCGGGGGCGTCGACCAGCACCTCCGCCACCAGCTCCGCATGCGCCGACAGCAGCGCCTTGGCGCCCTGGTCGCCGGTCAGGGCCAGCATGTCGGGCATGAAGCGACGGTCCCAGAGGACCGGGTTGCCGCGCCGGCCCTGATGGACGGGGACGCAGATGGCGCGGCCCTCCACCGGGTTCCAGGCGGCGATCAGCCGGTCCAGCGTCTCCGCCGGCACGCGGGGCATGTCGCCGAGGCACACAAGGACCGCCTCGGCCATGTCGGGCAGAGCGCGCAGGCCTGCCTTCAGGGAAGCGCTGAGGCCCTCGGCGTGGTCGGGCGCGTGGATGAAGGCGACCTCCAGCCCCTCCAGCGCCGCACGCACGCGCTCGGCCTCGTTGCCGGTCACCACCAGCACGGGCCGGGCCCGCGACGCCAGCGCCGCCTCCACTGTGCGGCGGACCAGCGGCGCGCCGCCATCGTCTGCCAGCAGCTTGTTGCTGCCCATGCGCCTGCTCAGCCCGGCCGCCAGCACCAGCGCCGCGACGCGCGGGCCGGCCGGCGGTGCCGCGGCGGCGCGGGGCAGGGGGCGGGAGGCGATCTCCGTCAGCAGCCCGCCGACGCCGAGGCGCATGATGTCGGCTCGGCTGACCTCGAGTCCGGCGGCCATGCGCTGCAGCACCCAGTCGAAGCCGTTCAGCTTGGGCGAGCGGGCGCAGCCCGGCAGGCCCAGGACTGGCCGCTCTCCCAGGCGCCCCAGCAGCAGCAGGTTCCCCGGATCGACCGGCATGCCGAAATGCACCACGGTCCCACCTGCGGCCTCGATCCCGGTGGGCAGCACGTCGCGCCGGTCGGTCACGGCGGAGGCGCCGGCCAGCAGCAGCAGATCGAAGCCCTCGGCTGCAAGGGCCCCCAGCTCCTCCGCGACCGCGGCTTCGTCGTGCGCCACCCGGCGCTCGGTCTCCAGCGTGCCGCCGACCGACGCCAGCCGGTCGCGCGTGACCTCCACCGTCTTGTCCAGAACCGAGGGCTTCAGCCCGGGCAGCACCGTCTGCACCAGCGCGGCGCGGAGGCCGAGATAGGGAGCGAGGCGCAGCGGCGGGTCGCCGGCAGCCAGACGTTCCACCTCCGCAACGACGGAGGCGGGCGCGCCGAAGGGGATGATCTTGACCGTCGCCGCCATCTGTCCGGCCGCCATGGCCGCATGCGCCGGCAGGGTGGCGACGGTGACGGACTCGTCCAGCAGATTCAGCGCATCGATGCGGGCGGCATCCACCAGCAGCACGCCGGCCTGCGCGGCGAACAGGTTGACCCGGCCGGTGGCGGGCGCGCTGGCCGTCAGCCCGGGCCCGAGCAGCGCCGCCGCGATACGCCCGGCCGCCTCATCCTCGTCGAGTTCGCCCGGCTCCAGCTTGGCCGCGGTGACGGTGGAATGCCCGGCATCGCGCAGCGCGGCGATCTCGGCCGTGCCCAGCACCCGGCCCTTGGGCAGCCGGCCGCCGGGCAGCAGCACGGAATGGGCGAGCACCGCGCCCAGGGCCTCATCGAGCGGCAGCGGGCCGAAGCGCATCGCGTCAGCTCCGGTGCTTGGGGCCGCCGCGCAGCGCGGCGGTGATCTCGGCCAGGATGGAGACGGCGATCTCGGCGGGCGTGACGGCGCCGATGTCCAGCCCGACCGGCCCCCGGATGCGCGCCAGCGCCGGATCGTCCAAGCCCTCGGCCTTAAGCCGCTCCAGCCGCTTGGCGTGGGTCTTCCGGCTGCCGAGCGCGCCGACATAGAAGGCCGGGCTGGCCAACGCCCGAGTGAGCGCCGGATCGTCCAGCTTCGGGTCGTGGGTGAGGGCCACCACGGCCGTGCGCATGTCGGGCCGCAGCCGGTCCAGCGCCTCGTCCGGCCAGTCGCCGTCCAGCGTCACGCCGGGGAAGCGTTCCTCCGTGGCGAAGGCGCGGCGCGGGTCGATGATCGTCACCTCGTAGCCGGCGATCGCCGCCATGCGCGCCAGCGGCTGCGCCACATGGACGGCGCCGACCACCAGCAGCCGCAGCGGCGGGGTGTGGACCTGGACGAACCAGCGCTCCTCGCCATAGGCGATCAGGCCGCTGCGGTCCTGTGCCAGCCGCTCGCGGGCCTCGGCGAGTATGTCTTCGGGCAGGGCGGTGTCGCCCTGCTGTGGTCCCGCCGACAGAAGGGTCTGCAGGCCCGAGGACAGGTCGGTGACCAGCGCCACCGGTTCCTTCGCCGCCTGGGCGGCCAGCAGCGCGTCGAGGATGCGGCGCCTCATTCCACCGCCTCGACATAGATCTCCACCTTGCCGCCGCAGGCCAGCCCCACCTCCCACGCCATCTCGTCGGTGACGCCGAAGCTCAGCAGGCGCGGCTCGCCGTCGGCGATCGTCTTCAGCGCCTCGTGCACGACGGCGCCCTCGATGCAGCCGCCGGAGACGGAGCCCAGCATGGCGCCGTCGCCGTCCACGGCCATCTGGCTGCCGACGGGCCGGGGCGAGGAGCCCCAGGTGGCGATGACGGTCGCCAGCGCCGCCTTGCGTCCCGAAGCGCGCCAGGCGGCGATCTCGGCCAGGAGGCGGGCGCTGTCGATGCTGAGGGCGCTCATGGCCCGACCTCGCGCGATGGATTCATAGGGCAAGCTAACCCCTTGCCGGAAAAGATCAACCCCGTCCTCCGGCCGCCAGGGCGTCGGCCAGGGCCGACAGGCTGTCCAGGCTGTGGACGGGGCGCGTCTCGTGCACACCCGCCGCCAGTAGCCGGGCGCCGGAGGATGTCGCCTCATAGCCTTCCCAGCGCAGCAGCGGGTTCAGCCAAACCAGCCGGCCGCAGCTGCGCCGCAGCCGGTCCAGCTCCTCCACCAGTCCGGCGCCGGCGTCGCGGTCCAGCCCGTCGGTGATCAGCAGCACGGTGGCATCTCCGCCCAGCACCCGGCGCGACCAGTCCTTGTTGAAGGTGCGGAGCGTGGCGCCGATGCGGGTGCCGCCCGACCAATCCATCACCGCCGCGCCGACCCGCGCCAGCGCCTCGTCGGGATCGCGGGTACGCAGGGCACGGGTGACGTTGGTGAGATTCGTCCCGAACAGGAAGGCATGGAAGCGCGGCCGTGCGCGGGAGAGCGCGTGCAGGTAGTGCAGCATCATGCGGCTGTAGCCGGCCATGGAACCGGAGATGTCGCAGAGCACCACCAGCGTCCGCGGCCGCGGCTTCCGCCGCCGCATGGCGAGCGGCATCAGCCCGCTGCCTTCCCGCAACGCCCGGCGCAACGTCGCCCGGGGATCGACCAAGCGGCCGCGCGGATGAGGCTCGAACCGGCGGCTCGGCCGGTCGGGCAGGGCGGGGCGCAGGCGACGCACCGCATCCCGCGCCAGGGCCAGCTCCTCCGCCGACATCTGCGCGAAGTCCCGCCGGCGCAGCGCCTCGATGTCCGACCAGGCGCCGACGCGCTCCGCCTCGACCCGCCGCTCCGCCGTTGCGCCATGGATGCCGAACGCCTCGGCCACGCGGCGAGACACCGGGTCGGCGGCCCGCGGTTCGGGGGCCAGCGGCGAGGGCGGCGAGTCGGCATCGCCCCGTGCCGGCGACGGACCACGCCAGAAGAGACCGAAGGCCTGCTCGAAGGTCTCGCGATGCTCCGGCCGGGTCACCAGGGCGGCATGCAGGGCCCAGCGCACATCCTCGCGCCCGAGGCCGACCGCCGCCACCGCCCGCACGGCCGAGACCGCCTGGTCCGGCCCCACCGGCATGCCCGCCGCCCGCAGGCCCCGGACGAAGGTGGAGATGGCTGCCTCCAGGCTCATGCCCCGGAGCCGCCCCGGCGTTGCTCCAGAAGCCGCGCCGCCTCCGCGCCCCTGACGCGGATGATGTCGTCCTGGTACTTCAGCAGGGCGCCCAGCGTGTCGTCCACGGTCGCAGGGTCGATGCCCGGGCGGCCCAGCGCCACCAGCGCGTTCGCCCAGTCGATCGTCTCGGCCACGCCGGGCGGCTTGAACAGGTCCAGGCCGCGCAAGCCTTGGACGAAGGCGACCAGCTCCCGCGTCAGATCCGCCGACGCGCCGGCGGCCTTGCGCCTGACGATCTCCAGCTCGCGCTCCGCCGAGGGATAATCGACCCAGGCGTAGAAGCAGCGCCGCTTCAGCGCGTCGTGGATCTCGCGGGTGCGGTTGCTGGTCAGGATGACGATGGGCGGTGCCTCGGCCTTGATCGTGCCCAGCTCCGGCACGGTGACCTGGAAGTCGGCCAGCAGCTCCAGCAGGAACGCCTCGAATGGCTCGTCGGCGCGGTCCAGCTCGTCGATCAGCAGCACCGGCGGGCCGGCGGGATCGGGCTCCAGCGCCTGCAGCAGCGGCCGGCGGATCAGGAACTCCGGCCGGAACAGATCCTGCGCCCGCGCCGCGTCGCCCGCCGCCTCGGCCAGCCGGATCTCCAGCATTTGGCGCGGGTAGTTCCACTCATAGGCGGCCGAGGCGACGTCCAGCCCCTCATGGCACTGCAGCCGCACCAGCCGCCGCCCCAGCGCCGCCGCCAGCACCTTCGCCAGCTCGGTCTTGCCGACGCCGGCCTCGCCCTCCAGGAACAGCGGCCGGCCCAGCTTCAGCGCCAGGAACAGGGCCGTCGCCAAGCCCCGGTCGGCGACATAGCCGCCGGAGTCAAGAAGGGCGAGGGTGGAGTCGACGTCGCCGGGCGCTGTCAGCACGCCGCCACCGCCCGTTTCGCCATCACGCCCACCAGATGCGCGCGGTAGTCGGCGCGGGCGTGCAGATCGTCGTTCAGGTCGGCGGCGTCGACCGTCAGCCCGTCCAGCGCGGCGGGGGAGAAGTCGGCCGTCAACGCCTGCTCCGCCTTGGTCCAGCGGAAGACAGACGCGGCGGCGCCGGTTACGGCGACGCGGATTTCGCCGGCCGCCTGCGCGATGAAGACGCCCACGACGGCGTAGCGGCTGGCCGGGTTGCGGAACTTGGCGTAGGCGGCGCGGTCGGGGCGGGGGAAGTGGACCGCGGTGACGATCTCGCCTTCCTCCAACGCCGTCTCGAACATGCCGGTGAAGAAATCCCCGGCGGCGATGCGGCGCTTCACCGTCCGCACCTCGGCGCCCAGTGCCAGCAGGGCGGCGGGATAGTCGGCGGCGGGGTCGGCGTTGCAGATCGAACCGCCCAACGTGCCAAGATTGCGCACCTGCGGGTCGCCGATATGGCCGGCGAGATCGGCCAGCGCGGGAATGAGCCGGCGCACCACGTCGCTGCCGGCCAGCTCGGCATGGGTGGTCATGGCGCCGATGGTGACGCCGCCATTCTCCTCGTCGATGCCGCGCAGCGCGTCGATGCGGCGCAGATCGATCAGGTCGGAGGGCTGGGCCAGCCGCTGCTTCAGGGCCGGCAGAAGGGTCTGGCCGCCGGCCAGCAGCTTCGGGTCGTCGGCGGCGCCCAGCAGGCGGGATGCCTCGTCCAGGCTGTCGGGGCGGTGATAGTCGAAGGCGTACATCCCAGCCCCTCCTACTCGGCGGCGCGCGGGGCGCGCATGGCGTCGGCGCAGGAGAGCACCGCCTTCACGATCCCCTCATAGCCGGTGCAGCGGCAGAGATTGCCCTCCAGCCCCTCACGCACCTCGGCCTCGGAGGGGGACGGGTTGCGGTTCAGCAGGTCGACAGCGCTCATCACCATGCCGGGCGTGCAGAAGCCGCATTGCAGCCCGTGATGCTCGCGGAAGGCGACCTGCACCGGGTGGAGATCCCCGTCCGCCGCCGCCAGCCCCTCTATGGTGACGATGTCCGAGCCGTCCAGCTGCGCCGCGAGGACGGTGCAGCTCTTCACCGAGCGTCCGTCGACATGGACGACGCAGGCGCCGCACTGGCTGGTGTCGCAGCCGACATGGGTGCCGGTCAGGCCGAGCTGGTCGCGCAGCAGCTGCACCAGCAGCGTGCGGCCCTCCACCTCGCGCTCCACGGCGCGGCCGTTGACGGTCAGGCTGATGGTGACGGGCATGGCGCTTCCTCCCAGGGGAGCCCGAGGCTAGCAGGCGGGCCGGGCGGGTCAAGCGCCCGGGGGAGGTGGTCAGCGCACCAGCACGACCATCAGCAGCAGCACCAGGATCAGCAGCGGGATCCAGACCAGCGGCCGCATCCCCTTGGTTCCTGGTTCAACTGCTGGCGCCGCCGCCATGGGTACGACGGGTTCCAACTGGGACGGTCCGGCCGCCGCCGCGACGGCCGCAGGTTCCGGTTCAGGCTCCGGCTCCGGCAGTGGAGCCGGCTGCGGCGGCTCGACCTGCAGCGGCGGCACCGGGGCGGCGCCGACCATCGGCTCGGGCGAGGTCGCTTCGTCCAGCGGGCCGGGCGGCACCTCGACGGCGGATTGGGCAGGGATGTCCACCATCGCCGGAGCATCGGCGGAAGCGGCCTTTTTGCGGCTGCGCTTCGGCTTGGGTGCGGGCTCTTCGGCGACGAGGGGGGCGACAGGTTCGGAGACGGTCTCCGGCGGGGTCTCGAAGGTCTTGGCCGCCTTCTTCCGGGTGCGCTTGGCTGGCGCGGCCGGCGCCTCAGCCGGCGGCTCCGTGGCAGCCGGGATGGACATCAGCGGCTCGGCCGAGGTCTCCATGGGCGTCTCGGCGGGCGTATCGGCCGCGTCCGGCGATCCCAAGATACCGGCGAAGGCGGCGAAGAAATCGTCGGCCATCTTCTTGGCCGTGCCCTGGACCAGGCGCGAGCCGATCTGCGCCAGCTTGCCGCCGACCTGGGCCTCGGCGGTGTAGCGCAGGATCGTGGCGCCCGGCCCGTCCTCGGCGAGGCCGACCCTGGCACCGCCCGAGCCGAAGCCGGCGGCGCCGCCCTGGCCCTCGCCGGTGATGGTGTAGCCGTTGGGCGGGTCCATGTCCGAGAGGGTCACGCGGCCGGCGAACTTGGCCTTCACCGGCCCGACCTTGACCGTTGCCTTGGCGGCGAACTCCGTATCGGAAACCTTCTCGACGCTTTCGCAGCCGGGGATGCAGCGGCGCAGGATATCCGGATCGTTCAGGGCCGCCCACACCGCGGCGCGCGGGGCGGCGATCCGGTACTCGCCGTTCATGTCCATCGAAGCGCTCCTCCCGATCTTTCCCGGACCCTAGCGGGCACGGCGCGGCCCCGGCAAGCCTCCCGCGGGGCGTGTGGAGCATCAGGGTTAATTCGTCGGCCCAAAGGTTGCGGAAACGCTTGGAATGCTGGAAGGATAGGGCCGGCCGGCGGGGAAATCGCCGGCGTCCCGGCGCCGTGCCGGGAAGGGAGACACACAAGGGGAGGGAAGCGCATGTTCAGCATGCTCGGTCGGCGGCGCGCGGGCGCCTTGGCCCTGGCGGCGGCCGTCTGCGTCGCGCCCGTCGCGGCCAAGGCCCAGGACTTCATCACCATCCTCACCGGCGGCACCACGGGCGTGTACTACCCGCTGGGCGTCGCCATGTCGCAGGCCTACGGCAAGGCCATGCCGAACGCCAAGGTCACGGTCCAGGCGACCAAGGCCAGCGTCGAGAACCTGAACCTGCTGCAGGCCGGCAAGGGCGAGATCGGCTTCTCGCTGAGCGACAGCGTCAGCCAGGCGGTCAAGGGCGACGCCGAGGCCGGCTTCGCCAAGCCGCTGGACAAGCTGCGCACGGTCGCCAGCGTCTACCCGAACTACATCCAGATCGTCGCCTCGAAGAGCTCCGGCATCAAGACGCTGGCGGACCTCAAGGGCAAGCGCATCTCGGTCGGCGCGCCGAAGTCCGGCACCGAGCTGAACGCCCGCGCCATCGTGAAGGCGGCCGGCATGAGCTACAACGACTTCGCCAAGGTCGAGTACCTGCCCTTCGCGGAGTCGGTCGACCTGATGAAGAACAACCAGATCGACGCGACCCTGCAGTCCGCCGGCCTGGGCGTGGCCTCGATCAAGGACCTCGCCGCCAGCCAGGAGATCGTCGTGGTGCCGATCCCGGCCGACGTGGTCGCCAAGGTCGGCGACCCTGTCTACCAGTCGGCCATGATCCCGGCGAACACCTACACGGGCCAGACGGCCGACGTGCCGGCGGTCGCCATCGGCAACGTCCTGGTGACCCATGCGGGCGTCAGCGACGACGCCGTCTACCAGATGACCAAGGCGATCTACGACAACCTGCCCCAGCTGGTGTCGGCGCACGCGGCGGCCAAGGCGATCAAGCTCGACGCCAACTCCGCCAAGGGGCCGGCGCCGCTGCATCCCGGCGCCGCGCGCTTCTTCAAGGAGAAGGGCGTGCTGAAGTGAGACGCGGGCGGGCCGTCCTCCACCGGGGACGGCCCGCATCGCATCGGGTGGCGCAGCGGAGGAACGGATGACGGCCGAGGATCGCCTGGTGATCGACGAGGAGGCGGTGCGCCGCGCCGTCGAGAAGGATAATCCCGTCAACGCGCACCTGTCGCTCAGCCCCTTCGACCAGCGGGCGATCTACGCCGTCGGCGTCGCCTTCGCGGTCTTCCAGCTCTGGACCGCCACCTTCAACCCGCTCTCCAGCCTGGTGGTGCGCTCCATCCATGTGGGCTTCCTGCTGCTGCTGGCCTTCCTGCTGCTGAGCGCGCGGGAGGGCATGAAGCGGTCGAGGGTGCCCTGGTACGACTGGGCCCTGGGCGCGCTCGCCTTCGCCATCGGCCTCTATCACCTGGTCTTCGAGAAGGACCTGCTGCTGCGCTCGGGCGATCCCACCGCGACGGATTTGGTCATCGGCGCGGTGAACATCCTGCTGGTGGCTGAGGCCGCGCGGCGGGTGATGGGCTGGGGGCTGCCGGCCTTCTGCCTGGCCTTCATCCCCTTCGCCTATTGGGGCCGCGAGCTTCCCTCGATCTTCGCTCACCGGGGCTACGGGCTGGACCAGATCATCGACCAGCTGCAGTTCTCGACCGAGGGCATCTACGGCACGCCGATCTTCGTCTCCTCGACCTTCATCTTCCTGTTCATCCTGTTCGGCTCCTTCCTGGAGCGGGCGGGGGTGATCGGGCTGTTCAACGACATCTCGTTGGGTCTGGTCGGGCGGACCAAGGGCGGGCCGGCCAAGGTGGCGGTGATCTCGTCGGGCCTGATGGGCACGGTGAACGGCTCGGGCGTGGCGAACGTGCTCACCACCGGCCAGTTCACCATCCCGCTGATGAAGCGCTTCGGCTACCGCCCCGCCTTCGCCGGCGCGGTGGAGGCGACCGCCAGCATGGGCGGCCAGCTGATGCCGCCCGTCATGGGCGCCGCCGCCTTCATCATGGCCGAGACCATCGGCGTCTCCTACGCGGAGATCTGCAAGGCGGCCGCCATCCCGGCCATCCTCTACTTCGCCTCGGCCTTCTGGATGTCGCACCTGGAGGCCGGGCGCTACGGCCTGAAAGGATTGCCGCCGGAGGAGTGCCCGAGCGCGCTGCGCGCCGTCGTCCGCGGCTGGTACCTGCTGCTGCCGCTGGCGGCGCTGGTGGTGCTGCTCTTCGCCGGCTTCACGCCGCTGTTCGCCGGCGTGGTGGGCATCGCCGGGACGGTGGCGCTGATGCTGGGCACGCGGATCGCGCAGCAGGCCCGGACGCAGGTGCTGCGCGTCGTCTTCTGGGCGGCGCTGGCGCTGATCGCCGCCGGCCTGTACCGCGCCCGGGTGCCGGTGGAGTTCGTGGCCTCCTCTCTGGTCGCGCTCCTGGTCGTGCCCTCCTTCTTCTTCCGCGGCGGGCGCGAGACGCTGCGGGGAATCGTCGACAGCCTGGCGGACGGCGCCCGGGCGGCGGTGTCGGTCGGCCTCGCCTGCGCCCTGGTCGGCATCCTGATCGGTGTGCTGTCGCTGACCGGCACCGCTTCGGCCATCGCCGGCATCATCGTCGACCTCTCGGGCGGCGTGCTGATCATCGCGCTGCTGCTGACCATGGTCGCCTGCATCGTGCTGGGCACCGGCCTGCCGACCACGGCCAACTACATCATCACCGCCTCGATCGCCGCGCCGGCCCTGCTGGAGCTGGGCGTGCCGCTGATCGTCAGCCACATGTTCGTCTTCTATTTCGGGATCATGGCGGACCTGACGCCGCCGGTGGCGCTGGCGGCGCTCGCCGCATCCCCAATCGCCCGGGCGGGGCACATGGAGATCGGGTGGATCGCCACCCGCATCGCCGCCGCCGGCTATCTGGTGCCCTTTATGGCGGTGTACGACCCGTCGCTGATGCTGCAGGCGGGCACCTGGCTCGACACCGCCTACATGGTCTTCAAGGCCGGGTTGGGCATCGTGCTGTGGGGCGCCGCCAGCATCGGCTTCCTGTGGAAGCCGTTGAGCTTCGTCGAGCGGGTGGCAATGGCCGGCGCGGCGCTGCTGCTGGTGGTGGCCCTGCCGCTGACGGACGAGCTGGGCTTCGCGGCGGCGGCGGTGCTGCTGGGCTGGCACTGGTTCGCCACCCGCCGGGCGACGGCGACCGCGTGAGCGTCGCCGTCGCGCTCTGCCTGGGCTGGCTGGGCGCCGCGCCGGTGCGGGTCGAGGCCGACCGGTTCCAGCTTTCCTGGACGCACTCCGTGCAGAAGACCCGCTGGACCGAGGAATGGGCCGTCACGGACGGCGGCCTCGTGGCCGTGTCGGCGTCCGTGGCGGGCTCCGGCGCCGGCATGGAGGTGCCGGACGGCGCGGTCAGGGATGGCGCTGGCTGGCGCTGGACGCCTGACCTTCCGCCCCAGCCGCGCCTCGTGCTGGCCGCGTCGGAGCACACGCCCGACCACACGCTCTGCGCCCGCGGCACTTGCCGGCCGCTGAAGGCGTGGCTGGGCGAGGGAGCAGGACCTGTGGAGCTCCGGCCCTGCCTTGAGAAGGCGCGCCCGTAGGTCGCATGGAGCGGAGCGCAATGCGACGTTCCCCGGCCGGAGCATGTCGCATTGCGGCTTGCCTCCATGCGACCTACGGCTGCCGCAGCTGCACCGCGTAGCTGCCCAGCTCCGGCACCGTCTTGGTCAGGCCGCGCGCCTTCAGGAATTCGGCGAAGCGGAGGTAGCGCTGCTCGTCGAGGGCCGCGGGCGCCTGGCTGAAGCGGGGCAGGGTGGCGGCCCAGGCGCGCTTGTTCAGCTCCGTGTCCAGCTCCTTGCGGCCCTTGATGAAGAGCTGCCAGGACTCGTCCGGATGGTTCACCAGGAAGTGGGCGCCGCGCTCGACCGCATTCATGAAGCGATTGAGGCGCGGGTCGGAGAGCTTTCCTGAATTGGCGACGTAGATCAGCTCGTCATAGGGCGGGACGCCGTGTTCCTCGGGGAAGAAGGCGCGGCCGGGATGGCCCTCGATCGCCATCTGGTTCAGCTCGAAGTTCCGGAAGCCGCCGATGGTCGCGTCCACTTGGCCCGCCAGCAGCGAGGGCGAGAGCGAGAAGTTGACGTTGACCATCGTCACGTCCTTCAGGCTCAGGCCCACGCTCTCCAGCATGGTCGCCAGGATCGCGTCCTCCGACCCGCCGATGGAGAAGCCGACCTTCTTGCCCTTCAGGTCCCTCAGGCTGTCGATGGGCCCGTTCTCCAGCGAGATCACCGTGTTCAGCGGCGTCGCCACCAGCGTGCCGATGCGGGCCAGCGGCAGCCCCTCGGCGACCTGCAGGTGCAGCTCCGGCTGGTAGGAGATCGCCACGTCCGCCCGTCCGGCCGCCACCAGCTTCGGCGGGTCGTTCGGGTCGGCCGGGGCGATCAGCTGGACGTCTAGCCCGGCGTCCCGGAAATAGCCCTTCTCCAGCGCGACATAGAGCGGCGCGTGGTCCGGATTGACGAACCAGTCCAGCATGACCGTCAGCTTGTCGGCGGCGGCCTGGGCCAGCGCAGGAGCCGGCGCGAGGCCGATGAGGGCGGCGGCGAGACCGGCGCGGAGGTGCTTCAGCAAGGTTTGCTCCCGTGATTGTCAGTCGTTGAAGGTTTCGGTCTGCCAGGGGATGAGGCGGCGCACGCCGGCATCGACCAGCCGGTGCAGCGCCACGGCCATGACGGCCAGCACGACGAGCGCCGCGAACATCAGGTCGGTCTGCATGCGCCCGTTGGCGTGCAGCATCAGATAGCCCAGACCGGCCGAACTGCCGACCCACTCGCCCACCACCGCCCCGATCGGCGCCACCGCGGCGGCGACGCGCAGGCCGGAGGCGAGGGCGGGCAGGGCGGCCGGCAGGCGGACATGGCGCAGGATGGCCAGGCGCGAGGCGCCCATGGTGGAGGCCAGGTCCAGCCAGCCGGTCTCGGTCCGCCGGAGACCGTCATAGAAGGCGGCCATGACCGGGAAGAAGATGATCAGCGTCGCCATGGCGATCTTGGACGCCAGCCCGTAGCCCAGCCATAGCACCAGCAGCGGCGCCAGGGCGAAGACCGGGATCGCCTGGCTCGCCACCAGCAGCGGCAGCAGCCAGCGCCGCGCCGCGCCCGACTGCGCCAGGGACAGGGCCGCAAGCCCGCCCAGCAGCACGCCCAGCAGCAGCCCGAGCAGGATTTCCAGCAGGGTGATGCCGGCATGCTCCGCCAGGAGATCCCGGTCGGTCCAGAGCCGCTCGGCCACCGGCAGCGGCCCGGGCAGCAGGAAGCGCGGCAGCCCGGTCAGCGCCACCAGCGCGTGCCAGAGCAGCAGGACGACGCCGATCGTGACTGCCAAGCGCAGAACCCGGCTCACGGCGCGGCCCCCACGCCGAGCCGCGCCAGCAACGCGCCCTGGGCGGCCAGGAGGGCGGGATCGGCGACGCGGCGCGGCGTCGCGGCGGCCGGTGCCGGAAACTCCGAGAGTTCGGCGGGCGATCCCTCGAGGATCAGCACACGGTCGGCGAGGCGCAGCGCCTCCAGCGGGTCGTGCGTCACCAGCAGCACCGTGCGGCCGGCCAGCAGCCGCCCGGCCATGTCCTGCAGCGTCAGGCGGGTGAGGGCGTCCAGAGACGAGAAGGGCTCGTCCATCAGCACGACAGGCCGGTCCTCCATAAGGGTCCGGGCCAGCGCCGCCCGCTGCCGCATGCCGCCGGACAGCGCCGCCGGCCGGTCCAAGGCACGGTCGGCCAGCCCGACCTCCGCCAGCAGGTTCATGGCGCGGTCACGGTCGGGGCGCTCGCCGCGCAGGCGGGAGCCCACCAGCACATTGTCGAGCACGCTCAACCAGGGCATCAGCAAATCCTGCTGACCCATCCAGGCGGTACGGCCCTGGAGCGGCTGCCCGTCGGATGCCTCGACGCGTGTGGGCGGCTCGGGCGCGGCGAGGCCGGCCGCGAGGCGCAGCAGGGTGGATTTGCCGACGCCGCTCGGCCCCAGCAGGCAGGTGGTGCGCCCGGCCTCGATGGTCGCGCCCAGCCCGTCGAACAGGAGGCGGTCGCCGAAGCGCAGGCGCGCGTTACGGATGAGGATGGCGGGCGGCGCGGTGGGCGGACCGGGAGGCATGACTCACTGTTCCCTACGCCGGTCTGACCCGGATCAGGTTCCAGGGGTCGTCCCGCCCGAGAGCTTGCTCTCTCCGGGACCTCTCAGCCGCCAGCCGGCTCCCCCCAGTGATGTCCGGCCCTTATGGCGGAGGGCGGGGAGGCGCGCAAGCGTTGACCAGCCGAGGCCGCCGGCCTACCTCCCTGGCCATGCACGACATGCCCGCACCCGCCGCCCTCACCGCCACCCCGCTGGACCGGCCCCTGCTGCTGGGCAGCGAGGTCTACCGGGACAGCAGCTACGGCCGGAAGCATCCGCTTTCCATCCCGCGCGTCTCGGCGACGCTGGACCTGATCCGGGCCATGGGCTGGCTGGACGAGGACTTCTACCGCGACACGCCGCAGGCGACGCCGGAGCAGTTGGCCCGCTATCACCACCCCGCCTACATCGAGGCGGTGCGCCGGACCGAGGCGTCGCAGCGGGTGGAGCCGGAGGTCGCCGCGCGGTTCAACATCGGCAAGATGGAGAACCCGGTCTTCCCGGAGATGTACCGGCGGCCGGCCACCGCCTGCGGCGCCTCCATCATGGCGGCGCGGCTGCTGCGTCACGGCGGGGTGGTGCACAGCGTGGCCGGCGGCACGCATCATGGGCGGCCCGACCGCGCTAGCGGCTTCTGCTATTTCAACGACCCGGTGCTGGGCATCCTGGAGATGCTGGACCAGGGGCTGGAGCGCATCCTCTACGTCGACATCGACGCCCACCATGGCGACGGGGTGCAGGACGCCTTCCATGACGATCCCCGGGTCCTGACCATTTCGCTGCACGACGAGTCGCGCTGGCCGCACACGGGGAAAGTGGAGGACCGCGCCGGCGGCATGGCGCGCAACCTGCCGCTGCCGGCGGAGTTCAACGACACGGAGTTCCGCTGGCTGGTCGACAATGCCGTGCTGCCGCTGGCTCGTTCCTTCCGGCCCGAAGCCGTGGTGCTCCAGTGCGGCGCGGACAGCCTGGCGGACGATCCGATGAGCCGGCTGAGCCTGTCCAACCGCGCCTACTGGTGGTTCGTGCGCCGCTTCATGGGAAGCGCGCCGCGGCTGCTGGTGCTGGGCGGCGGCGGCTACAATCCCTGGGCGCTCGCCCGCTGCTGGGCGGGCATCTGGGCGGTGCTGAACGGCATCGATCCGGCCGTGGCGCCGACCCCGGCCGCCGAGGCGGTGCTGCGCGCCATCAGCTGGAACCGGCGCGAGGGGCGCGATCCGCCGGAGCGCTGGTTCACCACCCTGGCCGATACACCCAACGAGGGGCCGGTGCGCGATGCCATCCCGCGCCTCGCCGATATGGTCCTGGCGCCGCCTGCTGTGTAGAGTTCGGCCCGGTCACATTCCCAGACGGTGCCTCAGCCCATGCGTCCGCTCGCCCGCCTCCTGACGATCCTGGCCCTGCTGCTGCCGAGCCTCGGCGCCGGCGCCATGGAGTTCGACCGCGACAGCCTCGTCGTCGAGACCAAGGCCGGTGGCCGCTACAGCTTCCAGGTGGAGCTGGCGATCACGCCGAAGCAGCAGGAGCGTGGGCTGATGTTCCGCGAGCGGATGGCCGACGACGCCGGCATGCTGTTCCTGAAGGAGCGGCCGGAGACGGTCAGCTTCTGGATGAAGAACACGCTGATACCGCTGGACCTGATCTTCATCGCCGAGAACGGCACCATCACCAACATCCACGCCATGGCGACCCCGAAGAGTCTCGACCCGATCTACTCCGCCACCGCCGTGACGGGCGTGCTGGAGATCAATGGCGGGCTGGCGGCGAAGCTCGGCATCCGCGCGGGCGACCGGGTGCTGCACCGGGCATTCGGCACCGCGCCGAAGTGAGGCGCGGCCGCTGACTTGCGGCGGGCCGGCCCGGGGCATAGACTCCGGGGTATCATGATCCGGTGGCCGCCCCCTCAGCCGGTGGACACGAACCCGACGCATCCTTCGACGCCGCCGGGAGACCGGGTCGCGCCCGTGGACCAGGTTCGGCCCGACGGGCGCCGCCAGGGCGGGCAGGGCCGCCGGCGGCAGGCTTTCGACGCGCTGGTCCTCGAGGTCGACTCGCTGCCGCATCTGGACGCCGAGCACCGCGAGACGCTGCGCCGACGGGTGGAAAGCCTCCTCGGCGGACGCCCGGACGAACCGGCCGTCGCGGACCCGCCGCTGGAGCGGCTCCTGGCCCTGTTGACGCCGCAGGAGGCCGAGGGCGGACCGGAGGCGCTGGCCCGCTACGCTTCGGCCCTGCGGCGCTGTCTGGAGGCGCACAGCGACGGCGCCCGCAAGATCGCCACCTACCTGCACGCGCTGCATACGCTCGATCCGGACGACCATGTGCTGGAGATCGACGTGTGAGGCCGGAAATAATGTCTCCCCCACAACATTCGGGTTGGCCCCGGGTCGGGTGGGGGATTACCGTCCCGCCGAGCGTTCTTCCGGTGCCCGGCGCGGCGGCATGTCGACCAACCTGATCCTGTTCATCACGGCCACCCTGATCTGGGGCTCGACCTGGTACGCCATCGAGTTCCAGCTGGGCGTGGTCGATCCGGCCCTATCGATCTCCTACCGCTTCGCGCTGGCCGGCGCGCTGCTGATGGGCTGGCTGGCGCTGCGCGGGCAGAAGATCCTGCCGCCGCCCGGCGCCTGGCGCTGGATCGCGCTGACCGGCTGCTTCACCTTCTCGGTCAACTACCTGCTGGTCTATGTCGCGACCGCGCACCTGCCGTCGGGCCTGGTCGCGGTCGGCGGCTCCGCGCTGACCCTGATGAACATCCTGAACGCCCGGCTGCTGCTGGGCCAGCCGATCAAGCCGATCGTGCTGGTCGGCGGCGTGCTGGGCGTCACCGGCGTGCTGCTGCTGTTCCTGCCGGAGTTCGAGGTGCAGGGCTTGGCCGGCGGCGCCGCCATCGGCTTCGGCTGCATCATGCTGAGCAACCTGTCGGCGTCCTTCGGCAACATGGCGGTGTCCAAGGCGCGCAGCCAGAACGTGCCGCTGCTGCCCGCGACCGCCTGGGGCATGCTGCTGGGCTCGGCCGTCATGGCCTGCGTGGCCATGGGCCGGGGGGCGGAGCTGACCTTCCAGTTCACGCCGGCCTACATGCTGTCGCTGCTTTACCTCGCGCTGTTCGGTTCAGTCGCCGCCTTCCTCAGCTACTTCGCCCTGATCGGCCGCATGGGCGCCGACCGGGCCGGCTACGTGGCCGTGATGACGCCGATCCTGGCGCTGGTCATCTCCACCCTGTTCGAGGATTTCCACTGGACGCCCGTGGGCGCGGCCGGCCTTCTGCTGGCGGTCGGCGGCAACGTGCTGGTGATGGCGCCGCCCCGGCTGGTGTCGCGGCTGCGCGGTGTTGCGGCGGAGTAGGGGCCGCCGAGCAGCCCGCCGCCCTTGCCCGCGGCGGGGCGCATGGTGTATCTCCCAGCCGGATGGGCCGGGGAGTAGCGCAGTCTGGTAGCGCGATCGTTTTGGGTGCGATAGGCCGCTGGTTCGAATCCAGTCTCCCCGACCATCCCTCTCATGTTGGCTCCACGATCGGGATCGAGGTCGAATACCATGCAGGTGCGCATCTTCCAGCCCAGCAGGACCGCCATGCAGTCGGGCCGCGCCAAGACGCACCACTGGATGCTGGAGTACGAGCCCGAGACGCCGCGCCGCCCCGAGCCGCTGATGGGCTGGACCGCCTCGGGCGATACGCTCAACCAGGTGCGCATCCGCTTCAACTCGAAGGAGGACGCCATCGCCTTCGCCGAGAAGAAGGGCTGGGCCTACGACCTGCAGGAGCCGCGCGAGCGCATCGTCCGGCCCAAGAGCTACGCCGACAATTTCCGCGCCGACCGCCCCAAGGTCGGGCGCTTCTGATCCCGGATACGGCCCCGTAGCTCAGCTGGATAGAGCACTCGCCTTCTAAGCGAGCGGTCGCAGGTTCGAATCCTGCCGGGGTCGCCAAATCCTCAAGGATCCGTGTGTCGCATGACGCCGTCCGCAGCCCGCGGGCGGCGTTTTTCTTTGCCCGGACGAAGCGGCCCGCCGCAGCCGCGGTAGGAAAAGTCTGCTTCCGCGTGGCTGCCAGCGGGCGCTACCCGGCAGGAATTTCCTGCCCACCCCCGCCGCCAAGCCGTCGCCCGGCAATTGCGCCCCGGTACCGTCCGGTCAAGAATATCAAGAAATATCAATACAATAGGCCGGCTTTCGAACTCTGGCACGCTTCCTGCTGAGGGAAGGACGAAGCAAACCCGTCCACCACCCAGGAGGGAATAGATGAGCGACCAACGCTGAACGCCCCGGTCTTCCGGTGGTCTCCCAATGCGGCAGCGCCGCCCGGGGACCGGCCACCGCCCGGACGCAGGGTCCACGGCCCAACCCGAGTACGGGCGGATCGCGGACAGCCAGGTGCAACTCGTTCCCTCCAAAACCCACGCAGAAGGATGTGAGCGGCCAAACGGCCTCGCCCTCTGAGCTCAAAAGGAGAGTGACATGGTATCCACGAACGACGTCGGTTTGACTGCAGGCATGCGCGGCAACCTGCTGCTGCTGCAGAAGACCAATTCCCAGATCGAGACGATCCAGGGTCGTCTCGCCACCGGCAACAAGATCAACAGCGCGCTGGACGGCCCGACGTCCTTCTTCGCGGCCAAGAGCCTGACGCAGCGCGCCGGCGACCTGTCGACGCTGAAGGAGGCCATGGGCCAGGCCATCAGCACGATCAAGGCCGGCGACAAGGGTATCACCTCGATCGAGTCGCTGCTGGAGCAGGCCCGCGGTCTGACCACCACCGCCTACGGCAATCTGGGTCTCGACGCCGCTTCCGTCGCCACCCGCAAGTCGCTGGCCCAGCAGTTCAACGCGATCAAGGACCAGATCGACAAGATCGCCCGCGACAGCGGCTACCAGGGCAAGAACCTGCTGGTCGGCGACGGCCGCACGCTGGACGCCACCGCCGCCTCGCGCACCGCGGTCAACTCGATCGTCGGCGTGTCGAACAGCCGCGTGACCAACGTCATCTCGACCGATACCTACTCGATCAAGGTCAGCGGCACCGGCGCCATCTCGGGCAACAGCTCGGACATCGCCAAGGCCGAGGACGGCCGCGGCATCACCTCGCTGAAGCTGTCGGGCGGCCTGAGCGCCACCTCGGGCAACTTCTCCGACGTGTCGATCGAGATGCGCGGCTCGGTGGGCCGTGAGCGCACGGTCGTCATCACCGAGGGCGGCGAGTCGCGGTCGATCAAGTTCTTCGACAACACCCAGGCGGTGAACTCGACCCTGGCCGTCGCCGGCAAGTCTGGCGTGGCGCAGCAGTCGACCGTATCGATCACCGGCGCGATCGAGGAGGGCGACAGCTTCACCGTCACCGTCAACGGCCGGGCGATCTCCTACACCGCCTCGGCCAGCGACGTGGTCTCCGCCAGCCCGACCGACCGTCAGGCGGCCATCGCCGAGAAGCTGCGCGCCAAGGTTGAGCAGACCCTGGGCGCCACGTCCAACCTGGGCGCGTCGGCTTTCACGATCAGCGCCGCTTCCCCGGGTTCGACGACCTTCACCATCACCGCGTCGGCCACGACCGGCACGGCGGTGAGCTTCTCGCTCGGCACCTCGGCCAACAACGCGCTGACCAAGGACATCTCGCTGTCCTTCTCGTCGGGCACGGTGGTGTCCTTCACGATCGACCGCGCCGCCCTCGAGGCGCTCGGCACCGGCGGCAACGGTACGTCGACGATCGAGAAGAACGTCGACCTGACCGTCACCGCCACCAACCTGAACGGCGTGTCCGTCAGCCGCTCCGCCGCCAACGACCGCGGCGCCGGCAAGCTGACGGCGGGCGAGAACTCGCTCTCCTTCGACACCGGCACGGTGCGCTTCAACGTCGACGACCGCATCCTGCGCTCGGCGGCCTCGGCCTCGGCCTTCGCCAACCTGTCGACGGTGCAGCGGACGGACCCGAACACGTCGAACGACCTGACGGTGCAGTTCAACGAGTCCAACACCAACTTCATCAACGTCGTCAGCCGGAACATCCAGACGGACGGCCAGGGCCTGCGCCTGGACTTCGCCCAGAACGGCTTCCTGGACCGGACCGACATCGACAAGGCGGTGAAGGACCTGGACTTCGCGAAGAGCGCGCTCCGCTCGGCGTCGCAGGGCCTCAGCACGAACCTGAACGTCATCCAGACCCGCGAGACCTTCACCAAGGAGTTCTCGGATGTGCTGACGGAAGGCTCGAACAAGCTGATCCAGGCCGACCAGAACGAGGAAGGTGCGAACCTGCTGCTGCTGCAGACCCGCCAGCAGCTGGGCACCATCAGCCTCTCGCTGGCCAACCAGGCCCAGCAGGCGATCCTCCGGCTCTTCTAAGCCGTACCGGTCGCAGAGCTTACGAAGGGACGGCGGGCGAAAGCCCGCCGTTTCCTTTCGCGCATCCGCAGGGGGTCAGGAACCGGGCGGGGAGGGCGCCGTTCCCCTCCAGGGTGACGGCTCGGAGGATACGGATGACATTCGCGCTGAGGGTCCTGGGAGCCAGCCTCGTGGTCGGCCTGATCCTGGCCCTGCTCGGCATCGACCCGGTCGCCATCATCCGCGACACGCCGGCCGCGATCGGCCGGCTGTTCGAGCTCGGGGTGGATGCGGTCGCCTGGGCCGTGCCCTACGTGCTCACGGGCGCGGTGATCGTGGTGCCGGTCGCGGCGGTCATCCTGCTGCGCAAGCAGCTGTCGCGCCGCCGGCCTCCGCCGCCGCCGATGGTATGAGGGGGACGGCGCTCAGGCCGCGCCCTGCGCCACCAGGCGCGCGGGCTTCCGGAAGTTCAGCGTGATCATCAGCGTCGCATTGCCGCGGATCAGGTAGAGCGCCTTGTCGGCCTCCACCGGCAGCGGCACGCCCTTGGCCATGCAGTGGGAGATGAGGGCGGCCTGCACCTCCTGCTCCGTCAGCTGCAGCTCCTCCACCGTACCCTCGTTCTCGATGGAGAGGGTGGTGCGGACGCCGCCTTCCAGCGTGAAGCGGATGCGCTTCACCTCGCCCGGCGGCAGCGACTCCTTCAGGCGCCGCCGGCGGTCCAGGATGGCGTCGACCACTTCGCGGTCGGTGAAGACGAGGCAGCGGAGTTCCTTCATGGGGCCCTTGACCGCGCGGATGCAGAAGCCTGGAAGCTAGCTTGGCCGGGCGGCCCCGCCAAGTCTCCCGTCCCGGCCTATACGAAAGAAAAGCCGGCGGTCCCTGGGGAACGCCGGCTTCAGTGATAGGAGGGTTAAGAGACGCCCTCCTTGTAGGCTTTCCGCAGGCCTGGTTCCTTGACCTGGATCAAACCAATCCGCGATCGGCGATGCTGCCCCGGTCCAGCGCCACGGCCTTGATCACGGCATGGACCGGCAGTCCCGGCCGCAGTCCCAGCGCCTCCACCGAGCGGGCGGTGACGCGGGCGCGGAGCATGACGGGCGGCTCCGCCCCGTCCAGAGCCAGCACGACGTCGACCTGCGGCCCCGAGGGCGGCGGCAGCTCGGCGACGACGGCGGGAAACTGGTTCAGCGCGCTCAGACCCTCCGGCCGGCCGAGCGACAGCAGCACGTCGCGGGCGCGGATGCGCACCCGCACCGGTTCGCCGATCGGCAGGTCGTTCCCTGGCACCAGCAGGCGTCCGGCCGCGAAGCGCAGCTCCATCAGCCCGAAGGTCTTGTCGATCCCGGCGACCTTGGCCGGCAGCAGCGTGCCGGCGTCGCGGCGGGATACCAGCTGCGGCAGGCCGGGATCGGAGACCACCTCCTCGACCGCGCCGCAGGCGACGACGCGCCCGCGCTCCATCACCGCCATCCAGTCGGCCAAACGGAGGATCTCCTCCATGGAATGGGTGACATAGACGATGGGCAGGCTGAGCTCGGCACGCAGCCGGGCGATGAAGGGCAGGATCTCGTCCTTGCGCGCCTGGTCCAGAGACGACAGCGGTTCGTCCATCAGCAGCAGGCGGGGGGCGGCCAGCAGGGCCCGGCCGATGGCGACGCGCTGCTTCTCGCCGCCGGAGAGCCGGTGCGGCAGCCGGTCGAGCACGCCGTCCAGCCCCAGCAGCTCCACCACCCGGTCGAAGGCGCCCGCACGCTGCCCCTTGGGCAGCCGGCCCATGCCGTAGCCGAGGTTGCGGCGGACCGACAGGTGCGGGAAGAGGCGGGCATCCTGGAAGACGTAGCCGAGACCGCGGCGCTCCGGGGGCAGGTCGATCCCGGCGGCGCTGTCGAACATCACCGCGCCGCCGATGGCGATCCTGCCATGCCGTGGGCGGCTCAGCCCCGCCAGCATGTCGACCAGGCTGGTCTTGCCGCTGCCCGACGGGCCGAACAGGGCGATGACACCGGCGGCCGGGCAGTCGAAGGCGGCGTTCAGCTCGAAGCGGCCGAGCGTCGCCTCGGCACGGACGGAGAGCATGTCCATGCCGCTCACCCCCGCACCCGGCGCTGCACCCGCCGTGCCAGCAGCTCCGACCCTACCAGCGCGACCACGGCGATGGCGACGGAGATGGCGGCCAGCCGCATGGCCGGAAGGTCGCCGTCCGGCGTCTGGGTGGCGGTATAGAGCGCCAGCGGCAGCGTCCGCGTCTCGCCCGGGATGTTGGACACGAAGGTGATGGTGGCGCCGAACTCCCCCAGCGACCGGGCGAAGGCGAGGATGGCGCCGGCCAGGATGCCCGGCATCATCAGGGGCAGGGTCACCGTGGCGAAGACCCTGAGGGGGCCGGCGCCCAGCGTGCGGGCCGCGGCTTCCAGCCGGCGGTCGACTCCCTCCAGCGAGAGCCTGACGGCGCGGACGAGCAGGGGAAAGGCCATGACGGCCGAGGCCAGCGCCGCCCCCTTCCAGGTGAAGGCGACCGAGACGCCGAAGGTCTCGTACAGCCAGCCGCCGATGGGCCCGCGCCGGCCGAACCCCAGCAGCAGCAGATAGCCGATGACGACCGGCGGCACGACCAGCGGCAGATGCACGATGCCGTCCAGCAGCAGGCGGCCGGGGATGCGCGAGCGCGCCAGCAGCCAGGCCACGGCGATGCCCAGCGGCAGGCTGCAGGCCACGCTCCAGGCGGCGACGCGCAGGCTCAGCCCCAGCGCCTCCAGCTCCGCCGGCGTCAGCAAATCCATGCGCTCAGCCCTTCCGGCCGTAGAGCGCGTCCGGCGCGATCTCCACCGGCGCCACCGTCACGAGGTCGCCGTCGCGCGCCGCCCGGTAGAAGCAGTTGCGCCGGCCGGTGTGGCAGGCGACGCCGGCCTGGTCGACCAGCAGCAGCAGCGTGTCGCCGTCGCAGTCGACCCGCAGCTCCTTCAGCGTCTGCGCCTGACCCGAGGTCTCGCCCTTGCGCCACAGCCCCCGGCGCGAGCGCGACCAGTAGCAGACGCGGCCGGTGGACAGCGTCTCGGCCACCGCCTCGCGGTTCATCCAGGCCATCATCAGCACCTCGCCGGTGTCGTGCTGCTGCGCGATGGCGGGGACCAGACCGTCGGCGTTGAAGGCGATTTCGGAAAGGATGCTGTCGAACTGTGTCATGGCGTCGCCGTGCGGTTCAGCCGGTCGAAGCCGGCCTCCAGGTCGCGAATGAGGTCGTCGGGCTCCTCGAGCCCGGCATGGATGCGGATGAGCGGGCCCTTGCCGTCCCAGGGCACGGCCTTGCGCTGGCGGCTGGGATCGCTCGGCAGGACCAGGCTCTCGAAGCCGCCCCAGCTGTAGCCCATGCCGAAATAGCTGAGGCCGTCCACCATGGCCGCCAGGGCCGCGCGCGGCACCGGCTTCAGCTCGACCGCGAACAGGCCGGAGGCGCCGGTGAAGTCCCGCTTCCAGATCGTGTGGTCGGGGCTGGAGGGCAATCCTGGGTGCAGCATCCGCGCCACCTCCGGCCGCCCCTCCAGCCAGCGGGCGAGCGCGAGGCCGGTCGCCTCGTGCCGGCGCAATCGGACGGCGAGCGTCCGCAGGCCGCGCAGGCCCAGGAACAGATCGTCGGCACCGGCGCTCTGGCCCAGCGACACGGCCGTCAGCTTGACCCGCTTCCAGCTCTCCTCGGTGCAGACGGCGACGCCCAGGAAGGCGTCGGCATGGCCGACCATGTATTTGGTCGCGGCATGGATCACCACGTCGGCGCCCAGCGCCAGGGGCTTGTGGTAGATGCCGGCGGCCCAGGTGCTGTCGATCAGCACCGTCACGCCCCGGGCCCTCGCGGCGGCGGAGATGGCGGGCAGGTCCTGCACCTCGAAGGTCAGGGAGCCCGGCGACTCCATCAGGATCAGCGTCGTTTCCGGCCGGATCAGCTCGGCGATGCCGGCGCCGATGCGCGGGTCGTAGAATTCCGTTTCGACCCCGTACCGGGCGAGGTCCCGCATGCAGAAGTCCCGCGTCGGCCCATAGGCGCTGTCGGTCACCAGGATATGCCCGCCGGTTCGTGCGAAGGCGAAGAGGCAGACGGTGACGGCGGCAAGGCCGGAGCCGAAGGAGACCGCCCGGTAGCCGCCCTCCAGCTCCGCGACAGCCTCCTCGAAGGCGTGGCTGCCCGGCGTGCCGGTACGGCCGTAGCGCACGGCATGGAAGGTCGGGTCGTGCGACTCCAGCGCGTCCAGCGTCGGGAACAGGATGGTCGAGGCCCGGAACGGCGGGACGTTGACCGCGCCGCCGAAGGCCTGCGGGTCTCGTCCCGTGTGGATCAGCCGGGTCTCTTGGCCAGAAGGCTTGGTCGGGTCGCTCATGCTCGGTACCGCCGGGGGCAGGGCGGCGCATCATGTCACCGCGCGCCGCCGCTTCCAACGTCCGTTCGCGCTAAAGCGCGAGCGGAACGTGCGGTGCCGCGTCGCGGGGCAGGATGCCGGCGAGGCGGGGATCGTCGATATGCTGCGTCTCCTGCTCCACCGGTTTGAAGCCGGCGCGCTGGTAGGTCAGCAGCGCCTTCGGATGGTCCAGGGTGCAGGTGTTCACCGTCACCTTCTCCGTACCCGGACCGGACCACGCCATGTCCAGCGCCTTGTCCAGGAACCAGGGCCCGAGCCGGCGGCCGATGAACTCGGGCATGAGCCCGAAATAGGCCAGGTCGCAGATGCCGGTCTCGCGGCGGTCCAGCTCCACATAGCCGGCCGGCACGCCGCGCAGGTACAGCACGTAGATCTGCACCTTGGGGTCCTGGACGATCGCCGCCAGCTCGGCGTCGGGTAGGGTGCGGCGGTACCACCATAGCCAGGGCTCGCCCACCGTGCCGTAGAGATAGCGGTAGAAGGAGACGGTGCAGTCCTCCGCCCTGAGCAGGGCGGCATGCTCCAGCGGCCCGGGCCTCGGCGCGCGGGTTGGCGGCGCCGTCATCTCCAGGTAGGTGACGATCGAGCGCAGCTTGCCGGGGGGAACGGGATCGCTCACGGCAGCCTGTCCGCCGGGCCGGTGTCCACAGGCAGGTCGGCGCGGCCGCCCCATTCGGTCCAGGAACCGTCATAGATAGCGACATCGGGCCGGCCCAGCTCATGCAGACCCAGCGCCAGCACGCAGGCGGTGATGCCGCTGCCGCAGCTGGTGACGATGGGCCGGGAAAGGTCCACCCCGGCATCGGCGAAGCGCTTCGCCAGCGCGTCGCGCGGCACCACCCGGCCGGTCTGCTGGTCGACGATGTCGGTGAAGGGGACGTTGCGGCTGCCGGGAATGTGCCCGCCGCGCAGGCCGGCGCGCGGTTCCGGCGCCGTGCCCTCGAAGCGGCCCTGGGAGCGCGCATCGACCACCTGCTCGGCCCGGCTGGCGATGTTGGATCGGACCTGCTCGGCGCTGCGGACGAGATCTGGGTTCAGCGTCGCGGTGAAGTGGCGGTCAGACGCCACGGACTTGTCCTCGGCGCTGGAGACGACGGGGCGCCCCTCTGCCAGCCAAGCCTTCATCCCGCCATCCAGCACGAAGACCTGGCTGTGGCCCATGGCGCGGAAGGTCCACCAGACCCGGGCGGCGCTCTGCAGGCCCAGCGTGTCGTAGACCACGACATTCATGCCGTCGCCGATGCCGAGCTTGCGCATGCGCGCCGCGAACATCTCGGGCGAGGGCAGCATGTGCGGCAGGCCGCTGGAGGTGTCGGCGATGCCGTCGACGTCGAAGAAGGCGGCGCCGGGGATGTGCGCCGCCTCGAACTCGGCCTTCGGGTCACGCCCCGTCGCCGGCATGTGCCAGCTGCCGTCCAGGATGCGGATCTGCGGGTCGTCCAGCCGGTCGGCCAGCCATGCGGTGCTCACCAGCGCGCTCTTCACCTCGGCCATGGCCGTCCTCCCCGCTCGTTCCTTGGATCTCAGTCCTTCAGCGCGATGACGACGCGCCGGTTCTGCTTGCCCTTGTTCTCGATCTTCACGACCTCCACCGGCCCGATCTCGCCGGTGTGGCGGATGTGGGTGCCGCCGCAGGGCTGCAGGTCCACGACGCAGTCGCTGGGTCCGATCTGCAGCAGGCGCACGGTGCCAGACCCGGTCGGCGGCTTCACCGACATGGTGCGGACCAGTTCGGGCCGCTCCGCCAGCTCCTCGTCGGTGATGCGCAGCTCGCGCACCGGATGGTCGGCCTCGATCAGCCGGTTCAGCGCCGCCTCGATCTCCTCCTTGTCCAGGCTGCCGCTGGGCACGTCGAAATCCAGGCGTGAGCGCTCGGCCCCGACCTGCCCGCCGGTGACGGCGCCCGGCACGACCGCGCAGAGCAGGTGCATGCAGCTGTGCATCCGCATGTGCCGGTGGCGGCGGTCCCAGTCGAGTTCCAGCTCCACCGTGGCGCCCACCGGCGGCAGTGCCGCCCCCGCCTCGGGTATGTGAACGACGGCATCATGCGTTTCGCCCTTGCGGGTGTCGACGATCCGCGTCTCCCCGCTGGCCCAGCGAATCACGCCGGTGTCGCCGGGCTGGCCGCCGCCCGTGGGGTAGAAGACGGTCCGGTCGAGCGTGACGCCGGAGTCCGACACCGCCGTGACCACGGCCTCGGTGCTGCGGATGTAGGCGTCATCGCGGAAGAGCAGCTGCATGGGAGGGCCTCAGAGCCAGGAGGGCAGGGGCAGGCCGCGCTCGGCCAGGAACGCCCTGTTGAACAGCTTGGACTGGTAGCGCGTGCCGCTGTCGCAGAGGATGGTCACCACCGTGTGGCCCGGGCCCAGCGCCTTCGCCACCTTCATGGCGGCGGCGACGTTGATGCCGCTGGAACCGCCCAGGACCAGACCTTCCTTCTGTGCCAGCTCGAAGATCACCGGCAGCGCCTCCTCGTCGGTCACCTGGACCGAATCGTCCAGCGGCGCGCCGTCCAGGTTGCCCGGCACGCGGCCCTGGCCGATGCCCTCGGTGATCGAGGTGCCGGAGGCGGCCAGCTCGCCCGTCTGCTTCCAGCTGTGCAGGACCGAGCCCATCGGGTCGGCCAGCACGATGCGCACGGCCGGATTACGCTCCTTCAGCGCCAGGCCGACGCCGGCCAGCGTGCCGCCGGTGCCGACGGCGCAGGTGAAGGCGTCGACCGTGCCCGCCGTCTGCTCCCAGATCTCCGGGCCGGTGGTGGCGCGGTGGCCCTCGCGGTTGGCGTGGTTGTCGAACTGGTTGGCCCAGACAGCCCCAGGAATCTCCTCCGCCAGCCGGCGCGAGACATGGACGTAGTTGCCGGGGTCCTTGAAGGGCACTGCCGGCACCAGGCGCAGATCGGCGCCGGCCAGCCGGAGCATGTCCTTCTTTTCCTGGCTCTGCGTCTCCGGCATGACGATGACCGTCTTGTAGCCGAGCGCGTTGCCGACCAGCGCCAGGCCGATGCCGGTATTGCCCGCCGTGCCCTCGACGATGGTGCCGCCGGGTTGCAGCAGGCCGCGCGCCTCGGCGTCGCGGACGATGGCGAGCGCGGCGCGGTCCTTCACCGACCCGCCGGGATTGAGGAACTCGGCCTTGCCCAGGATGGTGCAGCCCGTCGCCTCCGACGGGCCGCGCAGCCGGATCAGCGGCGTGTTGCCGACGCTGCCGATGAAGCCGTCACGGATGTCCAAAACCAACTCCGGTGTCCACGGAAACAAGCGGGCAGACTAGCCGCCGCGCCGGCCCCCGATCAACTCCACCGCCGCCTGAGCATGTCACGGTTGCGTGCGAACCAATGCAGGGCGACGAGCGTCACCGCGTTGCGCACCTCGTCGCGGTCGAGCCAAGCGAGGGCCTCGTCGGATGGCACGGCGCGGACGCGGATGTCCTCATGCTCCTCCTCCAGCCCGGCATGGCCGCCCATGCCCGTGGTGTCGACCCGGCCGGCGAAGAAGGAGATGGTCTCGCTGCAACCGCCGGGGCTGGGGAGATAGTCGTAGACATGGAAGAGGTCGGAGGCCTCCAGCCCGGTTTCCTCCTTCGCTTCGCGCGCGGCGACTTCGGCAGCCGTCTCGCCCTCGTCGATGATGCCGGCCACCGTCTCCAGCAGCCAGGGATGGATGCCTGCGGCATAGGCGCCGGCGCGGAACTGCTCGACGAAGACCAGCGCGTCCGCCTTGGGGTCGTGCAGCAGCACGGCGACGGCATGGCCGCGCTCGAACACCTCGCGGGTGATCTCCGGACCCATGCCGCCCCGGTAGAGTTCGTGCCGCAGCCGGTAGCGGCGGATCTCGAACCGGCCCTTGTAGCCGGTCTCCGCGGCGATCAGCTCGACGCGGCCGGGACCGCTCTTCCTCTCCGACATGGCAGTATCGTGCCGCTCTTCTGTTGCGGGCCGGGGCCGATCGCCCCAGCTTAGGCCGACAATCAACACCGGGCGGCCCGGGCCGTCCAGAGGACCATAGGGGTGAGGGCCATGGCGCGCGCGAGCCGGGATTTCGACTTCGAGGGCGGGGCCGGGCACATCCTGTCCGGCAAGCTGGAGCTGCCCGACGGCACGCCCAAGGCGGTGGCGATCTTCTCCCACTGCTTCACCTGCTCGAAGGACTATTTCGCCTCGGTGCGCGTCAGCCGGGGGCTGGCCGAGCGCGGCTACGCGGTGCTGCGCTTCGACTTCACCGGCCTGGGCGGAAGCCGGGGCGAGTTCGCCGAGAGCACCTTCTCCACCAACGTCGCCGACATACTGGCGGCGGCGGCGGCGCTGTCGGTGGAGGTCGGGCCGCCGAGCCTGCTCGTCGGGCACAGCCTGGGCGGCACCGCCTCCATCGTCGCCGCCGGCCGGCTGCCCTCGGTCCGGGCCGTCGCCACGCTGAACTCGCCTTTCGGCCCGGACCATCTGCTGCGCCTGATCAAGGGCCGGGAGGCGGAGATGGAGGCGACCGGCCGGGTCATGGTCGATGTCGGCAACCGCCTGATGCCGATCACCCGGGAGTTCCTGGAGGACGCGCTCAGCCACGACATGGCGGCAGCCATCGGCGGGCTCGGCCGGCCGCTGCTGGTGCTGCACGACCCGGCCGACACGGTGGCGCCCATTGCCAACGCAGACGAGATCCTGGCCGCCGCCAAGCATCCCAAGAGCTTCGTGTCGCTGGACGGCGTCGGGCACCTGATCGCCAAGCGCGGCGATGCGGAGCAGGTGGCCGGTATCGTCGCCGCCTGGGCCGACCGCTCGCTGCGCCTGCCGGTCGGTGCGGAGGAGGGCGCGGACCTGATGGTGCGCGAGGACGGCGTGGTCGTGGTGCGCGAGGAGATCGGCGGCCCCGGCCTGCGGGTGCTGGCGCGCGCCGGGCGCCATCTTCTGGCCGCGGACGAGCCCGAGTCGGTCGGCGGCGCCGATACCGGGCCGACGCCGCACCAGATGCTGCAGAGCGCGCTCGGCGCCTGCACCGCCATCACGCTCCGCCTCTACGCCAAGCGCAAGAACTGGGCGCTGCAGCGGGTGCGGGTCGAGGTCGCGCATGCCAGGGGACCGGGCGGCGAGGACATGTTCCGCCGGCTCATCGTCCTGGAGGGCGAGCTGGATGCCGAGCAGCGCGCCCGGCTGCTGGAGATCGCGGAGAAGTGTCCGGTGCACAAGGCGCTGTCCGGTAACAGCCGCATCGAGTCGGTGCTGGCGGACTGACGGGGAACCGGCCGGCGCGGCCGGGGTTCTCCTGGGGTCAAGACCTCACAGGGAGCCCGGCCATGGCCATCTCCAGCCAGCAGGAGTACGAGCGCGCCATCCAGGAGATGCAGCGCCTGCGCGACGCACCCGACGATTCGCCCGACGGCCAGCGCCGCCTGGAGATCGACGCAGAGATCCGCATGTATGCGCTGCAGAACATGGACGAGTCGCGGCCGGCCAAGCCGGACCATACGCGCGACTCCTGATCCGCGCGCTCCGGCGTGCTATAGCGGCGCGGAATTATTCCAGCCGGAGAGGGCGATGCGCCGGTCCAACGTCTGCTACACCTGCCAGTTCTGGGTCGGATTCGGCGTGCGCGAGCGCGGGCCGAAGGGCCAGTGCCGCCGTTTCCCGCCTGTCGTCACCGACCGCGCGCCAGCCGGCTCCTTCCCGACCACGCTGACGACCGACTGGTGCGGCGAGTGGCAGCGCCACGCCGCCGGCCGCGCCGAACCGCCCGCCGAGGAAACGGGCGGGAACCTGTACGACGAGCTTTAACCCTCGAACGTCACCCCGGCGAAAGCCGGGGCCCAGGGGTTGCAGCGGGATGCGCCGCATGCAGCGCACTCGAGCTTGGAGCGGCTGACTGCCCGCAATTGGGCTGGCTTCATTGATCTCTGATTGCCGCAACCCCTGGGTCCCGGCTTTCGCCGGGATGACGGGGTGAGGGAAAGCACCCGGAAACGAAAGAGGCCGGACGTTTCCGTCCGGCCTCTTCGAATTGGCTCCCAGGGAGGGACTCGAACCCCCGACCCGGTGGTTAACAGCCACCTGCTCTACCGGCTGAGCTACCTGGGATCAGCACGAACCGCTTCGCCTTTTCGGTTGCTACCGTTGGGGGTCAGCGGCGGTGGGCGGCTATATAGCCCAGGGTTTTTCGGATTGGAACCCCTTTGTTGGGGTCATTTCGGTGACCGGGTGCTTTTTTCTCCGGCGCCGGGGTTCTAGGCTGCCCCGACACGAAGCCCGGATCCCGAGATGACCGACGAGAATCCCTGGAAGACGCTGAGCCGCGAGACCCGGTACGAGAACCCCTGGATCCGGATCGAGCATCACGCGGTGCTGAACCCGGCGGGCAGGCCAGGCATCTACGGCGTGGTGCGCTTTCGCAGCCAGGCGGTGGGCGTGCTGCCGATCGATTCGGAGGGGCACACCTGGCTGGTGGGCCAGTACCGCTATCCGCTGGACCGCTACAGCTGGGAGATCCCCGAGGGCGGGGCGCCGCTGGGCACCGACCCGGCGGACACGGCGCGACGGGAGCTGATCGAGGAGACGGGGCTGCGCGCCGGCCGGCTGCTGGAGTTCCTGCGCATGGATCTGTCGAACAGCACCACGGACGAGACAGCCTTCTCTTACCTGGCCTGGGACCTGGAGCGCGGCGAGGCGGAGCCGGAGGAGACGGAGCAGCTGAAGCTCCGCCGCGTGCGCCTGGCCGAGGCGCTCGCCATGGCCAAGCGCGGCGAGATCACCGATTCGATCAGCGTCGCGTCGCTGCTGCGCCTGAAGGTCATGGCCGACGACGGCGAACTGCCCGAGGGGCTGCGCGACGCGGTCGCGCGCGGCCTGGCGCCGGTGGGGTGAGCACCGGGGCGTTATAGGTCTGATTGTCGGATCGGGGAGGAGGGCTCCCTGGAGGCACGGCCGGGAATCGAACCCGGGTTCACGGATTTGCAGTCCGTTGCATCACCACTCTGCCACCGCGCCATCCGGAGCCGAGAGGGGCGGCCAGGGCCCCCCGTGGTGTGGAGGCGAGCTATAGCCGCCCCCCATGCCCCGGGTCAAGCGCTCCCGTCGGAGATGGTCCCGCGATGCGGGCGCCGGGACCCAGGGCGGACGGGCGCGCGATTGTCATCCTGGGGGCAGGGGGATATATAGGCGCGGGGTTCCGCCCCGCCCGCCCCATCTCCCGCCACGCGGCGCCCGCCGCCCGCAGTCTCCGGTACAGATCGATCATGGCCGTCACGCTCGACTTCAAAGCCGCCCGCCTGAACATGGTGGAGGGGCAGGTGCGCCCGAACAAGGTGACCGACAACGCGGTCGTCTCCGCCATGCTCGACTTGCCGCGCGAGCGCTTCGTCCCGCCGGCCATGAAGAGCCTGGCCTATATCGACGAGGATCTGCAGGTGGCCCCGGGCCGCTTCCTGCTGGAGCCGATGGTGCTGGCGCGGCTGGTGCAGGAGGCCCGGGTCGGCCGCGGCGACATCGCCCTCGACGTGGCGCCGGCGACCGGCTACTCGACCGCGCTGCTGGGCCGACTCGCCGGTACGGTCGTGGCGGTCGAGGCCGACGCGGCCCTGGCGGAGCAGGCGACCCGCAACCTGCAGGACCTGGGCGTCGACAACGCCGTCGTCGTCAGCGGCGACCACGCCCAGGGCCATGCGAAGCAGGGCCCCTACGACGTGATCCTGCTGGGCGGCGCCGTCTCCGAGGTGCCGACCACGCTGCTCGACCAGCTGTCGGAGGGCGGCCGCCTTGTCTGCGTGCTGGCGGCGGTGGGCGGCGTCGGGCAGGCCAAGCTCTTCCAGCGCGTCGGCGGTCGGATCTCCGGACGGACCGTCTTCGACGCCAACGTGCAGCGGCTGCCGGGCTTCGAGCCCAAGCCGCGCTTCGAGTTCTGAGGCCGCGAGGCCGAACCGCCGACGGGGTCCCGCATGTCAGGCGCTTTTCCCGACGAGATCGAGGTCGAGACCCTGGACGCTTGGTTGCGGAGCGGCGAGAGAGTTGCGCTTCTGGACGTGCGCGAGCCATGGGAAATGGACCTATGCGCGCTGGACGGGAGCCTTAATATACCGTTGGGAAGCCTGCCCTCGCGGGCGGGGTCCATCCCGGCGGACGTACCCGTGGTGACGATCTGCCATCACGGTTTCCGCAGCGCCCAGGCCGCGGCCTGGCTCCGCGCCCAAGGATTCGACCGGGTGGCCAACCTGTCGGGCGGCATTGACGCCTGGGCCCGCCGGGTCGACACGAGCATGAAGGTGTATTGAGAATGGATGCGAGCAACCTGAAGATCGCCCTCCGGAAGAGCCTGCGGGCCGCGCTGCCCGTGGCCGCCCTGGCCGTCGGTCTGGGACTGACGCCGGCGCAGGCCCAGACCCTGGACGAGGCGCTCGCCCAGGCCTACATCAGCAACCCGACGCTGGAATCCGAGCGCGCCCAGCTGCGCGCCACCGACGAGCTGGTGCCGCAGGCCCGCTCCGGCTACCTGCCCCAGGTGAACGCCGGCGCCGACGTCTTCCGCCAGCGCGTCGAGCAGGACCAGCGCGTCCAGGCCCTGACGCCCAAGTCGGTCGACATCTCCGTCAGCCAGCCGATCTACCGCGGCGGCCGCACCAGCGCGTCCGTGGACCAGGCCGAGGCCGCCGTGAAGGCGCAGCGCGCCGCCCTGGTCCAGACCGAGCAGACCGTGCTGCTGAACGCGCTGACCGCCTATGCCGACGTGGTCCGCGACCAGGCCGTGCTGGACCTGAACACCAACAACGAGCAGGTGCTGCGCCGCCAGCTCGAGGCCTCGCAGGACCGCTTCCGCGTCGGCGAGATCACCCGCACCGACGTCAGCCAGTCCGAAAGCCGCCTGTCGCGCGCCAACGCCGACCGCATCCTGGCCGAGGGCCTGCTGAACGCCAGCCGCGCGGCCTACGCGCGCGTCATGGGCGTCGCCCCGGGCAAGCTCACGCAGCCCTCGCCGCAGCTGACCCTGCCGACTTCGCTGCAGGAGACCATCGCGCTGGCCGAGCAGAACAGCCCGGCCGTCGTCGCCGCCCAGTACCAGCTGGAGGGCGCTGAGGCGCTGGCGAGCGCCGTGTTCGGCGAGATGCTGCCCAGCGTCAACGTCACCGGCACCATGGAGCGCGGCTGGGATCTGGCCGAGCGCGACACGGTGCGCAACACCGCCTCCATCGGCGCCCGCCTGACGGTGCCGCTGTACCAGGGCGGCGGCACCTCGGCCCGCGTCCGCGAGGCCAAGCAGACCGCCAACCAGCGCCGCATCCAGGTCGAGGAGGCCCGGCGCCAGGCCCGCGAGACGGCGATCCGCGCCTGGGAGGCTCTGGTGACTTCGCGCGCAAGCATCAAGTCGCGCCAGGACCAGGTCCGCTCGGGCGAGATCGCGCTGGAAGGCGTGCGCCAGGAGGCCACGGTCGGCTCGCGCACCATCCTCGATGTGCTGGACGCCGAGCAGGAGCTGCTGGACGCCCGCGTGCAGCTGGTCCGCTCGCAGCGCGACGATCTGGTCGCCTCGTTCCAGGTGCTGGCCGCCACCGGCCAGCTCACCGCGCCGCGCCTCGGCCTGAACGTGCCGGTCTATGACGAGACCGCGCACTACCGCGAGGTCCGCAACAAGCTCTGGGGCCAGTCGATCGACTGAGGCCCGGCAAGGGCCGCCAAGCGCTTGGCGATGAAGGGAAGGGCGGTCCGCAGGGGCCGCCCTTTCCGCATCAACGAGGGTGGTCTTTTGAGCGGTTCTGCCCTAGTCTGCCCAGCAGCCAGGCACTCGGGTTAATACAGATGGCCGATAAGTCGTCCCAAGAACCGTCGATGGAGGAGATCCTCGCCTCCATCCGCCGCATCATTTCCGAGGACAGCGATTCGCCGGGCGCGGCCGCTGCGGAGCCCGAGGCGCCGCCTCCGCCTCCGCCGCCCCCTCCACCCCCGCCGCCACCGCCTCCGCCGCCGCCCCCTCCGCCGCCGCCCATGATGATGGACGAGCCCGAGGAGGAGGACGTCCTCGAGCTGACGCAGATGGTGCCGGACGAGGAGCCCGAGCCGCCGCCCGCCCCCGCCTTCGATCCGTTCGACATGGAGCCGGAGCCGCCGCCCCCGCCGCCGCGGCGGGCGGCCCCGCCGCCTCCGCCGCCGGTCTACGAGGACGACGCTCTGATCTCCGACATGACCGCGTCGGCAGCCAGCCGGGCCTTCTCCAGCCTGGCCGGCTTCAAGCGGGGCCCGAGCATCATCGGCGAGGGGCCGATGGGCAACGGCGCCGCCACGGTCGAGCAGATCTGCTACGAGCTGATGCGGCCGCTGATCCGCGAGTGGCTCGACGACAACCTGCCGCAGCTCGTCGAGCGGCTGGTCAAGCGCGAGATCGAGAAGGTCGTCCGGCGCGGGCTGGACTGACCTTCCCCGACCGCACGCATCGGAAGTAGGGGAAGGGCGGTGCCTTGAAGGCGCCGCCCTTCCCGTTTAGAAACCCCGGATTCCGCAACCGCGATCCAGTTCCATCAGGGCCCCGCCATGCTCGACAAGACCTTCTCCCCCGCCGAGGTGGAGCAGAAGCACTACCAGCGCTGGGAGCAGTCCGGCGCCTTCGCCGCCAATCCCGAGTCGAACCGGCGCCCCTACACCATCATGATGCCGCCGCCCAACGTCACGGGCAGCCTGCACATGGGCCACGCGCTCACCTTCACCCTGCAGGACGTGATCACCCGGTTCAACCGCATGCGCGGGCGCGACATGCTGTGGCAGCCCGGCACCGACCATGCCGGCATCGCCACCCAGATGGTGGTGGAGCGGAACCTCGCGGCGGAAGGCAAGACCCGCCACGACCTTGGCCGCGACGGCTTCATCGACAAGGTCTGGGAATGGAAGGCCGAGTCGGGCGGCACGATCACCCGCCAGCTGCGCCGCCTGGGCGCCTCGCCGGACTGGGCGCGCGAGCGCTTCACCATGGATGAGGGGCTGAACGGCGCCGTGCGCAAGGTCTTCGTCGAGCTGCACCGCAAGGGCCTGATCTACCGCGACAAGCGGCTGGTGAACTGGGATCCGAAGCTGCACACCGCCATCTCCGACCTGGAGGTCGAGCAGAAGGAGGTGAAGGGCAGCCTCTGGTATTTCCGCTACCCTGTGGTGGACGATGCCGGCCGCGACACCGACCGCTTCGTGGTGGTCGCCACCACCCGGCCCGAGACGATGCTGGGCGACACCGGCGTCGCCGTGCACCCCGAGGACGACCGCTACAAGGATCTGGTCGGCAAGACCGTCCGGCAGCCGACCACCGGCCGCCTGATCCCCATCGTCGCCGACGAGTATGCCGACCCAGAGACGGGCACCGGCGCGGTGAAGATCACGCCGGCGCACGACTTCAACGACTATGAGGTCGGCAAGCGCCGGAAGCTGGACTTCATCAACATCCTCGACGCCAACGCCGCCGTGGTGGCGGTGGCCGATCTGTTCCGCCTGACGGAAGACGGCCGCCTGCAGCGGGTGGAGGAGGGCGCCGCCATTCCCGAGGGCTATCGCGGCCTGACCCGCGAGGCCGCGCGCAAGAAGATCGTCGAGGAGATGGAGGCCGCCGGCTTCCTCGAGAAGATCGATCCGCACACCCTGATGCAGCCGCACGGCGACCGCTCCGGCGTGGTCATCGAGCCCTGGCTGACCGACCAGTGGTACTGCGACGCCGCGACGCTCGCCAAGCCGGCCATCGAGGCGGTGGAGACCGGCAAGACCGTGTTCGTGCCCAAGCAGTGGGAGAACACGTATTTCGAGTGGATGCGCAACATCCAGCCCTGGTGCATCAGCCGTCAGATCTGGTGGGGCCACCAGATCCCCGCCTGGTACGGGCCGGACGGGCAGGTGTTCGTGGCCGAGACCGAGGCGGAGGCGCGCGAGGCGGCCGCCAAGGTCTACGGGCCGGAGCCGAAGCTGACCCGCGATTCGGACGTGCTGGACACCTGGTTCAGTTCGGCGCTGTGGCCGTTCTCGACGCTCGGCTGGCCGGAGAAGACGCCGGAACTCGCCCGCTACTATCCGGGCGACGTGCTGGTGACCGGCTTCGACATCATCTTCTTCTGGGTCGCCCGGATGATGATGATGGGCATCCACTTCATGGGCGACGTGCCGTTCCGCACCGTCTACATCCACGCCCTGGTCCGCGACGAGAAGGGCCAGAAGATGTCGAAGTCCAAGGGGAACATCATCGATCCCCTGACGGTCATCGACCAGTATGGCTGCGACGCGCTGCGCTTCACCCTGTCGGCCATGGCGGCCCAGGGCCGCGACATCAAGCTGGCGGTCAGCCGGGTCGAGGGCTACCGCAACTTCGCGACCAAGCTCTGGAACGCCGCGCGCTATGCCCAGATGAACGGCGTGACGCCGGTCGCCGGCTTCCAGCCCACCGGACTGACCCAGACGGTGAACCGCTGGATCGTCGGTGCCACGGCCGACGCCGCCGCGAAGGTCACAGAGGCGATCGAGGCCTACAAGTTCAACGAGGCGGCCGGCGCGCTTTACCATTTCGCCTGGAACGGCTTCTGCGACTGGTACCTGGAGTTCACCAAGCCGATCCTGAACGGCGAGGACGAGGCCGCCAAGGCCGAGACCCGCGCCGTCACCGCCTGGGTGCTGGACCAGATCCTGCACCTGCTGCACCCGCTGATGCCCTTCCTGACGGAGGAGCTGTGGGACCAGCTGGGCTACAGGACCGGCGAGCAGGCCCTGATCTCCGCCGCTTGGCCGGAGTACGCGGCCGATGTCCGCGACGCCGCCGCCTCGGCCGAGATGGACTGGGTGGTCCGCCTGATCTCCACGATCCGCACCATCCGGGCCGAGATGAACGTGCCGCCCTCGGCGCAGATCCCGCTGGTCCTGAAGGATGCGGGGCCTGAGACGCGGCGGCGGGTGGAGACCCACCGCGACCTGATCGTGAAGCTCGCCCGCCTGTCGGGCATCGAGCTGAGCGACGCGGCGCCCGCCAAGGGCTCCGCCCAGGCGGTGGTGGATGAGGCGACGGTCGTGCTGCCGCTGGCCGAGTTCATCGACGTGGAGAAGGAGAAGGCGCGCCTCTCCAAGGAGATCACGCGGCTGGAGGGCGAGGTCTCCAAGATCGACGCCAAGCTCGGCAACCCGCAGTTCGTCGCGCGGGCGCCGGAAGAGGTGATCGATGAGCAGCGCGAGCGCAGGGCCGAGGCGGCCCAGGCCCGCGACAAGCTGGCGGACGCGCTGTCCCGCCTCGGCTGAGCGCCGGCACCCGAAGCAAAGGTTGGTGGAGGGCGGGACCTTGTCCCGCCCTTCGTTCATTAGAGTTCCCTGTCGGCTGTGACATTTCTGGTCCGCCGTGACGGGACCTGCCCCTTCCTGTTGGCGCTTCCATCGCCGCTACCACCAGGAGGGAAGGGCTATGGCAGAAGAACCGAGGAAGGTCGGGGTCTACGACAACGCAGGGACGGGCACCGGCGGTGCCGCGTCGACGGGGACCGCGACGACCGCCCGGTCAGGCATGCCTTCCTGGATATGGATCGCCCTGATCATCGCCGTGATCGCCATCATCGCCGCCCTGGCGCTCTGACATGGCGGCGGATCGCCCCCTGGGCAGCGACGGTCCGTCCGAGCGGCCTCGGGCCGACCGTCTGAGCGGTACGGAGCGCACGATCGCCTCCGAAGAAGCTGTCATCCCCCTCGTCGAGGAGCAGATCTCCGTCGGCAAGCGGGAGGTGGAGCGGGGCGGCCTGCGCGTGGACGTCTCGGTGGAGACGCGCAGCGTCCCTGTCGAGCAGGTGCTGGAAAGCCATCGCGCCGAGATCGAGCGGCGGCCCGTGGGCCGGCCGATCGATGCGGTGCCGGCGCCGCGCCAGGAGGGGGACGTGCTCGTCATCCCCGTCGTCGAGGAGGAGGTGGTCGTTACCAAGCGCCTCGTTCTCAAGGAAGAAATCCTCATCAGGACGGTCGTCGAACAGCGCACGGACAGGCGTCTGGTCGAGGTCCGGTCGGAACGCGCGGATATCACGCGTCTCGACGGGGATCCGTCCGATCTTTCACCTGAAGGAGCAGACAATGACTGACCAGACCATCGTTGCCCTGTATGACGACCAAGCCGCCGCTTCGCGGGTGCTGCAGGAACTGCACTCCGCCGGCTTCGACCGCGGAGACTTCTGGATTTCCGGGAGCAGCTCCGGCGGCGCGATCGGCGGCCGGCTGTCCTCGCTGGCCAGCGACTTCTCCAGCGGTTCCGGCCGGGTGTCGTCGCTGACCCGCCTCGGCGTGCCGCAGTCCGATGCTGAAATCTATGCCGAGGGCGTGCGCCGCGGCGGCGCGCTGCTGGTGGGTGTGGTCGATGACGACGAGAGCACCCGCGCGCTCGACATTATCGAGCGCCACGGCCCGACCGACATCGACGAGCGCGGCCGCTTCTTCCGTGAGAGCGGCTGGTCCGGCTATGACCACAGCGCCATCGACTACACCAGCGAGCAGACGCTCGCCGAGCGCAGCCGCTACTCCAGCTACGGCACCGGCCTGGGCGCCGCCGCCTCCGGTCTGCGCGACACCAACCGCGCCGGCACCGAGGAGCACATTCCGATCGTCGAGGAGAACCTCGAGGTCGGCAAGCGGGCCGTCGAGCGCGGCGGCGTCCGTGTCCACACTCGCCTGGTCGAGACGCCGGTCGAGCAGTCCGTGACGCTGCGCGACGAGACGGTCAGCGTCGAGCGGCGCGCCGTCGACCGCCCGATCGGCGACATCCCGGCCGACGCGCTGCGCGAGCGCTCGATCGAGGTGACCGAGACGGACGAGGTCCCGGTCGTCGCCAAGTCGGCCCACATCCGCGAGGAGGTGGTGATCCGCAAGGACGTGCAGGAGCGCGCCGAGACGGTCCGCGACACGGTCCGCCACACCGAGGTCGACATCGACAAGACCGACGGCGGCATCACGCGCGACGACATCAACCGCCGCGACCGCACCTGAGCGGCCGCGACGGCTTGAAACGGAGCGGGGCGCCCAGCGATGGGCGCCCCGTTTTCCGTTGCGGCTTCATTAGGCTGTGCCAGGGTGGGGCTGATCCGTGCTGCGTCCTTCGACAAGCTCAGGATGAGGGAGGGGGGATGCCAGGCACTCCTGGTTTCAACCCGCTCGGCGTTGGCCGGGAGCAGCACCCGCCCCCCTTCATCCTGAGCTTGTCGAAGGACGCACACCGCCAACGCCGCAAGAGACGGGAGCAGCTAACCCATCCTCATCCTGAGCCTGTCGAAGGACGCACTCCATCAACGCTGCCACAGGCAACCCAGCCTCACCCCGCGAGGTAGGCGGCGAAGGCGTCGACAGCCAGCGGCTTGGCGAAGAGGTAGCCCTGGCCTTCCTCCACCCCGAGGTCGCGCAGCATGTCCAGCTGCGTCGGCGTCTCGATGCCCTCGGCCACGACCTTCAGCCCCATGGCGCGCGCCATGGCGACGATGGCGTGGACGATGTGGCGGGTGTTGGTGTCCTCGACCATGTCCTTGATGAACTTGCGGTCGATCTTCAGGCAGTCCAGCGGCAGGTCGCGCAGGTAGGACAGCGACGAGTAGCCGGTGCCGAAATCGTCCAGCGCGAGCGCCACGCCGCGGTCGGCGATCCAGCGCATCTGCTTCAGCGCACCGTCGAGATCCTGCGGCAGGACCGATTCGGTGATCTCCAGCTGCAGCAGGTGCGGCGGGATGGCCGTCTCCTGCAGCAGCACGTCGATCAGGGCCGGCAGGTGGCCGGAGCGGAACTGCCGCTCCGACACGTTCACCGCGATCTGCGTCGGTGCCATGCCGGCGTCCAGCCAGGTCCGCACCTGCGTGCAGGCCTGGCGCAGCACCCACTCGCCGATCGGCACGATCAGGCCGGTATCCTCGGCCGTGGGGATGAACTCGCCGGGCCCGATGATCCCGCGCTTCGGGTGCTGCCAGCGCAGCAGCGCCTCGCCGCCGATCGGGCTGCCGTCGGCGATGGAGACCTTGGGCTGGTAATGGACCAGGAACGCCTCGTCCCGGATCGCCTCGCGCAGCTCGTCCTCCAGCAGCAGCCGCTGCTTCAGCACGTCGCGCATGGGCGCCTGGAAATGCAGGTAGCTGGCGGTCCCCGAGCGCTTGGCCTCGCCCAGCGCCACGGCCGCATGGCGGATCAACGCCTCGCCGTCGGTGCCGTCCTCCGGCGAGACCGCGAGGCCGATCTTGGCGCCGACGAAGAAGCGGCGGCCGTCCAGCTCCACCGGCTCGGCGATGCGCGAGGCCAGCGCCGAGGCGGTGAACAGCGCCTTGCCGGCATGCTGCAGGTCGGGCAGGAAAACGGCGAAGCGCGTCTCGCCGAAGCGGGAGACGAGATCGCCGCGCCCACAGGCTGCCTCGACGCGGGTCGCCAGCTGCGCCATCACCCGGTCGGCCGGCGCCTGGCCCAGGACCTTGAAGAGCTGCGCCAGCCGGTCGATCTCGACCATCAGCAGTCCGGCGATCATCCGCCCACCGCTCTCGTTCATGGTCCCGGCGACCCGCCGCATGAAGGGGCGGCGGTCGAGCAGCCCGGTCACGGGATCCCTTGGATCCTGGCCGGCGGTGGCCGGCGGCAGCTCGGTGCTGAGGGGAGGTGTCACGAAGCCATGCCCGGATACGGTCCTTGCGGACGAAAGCCCGCCCCCTGCCGAAGGGCCGGCCTCCCATCTTACCGGCAGGATGGCCGCGTTACACTAAAAAGACCCTATGCCCTAGGTACTAAATAGATGCTGTCCTTAAGGACTTTTGGCCTGTGCCGGTCGGGGGAGGGGGTTGCGCGGCGCGGGGGTTTGCTTCGCCGCTCCAGGTCGATATGCTCGGGTCGTTGCCGGAATGGGCAGCGAAATGGAACTTTCTTTCGATTGGGGATGACGGGACCGATGTCGAGCAAGAACTGGGACAAGTCGAAGCTGCCGAGCCGCCATGTGTCCGTCGGCCCCGAGCGCGCCCCGCACCGGTCCTACTACTACGCCATGGGCATGACGGAGGAGGAGATCAACCGGCCCTTCGTCGGCGTCGCCACCTGCTGGAACGAGGCCGCGCCCTGCAACATCTCGCTGGCCCGCCAGGCGCAGGCGGTGAAGAAGGGCGTGAAGGCGGCCGAAGGCACGCCGCGCGAGTTCACCACCATCACGGTCACCGACGGCATCGCCATGGGCCACCAGGGCATGAAGTCCTCGCTGGTCAGCCGCGACTGCATCGCCGATTCGGTCGAGCTGACCATGCGCGGCCATTGCTATGACGCGCTGGTGGGCCTCGCCGGCTGCGACAAGTCGCTGCCCGGGATGATGATGGCCATGGTGCGCCTGAACGTGCCGTCGGTCTTCATGTATGGCGGCTCCATCCTGCCCGGCAAGTTCAAGGGCAAGGACGTGACCGTGCAGGACGTGTTCGAGGCCGTGGGCGCCCATAGCGCCGGCCGCATGAGCCCCGACGAGCTGAAGGCGCTCGAATGCGTCGCCTGCCCGTCGGCCGGGGCCTGCGGCGGCCAGTACACCGCCAACACCATGGCCTGCGTCTCCGAGGCGATCGGGCTGGCGCTGCCCGGCTCGGCCGGTGCGCCGGCGCCCTATGAGAGCCGCGACGAATATGCCGAGGCGTCCGGCCGCGCCGTCATGAAGCTGCTGGAGACGGGGCTGCGTCCGCGTGACATCGTCACCCGCAAGGCGCTGGAGAACGCCGCCGTCATCGTCGCGGCCTCGGGCGGCTCCACCAACGCGGCGCTGCACCTGCCGGCGATCGCCCATGAGGCCGGCATCGACTTCGACCTGCACGCCGTGGCCGAGGTGTTCAAGCGCACCCCCTACATCGCCGACCTGAAGCCGGGCGGGCGCTACGTCGCCAAGGACATGCACGATGTCGGCGGCGTGCCGGTGCTGATGAAGGCGCTGCTCGACGGCGGCTACCTGCATGGCGACTGCATCACCGTCACCGGCAAGACCATCGCCGAGAACCTCGCCGATATCAGCTTCCCCGCCGGCCAGGACGTGATCCGCAGCACCCGGGACCCGCTGTCGCCCACCGGCGGCGTCGTCGGCCTGCGCGGCAATCTGGCGCCGGAGGGTGCCATCGTGAAGGTCGCGGGCATGAAGAACCTGCGCTTCTCCGGCCCGGCCCGCTGCTTCGACAGCGAGGAGGCGGCCTTCGCCGCCGTGGAGCGCCGCGAGTACAAGGAAGGCGAGGTGCTGGTCATCCGCTACGAGGGGCCGAAGGGCGGTCCCGGCATGCGCGAGATGCTGTCCACCACCGCCGCCCTCTACGGCCAGGGCATGGGCGACAAGGTGGCGCTGATTACCGACGGTCGCTTCTCCGGCGCCACCCGCGGCTTCTGCATCGGGCATGTCGGGCCCGAGGCGGCCATCGGCGGCCCGATCGGCCTGCTGCGCGACGGCGACGTCATCACCATCGACGCGAACACCGGCGAGCTGTCGGTCGCGCTCTCCGACGCCGAGCTGGCGGAGCGGCGGAAGGCATGGCAGCCGCGCGGCCACGACTTCAATTCCGGCGCGCTCTGGAAATACGCCCAGATCGTCGGCCCGGCGGAGAAGGGGGCGGTGACCCATCCCGGCGGCAAGGCGGAGACGCACGTCTACGCCGACATCTGAGCCCGGGCCGGCGACGGCATGTCCTTCCTGCTGTCCAAGCTGCTGTGGGGCCTGGCGGCGCCCGGCAACCTGCTGCTCCTCCTCCTGGTGATAGGCCTCGGCCTGCTGGCCTGGGGGAAGCGGCGGGCGGGCTGGGCGCTGTCGGGCGGCGCGGCGGCGCTGCTGGTCGTCGCGGCGGTGCTGCCGGTCGGCGGCTGGCTGGCCCGGCCGCTGGAGCAGCGCTTCGCCGCGCCCGACCCGCTTCCGGAGCGGGTCGACGGCATCATCGTGCTGGGCGGAGGGGTCGATCCGCTGGCGTCGGCCGAGAGCGGCCGGCCGGAGCTGAACGCCGCCGCCGAGCGGATGCTGGCGCTCCCCTGGCTTGGCAGGCGCTATCCCGAGGCCAAGCTGGTCTTCTCCGGCGGATCGGGCCGCGTGCTGGATCCCGACCTCAGCGAGGCGCGGGTGGCGGACCTGACCTGGCAATGGGTGGGCATGCCCACCGACCGGGTCATCGCCGAGGACCGGTCGCGCAACACCTGGGAGAACGCCGTGCTCACCCGCGAGATGGTGCGCCCGGCGGAGGGGGAGGTCTGGCTGCTGGTGACCTCCGCCATGCACATGCCCCGCGCCATCGGCTGCTTCCGCGCCGCCGGCTGGCCGCCGATGCTGCCCTATCCGGTCGATCTGCGCACCACGCGGGCGGAGCTGGGCCGCGTCGGAGTCGATCTGGGCGGCGGGCTGGAGCGGCTGAACGAGGCGGCGCGGGAGTGGGCGGGCCTGATCGCCTACCGGCTGATGGGCCGTACCGACTCGCTGTTTCCCGCCCCCTGAAGGTCCCGCCGATCCAACCGGCCGTGACATCGGGCGGCGGGGCGCCGCGCGCCATTGCCGGGGCGGGGCGGCTATGGCAGAACCGCCTCGGCATTAACCATTCCGGTGCGGACCCCCATGCGCAAGACGCGGACTCTCTGGCTGGCGGCGCTTCTCGGCGCCGGGCTGCTCGCGGCGCCGGCGCATGCCGCCCAGGATTTCCAGGTGTGGCTGGGCGAGCTGCGCGCCGAGGCGGCAGCGCGCGGCGTGTCGCAGGCGACGCTGGACGCGGCGCTGACGGGCGTGCAGCCGATCCCGCGCGTCATCGAGCTGGACCGCCGCCAGCCCGAGGGCACCATCACCTTCGCCACCTACGTCACGCGGGTCATCAGCGACGCCAGGGTTAAGAAGGGCCGCGAGATGATGCGGCAGCACCGGGCGGTGCTGGAGGAGGTGGGGCGCCGCTACGGGGTGCAGCCGCGCTTCATCGTGGCGCTATGGGCCATCGAGACCAGCTTCGGCGCCAACCAGGGCGGCTTCAAGGTGGTGGACGCGCTGGCGACCCTGGCCCATGACGGCCGCCGCAGCGCCTATTTCCGCCGCGAGCTGCTGGACGCGCTGACCATCCTGGAGCAGGACCATATCGAGCCTTCGGTCATGAAGGGCTCCTGGGCCGGCGCCATGGGCCAGTGCCAGTTCATGCCGTCCAGCTTCCTGAAGTACGCCCAGGACTTCAACGGCGACGGCAAGCGCGACATCTGGGGCACGACGGCGGATGTCTTCGCCTCGGCCGCCAAGTACCTCTCCACCGTCGGCTGGAACCCGGACCAGAACTGGGGCCGCGAGGTGAAGCTGCCGAAGAAGTCCTTCGACGCGGCCGCCGTGGCCGGGCTGGACAAGGCGCGGACGCTGACCGACTGGTCCAAGATGGGGGTGCGGCGCATCGACGGAAAGCCGCTGTCCAAGCAGGACCTCAAGGCGGCGCTGATCATTCCGGACGGCCCGAGCGGCCGCGCCTTCCTGGTCTATGACAACTACCGGACCATCATGGATTGGAACCGGTCTACCTACTTCGCGACGACGGTGGGGCTTCTGGCTGACCGTATTGGCGATGGACGCTGAGCTGTTGTAGGGTGCGAACCACAATCGGTTGGGGTAGCGTGCGCATGCGCTGGACAGATGTAGTGAAGCGGGTAGGGTCTCTCGGGCTCGTCCTGATGCTTGCGGCCTGCGCCACCAAGGCGCCGCCGCCACCGCCGCCCGCGCCCGCGCCGCAGGCCGAGGTGCTGCCGCCCGGCGGCATCTACAAGGTCGGGAATCCCTACCAGATCAACGGCGTCTGGTACTATCCGGCGGTCGACTACAACTACGACCAGACCGGCATCGCCTCCTGGTACGGCCCGGGCTTCCACAAGGAGAAGACGGCCAACGGCGAAACCTACAACGAGAACGAGCTGACGGCCGCGCACCAGACGCTGCCGATGCCGAGCCTCGTGCGGGTCACCAACCTGGAGAATGGCCGCTCCATCGTCGTGCGCATCAACGACCGCGGCCCCTTCGCCGCCGGTCGCATCATCGACATGTCGCGCCGCGGCGCGCAGCTGCTGGGGTTCGAACAGCAGGGCACGGCCAAGGTCCGCATCCAGATCCTGGCGGATGAGAGCCGCGCCATCGCCGCCGCCGCCCAGCGCATCACGCCGGCCACGCAGATGGCCGATGTCGGCAGCCCGGCGCCGCAGGCCGCCCCGCGCCCGAAGGTGCAGGTCGAGGGCGTGGCGCTGCCGCCCGCCGGCCAGGCTCCGGCCGGTGTGACCGAGCGCAAGATCGAGGCGCCGACCACGGTCGCCGGCGCCACCGACCCGAACGGCCGCTTCCTGCCGGCGCCCGTCGTGCAGCAGCTGCCCGTGGGCGGCGCCAAGAAGATCTATGTGCAGGCCGGCGCCTTCACCATCTATGACAACGCCAACAAGCTGCGCGCCAAGCTCACCCCGATGGGGCCGAGCTTCATCTCGCCGCAGACGGTGAACGGCACGCAGTTCTTCCGGGTGCGCGTGGGCCCGCTGGAGAGCGTGGCGCAGGCCGACGCGATCCTGGCGCGCGTGCTGGCGGACGGCAACAACGGCGCCCGCGTGGTGGTCGACTGAACGGTCGGCCGATAGTGCGGGCGCTGCGGAGTTTGAACAGGACCATGGCTGAGGGAACGGTTCCGATGAGTGTCGCCATCCATCTGAGGCGCGCGCTGGGCGCGCTGGTGATCCTGGCCGCCGCCGCGCTGCCGGCGTCGGCGGCGCCGTCGATCGAGACCATCGCCCGCGAGGCGGTGCTGATCGACGCCACCACGGGCACGGTCCTGTTCGAGAAGAACGCCAACGCCCGCATGCCGACCTCCTCGATGAGCAAGGTCATGACCATGTACATGGTCTTCGACCGGCTGAAGGCGGGCCGCCTGTCGCTGGACGACAAGCTGCCGGTCAGCGAGAACGCCTGGAAGATGCAGGGCTCCAAGACCTGGGTGGAGCTGGGCAACACGGTGCGGGTCGAGGATCTGATCCGCGGCGTCATCATCCAATCCGGCAACGACGCCTCGATCGTGCTGGCCGAGGGGCTGGCCGGCACCGAGCAGGCCTTCGCCGCCGCCATGACCAAGCGCGCCCACGAGATGGGCATGAAGGACAGCAACTTCATGAACTCGACCGGCTGGCCGGACGAGAACCACTATTCCACCGCGCACGACCTGGCGATCCTGGCGCAGGCGCTGATCAAGGAATTCCCCGAGTACTACCACTACTACTCGGAGACGGAGTTCACCTACCACGGCATCAAGCAGGGCAACCGCAACCCGCTGCTGTACCGGAACATGGGCGTGGACGGGCTGAAGACCGGCCACACCGAGATCGCCGGCTACGGCCTGATCGCATCGGGCCAGCGCAACGGCCGCCGCCTGATCCTGGTGGTCAACGGCCTGCCCAACATGCAGGCCCGCGCCGATGAGAGCGCCCGGCTGCTGGAGTGGGGCTTCCGCGAGTTCGACACCTACGCCTTCTTCAAGTCCGGCGACACGGTCGACAGCTTCCCGGTCTGGCTGGGCGAGCAGGAGCAGGTGCCGCTGGTGGCCGAGGGCGACATCAAGCTGACGCTGACCCGCGAGCAGCGCCGCAACATCCAGGTCGCCGTCGTCGGCGAGGCCCCGGTGCCGGCCCCGATCGCCAAGGGCACCAAGCTCGCGACGCTGCGCGTCACCGGGCCGGACATCAAGACGGTGGAGATCCCGCTGGTCGCCGGCGCCGACGTGGCCCAGCTCGGCTTCGGTGGCCGCATCGCCGCCGCCGCGCGCCACTTCATCTCCGGCACGCCCTGATCCCATGGCGAACGGGCGCGGCAGGTTCATCACGCTGGAAGGCGGGGAGGGAGCGGGCAAGTCCACCCAGATCCGCCTGCTGGCCGAGCATCTGCGCGCCCGGGGGATCGAGGTGGTGACCACCCGCGAGCCCGGCGGCTCCCCCGGCGGCGAGGCGATCCGCGCCCTGCTGGTCTCCGGCGACACCGGCCGCTGGCGCCCGCTGACCGAGGCGCTGCTGCACAATGCCGCCCGGCACGAGCATCTGCACGCCGCCATCCTGCCCCCGCTGGAGCGCGGCGCCTGGGTGCTCTGCGACCGCTTCGCCGACAGCACGCTCGCCTACCAAGGCTGGGGCCACCAGCTCGACCTGACGCCGCTGAAGGCGCTGCATGCTTTGGCGGTGGGCGATATGCGCCCGGACCTGACACTGATCCTGGATCTGCCCCCGGAGGCCGGCATCGCCCGCACCCGCGGCCGCGGCGGCGCCGAGGATCGGTACGAGCGCATGGACCTCGGCTTCCACGAGCGCCTGCGCCAGGGCTTCCTCGCCATCGCGGCCGCCGAGCCGGAGCGCTGCGCGGTCATCGATGCGACGCAGACGCTGGAGGCGGTGCAGGCCGCCATCCGCGACGCGGTGGCGCGCCGTCTGGGAGACGCCGCATGAGCACGGCGCCCGAGGAGGATCTGCTCAGCCCCCGCCGCAACCCCGACCTGGTCGGGCACGAGGCGGCGGAGCGGCTGTTCCTGGAGAGCTGGAATTCCGGCCGGCTGCACCATGCCTGGCTGATCGGCGGGCCGCCCGGCATCGGCAAGGCGACGCTGGCCTATCGCATCGCCCGCTTCGTGCTGGCCAACGGCGGCGAGGCGCAGGATGCCGGCCTGTTCGGGGCGCCGCCGCCACCGGCGAGCCTGCATGTCGGGCCCGACCATCCCGTGGCGCGCCGCATCTCGGCGTCCGGCCATGGCGATCTGCTGACGATCCAGCGCACCTGGGACGAGAAGCGCAAGCGCTTCAAGCGCGACCTGCCGGTGGAGGAGGTGCGCCGCATCGCGCCCTTCCTGCGCCTGACCTCGGCCGAGGGCGGCTGGCGCGTGGTGGTGGTGGACGGCATCGACCAGATGAACGCATCCGGCCAGAACGCCATCCTGAAGATCCTTGAGGAGCCGCCGCCCCGGGCGCTGCTGCTGCTGGTGGCGGACAATGTCGGCGCGCTGCTGCCGACCATCCGCTCGCGCACCCGGCGGCTGATGCTGGAGCCGCTGCCGGAGCGCACGGTGGTGGCGCTGCTGGGGCTGCACGCGCCCGACCTGTCGGAGACCGACAAGCTGGCGCTCGCGCGCCTGTCGGAGGGCAGCATCGGCCGGGCGCTGGCGCTCTCCGCGTCCGGCGGCATCGGGCTGTTCCGCGAGATGCTGGGCCTGCTGGAGGCGCTGCCGCGGCTGGAGGTCCAGGCCTGCCACGCTTTCGCCGACAAGCTGGCGCGGTCCGGTGCCGACGAGGCCTGGGAGGCCGGCACCGAGCTGCTGCTCTGGTGGCTGGCGCGCCTGAACCGCACGCTGGCGCGCGGGCAGGCCGCCCCGGAAGTGGTGGCCGGGGAGGGGGCCTTGACGGCGCGTCTGGCGAGCCAGGCCCGCGGCGGCGAGGGCGGCCTTGATCGCTGGGTGGAGGTGTGGGACAACGTGGCCCGCCTGTTCGCCAGGGCGGAAGGCGCCAATCTCGACCGCAAGCAGACCCTGCTGTCGGCCCTCCTGGCGATCGAGGCGGCGGCCGCCTGACGCACATCCGCGCGGGCCGCCCAACACCGATAAAAGCCGGAGACAGCCGATGCCCGGGCGTCCGCCCTTCTACATCACCACGCCGATCTACTATGTGAACGACGTGCCGCACATCGGCCACGCCTACACGACGATCGCCTGCGACGTGATGGCCCGCTTCAAGCGGCTGGACGGCTACGACGTCAAGTTCCTGACCGGCACCGACGAGCACGGCCAGAAGGTCGAGAAGTCCGCCCAGGCCGCCGGCGTGGCGCCGCAGGACTTCACCGACCGGGTCAGCCAGAACTTCCGCGACCTGACGCGGCTGCTGCACGTCACCAACGACGATTTCATCCGCACCACCGAACGGCGCCATGTGCGCTCGGTCCAGGCGCTGTGGCAGCGGCTGCTGGACAGCGGCGACCTCTATCTCGGCTCCTACAGCGGCTGGTACTCGGTCCGTGACGAGGCCTATTACGGCGAGGACGAGCTGCGCGACGGCCCGGGCGGCAAGAAGATCGCCCCCACCGGCGCCGAGTGCGAGTGGGTGGAGGAACCCAGCTACTTCTTCCGCCTGTCCGCCTGGCAGGAGCGGCTGCTGGCGCTGTACGAGTCCAACCCCGACTTCGTGCAGCCGGCCGGCAAGCGCAGCGAGGTGGTGAGCTTCGTGAGGGGCGGGCTGCGCGACCTGTCGGTCAGCCGCACGACCTTCAAGTGGGGCATCCCGGTGCCCGGCGACGACCAGCACATCATGTATGTCTGGCTGGACGCGCTGACCAACTACATCACCGCCATCGGCTATCCCACGACCGAGAGCGGCAGCGCCTTCGCCCGCTACTGGCCCGAGGCGAACCACGTCGTCGGCAAGGACATCCTGCGCTTCCATGCCGTCTACTGGCCGGCCTTCCTGATGGCCGCGGGCCTGGAGCCGCCCAAGCGCGTCTATGCCCATGGCTGGTGGACGGTCGAGGGCGAGAAGATGTCCAAGTCCCTGGGCAACGTCGTGGCGCCCTCGACGCTGCTGGAGACCTACGGCCTCGACCAGACCCGCTATTTCCTGATGCGCGAGATCCCGTTCGGCAATGACGGCGACTTCTCGCACAAGGCCATGGTCCAGCGCATCAACACCGAGCTCGCCAACGACTACGGCAACTTGGCGCAGCGCGTGCTCTCCATGATCCAGAAGAACTGCGGCGCCGCCGTGCCGCGGAAGGGCGAGCTGACCGACGCCGACCGCAAGCTGCTGGGATCGGCCCAGAGCCTGCTGTCCACGGTGCGCGCCGACTTCGATAATTTCGGCTTCAACAAGGCCCTGGACGCGCTCTGGCAGGTCATCGGCGACGCCAACCGCTATGTCGACGAGCAGGCGCCCTGGGCGCTGAAGAAGACCGATCCCGAGCGCATGCAGATGGTGCTGTGGGTGCTGGCGGAGACGGTGCGCCACGTCGCCATCCTGACCCAGCCCTTCATGCCCGACGCCTCGGCCCGGCTGCTGGACCAGCTGGCGGTGTCGCCCTTCGCCCGCGAGTTCCGCCACCTCGAGGACGGCCCGCTGGTGCCCGGCACGCCGCTGCCGCCGCCGGCCGGCGTCTTCCCCCGCATCATGCCTCCCGAAACGCAGCCCGCCGCCTGATCCCATGCCGCCCGTTCTCGTCGACAGCCACTGCCATCTCGACTTCCCCGACTTCGTGGAGGAGCGCGACGCGGTGGTGGAGCGTGCCCGCGCCGCCGGCGTGGGCCTGCACATGACCATCTGCACCCATGTGAGCCGCTTCGAGCAGGTGCACGCCGTCGCCATGGCTTATCCGGACGTCTGGTGCACGGTGGGCGTCCACCCGCACCACGCGCTGGACGAGACGCCGCACAGCCCGCTGGAGCGACTGCTGGAGCTGGCCAAGCGCCCGAAGGTGGTCGGCATCGGCGAGACGGGCCTCGACTATTTCTATGACCAGAGCCCGCGCGACGTGCAGCAGGAGAGCTTCCGCCGCCACCTGCGGGCCTGCCGCGAGACCGGCCTGCCGGTCATCGTCCACACCCGGGATGCGGATGAGGACACGATCCGGATCCTGCGGGAGGAGGGGGGTGGTAATGGCCTCCGCGGCCTGCTGCACTGCTTCAGCTCCTCGCGCCAACTCGCTGAACAGGCTCTGGAAATCGGCTTTCTGATCTCCTTCAGCGGCATCGTCACCTTCAAGAAGTCCGACGAGCTGCGCGACATCGCTCGCATCGTCCCGATGGACCGGCTGCTGGTGGAGACCGACGCGCCGTACCTCGCGCCGATGCCGATGCGCGGCAAGCGCAACGAGCCGGCCTTCGTCGCGCACACGGCCCGGCACCTGGCCGAGGTGAAGGGCGTCTCCTACGAGGAGATGGCGGCCGCCACCACGGCCAACTACCTGCGCCTGTTCGACCGGGTGGATGCCGGCAGCATGCAGAAGGCGGCCTGAGGGTGGCGCTGCGCGTCACGGTCCTGGGCTGCGGCGGCTCCGGCGGCGTGCCGCTGATCGGCGATGTCTGGGGCGCCTGCGACCGCACCAATCCGAAGAACCGCCGGCGCCGCTGCTCGATCCTGCTGCAGCGGGACGGCACGAACGTGCTGGTCGACACCGGGCCGGACCTGCGGGAACAGCTGATATCGACGCCGGTCCAGCATCTGGACGGCGTCGTCTTCACCCATGAGCATGCCGACCATACCCACGGGATCGACGATCTGCGCGCCATGAACTGGCTGATGCAGCGGCCGATCGATTGCTGGGCCGATCGAACGACGCTCGATATCCTCTTGAGCCGCTTCGATTATTGCTTCGCCGAGCCGGTACACCGCTTCCAGCGCCCCGAGCTGGTGGCGCACGAGATCACCGGGCCGTTCGGCATCGGCGCCATCGAGCTGGTGCCGTTCCGCCAGGAGCATGGAAGGCTGCCGAGCCTTGGCTTCCGCATCGGCCGCTTCGCATATTCGACCGACGCGGTGCACCTGGACGAGCAGGCCTTCGCCACGCTCGACGGCGTCGACACCTGGATCGTCGACTGCACGCGCGAGACGCCGCATCCGGTCCATGCGCATCTCGAGCTGACGCTGCAATGGATCGAGCGCGTGCGGCCACGCCACGCCATCCTCACGCACATGAACCACACGCTGGACTACGAGACGCTGAAGGCGAAGCTGCCGCCCGGCGTCGAGCCCGGCTACGACGGCATGGTGCTGGAGATCGCGGACTGATCCGCTGATCCGGGCTACATTGTTTTCCATAATCATGCTTATCACGTTCTCGTGTGCGGCTGGGGTGGGCTCCCGTCCATAGGCCCGAATTCGGCATTCGGCCCTAGTCAGGCGTGAGATTCGCCGGGCGTGAACCGACGCGCTACGATCCGCCTGAACCGACCTAAGAGGCTTGGCGCGATGAGCAACGGCGATGATGAGCGTGTCGTGACCTCCATCGAGCAGCTGGAGCGGCTGTACGGCCGGCCAGCGGCGCCAAGCCTGGTCAAGGAGATCGACCGGCTGCATCCCGCCTACCGCGCCTATGTCGAGATGGCGCCGCTGGTCATGCTGGCGACCTCAGGGCCTGGCGGCCTTGACGTCTCGCCCCGTGGCGACGCGGCGCCTGTAGTCCATGTCGAGGATGAGCGTACGCTGCTGCTGCCGGACCGGCGCGGCAACAACCGCATCGACAGCCTGCGCAACATCGTCGCCGATCCACGCGTGGCGCTTCTGTTCCTGCTGCCGGGCATCGGCGAGACGCTGCGGGTGAGCGGCACGGCCGCCATCCACACCGACCCTGCCCTGCTGCAACGCTTCGCCGTCGACGGCCGGCCGCCGCGCACCGTCCTGCGCATCGCCATCGGCAGCGTCTTCTTCCAATGCAGCCGCGCGCTCGTGCGCTCCCGCGCCTGGGACGCCGCAGCGCATGTGCCGCGCGCCTCGGTACCGACGCCCGGCGCCGTGCTGGCGGCCCTCAGCGCCGAGCCGTTCGACGGAGACGCTTATGACCGGGCGCTGCCCGGCCGGGTGGCGGAGACGCTGTACTGACCGACGGCGGCCGGTCGCCGGGCCGGCCCACTTGAGGGGCTGCGGCCCCGCCCCATCTCGGTTAAGGTCGCGTCCCAGCCATTCCGGACCTGACACCATGACCGACGCGCCTCTGCCGCCCAAGGATGCCCGCCCCATGGACCGCCTGATCGCCATCATGGCGAAGCTGCGCGACCCGAACGGTGGCTGCCCCTGGGACCTGGAGCAGGACTTCCCCACCATCGCGCCGCACACGATCGAGGAGGCCTACGAGGTCGCCGATGCGATCCAGTCGGGCGACATGGAGTCGTTGAAGGACGAGCTGGGCGACCTGCTGTTCCAGGTCGTCTTCTACGCCCAGATGGCCAGCGAGCGCGGCCTGTGGAGCTTCGAGGACGTGGCGGCCGGCATCGTCGACAAGATGATCCGCCGGCACCCGCACGTCTTCGGCGATGCGGTGGTGGAGACGGCCGACGCCCAGACGGTGCGCTGGGAGGAGACCAAGGCCAAGGAGCGCGCCGAGAAGGCGAAGGGCCGTGCGCCCTCGGCGCTGGACGGCGTCACCCCCGGCCTGCCCGCCCTCACCCGCGCCGTGAAGCTGCAGAAGCGCGCCGCCCGCGTCGGCTTCGACTGGGTCCGGGCCAAGGAGATCCTCGACAAGATCGAGGAGGAGATCGGCGAACTCAGGGCCGAGCTGGACGCCGCCACGCCGGCCCAGGCGCGCATCGAGGACGAGATGGGCGATTTGTTCTTCGCGCTCGCCAATCTGGCCCGGCGGCTGGAGGTCGATCCCGAGACCTCGCTGCGCGGCACCAACGCCAAGTTCGAGCGCCGCTTCCGCCAGGTGGAGGGCTGGCTGGCCGAGCAGGGCCGCGGCCCGGCCGAGGCGACGCTGGACGAAATGGAGGCGCTGTGGGTCCGCGCCAAGACCGAAGAACGCCTGAAGTGACCAACGAACCCGCGACGCAGGAGAAGACCGGAATGACCACCCCGTCCCACGTTCCCGCCATCGTCCTGATCACCGGCGCCACCGGCGGCTTCGGCGAGGCCTTCGCCCGCCGCTTCGCCGCGCTCGGCTCCAAGCTCGTGCTGGCCGGCCGGAATGAAAGCAAGCTCAAGGCCTTGGCGGACGATCTGAAGGTGCCGTGCCACCTGCTGGCCTTCGACGTGCGCGACCGCAAGGCGACGGAGGCGGCGCTCTCCTCCATTCCCGAGGATTTCCGCGACATCGACCTGCTGATCAACAATGCCGGCCTGGCGCTCGGCGCCGACCCGGCCCAGAACTCCTCGATCGAGGATTGGGAGATCATGGTCGACACCAACGACAAGGCGCTGGTGGTGGTGACCGGACTGCTGCTGCCGGGCATGGTGGCGCGCGGCAAGGGCCACATCGTCAATCTCAGCTCGACCGCCGCCAGCTACCCCTATCCCGGCGGCCATGTCTATTGCGCGTCAAAGGCTTTCGTGACCCAGTTCAGCCTGGCGCTGAGGGCCGACCTGATCGGCACCGGCGTGCGCGTCACCTCGGTCGAGCCCGGCATGGTGCAGACCGACTTCAGCCTGGTGCGCTTCAAGGGCGACGCCGAGCGCGCCGCGAAGGTCTATGCCGACACCACGCCGCTGACGGCGGACGATGTGGCCGAGGCGGTCTTCTGGGCGGCCACCCTACCCCCGCACTTCAATGTGAACCGGCTGGAGATCATGCCGACGACCCAGGGCCCGGGCGCCCTGGGGGTGCATCGGGCGAAGAAGGCCTAATCGAGCAGCACGGCCTTCAGCTCGCGCCAGCCGGCCTCGTCCGGGGCCAGCAGCAGGCCGCCGTCGCGGTCGGTGGGGGCGTAGCGGCTGCCGTCCAGCTTGGCCGACCAGCCGCCGGCCTCCGCATGCAGCAGGACGCCGGCGGCATGGTCCCAGGGCTTCACCAGGGCATTCAGCCCGAAATGGGCCTCGCCGGCCACCAGCAGCAGATAGTCGTGGGCGGAGCAGCGCTGGCTGAAATGCCGGTTGATCCGGTCGGCGCCCTGCAGCAGCCTCGCGCGCACCGGCTTCTCGAAGAAGCGGGCGTTGACGATGCCGTCCATGGCGGAGGCCGTCACGGGCGCGGCCGCACGCAGCCGCCTTCCCTCCATCCAGGCGCCCTGCCCGTCGGCGCCCATCAGGGTGCGGCCGGTGCAGGGGTCGTGGATCCAGCCCGCCAGGGTGCGGCCGCCCTGGGCAAGCGCCACGATGACCCCGAATTTCGGGTTGCCCGCCACGAAGTTCGCCGTGCCGTCCACCGGGTCGATGATCCAGACCGGCTCGGTGCCGGCGATGCGGTCCAGCACGGCCGGATCGGCCGCCACGGCCTCCTCGCCCACCACGACGGAACCGGGCAGCAGCTCGGCCAGGCGGCTAGTCAGCGCGCGCTCCGCCTGCTCGTCGGCGATGGTGACGAGGTCGCCCGGCCCCTTCTCGCGCACGTCCTGGGTGTCTGGACGGCGGAAGCGGGGCAGGATCTCGGTCTCCGCGACATCCCGGATGATCGCGGCGACCCGGTCCAGATCGGGGATCATGGTCAGTCGAGGATGCCCAGCAGGTCGGACTCGCGCATGATCAGGATGTCCTGCCCGTCGATGCGGACCTCGGTGCCCGACCATTTGCCGTACAGCACCTTGTCGCCGGCCTTCACGGTCAGCGGGGCGACCTCGCCATCGGCGCCGCGGGCGCCCGGGCCGACGGCCAGCACCTCGCCCTGCTGCGGCTTCTCCTTCACCGTATCGGGGATGATGATGCCCCCGGCGGTCTTGGTGTCCTGCTGGATCGCCTTGATGGCGACGCGGTCGTGCAGCGGCCTGAACTTCATGGTCGGTCTCCCGGGGCTTCGATCCGCCGGACCTTAGAACAGCGCCCCCGCCGCCGGGAAGACCCCGCAAGGGCGCCTCCCCCATTTGGCCGCATCGGGCTTTCCAGCCGGCCGTCCGGTCGCGATACTGGCGGTGTCGTAACCCTTCGGAGCCGCCGGGGCATGCCCACGCTTATCCTCACCATTTCCTGCCCCGACCGCACCGGCATCGTGGCCGCGCTGACCGGCTGCCTCGCCGAGCATGACTGCAACATCATCGACAGTGCCCAGTTCGGCGACCGGATCAGCGGCCGTTTCTTCATCCGCATCTCCTTCGCGGCGCCCGAGGGCGGCGTGGAGACGGCGCGGGCGGGCCTGGCCCGGGTGGCCGAGCGCTTCGCCATGGACTGGCAGCTGCACGACGCCGCCCGCCGCCAGCGCGTGCTGATCCTGGTGAGCCGGTTCGGCCACTGCCTGAACGATCTGCTCTACCGCTACCGCACCGGCGCGCTGGCGATGGAAATCCCGGCCATCGTCTCCAACCACCGCGACTTCTACCAGCTGGCGGCCTGGCACGACGTTCCCTTCCACCATCTCCCCGTCACGGCGGCGACGAAGGAGCGGCAGGAGGAGCGGCTGCTGGAGATCATCGAGCAGGAGCGGATCGACCTGGTGGTGCTCGCGCGCTACATGCAGGTGCTGAGCCCGGAGCTCTGCGCCAAGCTGGCGGGCCGCTGCATCAACATCCACCACTCCTTCCTGCCCAGCTTCAAGGGCGCCAAGCCCTACCACCAGGCCTATGAGCGCGGGGTGAAGCTGATCGGCGCCACGGCCCACTACGTCACCACCAACCTGGACGAGGGCCCGATCATCGAGCAGGAGGTGGAGCGGGTGGACCATGCCGTGGGGCCGGACGATCTCGTCGCCGTCGGCCGGGACATCGAGAACGTCGTGCTGGCCCGGGCCGTGAAGTACCACCTCGAGCACCGGGTCCTGCTGAACGGCCGCAAGACGGTGGTGTTCAGATAGGCCGCGACTCACCGGTCGGCCGCCGGTTGAGCCTGTCCCCATCCCATCAGGAGAGCCGCGATGGCGCAGGACAGGAAGACGCTGGGACAGCAGCAGGGCGACCAGAGGAAGGGCAAGGAGGGCGCGGCCAAGGACCAGCCGGGCATCGGCCAGCCGGCGGAGAACAACCCCTCCCCGGTCGGCAACCAGGGCGTCAGCCAGACGCCGCCGGACCAGCTGGGCGGCCACACGGCCCGCGATCCGGGCGGCAACCGCAGCTGACCGCCCCCGGAACGAAAAACGCGCCGGTCGGGTCGCCCCGCCGGCGCGTCTTCTCATTCACCGCATCGCTGCGGGATCACGCCCGCTTCGCCTCGCGCACCGATTCCACCGGAACCGTCTCGATCCCGAAACGGTCGGTGAAGCGCGCCACGTCGGCCGGCTCCAGCGCCACCTTCAGGTGGGCGTCGTGCTCGTCGTCGCGGCGCTCCAGCACCTCGCCCTGGGCATAGAGCCAGGCGATGGCGGCGCCGTCCGAGAGCGGCGCCGACAGCTCGACCACGTCGCGGCCGGCGACCATGCGCCGGTCGATATAGTCGAACAGCGTGTCCAGCCCCTCGCCCGTCAGCGCGGAGATGGCCACCACGTCGGGCCCGCCGCGCCGGTGCAGCAGGTCGGAGCGGTCGGGTTCCGGCAGCAGATCGACCTTGTTCAGCACCTCCACCACGCGGCGGTCGCTTTCCAGGGCGATCTCCAGGCTCTTCAGCACCGTCTCGACATCCTCCTTCTGCGCCTCGGTGTCGGGATGCGACACGTCGCGGACATGCAGGATGATGTCGGCCGCCAGCACCTCCTCCAGCGTGGCGCGGAACGCCTCGACCAGATGGTGCGGCAGGTCGGAGATGAAGCCCACCGTGTCGGACAGGATGATCTTGCGGTTCGACGGCAGGGTGATCGACCGCATGGTCGGGTCCAGCGTCGCGAACAGCAGATCCTTGGCGAAGACGTCGGCGCCGGCCATGCGGTTGAACAGGGTCGACTTGCCGGCATTGGTGTAGCCGACAAGCGCCACCACCGGGTAGGGCACCTTCTCGCGCTGCTTGCGGTGCAGGCCGCGGGTGCGGCGCACCTCGTCCAGTTCCGCCTTCAGCTTCACGATCCGGTCGCCGATGAGGCGGCGGTCCATCTCCAGCTGGCTTTCACCGGGACCGCCCAGGAAGCCGAAGCCGCCGCGCTGCCGCTCAAGGTGGGTCCAGGACCGCACCAGGCGTGAGCGCTGGTAGGTCAGGGCCGCCAGCTCGACCTGCAGCTGGCCCTCGCGCGTCCGGGCCCGGGCGCCGAAGATCTCCAGGATCAGGCCGGTTCGGTCGATCACCTTTGTCTTGAGCGCGCGCTCCAGGTTGCGCTGCTGGATGGGCGAGAGGGCGTGGTCGACGACGACCAAGCCGATCCGCTCCTCATCCACCCGCGCCGCCAGCTGCTCCACCGTGCCGGACCCCAGCAGGGTCGACGGGCGGGGGCGCATCAGGCGCACGTAATCGGCGCCGACGACCTCCAGGTCGATGGCGGCGGCGAGGCCCACGGCCTCCTCGAGCCGCGCCTCGGGGGAGCGGCGGTCGTTCAGATCCTCCCGCAGGACGGGATGGACGACGAAAGCGCGCGCACCGGTCCCGCCGGTGCCCTGCGCGTCCGAATTCAGGGGATTACTCGTTGTCGTTCTCCTTGGCCGGCTCGAACAGCTGGATCGGGTGTGCCGGCATAACGGTCGATATCGCGTGCTTGTAGACGAGTTGCGAGTGCGCGTCGCGACGCAGCAGCACCGAGAAATTGTCGAACCAGGTGATGATGCCCTGGAGCTTCACGCCGTTGACCAGGAAGACGGTCACCGGGGTCTTGTTCTTGCGGACGTGGTTAAGAAAGACGTCCTGAACGTTCTGCGACTTTTCGGACATTGGTCATGCCTCGCTTTGCTCGTTCTTGGGGCACCCCTGCGGGCACCCGATGGAGGACCGGCGGCCCTACCGCCCTATTGGAACCCAAGCGCACCGGGTCCGACAAGCGATATGGTGGCTTAGAGGCCCCGCACCAAGGCGGAAAGCGCAAGGCAGTCATCGAAACGATAGGCCGGCGGCCAGCGTTCCAGCCCATCTCCCCCCGCCGGGGTTGCCCCGATCAGGATGGGCAGGCACCCCGTCCGGTGGGCGCATTCCATGTCCACGTCGGCGTCGCCGATGAACCAGACATCCGGCCCCGGCTCGATGCCCGACGGCGCCAGCGCGAGCGTCACCGGCGCCGCGGCCGGCTTGTCGGCGGGGGCGTCGGTGGCGCCGACCAGCGCCCCGAAATGGCGGTCCCAGCCCAGCAGCTTCGCCTCGGCGCGCAGGAAGCGGCCGGTCTTGTTGGAGACGACGCCGAGATACACCCCCTGCCCCGCCAGCGCCTCCAGCAGGTCCGCGGCGCCCGGAAGGACGTCCAGATAGTCCAGATGGTGGGCCTCGAAATGGGCGTAGAAGATGTCCCGCGCCTTCATCCAGTCGTCGCCGAACAGCGTCGGGAAGCTGTCGCGCAGGCTCTGCCGGATGCGCTCGTAGCTCTCCTCCAGCGTCCAGGGCCGCTTGCCGAAGGCGACGAGCGCCGCGTTCGTGGCCGCGTGGACGCAGCGCCAGTTGGTGACCAGCGTGTTGTCCCAGTCGAACAGGACCGCCCGGGGGCGCGTCAGGGGCGCGCTCATGCAGGCACCGGGCCGGCCACCGGCACGGGATCGGCGATCCCCTGGTCCTCCATGTAGGCGGCGCGCAGGCGCTGGGTGACCAGCCCCGGATGGCCGTTGCCGACCGGCTTGCCGTCGATGCTGGTGACGGGCAGGCAGAAGGTGCTCGCGCTGGAGACGAAGGCCTCCTTGGCGGCGAGCGCCTCCTCCAGGGTGAAGGGCCGCTCCTCGACCTTGATGCCCAGGGCGGCGGCGCAGCGCAGCAGGGTCAGCCGGGTGATGCCGTTCAGGATGAGGTTGCTGGGCGGGCGCGTGACCAGAACCCCGTCCTTGGTGACGATCCAGGCGTTGCTGCTGCTGCCCTCGGTCACGGTGCCGTCGGGGTCCAGCATCCAGGCCTCGAAGGCGCCGGCCTCCACCGCCTTCTGCTTGGCCAGCACCTGCGGCAGCAGGGCGACCGACTTGATGTCGCGGCGCAGCCAGCGGATGTCGGGGGTGGTGATGACCGGCACGCCGCCGCCGACCTGGGCCTGGCTCTGGAACTTCGTCGGCCGCGCCGTCATGACCAGGCTGCTGCGGGCGCCGGCGGGGAACTTGAAGTCGCGCGGGGCGACGCCGCGGGTCACCTGGATGTAGAGCAGACCGTTGCGCAGGCCGTTGCGCCGGATGACCTCGCGCATCAGCAGCCCCAGCGCGTGCGGCGGCACCGGCCAGTCGATGCGCAGCTCGCCCAAGGACCGGCCAAGCCGCCTCAGGTGCCCCTCCTCGTCCGCCGTCCGGCCGCCGACCACCGTCACCACCTCATAGACGCCGTCGGCGAACTGGAAGCCGCGGTCCTCGATGTGCACGGACGCCTCGGCATGCGGGACGTAGCGGCCGTTGACATAGGCGATGCGGGGCATGAAGGGTTGGTCCGGGCTTGAGGAAACGGATGAGGCGGCGGCAAACTATCAAAAGAATTCAAGGCGTACCGAGAACATCTTCTCGACCTTCTTCACCTGGCCGACGGTGGCCAGGATGACGACGCGATCGTGCGCCTTGATGATGGTGTTGGGGCGCGGGATGATGACCTCCTCGCCGCGCACGATGGCGCCGACGATGACGCCCTCGGGCAGCCGGACCTCGCGCAGCGGCGTGTTGATCAGCGATGAGGTCTCAAGCGCCTCCGCCTCGATGATCTCGGCGAAGCCTTCACGCAAGGAGTGGACCGACTTGATGCGGCCGCGCCGGACATGCTGCAGGATCGAGGAGACGGTGATGGAGCGCGGGCTGACCACCGCGTCGATGCCCAGCGGCTGCACCAGCGGCCGGTAGCTGGTCTTGTTGATCAGCGTGATCGCGCGCTGGCAGCCGTAGCGCTTGGCCAGCAGCGAGGCGAGGATGTTGCCCTCGTCGTCGTTGGAGACGGCGACCACCGTCTCGCTTGCGCGGACATTGGCCTCCTCCAGGATGTCGGGATCCAGCCCGTCGCCGTGCAGCACGATGGTGCGGTTGAGCTTCTGGGCGATGTACTGCGCGCGCCGGCGGTCCACCTCGATGATGCGCGCGGAGACGCCGGGATGCCGGGCCTCGATCTCCTCGGCCAGGAACATGCCGATATTGCCGCCACCGATGATGATGACCCGGCGCGCCTCGCTCTCCTCATGGCCGAAGGCGGCCATGGCGCGCGGCACGTGGCGGGTGTCCACCACGAAGTACACCTCGTCGCCCGGCAGCATCTGGTCGTCGCCGCCCGGGATGATCGGCTCGTTCTGCCGGACGATGGCGACGATCTCGATGTTCAGATCCGGGAACAGGCCGGTCAGCTGGCGCAGCGGCGTGTTGATGATCGGGCAGTTCGGCGTGCAGACGACGCCGATCACCTTCACCTTGCCGTCGGCCAGCGGGATCATGTCGAAGGCGCCGGGCACCTGCAGCCGGCGCGTGATGGCCCTGGCCACCTCGATCTCCGGCGAGATGATGACGTCGATCGGCATATGCTGGCGCGAGAACAGATCGGCCCAGATCGGCTGCAGGTAGCTCTGATGCCGGACGCGGGCGATCTTGGTCGGCACGTTGAACAGCGAGTGCGCGACCTGGCATGCCACCATGTTGACCTCGTCGGCCAGGGTGACCGCGATGATCATGTCGGCCTCGGCGGCGCCGGCCGCCTCCAGCACGTTGGGGTGGGAGGCGAAGCCCACCACGGCGTGCACCTCCAGCGTGTCGCTGATCTTCTGGATCAGCTCCGCCGACTGGTCGATGACCGTGACCTGGTTGTTCTCCGATGCCAGGTAGCGCGCGATGTTGGAGCCGACCTGGCCGGCGCCGCAGACGATGACCCTCATGCCCGGTCCCCTTCGGCCCGACTCACTCGACCATCAACCGCTGGCCGTTCTTCTCGCTCCCGTGCACGCCCAGCGACTTCAGCTTGCGGTGAAGGGCCGAGCGCTCCATGCCGACGAACGCCGCGGTGCGCGAGATGTTGCCGCCGAAGCGGGTGACCTGGGCCAGCAGGTACTCGCGCTCGAAGACCTCGCGCGCCTCGCGCAGCGGCAGGGCCATGATCTCGCCGCCCTTCTCCCACTTCAGCACGGTCGGGGTGATGGCGCCGATCTCCGGCGGCAGCATGTCGGCACGGATCGGCTCGGCCGGGTCGCCCGAGACCATGATCAGCAGCCAGTCCACGACGTTGCGCAGCTGGCGGACATTGCCCGGCCAGTCATAGGCCTGCAGCGCCGCCATCGCGTCCTCGCCGAAGACGCGTTGCGGGATGCCGGCGGCGTCCGAGGAGCGCTGCATGAAGTGGCGGGCCAGCAACGGGATGTCCTCGCGCCGGTCGCGCAGCGCCGACACCTTCAGCGGCACCACGGCGAGGCGGTAGTACAGGTCCTGGCGGAAATGCCCGCTCTCGATCTCGGCCGACAGGTCGCGGTTGGTGCTGGCGATGACGCGGACGTCGACCTCGACCCGGCTGCTGCCGCCGACCCGCTCGAAGGTCTGCTCCTGCAGCACGCGGACGATCTTGCCCTGGGTCTCCAGCGGCATGTCCGCCACCTCGTCCAGGAACAGCGTGCCGCCGTGCGCCTGCTCGAATGTGCCGACCTTGCGACCGGCGCCGTCGATCGGCTGCTCGGTGCCGAACAGCTCGATCTCCAGCCGGTCCGGCCGCATCGTGGCGCAGTTCAGCGCCACGAAGGGACCGTCGGCCCGGCGGGAGCGCTGGTGCAGGATGCGCGCGACCACCTCCTTGCCGCTGCCGGGCGGGCCGGAGATGAGGACGCGGCTGCCGGTCGGGGCGACCTTCTCGATGTTCTGGCGCAGCTGGTTGATGGGCAGCGACTTGCCGATCAGTTCGAACTCGCCGCCGGCGCGCAGGCGCAGCTCGCGGTTCTCGCGGCGGAGCCGGGCGGCCTCGATCGCGCGTTCCACCAGCAGCAGCAGCCGGTCGGACTTGAAGGGCTTCTCGATGAAGTCGTAGGCGCCGCGCTTGATCGCCGCCACCGCCGTCTCGATCGTGCCGTGGCCGCTGATCATGACGATGGGGACGTCGGGATGGTCGCGCTTCAGCTCGTCGAGGATCTGCAGCCCGTCCAGCCGGCTGCCCTGCAGCCAGATGTCCAGGATGACCAGGGACGGGCGGCGGGCGGCCACGGCGGCCAGCGCCTGGTCGGAATCGGCGGCTTCGCGGGTCTTCATGCCCTCGTCGCCCAGGATGCCCGCGATGAGCATCCGGATGTCGGCCTCGTCGTCGACGATGAGGATGTCGTGCGCCATGTCTCAGCCTCTGCCTGCTGTGGCAGCTTGGGGGGTGGCCTGCCGTGCGTCGATGTCGGCCGCGGGAGTGTTGGCGTCCGCCGCGGCCTGGGTCCAGGGCAGCACCAGCGTCACGCGCGCGCCGCCCCCGGGATTGTCGTCCAGGACCAGGGCGCCGCCATGGTCCTCCATGATCTTCTTCACGATCGCCAGCCCCAGGCCGGTGCCCTTGGCCCGGGTGGTGACGTAGGGCTCGGTCAGCCGGTCGCGCTCGTCGTGCGGCAGGCCCTTGCCGTTGTCCTCGACCGCGATGCTGGCCCGCTCCTCGTCGCCGGTCAGGCGCACGACGATGTGGCCGGGCGGCGGGGGAGCGACCGAGCCCGCCTCCTCCGCCCTGCCCTCGATCGCCTCGACGGCGTTCTTCAGCAGGTTGGTCAGCGCCTGGGAGATCAGGCGGCCGTCGCAGACCGCGACCAGCTTCTCGTCCGGCAGCACCGTCTCGAAGCGGATGGCGGTCTGGGCGGTGGATTGCAGGAACACGGCCTGGCGGATCATCTCCTGCAGCCCCTGCGGCTTCATCACCGGCGCCGGCATGCGGGCGAAGGCGGAGAACTCGTCGACCATGCGGCCGATATCGTCGACATGGCGGACGATGGTGTCGGTCATCTGCCGGAAGGTCTCGGGATCGCTCTGGATCTCCTTGCCGTACTTGCGGCGCAGCCGCTCGGCCGACAACTGGATCGGCGTTAGCGGGTTCTTGATCTCGTGGGCGATGCGGCGGGCAACGTCGGCCCAGGCGGCCTTGCGCTGCGCCGACAGCAGCTCCGACACGTCGTCGAAGGTGACGACGAAGCCGCGGATCTCGCCCTGCACCACTTCGGCCGCGACCCGCACCAGCAGGGTCCGGGCGGCCGAGCCGCGGCGGATCTGCACCTGATGCTCGACCAGCTTGGAGGGCCGCCGGCGGATGGTCGACATCAGCTCGCCGATCTCCGGGGCTATGTCGATGATGGGCCGGCCGACCAGCATCGCCGGGTCGGGCACGCCCAGCAGCTCCGCCGCCGAGAGGTTCGGCAGGTTGATGACGCCGTTCTGGTCCAGGCCCAGCACGCCGGCCGAGACGCCGGCCAGCACCGCCTCGGTGAAGCGCCGGCGCAGGTCCAGCTGCCGGTTCGCCTCGACCAGCTCCGCCCGCTGGCTCTCCAGCTGGCTGGTCATGCGGTTGAAGGCCTTGGACAGCGAGGTCAGCTCGTCCTCCTGCGCGGACGTGTTCTCCGGCACCCGGGCCGTGAGGTCGCCCGCGCGCACCCGCTCGGCGGCGCCGATCAGGTTGCTGATGGGGTGGACGAGGAAACTGGCGAAATTCAGGCCGACCCAGATGGCCGCCAGCAGCAGCAGCAGCGCCACCACGACGAAGATCATCGCCAGCTGCGTCTGCAGGCCGAAGCGCTGCCCCTCCAGCTGGCTGTACTCGTTGACGGCCTTCTGCGTCTGCTCCATGTGGGCGAGCACGCGCGGCTCCACGGGGCGGGTGGCGTAGAGGAAGGTGTCCAGCTCGGAATCGAGGTAGACCAGCGCCGTGACGCGGTCCTCGCTCTCGTTCACCACCACCACCACCTCGCCCTGGCGCGCCTGGTCGAAGCGCGCGGGCGGCAGGGCCTTGGGGTCGGACTTCAGCCCCAGCGCCACCTGGGCGTAGACGCGGCCGGTGCCGTCCAGCACCACGAGCTCGGTCAGGGACCGGGCCAGCGAGAACTGCATGAGGCGCGTGCGCAGCTGGATCGGGTCCCACATCAGCCAGGGGTTCAGGCGCTTCTGCGTCAGCTCCAGGTCGTTCTGGACCTCCAATATGTCGGTCCGGATCGTGTTCTGGTGCTCCTTGACATAGGCCTCGGCCACCGCCAGGGACTCGTTGATGGCGGTGCGCACCCGGTCGCTGAACCAGGTCTGGACGCCGACATAGAAGAACAGGGCCGAGAAGGTGGCCATGATGATGGCCGGGAATACCGCCAGCAGGCTGAACACGGCCACCAGACGGACATGCAGCCGGGCGCCCGCCATGCCCTGGCGCCGCTCGATCCACAGGCCGATGATGCGCCGGGCCATGACCGAGACCAGCAGCAGCAGCAGCGCCAGATCCAGCGTCAGCAGCAGCGTGACGGTATTCGGGTCCTTGCCGAAGGGCGGGGACTCGGTCAGCGCCGCGTAGGTGGCGGCGCCCGCGCCGATCGAGGCCACGGTCAGCAGCAGCGCCAGCTTGTTGCCCATGCCGTGGCGCGTCGACCAGGCGGACAGGCGCTGCCACAGGCCGGGGCGCGGCGCGCCGGGCGTGGCGTGCGTGCCGGTCTCGGTCTGGCTGCTCATGCCTGCGGCCTCGGGGCGGAGTTGCCCGTGGCGGCCGCGGCTCGGGGGGAGTGGCGCAATCGGCGACCCTGGAATCCGTTGGGGACGAACCAGCCCTAGCGGGGCCGGCCGTCAGCCTCTGTTACCAGAAAGCTACACCCCGCGCCAGTCTGGCAACGGCACCATTTTCGGGACAGGCCGTGGCACCGCCGCCACGGCGGGTGTCCCCCGGTGCGTCACTTCAGTCCACGCACAACCTGGATCTCCAGGTCGCGGATCTTCTTGCGCAGCGTGTTGCGGTTGAGGCCCAGCAGGTGCGCCGCCTTGATCTGGTTGCCCTTGGTCGCCGCCAGCGACAGGCCCAGCAGCGGCCGCTCGATCTCGCGCAGGACACGGTCGTAGAGCCCGGCCGCGGGGACGCCGTCCTTGTGGGCGGCGAAATACTCGCGCAGGTGCCGCTCCACCGCGGCGGCGAGTCCCTCGTTCTGCGGCTCCTCCGCCTGCCGGGCCGATGGCGCCGTCTCCGCCAGCTCCGCCTCGATCACCTCGATGCCGATGACCTCCTGGGAATAGAGCGCCGCCAGGCGGCGCACCAGATTCTCCAGCTCGCGGACGTTGCCCGGCCAGCGGTAGCGCTTCAGCCGCTCTATGGCGGCGTTGTCCAGCGACTTCAGCGGCAGGCCCTGCTGATGGGCGAGCGACAGGAAATGGCGGGCCAGCGCCGGCACGTCCTCCGCCCGCTCGCGCAGCGGCGGCAGCCGGATCGGCACAACGTTCAGCCGGTAGAACAGATCCTCGCGGAACTGGCCCTGGCGGATCGAGGTGCGAAGGTCGCGGTGGGTGGCGGCGACGATGCGGACGTCGGTCTTGATCGGCGTGCGGCCGCCGACGGTGGTGTACTCGCCCTCCTGCAGCACGCGCAGCAGGCGGGTCTGCGCCTCCAGCGGCATGTCGCCGATCTCGTCCAGGAAGAGCGTGCCGCCCTGGGCCTGCTCGAAGCGGCCGGTGGAGCGCTGGGTAGCGCCGGTGAAGGCGCCGCGCTCATGGCCGAACAGCTCGCTCTCGATCAACTCGCGCGGGATCGCCGCCATGTTGAGCGCGACGAAGGGGCCGCCTCGGCGCTTACCGTAATCATGCAGCGCCCGGGCGACCAGCTCCTTGCCGGTGCCGGACTCGCCGGTGATCATGACCGTCAGGTCGGTGCCCATGAGGCGGGCGAGCACCCGGTAGATCTCCTGCATCGCGGCCGAGCGGCCGATCAGCGGCAGGGTCTCCTCATCCTCCTCGGCGCTGCCGGGTTGAGTCGCGGTCGCTGGGGCGGCGGGCCCGGCCGACAGCGCCCGCTCGACCATGGCCATCAACTCCTTCAAGTCGAAGGGCTTGGGCAGATAGTCGAAGGCGCCCCGCTCGGCGGCCTTCACCGCCGTCAGCAGCGTGTTCTGCGCGCTCATGACGATGATGCGCAGGTCGGGGCGCAGCTTGCGGATGCGCGGGATCAGGTCCAGCCCGTTCTCGTCGGGCATGATGACGTCGGTGATGACGAGGTCGCCCTCTCCGTCCTGCACCCAGCGCCACAGCGTCGCGGCGTTGCCGGCCGTGCGCACCTCGTGCCCCAGCCGCATCAGCGCCTGGCTCAAGACCGTGCGGATCGCCTTGTCGTCGTCGGCGACCAGGATCGTTGACCCCGCCATGACTCAGTCTTCCCCTTCCACGCCGTTCCCGGCCTCCCGCGCCATCGGCAGCGACACCTTGAAGACCGTGCGCTTCGGCACGCTGTCGAAATCGATGACGCCGCCATGGTCGCCGATGATCTTGGCGACCAATGCAAGACCGAGGCCGCTGCCGTTGCGCTTGGTGGTGACGAAGGGATCGAAGAGATGGGCGCGCAGATCCTCCGGGATGCCCTCGCCATTATCCTGGACCGAGACCAGCAAAGGCAGGCGCAGCCTCGCCTCCGAGCCGGACACCGCCAGCCGCACGCCCTGCTGGTAGGCGGTGGACAGCACGATCTCCCCGCCCTGCTCCGGGCAGGCCTCTGCCGCATTTTTGAGCAGGTTGAGGAAGACCTGGATCAGCTGGTCGCGGTTGCCCAGGACCGGCGGCAGCGAGGGGTCGTAGCGCTCGACGAAGCGGATGTGGCGGGCGAAGCCGCTCTGGGCGATCCGGCGCACATGCTCCAGCACGCCGTGGATGTTCACCGGCTGCTTCGCCAGGGGACGGTCGTCGGAGAAGATCTCCATCCGGTCGACCAGCTTCACGATGCGGTCCGCCTCCTCGCAGATGAGGCGGGTCAGCATGCGGTCGGGCTCGGGGACGCTCTCCTCCAGCAGCTGGGCGGCGCCGCGGATGCCGGAAAGCGGGTTCTTCACCTCGTGCGCCAGCATCGCCGCCATGGCGACGACCGAGCGCGCGGCGCCCCGGTGGGTCAGCTGGTTGTCGATCTTGCGGGCGATGGAGCGCTCGTTGAGCGACAGCACGACGAGCCCGCCCTCCTCGCCCAGCGGCGCCGCCTGGACCGTGACCAGGTGCGCGCCGATGCGCGGGGTCTCCACCGTGACGCCGTACTCAGACACGCTGCCGCCGGTGGCGCGGGCCTGCTCCACCAGGGCGAAGAGCGGGCTGTCGCCGGGCACCAGTTCCGACAGCGGGCGGCCCAGGAGATGGCTGGCGCTGGCGCCGAAGAACTCCTCGGCCTCCAGGTTCACCGAGCGCAGCAGCCCGGCCCGGTCCACCACCATGACCGGGTGCGGCAGGGCGTTCAGCACGCTCGCGGCGTCGGGCGCCGGCAGCGGCGCCGGGCGGTCCGGCTTCGCGGCGGCCCTGCTGCTCATCTCAGGCCGCTTCCAGCTCCGCGCCGTCGGCGTCGCCGGCCCGGTTGCTGTTGAGGTCGCGCTGGGTGACGCCGCGGTCCAGAACGCCCTGGTAGAAGTCCAGGATCAGCCGCTTCACCGCGTCCACCTCGGCGACGCTGTTCACCGCGGCGCGGTACTCGGCAGAGCCCGGCAGGCCCTTGGAGTACCAGGCGACGTGCTTGCGGGCGATACGGTGGCCGGCCTCGTAGCCGTAATGCGCCAGGATGGCGTCGTAATGCTCCAGCACGATGTCGCGCTGCTCGGGCAGGGTCGGCTCCGGCACCTGCTCGCCGGTGCGGAGATACGCCATGGCCTGTGCCACGAACCAGGGGCGGCCGTAGGTGCCGCGCCCGATCATGATCCCGTCCGCCCCGCTCTCCGCCAGGCAGCGCGTCACGTCGGGGAAATCGGTGATGTCGCCGTTGGCGATGACCGGAATGGAGACGGCCTCCTTCACCCGGCGGATGAAGCGCCAGTCGGCGGTGCCGTTGTACATCTGGTTACGGGTGCGGCCATGGACCGTCACCATCCTGATCCCGCATTCCTCGGCGATGCGCGCGAGCTTCGGGGCGTTTAGGTTCTGCTCGTCCCAGCCCTTGCGCATCTTCATGGTGACCGGCACCGAGACGGCCTTCACGGTCGCCTCCATGATGCGGGTCGCCGTCAGCTCGTCCTTCATGAGGGCGGAGCCGGCGAAGCCGTTCACCACCTTCTTCACCGGGCAGCCGAAATTGATGTCGATGATGGCGGCGCCCCGGTCCTCGCAGAGCTTTGCCGCCTCGGCCATGACATGGGGCTCGCAGCCCGCGAGCTGCACCGAGATCGGCGCCTCGTCCTGGCTGTGGTCCGTCTTCTTCATGCTCTCGCGCGTGGCGCGGATCATGGCCTGGCTGGCGATCATCTCGGACACGACGAGGCCGGCGCCGGTGCGCTTGACCAGCCGGCGGAACGGCATGTCCGAGACGCCGGACATGGGCGCCAGGATCACCGGCTCCTCGATCGTGACGGGGCCGATGGCGATCGGCTTCAGCTTGCCGCCCATTTTTTAGGCACTCACAACAGCTGCTGCAAAATTGGGCGGCACCCTATCATGGAACAGGCCAGAAGGCAAAAGCGGGGGCCGGGCGCGGCATATGCCCCGGCCGCATGGCCGGGGCATCCCCGCCAACGACTCAGAGGCCCAGCAGCTGCCCCAGCGACCGCTGGATCGCGCTCTGCCCCGGGCCGCGCAGGCCGCCCGGCAGGGGTACATGGTGCCAGCTCTCGTCCATGCCGGTCGCCTCCAGCAGGAAGCCGCTCAGGCTGCGGGCGGATCGGTCGACCTGGACCAGCAGCTCGAAGCCGTCACGGCCGTCCGGCTGGAACACCAACTCCACCTCGTCGAAGCGGCCGCGGCCGTAGCCGGCGGGCTTGAACTCGAACTCCTGCACGAAGCCGTGGCCGCCGTGCCAGCGCGGCCGGTGCTCCACGTCGGACTTGTAGAGGCGGAAGCCCAGCGCCTCCATCGCGGCGAAGGCGTCGCGCTGCACCGGGGCCGGCGCCACCACCAGCGCGTCGTTGTCCACAGAGTCGAGCGCCATGGGGATGTCCAGCCGTGTGCGCAGCCAGGCCTGCGAGCGGTCGCGGCCCAGCGCCACCGGCGTGAAGAGCGGCAGCGGGATCTCGAAGCGGAGCTCGTGCCTGGCACCCGGCTCGACGCTGAAGCCCTTGGTGACGGTGAAGGCGGCGATGGCGCGGCTCTGCAGCGTCTTGGTGTCGTTCGCCTCGACCAGCACCTCGGTGCAGACCTCGACCCCGATTTCCGTGATCTCCTGCGGCACGCCGCCGCCCTTCACGGCGATGCGGCCGGAGACGGCGCCGCCGAGCTCGACATGCGGCGTGTCGAGGATGGTGTCCACGGTCGCCCCGCCGATTCCGACGGAGGCGAGAAGCTTGCCCAGCATGGTTCCTCCCTGGTGCTGTGTCGTTGCCTGCCAGGGATAGGTGCCCCTTCGGGCTCAGCCCATCAAGATGCCGGTGACGAACTTCACGCCGGGATAACCCAGCGTCAGCAGCAGATAGGCCACCAGCATCAGCCTTCCGGCCGCCCGCCCCCTCACCCCGGCGAGCCGCTGCGCCGCCAGCAGGATCAGCACGGTGAAGAAGCTGGCCAGCGAGAACAGCGTCTTGTGGTCGATGACCAGGAAGCGGCCCTGCTTGAAGTAGAGCACGGCGCTGCCCGTGGCGATGCCGGCCGCCAGCACCAGGGCGGAGGCGGCCAGCAGCCGGTACTGCAGCGTCTCGGCATCGGCCATGGCGGGCAGCTGGCGGGTCAACTGCGTCGGCCGCTTGGCCTTCAGCGCCCGCTCCTGCAGCAGCGCGGCGAGGCCGGCCACGGCGGCGATGGTCACCAGCGCGTAGGTGCCGACGGAGATCGCGATGTGCAGGTCGATCCAGACCGGGGAGGCCTGCGCGGCCAGCCCGGCCCCTTGCGTCGCCCGCTGGTGCTGGCCGGTCAGGGTGGCGAGGCAGCCCAGCAGCACCAGATAGGGCAGCAGCAGCGGCGCCAGCCGCCAGGCGGAGCGCGAGACCGCGGCGATGGCGCCGTACAGCACCAGCGTGGCCGCGATGGACACCCAGAGCGTCGCCGCCAAGCCGGTCCGCCAAGCGCCGCCCAGCTGCACCAGCGACCAGATCAGCGCCCCTGCCGTCGCCACGCCCAGCAGCGTCCAGAACATGCCGGGGCGGCGGTCCGCCTCGGGCCGGAAGGACAGCACGGCCGCCGGCACCAGGGCCAGCAGGGCCGAGAGGCTCAACAGGGTCGCTTGCAGCATGCGCTCTCCGCTACCCGGCCGGATGAGGCGGCACCGGGCGTCTTGGCGGGCGGGGCTCGACCCGCTAGGCTCCGCCCTCGCCCGCGAGGCGCACTATAGTCGGAACATCCCATGCCGTCATGCATCGCCCTCATCGTCGCCGCCGGCAGCGGCGAGCGCTTCGGGGGCTCCAGGCCGAAGCAGTATCTCGACCTCGCCGGCCGGCCGGTGCTGCGCCGGTCGGTGGAGGCGTTCCTGAACCACCCGCTGGTGACGGGCGTACGCGTCGTCATCAATCCGGCCCACCGCGACCTGTATGACGACGCTGTCGCAGGCCTTGGCCTGCCAGAGCCGATCGCCGGCGGTGCCGCCCGGCAGGAGAGCGCGCGGCTGGGGCTGGAGGCGCTGGCGGGTGATGCGCCCGACCTGGTGCTGATCCATGACGGCGCCCGGCCGCTGGTCGACGCCGACACCATCACCCGCGTCGTCGAGGCGCTGGCTGGGGCACCGGCCGCCGTGGCGGCGACGCCGCTGGCGGACACGCTCAAGCGCGCCCGCGACGGCGAGGTGGTCGGCACGGTCGACCGCGAGGGGCTGTGGCGCGCCCGCACGCCCCAGGGCTTCCGCTTTCGCGACATCCTGGCCGCCCATCGTTCCGTTGCCGGAATGAGCCTCACCGATGACGCCGCCGTGGCCGAGGAGGTCGGGCTGGAGGTGCGGGTGGTGGCGAGCAATCCCGACAACATGAAGGTGACCCATGGCTACGACCTCCAGCGCGCGGAGCGGCTGCTCATGATGGAGCTGGGCGACATCCGCACCGGTACCGGCTTCGACGTGCACAAGTTCCGCGACGGAGACCATGTCATGCTCTGCGGCGTGCGCGTCCCGCACGACCAGGCGCTGGAGGGCCATTCCGACGCCGATGTGGGCTTGCACGCCCTGACCGACGCCATCCTGGGCGCGCTCTGCGCCGGCGACATCGGCCAGCATTTCCCGCCCAGCGACCCGCGCTGGAAAGGCGCCGACAGCGCCATGTTCCTGCGCCACGCCGCCGGCATGGTGCGCGGTCGCGGCGGCGTCATCGCCCATGCCGACGTGACGGTGATCTGCGAGAGGCCCAAGGTCGGCCCGCATCGCGAGGCCATGGCCGCCCGCATCGCCGAACTGCTGGAGATCGCGCCCGATCGGGTCAGCGTCAAGGCGACGACGACGGAGGGCCTGGGCTTCACCGGCCGGCGGGAGGGCATCGCAGCCCAGGCCGCCTGCACCATTCGCCTGCCCTTCTGAGGAGCCGTGCCCATGTTCCCGGCCGACCTGATCCTGCTGTCCGAGCAGTTGCGCGACCGCTACCGGGAGAAAGGCCTGTGGATCGCCACGGCCGAGTCCTGCACCGGCGGCCTGATATCAGGCTGCCTGACCGCCGTCAGCGGTTCCTCGGCGGTGGTCGACCGCGGCTTCGTGACCTACACCAACGAGGCCAAGACCGAGATGCTGGGCGTCCCGGCCGAGCTGATCCGGGCCAAGGGCGCCGTCAGCGAGGAGGTCGCGCGCGCCATGGCGCTGGGCGTGCTGGAGCGCACGAAGGTGGACGTGGCGCTGTCGGTCACCGGGATCGCCGGACCGACGGGCGGCACGCCGGAGAAGCCGGTCGGGCTGGTCTATCTCGGCGCCGTCCGGCGCGGGCGGGAACCGGTGGTGGAGCGCCACGTCTTCCAGGGCGACCGCACCTGGGTCCGCCTCTCCGCGGTGCGCCGCGCGCTGGAGATGGCGATGGAGCGGGCGGGGTAGCCTCAGCTACCGGCGCCATCCACCCCTGGACATAGGGCCGACTGCCCGGGTGTCGACGTTCCCCTGGCCGGGACGGGACATCGGGGCGGATTACTGTGAAGAAGCTCTCGCTGATCGCGATGGGCGCGGCCGTGGCCGCGGGACTGGTCTATGGCGGGTACACGGCGGTCGCGGGCGACGCCTTCCGCATCGGCTACATGGTCGACCGCGAGTTCCTGCGGCTGGTCATCGACAAGCCGGAGACGCTGACCCGGCAGGGGCTGATCGAGAACACGCCGCTGGACTTCCACAGCGGCCGGCTCGACGACGAGAGCCTCGCCGCCAACCGCGCGGATTTCGACCGCATCCGCGAGGCGCGGGAGCGCATCGTGGCGGCCTATGGCGATGCGACCCTGTCGGCGCAGGACCGGCTCAGCTACGAGGTGGTCCTGCATATGCTGGACGACTTCCTGGCGCGGGCGGATTTCCCCTACCTGATCGGTCCCGGTTCCGGCATCTACCCGGTCAACCAGCTGACCGGCGTCCAGCTCAGCACGGTCTCCACCCTGACCCAGGCGCACCGGATCGAGGACGTCCGCAGCGCCGAGCGCTATGTCGAGCGGCTGCGCGACTTCCCCCGCAAGTTCCGGGGCGTAGAGGAGACGGTCCGGCACCAAGCGGCGCAGGGCGTGATCCCGCCCACCTTCATCATCGACCGGGTGCTGGAGACGGTGGACGCCTTCACGGCGCTCCATCCCGCCGACAACCCGCTGGTGGCCGGTTTCGCCCGGAAGCTCGAGGCCGCCGGCATCGCGGGCGGCGAGCGCGACCGGCTGATCGCGGCCGCCACCGACGCCGTCTCGGATGCCGTCTATCCCGCGCACCGATCCCTGGCCGGACTGCTGCGTGACGAGCTGAAGCCGAAAGCGACGACGGATGCGGGCGCCTGGGCCCTGCCCGACGGCGAGCGCTTCTACGCCGTGGCGCTGCGTTCCATGACCACGACCGACATGACTCCGGAGCAGATCCACGCGCTGGGGCTGGCCGAGGTGGCGCGGCTGACCGAAGCGATGGATGCGCGGCTGACCGCCTTGGGCTACGGCGGCGGCACGGTGGCCGAGCGCATGCGCGCCCTGTCCCGCGACCCGCGCTTCACCTTCGGCGAGGGCGACGCCGCCCGGGAGGCCATCCTGGCGGAGGTGCGCGGCATCATCGAGAGCGTGAAGCCGCTTGTCGGCCGCTGGTTCCACGACGCGCCGGACGTGGACATCGAGGTCCGCCGCGTGGCGCCGCATGCCGAGGCGACGGCGGCCTCCGCCTTCATCCAGCGCCAGACGCGGGACGGCGGCAAGCCGCGCTTCATGATCAACCTGCACGACGCGTCGATCTGGAACCGCTGGAACCTGCGCACCCTCACCTACCACGAGGCGGCGCCGGGGCATCTGCTGGAGGATGCCTATTCGGCCGGGCTGCAGGGCATCCCCGAGGCCCGCCGCAACGGCCGCTTCCCCGCCTTCTCCGAGGGCTGGGCCATGTATGCCGAGCGGCTGATGGCCGAGGAGGGCCTGTACCGGGACGATCCCTACGGCGAGCTGGGCTTCCTGCAGGCCGAGCTGTTCCGCGCCGCGCGCCTGGTGGTCGACACCGGCATCCACGCGCGCCGCTGGACCCGCGAGCAGGCCATGGCCTACCTGATGGAGACCACCGGCGACGACGCAGCCGAGGTCGCCCGCGAGGTGGAGCGCTACGTCGTCAACCCCGGCCAAGCGACCGCCTACACCATCGGCCAGCTGAAGTTCCTGGAGCTGCGCGACCGTGCCAAGGCCGCTCTCGGCCCGAAGTTCGACCTGCGCGACTTCCACAAGGTCGTGCTCGGCCAGGGCCGCCTGCCGCTGACGCTGCTGGAGAAGCAGGTGGACGCCTGGATCGCGGAGCGCGGGGGAGCGGGGACGTAGGAGATCACGCTTCGCTCGGTCGAAAGCAGGGTGGGAAACGAGGGCAGCGTTGCGGGGGTGCGTGCTTCGACAGGCTCAGCATGAGGAGGATTCAGCTGCTCCCGGAGGAAGTTGCTCCCTAGCAACAGAAGTGCCTCGCGCAACCCGTTCCTCATCCTGAGCTTGTCGAAGGACGCACCACGTCCCAGCCTCGCCAGGAGAGGCGCTGAACCATTCGGGTCAGACCGCCCGCGGCGCCGCCCCGTCCGGCTTGCCGTAGAGCTGGTGGGCCCTGCCCTCGAAGGCGGCGACCATGCGGCGGACGGCCTCGCCGAACAGCGCGCCGATGATCTTCTGCAGGATCACGTTCCGGAACTCGAAATCCACATAGAAGTCGATCAGCGTCCCCTCCGGGTGCGGTTCGAAGATCCAGTGGTTGTTCAGGTAGTGGAACGGGCCCTCGGTGTACTCGACATCGATGCGGCGGTTGGGCTCGCTCAGCGTCACCTTCGAGGTGAAGCGCTCGCGCACCATCTTGAAGCCGATTACCAAGTCGGCCCAGAAGACGTTGCCCTCGCGCCGGCGGATACGCGCGGCCACGGCCCAGGGCAGGAACTCCGGGTAGCGCTCCACCTCCGCCACCAGCCGGAACAGCTGTTCCGGCGTGTAGGGCAGGACGCGCTTCTCGGCGTGCGTCGGCATACGCTTACTCGGCCGCCGGGACGGCAACCCTGACCGCCTGCTTCGCCTCGCGGGCGGCGCGCAGCTTGCGGAAATCGTCGCCGGCATGGTGCGAGCTGCGGGTCAGCGGCGAGCTGGATACCATCAGGAAGCCCTTGCCGCGGGCGACCGTGGAATAGCTGGCGAACTCGTCCGGCGTGACGAACCGGTCCACCGGCGCGTGCTTGGGCGTCGGCGCCAGGTACTGGCCGATGGTCATGAAGTCGACATCGGCGGCGCGCATGTCGTCCATGACCTGCATGACCTCCTCCTTGGTCTCGCCCAGGCCGACCATGATCCCCGACTTGGTGAACATGGTTGGGTCCAGCTCCTTCACGCGGCTCAACAGCTGCAGCGAGGTGAAGTAGCGGGCACCGGGGCGGATTCCCGGATAGAGCCGCGGAACGGTCTCGAGATTGTGGTTGAAGACATCAGGCCGCGCCTCGACCACGATCTCGACGGCGCCCTGCTTCTTCATGAAGTCGGGCGTCAGCACCTCGATGGTCGTGTTCGGCGCCGCCTTGCGGATGGCGCGGATGGTCCGGGCGAAATGCTCGGCGCCGCCGTCCGGCAGATCGTCGCGGTCGACCGAGGTGATGACCACGTGCTCCAGGTTCAGGCTGCCCACCGCCTCCGCGACATTGTCCGGCTCGTGCGGGTCCAGCAGGTCGGGCCGGCCGGTGGCGACATTGCAGAAGGCGCAGGCGCGCGTGCAGACGGCGCCCAGGATCATGAAGGTGGCGTGCTTCTTCTTCCAGCACTCCCCGATGTTCGGGCAGGCCGCCTCCTCGCAGACCGTGTTCAGCTTCAACCCGCGCATCAGGTTGCGCGTTTCCATGTATTCCGGGCTGGTCGGCGCCTTGACCCGCAGCCAGTCCGGCTTGCGCTGGATGGGATTGTCCGGCCGGTGGGCCTTCTCGGGATGACGGACCCGGGGGGCCTTGTCGTCGGCGAAATCGGTCATGGCGGGCAGCCCTGGAAGCGTGAAGCCGGTCGTGGGCAGGAAGATAGGGCGCGGGAGCCCGAAACCCAAGCGCGGCGGCTTGTCACCACCCCCGCGCCGGACGCCGGGCTCCCACGCTGCTGCCGTCGGTCGGCGTGTCTCAGTAGTGGATGGCGCGGCCGTAGGCCGCCAGCACCGCCTCGTGCATCATCTCCGATAGGGTCGGATGCGGGAAGACGGTGTGCAACAGCTCGACCTCGGTGGTCTCCATGGTCTTGGCGACCGTGTAGCCCTGGATCAACTCGGTGACCTCGGCGCCGATCATGTGGGCGCCCAGCAGCTCGCCGGTCTTGGCGTCGAACACCGTCTTGATCAACCCCTCGGGCTCGCCCAGCGCGATGGCCTTGCCGTTGCCGATGAAGGGGAAGCGGCCGACGCGGACCTCGTGGCCGGCCTCGCGGGCCTTCTTCTCGGTCAGGCCGACGCTCGCCACCTGCGGCTGGCAGTAGGTGCAGCCCGGGATGTTGCGCACATCCATCGGGTGCACGTCCGGCAGGCCAGCGATCTTCTCGACGCAGAGGATGGCCTCGTGGCTGGCCTTGTGCGCGAGCCAGGGGGCGCCGACCACGTCGCCGATGGCGTAGACGCCGGGCTCGTCGGTGCGCAGGTACTTGTCGACCACGATGTGGTGGCGCTCGACCTTCACCTTGGTGTTCTCGAGGCCGAGATTCTCGACATTGCCGATGATGCCGACGGCGGTGATCACCCGGTCGGCCGTGATGGTCTCGGTCTTGCCGCCGACCTCGATGGTGGCGGTGACGCTGTCGGTGCCGCGCTGCAGGCCCGTCACCTTGGCGTTGGTCAGGATCTTCATGCCCTGCTTCTGGAACGCCTTGGTGGCGAGCGCGGAGATCTCCTCATCCTCCACCGGCAGGACGCGGTCCATCACCTCGACCACCGTCACCTCGGCCCCGAAGGTGCGGAAGAAGCTGGCGAACTCGATCCCGATGGCGCCCGAGCCGATGACCAGCAGCGACTTCGGCATGGTGTTGGGGACCAGCGCCTCCTTGTAGGTCCAGACCAGCTTGCCGTCCGGCTCCATGCCGGGCAGCGTGCGGGCGCGGGCGCCGGGGGCGAGGATGATGTGCTTGGCCTTGTACTCGGTCGAGCCGCCGTCCTTGGCGGTCACGCCGACCTTGCCGCCGCCCAGCAGCTTGGCGGCGCCGTCGATGATGGTGACCTTGTTCTTCTTCAGCAGGCCCTTCACGCCGGCCGAGAGCTGGCCCGCCACCTTGCGCGAGCGGTCGACGATCTTCTTCATGTCGAAGGAGATGCCGGTGACCGACAGGCCATAGGCCTCGGCATGCTGCATGTAGCCGTAGATCTCCGACGAGCGCAGCAGCGCCTTGGTCGGGATGCAGCCCCAGTTCAGGCAGATGCCGCCCAGGTGCTCGCGCTCGACGACGGCGGTCTTCATGCCCAGCTGGGCGGCGCGGATCGCCGCGACGTAGCCGCCGGGCCCGGCGCCGATGACGAGCAGATCGAATTCGGTGTCGGCCATCTGTCAGTTCCCCTTCGTTCTCATTCGCCGGCGAGGCGCGCCAGGGCGTCGCCGGTCACCCGCTGCACCGTCCACTCGTCCATCGGCACGGCGCCGATGGAGCGGTAGAAGCGGATCGCGGACTCGTTCCAGTCCAGTACCCACCATTCCAGCCGGCCGCAGCCCTCGGCGACAGCCCGGGCCGCCAGATGGCGGAAGATCATCCGGCCGATGCCGCCACCGCGGAACTCCGGCCGGACATAGACGTCCTCGACATAGATCCCCGGCCGGCCCAGGAAGGTCGAGAAATTGTAGAACCACACGGCGAAGCCGGCGGGCCGGCCGCCCTTCTCCACGATCAGCGCATGCGCTTTGGGCGCCTCGCCGAACGGCGAGCGTCGGAAATCCTCCTCGGTCGCCACCACCTCGTGCCCCAGCCGCTCGTACTCGGCCAACTCGCGCACGAAGGCGAGGACGAGGGCGAGATCGGCGGGCGTGGCGTCGCGGAAGGTGATGTCCGTCATATGGTCATCGCCCCGGCCCGGTGGAACGGCGCCCGGCCTGGAAAGCCAGCAGATTCAGGCCGAAGGCGGCTGCGGCATAGAGTGCCGCAACGCGGGTCGGCTCCTCACCCGTGCGCAGCGCGCCTGACATCAGGAAGTAGAAGCCGGTCAGCGCCAGCGGCACCGCCAGCATCACCAGCGCCGCCAGGTTGCCGCCGGCCCTGCTCCCGTCCCAGGCCAGGAAAAGCGCCTGCGCCAGCAGGACCGTCCCCACGGCCAGCAGCGCCCCCCGCAGCATCTCCTCCGCCTGGGCCGCCGGCACATGGCCGCCGGTCCAGAACAGGCCGAGATACCCGGCGACCAGCGTCCCCGCCATGAGGCCGGGACGCAGGTGCCGCAGGAGGGGGCGCCAGGCCGGCATGGCCTTACAGCATCATGCTGATCGGGTCCTCGATGAGGCCCTTCAGCGCCTGCAGGTACTGGGCGCCGACCGAGCCGTCGACCGAGCGGTGGTCGACCGTAAGGGTGATGGTCATGACCGTTGCCACGGCCAGCGCGTCGCCCTTCACGACGGGCCGCTTCTCGCCGGCGCCGACCGACAGGATGCAGCTCTGCGGCGGGTTGATGATCGAGGTGAAGCCCTTGATCCCGAACATGCCCAGGTTCGACACGGAGATGGTGCCGCCCTGGAACTCCTCGGGCTTCAGCTTGCCTTCCTTGGCCTTGGCGGCGAGCGCCTTTACCTCGGCGGAAATGGTGGCGAGGCCCTTCTGGTCGGCGTTCTTGACGATCGGCGTGATCAGCCCGCCGTCGGTCGCCACCGCCACGGAGACGTCCACCTGCTCGTACTGCAGGATGCCGTCCTCGTGCCAGGAGACGTTGGCCGCCGGCACCTTGCGCAGGGCCAGGGCGACCGCCTTCACCACGAAGTCGTTGACCGACAGCTTCTCGCCGCCGCGGCTGTTCAGCTCGGCGCGCAGCTTCATCAGCGCGTCGATCTCGCAATCCACGGTCAGGCCGAAATGCGGGATGGTCTGCCAGGCCTCGGTCAGGCGCTTGGCGATGGTGCGACGCATGCCGCTGTTGGGCAGGACCTTGTACTTCATGCCCAGCTTGTCGGCGAGGTCCTTGGCATCCACGCCGCGCGGCATCGCACCGCCGGTCGCGGCGGCCGGCGCCGGGGCGGCGGCGGGAGCGGACGTCGGCGTGGCGGCCTTCGGCGCCTGAGCGGCGGCGCCGCCCTTGCCAATGGCGGCCTCGATGTCGGCCTTCACCACCCGGCCGTTCGGGCCGGTGCCCTGGACGCGGCCGAGGTCGAGGCCGGCCTGGGCGGCCATGCGGCGGGCCAGCGGGCTGGCGAAGACGCGGTCGCCGCCATTGGCGGCCCCGTTGGTGGCCGGCGCGGCGGCCTGGGCCTGCGCCGGGGCGTTGCTGGCCGGCTTGGCCGACGGCGTGATCGCCGGGTCCTTCGGGTCCTGCGGCGTCGCCTTTACGGTCTCCACCGGCGTCTGGGCGGGCTCGGCCTTCTTCGGCGCGGCGGAGACGGCGCCGGCGTCCTCGCCCTCTTCCAGCAGCACGGCGATGGGCTTGTTCACCGCCACGCCCTCGGTGCCCTCGGGCACCAGGATCTTGGCGATGGTGCCCTCGTCGACGGCCTCGACCTCCATGGTCGCCTTGTCGGTCTCGATCTCGGCGATGACGTCGCCCGACTTGACGGCGTCACCCTCCTTCTTCAGCCACTTGGCCAGCTTGCCCTCGGTCATGGTGGGCGACAGGGCCGGCATCAGGATCTCGATCGGCATCACTCTTCTCCCCGGGGCGTCTCGTGCGCCCCTCTCCCGGTTGGAGGGCTCAGCCCCGGTAGGTCACGGACTTGACGGCCTGCACGATGTCCTCGACCTGCGGAAGCGCCAGCTTCTCCAGGTTCGCGGCGTAGGGCAGCGGCACGTCCTTGCCGGTGACGCGCACGACCGGCGCGTCCAGATGGTCGAAGGCGTGCTCCATCATCAGGGCCGCCATCTCGGCGCCGATGCCGGCGAAGGGCCAGCCCTCCTCGACGGAGACGAGGCGGTTGGTCTTCTTCACGCTGGCGACGATGGTCTCGACGTCAAGCGGACGGATGGTCCGCAGGTTGATGACCTCGCAGCTGATGCCCTGCTCGGCCAGCTGGGCGGCGGCGGCGAGCGCCATGCCGACCTGCAGCGAGAAGGCGGTGATGGTCACGTCGGTGCCGGCCCGCTCCACCTTGGCGCGGCCGATCGGGATGATGAAGTCCGGATCGGTCGGGACCTCGAAGCTCTGGCCGTAGAGGATTTCGTTCTCCAGTACCACGACCGGGTTCGGGTCGCGGATGGCCGCCTTGATCAGACCCTTGAAGTCGGCCGCCGAGTAGGGCGAGACGACCTTCAGGCCCGGGACGTGGGCGTACCAGCTGGAATATTCCTGGCTGTGCTGCGCGCCGACGCGGGCGGCGGCGCCGTTCGGGCCGCGGAACACGATGGGGCAGCCCATCTGGCCGCCGGACATGTACAGCGTCTTGGCGGCGGAATTGATGATGTGGTCGATGGCCTGCATGGCGAAGTTCATGGTCATGAACTCCACGATCGGGCGCAGGCCGCCGAAGGCGGCACCCACGCCCAGGCCGGCGAAGCCGTGCTCGGTGATCGGCGTGTCGATGACGCGGCCCGAGCCGAACTCCTGCAGCAGACCCTGGGTCACCTTGTAGGCGCCCTGGTACTCCGCGACCTCCTCGCCCATCACGAAGACGGTCGGGTCGCGGCGCATCTCCTCGGCCATGCCGTCGCGCAGCGCCTCGCGGACGGTCTGCGTTTGCGTGTTCTTGTAGAAGCGGTCCTCGTCGGAGGCCGGCGGCGCCGCCGGCGACTTCGGGCCGGGCGCGATCGGCATGCTGGCCGGCAGCGTGTCGCCGCCCTTGACGGAGGCGAGCGCGGCCGACTTGGGCGTGCTCTCCTCGACCATCTGCAGGGACTCGGTCGAGGATTCGTCCTCGCCCGTCAGGATGGCGATGGGGCGGTTCACGGCCACGGCCTCGGTGCCCTCGGGCACCAGGATCTTCGCCAGCGTGCCCTCGTCGACGGCCTCGACCTCCATGGTCGCCTTGTCGGTCTCGATCTCGGCCAGCACGTCGCCGGACTTGACCTGGTCGCCTTCCTTCTTGAGCCACTTGGCCAGCTTGCCCTCCGTCATGGTGGGCGACAGGGCGGGCATCAGAACTTCGATCGGCATTTTATCTTCCCCCCTGCCCGCTCAGCCTTCGACCAGAATGTCTGTCCACAGCTCCGACGGATCGGGCTCCGGGCTCTGGGTGGCGAACTCGGCGGATTCGGTGACGATGGCCTTCACGTCGCGGTCGATGACCTTCAGCGACTCCTCGTCGGCGATGCCGCGGTCGAACAGCATCTTCTTGAGGTTGTCGATGGGATCGCTCTCCGACCGCATCTTGTTGACCTCCTCCTTGGTCCGGTACTTCGCCGGGTCCGACATGGAGTGGCCGCGGTAGCGGTAGGTCTTCATCTCAAGGATGATCGGGCCGTTGCCGGCGCGGACATAGGCCGTGGCCTCGTCGGCCGCCGCCTTCACGTCCAGCACGTCCATGCCGTTCACCTGGCGGCCCGGGATGCCGTAGGCGCTGCCGCGCATGTACAGCTCGCCGGCCGAGGCGCGGTTCTGCGCCGTGCCCATGGCGTACTTGTTGTTCTCGATGACGTAGATGACCGGCAGCTTCCACAGCGCGGCCATGTTGAAGCTCTCGTAGACCTGGCCCTGGTTGATGGCGCCGTCGCCCAGATAGCAGACGTTCAGGCAGCCATCGTTGTTGAACTTGTGGGCGAAGGCCAGGCCGGTGCCGATCGGCACCTGCGCCGCGACGATGCCGTGGCCGCCGTAGAAGCGCTTTTCGCGGCTGAACATGTGCATCGAGCCGCCCTTGCCCTTGGAGTAGCCGCCGCGGCGCCCCGTGAGCTCGGCCATCACGCCCTTGGCTTCCATGCCGCAGGCCAGCATGTGGCCGTGGTCGCGGTAGCTGGTGATGACGCTGTCGCCCTCGATCTGGGCGGCCTGCATGCCCACCACCACGGCCTCCTGGCCGATATAGAGGTGGCAGAAGCCGCCGATCAGGCCCATGCCGTACATCTGGCCCGCCTTCTCCTCGAAGCGGCGGATCAGCAGCATCTCCCGGTAATAGTGCAGCAGCTCCTGCGGGCTCGCCTCTTTGACCGCCGACTCGGCGGGCTTGGCGCGGCGCTTGGAAACGGCCACTGGCTCCTCCCTTCTCGGTTTACCCCTTATGGGGTGTATGGACCCTCGGTGACGCTTACCGCGCCCTCGGAGCCCTAGAGTCGGGGGTACTGCTACAGCCACTCCGCCCGCGATGCAAGGCGTGTGCGCTGCAATATATTGGATTCACATAGGAATTTACGATTAACATGGATCGGGTTAACCGCTGCGTTTTCAGCAGCTTACGGGGCGCGCGGCGCCGTGCCCCCCTCAACTTGCGGGGCAGGCTTGCCCGGCAGGAGGATCACCTGATCCTGGGGATGCGCATGGTTCAGGAGCTGGCGCGCACGCTCCTCCAGCATGTCCAGGTCGAGGTTGTCGGGGCGCAGCAGTTTGGCCCGCAGTTCCATCCCCTCGCGCTCGGACCGGACCTGAGCCAGAACGGCCTCGGCCTCGGCGACCTCGCCCTGTAGGCGGGTCAGCTGCCCCAGTCCCCGCTCGCCCTGCACCGTGTGGTAGGCGAAGTAGGCGACGACGGACGCGCCCAGCACCGGCCCGATGATCTGCCGGAGGGTGCGGTTGGCGATGTGCCCGATGGAACGAGTTGCAGTCATGCCAGCATGGAATCACGGGGCCCGCCGGCCGTCAAAAGAAAAAAGCCGTGCCGCATCAAAGGTTTCAGATGGCGGAACCGGCCTCGTTCCGCAACCGGAACGCCACACAAGATAAAGGGGCGGCGGCCCGTCCGGCCACCACCCCTTGTATCTGATCCAACGAGCCGTCAGGCGCGGGAGGCTCAGCCCCGGCGCAGCGCCCGGCGGCCCGGGTACACCGCCGCCCGGCCCAGCTGCTCCTCGATGCGAATCAGCTGGTTGTACTTGGCGATCCGGTCGGAGCGCGACAGCGAGCCGGTCTTGATCTGGCCGCAGTTGGTGGCGACCGCCAGGTCGGCGATGGTCGCATCCTCGGTCTCGCCCGAGCGGTGCGACATGACGGCGGTGTAGCCGTTGGTCTGGGCGATGCGCACCGCCTCCAGCGTCTCGGTCAGGGTGCCGATCTGGTTGACCTTCACCAGGATGGAGTTGGCGAGGCCGCGGCCGATACCGTCGGAAAGGCGCGCCGGGTTGGTGACGAACAGATCGTCGCCGACCAGCTGGCAGCGGTTGCCGACGGCGTCGGTCAGGGCCTTCCAGCCCTCCCAATCGTCCTCCGCCATGCCGTCCTCGATCGAGACGATCGGGTAGCGGCCGATCAGATCCTCCCAGTAGCGCGCCATCTCCTGCGCGCCCAGCGTCTTGCCCTCGCCCTCGAGGTGGTACTTGCCGTCCTTGAAGAACTCGGTCGAGGCGGCGTCCAGCGCCAGCAGCACGTCCTGGCCGGGCTTGTAGCCGGCGGCCTCGACCGCGCGCATGATGAAGTCCAGCGCCTCGTCGGTGGACTGCAGGTTCGGGGCGAAGCCGCCCTCGTCGCCGACGGCCGTGTTGTGGCCGGCGTCCTTCAGCTTCTTCTTCAGCGCGTGGAAGATCTCGGCGCCGATGCGGATGCTGTCGGCGCAGCTCTCGGCGCCGACCGGCATCACCATGAACTCCTGGATGTCGATCGGATTGTCGGCATGGGCGCCGCCATTGATGATGTTCATCATCGGCACCGGCAGGGTGCGGGCCGAGGCGCCGCCGACATAGCGGTAGAGCGGCAGCTCCAGCTCCGCCGCGGCGGCCTTCGCCACCGCCATGGACACGCCCAGGATGGCGTTGGCGCCCAGGCGCGACTTGTTGGCGGTGCCGTCCAGCTCGATCATCATCTGGTCGATGGCGACCTGCTCCGTGGCCTCGAGGCCCGACAGGGTCTCGTACAGCTCGGTGTTGACGGCGTCGACCGCCTTCAGCACGCCCTTGCCCAGGTACTTCGCCTTGTCGCCGTCGCGCAGCTCGACCGCCTCATGGGCGCCGGTGGAGGCACCGGAGGGCACGGCGGCGCGGCCCAGCGCGCCGCTCTCGAGCCGGACGTCGACCTCGACCGTGGGATTGCCGCGGCTGTCGAGGATCTGGCGGGCCTGGATGTCGATGATGGCGGACATGGGTCGGTTTCCTGCCTTGTTCTTGGGAGCATTCTTGGGACCTGCGGCCCGTCATAGCCGCTCCCGCCGGACCCGGCAAGCGCCGCTACCCGGACCCAGCCGCGCTGGTTACGCCATTGGGGCCGGTGACGCCCCCTCACCCCATCTGCGCGAAGCCGACCACGTTGCCGCCGGGCTCCCGGACGTAGAACTCGGTCGATCCGTAGAAGGTGGTGTGGCGCGGCTTCACCACCGGCACGCCGGCCAGCGCCCGTTCCGTGGCGTCGATGTCGTCGACGGTGATGAAGATCGTGACGGAGTGACCGTCCAGCTCCGCCGCCACGGCCGGCAGGTCGGCGGCGACGCTGGCGCGGGTCTGGTACATGATCTCCGTGCCGTCCTTCTCCAGGATGCAGAAGACCAGGCGTCCGTCATCGCCCGGCACGGCAGGCCCCATGGCGAAGCCCAGCCGCTCCGACCAGAAGGCCGCGCAGGGCTCGACCTCAGGGACGATCAGGACGGGAGTGATGCGCTTGACGGTGACGCTCATGGCGGGGCTTTCCGGCTGGCCGATGGGGCGCGGAGCATAGCATGCCGCGGCGAGGCTGCGTCCCGGCGGCCAGCGCCCCTTGGGCGATGGATGAGAGATAGGACATCCCCTACCCGTCATCCCGGCGAAAGCCGGGACCCAGGAATTGCAGCGGGATGTGGTCGATGCAGCACTGGTGTGGTTCTTAGGTCGGAAGGAGCGAAGCGCATCCCGACAGCATCCGTCGGGCGTGGATGGCGGGATACGCCTCCGGTTCCTCGCGACCTGCGGGCGGGCTTCATCGATCCCACATGGCTGCAACCCCTGGGTCCCGGCCTTCGCCGGGATGAGGGTTGAGTGTGGAAACCGCCGGTGGGAACCATCCAACCGGTTCTCCGATAGCCCTCAGCCGCGCCCGCCGGCGCCGGGCAGGAAGGGGCTGTCGGTCATGGTGCGGCGCTTGCCCTCGATGCCGATGTAGCGGCGGCCCAGCTCGGCCATGTCGGCATCGACGTCGCCCGTGGGGTAGAGCGGCGGCTCGATGTGCAGGGTGCGGTTGCGGAAGTCGAGCGCGATGGTGGCGATGGGCACGCCGGCCTGCCGGGCGATGTGGTAGAAGCCCATCTTCCAGCGCGGCCCCGGATTGCGGGTGCCCTCGGGCGTGATGCCCAGCACCATCTTCTCATTGTTGCGGAACAGCGCCACGCACTCGCCGACCAGCCCGTGCGAGGCGGAGCGGTCGACCGGCGCCACGTCCAGCCAGCGCATCAGCCCGCCCAGCGGCCCCTTGAACAGGCTGGATTTCGCCAGAATGGTCACGCGCAAATTCAGCGCGAAGACGATGGCGATGCCGACCAGGAAGTCCCAGTTGGAGCTGTGCGGCGCGCCGATGATGATGAACTTGGGCAGGTCGGGCAGATTGCCCGCCACCCGCCAGCCGAGCGCCCGGACCAGCATCTTGCCGATGGCGCGGGTGACGGCGCCGCCGCGCCGGGGCACGGACGGGCCGAGAACGGGAACGCGCGCGGTCATCCTACCCCCTGTTTCCTGCCCCCGGTTCCGGACGGGACGCGACGGGCGGCCGCCTTTCCGGCTGGCGATTGATTGGTGAAGTCGCGGCGGCCGGGCGGCCGCCTCACGGTCAGATGCGGACGGGATTGGCCTTGGCCATGTGGTCCAGCTGCACCAGCATCTTCAGATGCGCCTCGATTTCCGACAGCGGCACCATGTTCGGCCCGTCGCTGGGGGCGCGGTCCGGATCCTGGTGGGTTTCCATGAAGACCGCCGCGACGCCGATCGCCACCGCCGCCCGCGCCAGCACGGGCACGAACTCGCGCTGGCCGCCGCTGCTGCCGCCCTGCCCGCCCGGCTGCTGCACCGAATGGGTGGCGTCGAAGACCACGGGATAGCCGGTCTGCGCCATGATCGGCAGCGACCGCATGTCGCTGACCAGCGTGTTGTAGCCGAAGCTGGCGCCGCGCTCGCAGAGCATGATCTGCTCGTTGCCGGTCGAGGCGATCTTCGCTGCCACGTTCTTCATGTCCCAGGGTGCCAGGAACTGGCCCTTCTTGACGTTGACGGGCTTGCCCGTCTCGCCGGCGGCCAGCAGCAGGTCGGTCTGGCGGCAGAGGAAGGCCGGGATCTGCAGCACGTCCACGGCCTCGGCCACCGGCGGGCACTGCTCGGCCGTGTGCACGTCTGTCAGGACGGGGCAGCCGAAGGTCTCGCGGATTTCCGCCAGGATCGGCAGGCTCTGCGCCATGCCCAGCCCGCGCTGGGCGGCGAGCGAGGTGCGGTTCGCCTTGTCGAAGCTGGTCTTGTAGATCAGCCCCAGGCCGAGCCGGCCGGTGATCTCGGCCAGCGCCCCCGCCATCTCCAGCGCGTGTTGCCGGCTTTCCAGCTGGCACGGGCCGGCGATCAGCACGAAGGCCTTGTCGTTGCCGATGGCCAGGTCGCCGATGCGGATGGTGCGCGGGGCAGTCATCAGACCAGCCGCCCCTGCTCGATGGCGGCCTTGATGAAGCTGGTGAAGAGCGGGTGCGGCTCGAAGGGCTTGGACTTCAGCTCGGGGTGGAACTGCACGCCGATGAACCAGGGATGATCCGGGATCTCGACGATCTCCGGCAGCTCCCCGTCGGGCGACAGGCCGGAGAAGAGCAGGCCCTTGCGCTCCAGCGCCTCCTTGAAGTTGATGTTCACCTCGTAGCGGTGGCGGTGCCGCTCCTGGATGATGTCCTGGCCGTAGATCTCGCGGACCTTGCTGTCGGGCAGCAGCTTGCAGTCATAGGCGCCCAGCCGCATCGTGCCGCCCAGATCGCCGTCCTGGCGGCGCTTCTCCAGCTGGTTGCCCTTCATCCATTCGGTCATGAGGCCGACCACCGCCGGGTCGGCATCGGCGCCGAACTCGGTGGAGCTGGCGCCCGGCAGGTCGGCCAGGTGGCGCGTCGCCTCGATGACCGCCATCTGCATGCCGAAGCAGATGCCGAAATAGGGGATGTTGCGCTCGCGGGCGAACTGGGCCGCGCGGATCTTGCCCTCGCTGCCGCGCTCGCCGAAGCCGCCGGGCACCAGGATGCCGTGGACGTTCTCCAGCCGCTGCACGGCGCCGTCGGTCTCGAAGATCTCGCTGTCGATCCAGTCGAGCTTGACCTTCACGTTGTTGGCGATGCCGCCGTGGGTCAACGCCTCGCCCAGCGACTTGTAGCTGTCGAGCAGGCTCGTGTACTTGCCCACCACCGCGATGGTCACCTGACCCTCGGGATGGCGGATGCGCTCGACGATGCGCTGCCAGCGCGACAGGTCCGGCTTGCCCTCGGCCGGCAGGCCGAAATACTTCAGGACCTCGCGGTCGAAGCCCTGCTCGTGGTAGCTGATCGGCACCTGGTAGATGGTGTCGACGTCCAGGCCGGCGATGACCCGGTCCTGCTGGATGTTGCAGAACAGCGCGATCTTGCGGCGCTCGTTCTCCGGGATTTCGCGGTCCGAGCGGCAGAGCAGGATGTCGGGCTGGATGCCGACCGAGAGCAGCTCCTTCACCGAATGCTGGGTCGGCTTGGTCTTCAGCTCGCCGGCGCTGGGGATGTAGGGCAGCAGCGTCAGATGGACGTACAGCGCCCGCTCGCGGCCCAGCTCGTTGCCCAGCTGGCGGATGGCCTCCAGGAAGGGCAGGCTCTCGATGTCGCCGACGGTGCCGCCCACCTCGACCAGGACGAAATCCTCGTCCGCGAGGTCGGAGGTGACGAACTCCTTGATGGCGTCGGTGATGTGCGGGATCACCTGGACGGTGGCGCCGAGATAGTCGCCGCGCCGCTCCTTGGCGATGACGTTGGAATAGATGCGGCCGGTGGTGATGTTGTCGCTCTGGCGCGCGGGCACGCCGGTGAAGCGCTCGTAATGGCCGAGATCCAGGTCGGTCTCGGCGCCGTCGTCGGTGACGTAGACCTCGCCGTGCTGGTACGGGCTCATGGTGCCCGGATCCACGTTCAGGTACGGGTCCAGCTTGCGCAGGCGCACCTTGTAGCCGCGCGCCTGGAGGACGGCGCCCAGCGCCGCGGAGGCGAGCCCCTTGCCGAGGGAGGAGACCACGCCGCCGGTGATGAAGATGAAGCGCGTCATAGGACCTGGTCCAGCTCAAGCGTTCGTCATGGGCGGGTGCCTTAGGCGCCGGCCCGGTGTGAAACTATCCCCCAACGGAAAGAGGCGGCTCCCGCGCCGCCTCTCCCGTATCGCTCACTTCCCCGTGGGGACGGCGGGTTGCTGCGGCGCCGCGGGCGCCTGGCCCTGCGCGGGAGCCGGGGCCGCCGGAGCCGGCGTGCCCGTCGCGGGCGCGGCCGGCGCGGGCGCCGATTCGGTGGCCGCCGGGCGGTCGAAGACCGACGTCGGCTGACGGTTGCCGCCGGCCATGATGGCGAGGATCAGGCTGGTGGCGAAGAAGCAGCCCGCCAGGATGGCGGTCGTCCGGGTCAGCAGGTTGGCGCTGCCGCGCGCGGTCATGAAGCCGCCCATCGTGCCGCCGCCCATCCCGAGGCCGCCGCCTTCGGACTTCTGCACCAGGACGACGCCGACCAGCGCGACCGCGATCAGCATGTGGATGACCAGGACAATGGTCTGCATCGACTGAGCACCTGTTCCGAACACACAAAACGAGGCCGCGCCGGCCCCACCGGAGCCGACGCGTCCCAAGCCGGTGTGTTTACCCAGTCGCGCGCCTCAATGCCAGTGGCAAGTTGCTCCCGGAGGCATGCGTCAGCGGCACGTCTCGGCGATGGCCCAGAAGTCCTCGGCCTTGAGGCTGGCGCCGCCCACGAGCGCGCCGTCCACGTCGGCCACGGCCATCAGCTCCGCCGCGTTGCCGGGTTTCACCGATCCTCCGTACAAGATGCGCACCGCATCCGGCTGGTCAACCAGCCCGTCCAGCGTGCGGCGAATCATGGCATGCATGGCAGCCACGTCGGCCGATGTGGCGGTCTTGCCGGTGCCGATGGCCCAGACCGGTTCGTAGGCGATCACCAGGTCCGTGGCCTTCACGCCCTCGGGGATGGAGCCGCGCAGCTGCGTCGCCACCACCGACTCGGCCTGGCCCGCGTCACGCTGCGCCTCGGTCTCGCCGACGCAGATGATCGGCACCAGGCCGGCCTTGGCCGCGGCCGCCGCCTTGGCGCGCACCACGGCGTCCGACTCGGCATGGTCCTGGCGGCGCTCGGAATGGCCGACGATGACGTAGCGGCAGCCCAGATCGGCCAGCATGGGGGCGGCGACGTCGCCGGTATGCGCTCCGCTCTCCTTGGCGTGGCAGTCCTGCCCGCCCAGGAGCAGCGGGGACTCGGACACCGCCTGCCCCACCGCGTGGATCAGCGTCACCGGCGGGCAGAGCAGCATGTCGAACCCGACGCCTCCCGCCCCCTGCAGGCGGCCGGCCAGCTCGGAGGCGAGCTTCAGCCCGTCCGCCTTCAGCCCGTTCATCTTCCAGTTCCCGGCGATCAGCTTGCGGCGCATCTTCGGCGTTCTCCCAAGAATTGTTCTGTCCGGCCCGTGTAGCAGCCCCAACGCGGGCGTCAAGCGCGCGGCCGGAGCCTATCCGGGTGGCTATTGCCCCGCCGGGGGCCCACTTCTATGATGCGGCCCCTTTGGCGCAGCGCCTTTCCCTGACAAGCAGCCCTCCACATGCTCCAGACCATCCGCGGCACCGCCGGCTCCTGGGTCGTCAAGATCCTCTTCATCTTCCTGATCATCAGCTTCGGCGCGTGGGGCATCGGGAACGTCAACACCAGCTTCTCCCAATGGGTGGCGAAGGTCGGCGACGCCGAGATCTCGCCGGTGGAGCTGGATACGGCCTTCCGCGAGGAGGTCGACCGGCTGCGCCAGTCCTTCGGCCCGGAGCTGACCGCCGCCCAGGTGCGGCAGCTGGGCCTGCTGGACCAGACGCTGGAGCAGCTGGTTCAGCGCAAGCTGGTGACGCAGGCAGCCGCCGACTACGGGCTGCGCATCACGCCGGAGATGGCCGCCGCCGAGGTGCGCGAGATCCCGGCCTTCCGCGATCCCGTGACCGGCAACTTCGATGCGACCACCATGCGCATGGTGCTGGCCCAGAACGGCCTGTCGGAGCAGCGGCTGCTGAACGACGTGCAGGCCGATATGGCCCGGGTACAGGTGCTGGGCGCGGTCGCCCGCGGCGCCGCCATGCCGCTGACCCTGGCCGGCGAGCTCTACCGCTACCGGGGCGAGCGCCGCGTGGTCGACACGCTGCTGGTCAAGGACGCGGCCATGCCCGACCCGGGCAATCCGGACGAGGCCACCGTCTCGCAGTACCACCAGGACAAGGCCGTGCGCTACACGGCGCCGGAGTACCGCACCGTCACAGTGGCGACCCTCGGCGCCGAGGCGCTGGCCAAGGAGGTCACGCTCACCGACGAGGATCTGCGCCAGGCCTATGACCAGCGCGTGGACGAGTTCGTGACGCCGGAGCGCCGCGACCTCGACCAAGTCGTGGTGGACAGCAAGGAGAAGGCCGACAAGGTCGCGGCCGCGGTCGCCGGCGGCAAGAGCCTGGCCGACGCCGCCAGGGAGGCCGGCGCCGAGGCGGTGCCGCTGGAGGGCGTGGTGAAGGCCGACCTGCCGGCGGAGCTGGCGGCCCCCGTCTTCGCCGCCGCCGCCAACGCCGTCGCCGGCCCGGTGGAGAGCCCGCTCGGCTGGCACGTCGTGGTCAGCCGCAAGGTCACGCCCGGCGGCGAGCGCCCCTTCGAGGAGGTGAAGGCGCAGCTGGAGCAGACGGTCCGCACCGAGCGCGCCACCGACCTGATGTATGAGCGCGCCAACCAGCTGGACGACGCCGTCTCCGGCGGCGCCAACCTGGAGGAGGCCGCCGCCAAGGTCGGCGCCACCGTGACCAAGCTCGACAAGATCGACAACCAGGGCCGCACGCCCGCCGGCCAGCCGGCCCAGGGCGTCCCCGGTCTCGCCCGCATCGCCCAGGCCGCCTTCGCCGCCCCGGCGAACGAGGTGACCGGCGCCGCCGAGGCCGATGCCGGCGTGTACTTCGCGCTGCGGGTCGATGGCGTCACGCCCGCCGCCCTGCGCCCGCTGGCCGAGGTGCGCCAAGCCGTGGTCGCCGACTGGAAGGCGGAGAAGCGCGCCGACGCCGCCGCCGCCAAGGCGAAGGAGCTGGCCGACAAGCTGAAGGCCGGCGGCGATCCGGTGAAGCTCGCCAAGGAGGCCGGCGCCGTCCATTCCCGGCCCGAGCCGCTGACCCGCGGCGGCAACACCAACGGCGCCGTGCCGCCGGGCCTGACCGAGGAGATCTTCACCCTCCCCGTCAACGGCGTCGCCAGCGGCGATGCGCCCGAGGGACACATGGCCGTCCGCGTGGCCGAGGTGCTGGCCGCCGACCCCGCCGCCTCGCTGGACCAGGTGAACGCCGCGCGCGTGGCCGCGGTCGACACCGTCGCCGGCGACCTGGTGCAGCAGTTCCTGGCCGGCCTGCGTCAGCGCTACCCGGTGGAGCGCAACGAGACGACGCTGCAGCAGATGTACGGGAGCGAGGAGCCGTGAGGACCTTCCCCGACCGCGAGGCCTTCCTCTCCGCCTATGGCGAGGGGCGTCCGCAGGTCCTGTGGACGCGGCTGGTCAGCGATCTGGAGACGCCGGTCTCGGCGATGCTGAAACTGGCGGGCGGGCGCAAGAACGCCTTCCTGCTGGAGTCGGTGACCGGCGGCTCGGTGCGCGGCCGCTACTCGCTGATCGGGCTCAATCCCGACCTGATCTGGCGCAGCAAGGGCGAGCGTTGCGAGATCAACCGCGACGCGCTCTCCGACACCACCCGGTTCGAGCCTATGGCGGCCCCGCCGCTGAAGGCGCTGGCCGACCTGCTGGAGGAGAGCCGCATCGACCTGCCGACGCATCTGCCGCCCATGTCGGCCGGCCTGTTCGGCTATCTCGGCTACGACATGGTCCGGCTGATGGAGAAGCTGCCGGACGCCAACCCCGATGTACTGGGCCTGTGGGACGCGATCCTGATCCGGCCCACCATCATGGCGATCTTCGACGGCATCGAGAACGTCGTGACGCTGGTGACGCCGGTGCGGCCCGATGCCGGCCTCGACCCCGAGACGGCCTATTTGCGCGCGACCGAGCGGCTGGCGGCGGCCGTGGCCGACCTGGACGGGCCGCTGCCCTTCGGCCATGAGGACATGGGCGAGTTGGGCCCGCTGCCGGCGCCGGTCTCCAACACGACGCGGGCCGAGTATCACGCGCTGGTGGAGCGGGCGAAGGAGTACATCGCGGCGGGCGACATTTTCCAGGTCGTGCCCAGCCAGCGCTTCTCCATGCCCTTCGCCCTGCCGCCCTTCGCGCTCTATCGGTCGCTGCGGCGCATCAACCCCTCGCCCTTCCTCTTCTTCCTGGATTTCGAGGAGCTGGCGGTCGTCGGCTCCAGCCCGGAAATCCTGGTGCGGCTGCGCGACGAGACGGTCACCATCCGTCCCATCGCCGGCACCCGCAAGCGCGGCAAGGACGCCGCCGAGGACAAGGAACTCGCCGCCGACCTGCTGTCCGATCCGAAGGAGCTGGCCGAGCACCTGATGCTGCTGGACCTTGGCCGCAACGACGTGGGCCGCGTGGCGAAGCCCGGCACCGTGACCGTGACCGAGCGCTTCACCATCGAGCTCTACAGCCACGTCATGCACATCGTCTCGAACGTGGAGGGCAAGGTCGATCCGCGCTTCACCGCGGTCGAGGCGCTGGTCGGCGGCTTCCCAGCCGGCACCGTCTCGGGCGCGCCGAAGATCCGCGCGATGGAAATCATCGACGAGCTGGAGAAGAGCCGGCGCGGCATCTATGGCGGCTGCATCGGCTATTTCGCCGCCAACGGCACCATGGACACCTGCATCGCCCTGCGCACCGCCGTTATCAAGGACGGCATGATGCATGTCCAGGCCGGCGGCGGCGTGGTGGCGGACAGTGATCCCGAGGCCGAGTACCAGGAAACCGTGAACAAGGCCAAGGCCCTGTTCAAGGCCGCCGAGGAAGCCGTCCGCTACGCCCAGGAACGCCGGTCGGCGGGGAATCTCTGACGCTCAAGCCGTAGGTCGCATGGAGCGCAGCGCAATGCGACATTACCCCAGCCGGGGCTTGTCGCATTACGGCTCCGCCTCCATGCGACCTACGGCCGGTGTGCCTCACGCCGTGCCCTTGAAGTCGAACCCGGCATCCTCGACGGCGTCGCGGATCTGGGTCTCGGCCACCTCGCCCTCGACGGCGACGGTGCCGGCCTTGATGTCCACCAGCACGCGCGAACCCGGCGCCCGGTCCATCACGGCGCGGCTGACGGCGTTGGCGCAGCCCTGGCAGGTCATGCCCTCGACCTTGTAGAGGGTGCTCATCCCTTCTCTCCTTCATGTCCGGTCCCTGACAACAGACGCCGGGACCACCGCGTCACGCCGGCCCTCAGGACGGGCCGGACCCGCGCACGGCCGCCGACAGCGGCACCAGCGCGAAACCCTTCGCCGCCAGCGTCGGCAGCCATTTCTCCAGCGCGTCCGCCGTCACGTCGTGCGGATGGCCGATCGCGATGGCGATGCCGTTGCGCCGCGCGACCTCCTCGGTCTTCGCCAGCGCGGCGGCGACCGCCTGCGGCGTCATCTGGTGGTCCAGGAAGACGTCGCGCGACAGCGGCGGCAGGCCGTAGCGCGCCGCCAGTTCCGGCGCCTTGGTCTGGGCCGTGGTGCGGCTGTCCAGGAACAGCAGCCCCCGCCCCGCCAGCTCCGCCAGCACCACCGCCATGCCGTCGCGGTCGGCGGTGAAGCGGCTGCCCATGTGGTTGTTGATCCCGACATAGCCCTGGAAGGCCGAGAGGTTGCGCTCCAGCCGAGCCTTGATCTCCGCCGCCGGCAGGCCGGCGCGCAGCGCGTTCGGGCCCGGATCGCCGGAACCGTCCGGTTCCATCGGCACATGGACGATGAGCTCGTGCCCGTTCGCCCGCGCGGCCGCCGTCTGGTCGGGCAGCTCCTTGGCATAGGGCAGCCAGGCCGTGGTGACCGGCCCCGGCAGTGCCGAGATGCGGGCACTGCGCTTGCGGTCCAGCCCCATGTCGTCGATCACCAGCACGATGCGCGGCCGGCCCTCGGTCACGGGCGCCGGCACCGCATGCCGCCGCCAGGCCGGCTCCCCGGCGGGCACAGGCGGCGCGGGCGGAAGCGCCTCCGCCTTCGGCGCGTCGCGCTTCGGCGGCTCGGGCGCCGCTGGAGCGGGAGCGGATTCGGGTGCGGGCGGAGCCTCCGGCACCTCTCTCGCCGGCGGCACCGCAGGCGCCGACTCTGGCAGGCGCGGCGGCGCCACTTCCGCCGCCTCCCGTTCCAGCGGCGGTGCCGGCGGCACGGGCGTGTAGGCCGGCCGGGGCTCCTGCACCAGCAGCGTCAGCGCGCCGACCGCGACCACCAGCCCCAGCGCGGCGCCCGCCGGCTTCAGCCAGGCCGGACGCGCCGCCTTCTTCCGGCGCGGCGTCTGCGGGGACTTGCGGGGTGCCTTGCGGCGCGGCGTGGTCATGCGGGGGCCTTGGCGTGACAGGAGGAGAGGCCCTCCAGGATGGGGCAATCCGGCCGGTCGTCGCCGTGACAGCGGTCGATCAAATCGGTCAGGGTGCGGCGCATCGCCATCAGCTCGGCCACCTTGGCGTCGATCTCGCGCACATGGTCCTGGGCCAGCGACCGCACGTCGGCGCTGGCGCGCTCCCGGTCGCTCCACAGCTTCAGCAGGTCGCCCACCGCCCGCACCGGGAAGCCCAGCGAGCGGGCGCGGGCGATGAAACGCAGCACCTCCACGTCGCGGGCATCGTAGTCGCGGTAGCCGTTTTCCCGCCGCCCGGCGCTGCCGATCAGGCCGATGCTCTCATAGTAGCGGATCGTCTTGGCCGGCACGCCCGCGGCCTTGGCCGCCTTGCCGATGTTCATCGAACCTCTCCCGAAGTGCTGGGCTTCCAGTACTGCAGCAGCAGCGCGTTGCCTACCACGGCGAGACTGCTGACCGTCATGCCGATCGCGGCGGGCACCGGCCCGAGCAGCCCGAGTGCCGCCAGCGGCAGGCCCACGGCGTTGAAGCCGAAGGCCCAGACCAGGTTGCCCACGATCTTGCGGCGGGTCGCCCGCGCCAGTTCCACGACGCCGGCCACCAGCGCCGGGTCGGGCCGCATCAGCCCGACGCCGGCCGCCTGCAGCGCCACGTCGGTGCCGCCGCCGATGGCGATGCCCAGGTCGGCCCGGGCCAGCGCCGGCGCGTCGTTCACACCGTCGCCGACCATGGCGACGACCCGGCCGGCCGCCTGCTCGGCCGCGATGCGGGCGATCTTGTCCTCCGGGCGGGCGGATGCGACGACCTCCGTGATGCCCAGCTTGCCGGCGGTGGTGATCGCGGCGGCCGGGCTGTCGCCGGTCAGCATGGTGACCCGCACGCCCAGCCGGCCGAGCGCCGCCACGGCCGGTCCTGCCGTCGGCCTGACACGGTCGGCGACGGCGATAAGCCCCACGGGGCGCAAGGTCCCGCCCCGCTGCGCCGCCACCCACATGACCGCCTTGCCCTGCCTCTCCAGCGCCGCCGCCCCGTCCTGCAGCGGCGTCATGTCGACGCCCAGCTCCCGCATCAGGGCCGCGTTGCCGGCTGCCGCCGGTACGCCACCGACAAGGGCTGTCACGCCCCGGCCGGGCACCGCGCGGAACTCCTCCGCCGCCGCGAGCGGCAGGCCCTGCGCCCGCTCCAGCACCGCCTTGGCGAGCGGATGGCGGCTGCCGCGCTGCAGCCCGGCGGCCAGGGCCAGCAGTTGCTCCGCAGTCCCGTCCAGTGGCCGAAGGTCGGTGATCTCCGGCCGGTCCTCGGTCAGGGTGCCGGTCTTGTCGAACAGGACCGAGGTGACGGCGTGGGCGCGCTCCAGCGCCTCGGCGTCGCGGATCAGGATGCCGTGCCGCGCCCCCGCCCCCAGCGCCACCGCCATCACAGCCGGCGTGGCGAGGCCGAGCGCGCAGGGGCAGGCCACCACCAGGACCGAGACCGCGGGAATGATGCTGGCTTCCAGATCGCCCGTTGCGAGCCACCAGCCGGCGAAGGCCGCCGCCGCGACCGCGACCACCACCAGCGCGAACCAGCCGCTGACCCGGTCGGCGAGGCGCTGGATCCGCGGCTTGGTCGCCTGCGCGTGGCCGACCAGCGCGATCATCCGCCCCAGCACCGCCGCCTCGCCGACATGCGTGGCCTCGACCAGCAGATAGCCGTCGAGATTGACGGTGCCGCCGGTCACGCCCGAGCCCGGGCCCCGCTCCTGCGGCAGCGATTCGCCCGTCACCATCGCCTCGTCCACCGCGGCGCGTCCTTCCAGGACCGTCCCGTCCACCGGTACCCGGTCGCCGGCGCGCACCGCCACGCGGTCGCCCGGCCTGATCTCCGCGAGCGGCACCACCCGCTCGCTCCCGTCGGCCGCCACCCGCCGCGCCGTCTCGGGCCTGAGCGCCAGCAGCGCCTCGACGGCGCGGTTGGTGGCGCGCCGCGCGCGGGCCTCCATGACCTTGCCGGCGATGACGAAGGTGATGACCAGGGCCGAGGCCTCGAAGTAGAGGTGGCCGTGGTGATGGCCCGCCAGCACCAGCCAGAGGCTGAGGAAATACGCGGCACTGGTGCCGAGGGCCACCAGCACGTCCATGTTGGCCGTCCCGCCCGCCAGCGCCCGGAACGCCCCCTTGTAGAAGCGCCAGCCGATGAGGAACTGCACCGGCGTGGCCAGCAGCGCCTGCGCCCAGCCGGGCACCCTCCAGGGCGCATCCAACGCCATCAGCAGCATCTCCGCGAGCAGCGGCAGGGTCAGCGCGGCGCTGAGCGCCAGCAGGCGAAGCTCGCGCCGGGCCTCCTGCGGATCGTGCGACGGGGTATCGGGCGTCGCCACCCAGGCGCCGTAGCCGGCCCGCTCCACCGCGGCGACGATAGCCGCAAGGTCGATGCGGTCGGGATCGAAGCGCACCTCCGCCTTCTCCGCCGGCAGGCTGACGGTGGCGGCAAGCACGCCGGCTTGGCGCCCCAGCACCTTCTCGATGCGGGAGACGCAAGCGGCGCAGGTCATGCCCTGGACGGCCAGGGAGGCGATCTGCTCGGTGGCGGTGAGGGTCGTGGGGATGGGGGCGGTCGTATCCATGTCCCCTCTTCTGCTCCTTCCAGCAACTGGAAGGTCAAGGTCCGATTTTCAACAGGGCTTGCCCACCCGGCCTCACGCTGGAAATGCCTCTGATCAGCCTGTAGGGTAGCCGTCCCGCACCCAGCTGAAGCCCGGTCCCACGGCCATGATCCTGCTGATCGACAACTATGACAGCTTCACCTACAACCTGGTCCATTACCTGGGCGAGCTGGGGGCCGACGTGCGGGTCTGGCGCAACGACGCGCTGACCGCCGAGGAGGCGCTGGGCATGGGTGCGGAGGGCATCGTCCTGTCCCCCGGCCCCTGCGACCCGGACCGGGCCGGCATCTGCCTGGACGTGATCAAGCTCGCGGCGGAGCGGCGCGTGCCGCTGTTCGGCGTCTGCCTGGGCCACCAGGCGATCGGCCAGGCCTTCGGCGGCCGCGTGGTGCGCGCTCCCGTGCCGATGCATGGCAAGGTCTCCGAGGTGCGGCACGAGGGCCAGGGCCTGATGCGCGGGCTGCCCAGCCCCTTCAAGGCGACGCGCTACCATTCGCTCATTGTCGAGGCCGCCACCTTGCCGGATTGCCTGGAGGTCACGGCCACGCTCGACGACGGCATGATCATGGCGCTGCAGCATCGGGATCTCCCGATCCACGGCGTGCAGTTCCATCCCGAGAGCATCGCCAGCGAGCACGGCCACGACATTCTGCGCAACTTCCTGGAAATGGCCCGCGGCCGCCCGGCGGAGAAGGCGGCATGAGCGGCGTGCCTGCCGCCGGCGACATGCCGGACATGAAGGCGCTGCTGGGCAAGGTCGCCGGCGGGGCCAGCCTGTCGGAAGAGGATGCCCGCACCGCCTTCGACATCATCATGGCCGGCAACGCCACACCCTCGCAGATGGGCGGCTTCCTGATGGCGCTGCGGGTCCGGGGCGAGACGGTGGAGGAGATCACCGGCGCCGCCCGGGTCATGCGCGCCCGCGCCGTGCCCGTTGAAGCGCCGCCCGGCACCATCGACACCTGCGGCACCGGCGGCGACGCGTCGGGCACCTACAACATCTCCACCTGCGTGGCGCTGGTGGCCGCCGCCTGCGGCGTGCCGGTCGCCAAGCACGGCAACCGGGCGCTCTCCTCCAAGTCGGGCGCCGCGGATGTACTGACCGCGCTGGGCGTCAACATCGAGGCGGACATGGAGCTGGTGGGCCGTAGCTTGCGGGAGGCGGGCATCTGCTTCCTGATGGCGCCGCGCCACCATCTGGCCATGCGCAATGTCGGCCCGACCCGGGTGGAGCTGGGCACCCGCACCATCTTCAACCTGCTGGGCCCGCTCTCCAACCCGGCCGGCGCCAAGCGACAGCTGATGGGCGTCTTCGCCCGGCAATGGGTGGAACCGCTGGCGCATGTGCTGGGCCGGCTGGGGTCCGAGCGCGCCTGGGTCGTCCACGGCTCCGACGGGCTGGACGAACTCACCACCACCGGCCCCTCCTTCGTGGCCGAGCTCAGGGACGGCGGGGTCCGCTGCTTCGAGGTGACGCCCGAGGAGGCCGGCCTGACGCGATCCGACGCGGCGGGCCTCAAGGGTGGCGACGCCGAGCACAATGCCGAGGCGCTGCGCCGGGTGCTGGCGGGCGAGCCGGGCGCCTACCGCGACATCGTGCTGCTGAACGCCGCCGCCGCCCTGATGGTCGCTGGCAAGGCGGCGAACCTGCGCGAGGGTGTGGCCATGGCCGCCGACGCCATCGACGGCGGCCGCGCCCAGGGCAAGCTGGACCTGCTGGCCGGTATCAGCCGCACCGAACCGCTCGAGCCCCCGCCCGAGGCGCCCAAGCCATGAGCGACGTACTGACCCGCATCTGCGCCGACACGCGTGAGCATATCACGCGAACAAAGGCCGCCATCTCCTTGGCGGAGCAGGAAAATCGCGCCCGCGCCGCCTCCCCCGTGCGCGGCTTCGCCCGGGCGCTGGAGGCGAAGGTCGCCGCCGGCGGCTTCGGCCTGATCGCCGAGATCAAGAAGGCCAGCCCCAGCAAGGGGCTGATCCGCGCGGACTTCGACCCGCCCGTGCTCGCCCGTGCCTACCGCGACGGCGGGGCGGCCTGCCTGTCGGTGCTGACCGACCGGCCCTATTTTCAGGGCGACGACTCCTATCTGGTGGCAGCCCGCGCCGCCGTGGATCTGCCGGTCCTGCGCAAGGACTTCATGGTCGATCCCTACCAGGTGGTGGAGGCCCGGGCGCTCGGCGCCGACTGCATCCTGCTGATCATGGCGGCCATCGACGATGGCCTCGCGGCCGAGCTGCACGCGGTCGCCACCGGCCTCGGCATGGACGTGCTGATCGAGGTTCACGACGCGCCGGAGATGGAGCGGGCGCTGAAGCTGCCCAGCGGCCTGCTAGGCGTGAACAACCGCAATCTCAAGACCTTGGCGGTCGATCTTGCGACGACCGAGCAGCTGGCGTCCATGGTGCCGGCCGGCCGGCACCTGGTGGCGGAGAGCGGCCTGGGCAGCCATGCCGACCTGCGGCGCATGGCGCGCGTGGGCGCCCGCCGCTTCCTGGTCGGCGAGTCGCTGATGCGGCAGGCGGACGTCGCCGCCGCCACCCGCGATCTTCTCACCCCCGCCCTCAAGGATGCGGTGTAAGCCCATGTCGGAGCAGGATAAGTCCGGCCTCACCCATTTCGACGAGAGCGGCAATGCCGTGATGGTCGACGTCTCCGCCAAGGCCGAGACGGAGCGGGTCGCCACGGCCCGTGGCCGCGTCACCATGAAGCCGGAGACGCTGGCGCTGATCCAGGCCGGCGGCATGGCCAAGGGCGACGTGCTGGGCGTGGCGCGGCTGGCCGGCATCATGGCGGCCAAGCGCACGCCGGACCTCATCCCGCTCTGCCACCCCCTGCCCCTGACCAAGGTCACGGTCGACCTCCGTTGCCTCAGCGATATCAACGCGGTGGAGATCGAAGCTACGGTGAAGCTGAAGGGCCGCACCGGCGTGGAGATGGAGGCGCTGACCGCCGTCAGCGTCGCGGCGCTGACCCTCTACGACATGTGCAAAGCGGTCGATAAGGGCATGGTTCTGGGCGACATCCGCCTGATCCGCAAGGAAGGCGGCAAGAGCGGTACCTGGACCGCGGACGAGCAGCCATGATCCCGGTCGCGGACGCCGCCGCCCGCATCGTCGCCGCCTTCTCGGCCCTGCCCGCCGAGACCGTCTCCGTCGCCGAGGCGCAGGGCCGCGTGCTGGCGGCGGATGTGGTGGCGCGGGTCACGCAGCCGCCGACGGCCGTCTCCCAGATGGACGGCTATGCCGTGCGCGGCGCGGACCTCATCGCCCTGCCAGCCACGCTCACGCGCATCGGCGAGGCCCCGGCCGGGCGTCCCTTTGCGGGCACGATCGGGCCGGGACAAGCGGTGCGCATCTTCACCGGCGCGCCGATGCCCGACGGCGCCGATACGGTGGTGCTGCAGGAGGACAGCGACGAGCTGGACGGCCGTGTGACCGTGCGCGAGGGCACGCCCGGGCGCTGGGTGCGCCCGGCCGGCCTGGATTTCGCCGCCGGAGCCGTTGGGCTGCGGACAGGCCGGCTGCTGACGGTACGCGACGTCGCGCTGGCTGCCGCGATGAATGTGCCCTGGCTCACGGTCCGCCGCCGGCCCCGCGTCGCCATCCTCGCCACCGGCGACGAGGTGGTGATGCCGGGCGATCCCCTAGCACCGGGGCAGATCGTCAGCAGCAATGGGCTGGCGCTGGCGGCCCTCGTGACGAAGCTGGGCGGCATCCCGGTCAATCTCGGCATCGCGCCGGATCGGCTGGACCGGCTGGCTGAGATCGCTGCCGGCGCCGCGGGCTGCGACCTGCTGGTGACGACCGGTGGCGCCTCGGTGGGCGAGCACGATCTGATCAAGGATCTGCCCGGAGTCGAACTCGACTTCTGGAAGATCGCGATGCGCCCGGGCAAGCCGTTGATGTTCGGTCGGCTGCATGCTGTGCCGCTGCTGGGCCTGCCGGGGAATCCGGTGTCCAACCTGGTGTGCGCGCATCTTTTCATGCGCCCCGTCCTGCGCCGCCTCCAGGGGACCGACGCGGCGTCCGAGTCGCCCGTCCGGGCGCGTCTCGGGGCCCCGCTGGCGGCGAACGACAAGCGGCAGGACCATCTCCGCGCCACACTGGCCGAGAGCGCCGACGGGCTGCCGGTGGCGACCGCCTTTCCCAAGCAGGACAGCTCCATGCTGAGCGCGCTTGCCGCCGCGGATTGCCTGATCGTGCGCCCGCCGCACGCGCCGGCGGCCCAGGTCGGCGAACCGGTCGAGATTCTGCGCCTGGACGCCCTCTGAGTGATCCGCGTCCATTCGCCCCGTCCGCGCGGTCCGGGGCGTTCTTGACGCGCCGCGTGAACGCAACTAGAACATCCCCTTGACGTTTCGGGTTTGTTCCATATCCTGTGAAGGAATGGATTGCGGCCGCCCGAGGGGGCCGCCCTGGACAATCGAGCGTTATCCGGCGCCCTCCTGAGGCGACGGCGCTCCAGCGGGAGGATGGCGATGCTGACGCGCAAGCAACAGGAACTCCTGCTCTTCATCAATGACCGGCTGGGCAAGGACGGCGTCTCCCCCTCCTTCGACGAGATGAAGGACGCGCTGGGGCTGAAGTCCAAGTCCGGCATCCACCGTCTGATCACCGGGCTGGAGGAGCGCGGCTTCATCCGCCGCCTGCCGCACCGCGCCCGGGCGCTTGAGGTGCTGCGCCTGCCGGACCAGCTGGTCCAGGCCAAGCCGAAGGCGGCCGAGCCCGCAGCCGAGACGCCGCGCTTCAAGCCGAGCGTCATCAAGGGCGGCCTGCGCCCGGGCCTGACCGGCCGCGACACCGGCGGCGAGGCGGGGTCCGAGGCCGTGTCCCTGCCCCTCTACGGCCGCATCGCGGCGGGCCTGCCGATCGAGGCCATGCGCGACAACGGCGCGACCATCGACGTGCCCGCCGCCCTGATGGGCGCCGGCGAGCATTACGCGCTGGAAGTGGCCGGCGACAGCATGGTCGAGGCCGGCATCCTGGACGGCGACACCGTCATCATCCGCCGCTGCGACAATGCCGAGAACGGCGCCATCGTGGTGGCACTCGTGGATGAGGGCGAGGTCACGCTGAAGCGCCTGCGCCGCAAGGGCAACTCCATCGCGCTGGAGCCCTGCAACGCCTCCTACGAGACCCGCGTGTTCGGCGCCGACCGGGTGCAGGTCCAGGGCCGCCTCGCCGGGCTGATCCGGCGCTACTGAGGCTCGCCCCCGGGCAAAGGGTAAGGCAGCATCGATGCTGTGCGTGCTTCGACAGGCTCAGCATGAGGGCATCATTGCTGCTCCCGGCGGTCAGCAGCGTTGCCGGTGTGCGTCCTTCGACAGGCTCAGGATGAGGGGGATTTAGCTGCTCCCCGCCAAGCTATGGCCGCCGGAAGCCGGGGTGCCTCGCGCACTCCCTTCCTCATCCTGAGCCCGGTCAGAAGGACGCACAACCTCCCAGCCTCTCCCGGCCGGGTGTTCGGACCACTCGACCCTTTCGAGGAACCGCCCCCGGAGCCACGCCGCGCTTGAGCCGCGGCCCCCGGCCGGTCCACACTCCGCGCTCCTTTCCGATGGGTGCGGCCGATGGGCCGCCGGGAGCGCGTTCCATGCAGTCCACCAACGCCCGGGCCATTCCCGTCGCCGACGTTCTCGGCGGCGGCGTCGTCAATGACGGCTCCGGCATCGTCGTTTCGTTCCGGCTCGGCAACGGCCAGGAGATGCAGCTCTACATGGACTCCCGCACGGGATCCAAGTCGGTGCTGTACTTCCAGAAGATGCTGTCCGAGGCTGCGCGCATGTTCCCGGCCGGCACGGCGGGGGTGACGCCGGGCGACGATCTCTACGATGCCACCGAGATGACGCTGCACGGGCGAGGCGCCGACGGCTTCGTGCTGACCGCCTCCGGCCCGTCCGGCCCGCCGCGCAACATCCGCTTCTCCCGCGCCATGCTGAGCCAGCTGGCCGAGGCGTTCGGCAAGGCGGACCGGGAGCAGCCGAAGGCCGGCTGACGGTCCGGGGCGCTCAGTTCCAGGGTCGGGCACCCCGCCCCGGCCGCACCGTCTCGACCCGCACGCCGTCGTGGCTCAGCCAGAGCGCGTGGGCGCCCCGGTCACGCAGGTCGCGCGGGCCGATGACCAGGGGTGCCCCGCACGGTCCGGCGACGCGGGTGATCACCAGATCGGCCGCCGCGCACTCCTCCGCCAGGGCGTCGCGCTCCAGCACGATTGCGACCTGCGCGCCGGGCCACGAGGGCGGCCGGTGGATGCAGGCTTGCCGGTCGCAGGACAGCACGCCGCCCGTGTCGCGCGGCCAAGCCGCGGGGCGTCCCGGCACGCCGTCGCGGCGGTGCCAGTTCTCCGCCTCGAAGCGGCCCGACCGGGCCGAGGTCACGACCAGCCGCCCGTCCGCGTCCCGCACGCCGACCAGACTGCCGGACGCGCTCACCAGCAGGTCCGGCCGGGGTGCCAGGAAGCCCAGCGCCAAGCCCAGCACGACCGGCACCGCGCCCCACCAGCGCCAGCGCCGCCGCCACAGGGCGAGCCACAGCCCGCCGGCAATGACTGCGATGAAGGCACCCGGATGCATCGCCGGCACCGTCAGCGTCGCGCCCGGCAGGTCGGCCACCTGGTGGGCTGTCCAAAGGATCGCCCGGGCGCCCAACCCCATGCCCTCCAAAGCCCAGCCCTCCAGCCCCAGGGGCATCAGCAGATAGGCCAGCACCCCGCAGGGCATGACCAGGAAACTGGTGATCGGCACCGCCACCAAGTTCGCCAGCAGACCGTAATTGGCGACCTGCTGGAAATGGTTCAGCGAGAAGGGCAGCGTCGCGATCGTGGCGACCACCGAGGTCAGGGACAAGCCCAGCACGTAGAGCCCGGCACGCCCCGCCCATCCGGCCCCGGAGTTCCACTCGGCCAGCCGCGGCGCCAGCGCCTCGTAGGTGGCGATCAGGCAGAGCACGGCCGCGAAGCTCATCTGGAAGCTCGGCCCCGACAGCGCCTCGGGGTGCAGCAGCAGGACAATGGTGGCGGCCAGCGCGATCACCCGCATGTTCAGCGCCGAGCGATCGACCATCACCGCCAGCAGCACCACGCCCGTCATCAGCGCCGAGCGCAGGGTCGGCACGGGCGCTCCCACCAGCATCGTGTAGGCGATGGTCGCCAGCAGGGCCGCCAGCGCCGCCCATTTCTTGATCGGCCGGCGCAGCGCCACGCCCTCCCACAGCGCCAGCAATGCCCGCACGGCGAAGAAGACGAGCCCCGCCACCAGCCCGACATGCAGCCCGGAGATGGAGAGCAGGTGCTGCAGGCCGGACTGGCGCATGGCCTCCAGGTCGCTCTCGGGGATGGCGGTCTGCTCACCGTTCAGCAGCGCCGTCGTGACCGCCGCCGCCGAGCCCTCCAGCCGCGCCGCGACCCGGACGGCGATCGCGTCGCGCAGCCCCTCCAGCCGGTCGGCTGTTGTCGGCGGCTCCGGCGGCCGCGGCAGGCGCTCGGCCGGCCCCAGCGCGAAGCCGACCCCGCCGATGCCGAGGAACCAGGCGTGGCGGCGGAAATCGAAGGCGCCGGGCTCCACCGGCTCGGACGGCGCGTCCAGCACCGCGAGAAGGCGCAGCCGGTCACCAGGACGCGGCGGCTCGTCACCCTCATGCAGGCGGACCCGCACCCGGGCCGGCGTGCGCGACGGCGGCAGGCGCTCGATGCGCGGGTCCGCCAGCACCACGCGAAGCCCCTCCTCCAGCCGATCCAGCTGCACCACCCGGCCTTCCACCCGCACCGGCCCGATCTCGTCCGCCAGCATCGGGGCGGCGACCAGGGCGGTGCGCAGCTGCGCGGCGGAGAAGCCCAGGCCGGCCACCAGCAGCGCCGCGGCCAGGGGCGCTGCGGCGCGCTCCCGCACCGCCAGTAGCAGGCAGCCGGCCAGCGCCGACAGGAAGGGGCCCAAGAGGGCCGGCGGCTCCCGCTCCAGCGCGAAATAGGCGGATATGCCGAGGCCCAGCGCCACCGGCGCCCACAGGGCCCAGCGGTCGCGCTCGGCCAGGAAGGGTGCCGCCATGCGCGCGGCGAGGCCGTGACGGGACGGTCCGTCCCAGTCCGCATCGCCGGCGTCGAGCGCCTCATCCAGGGCCGGTCCGCTCATCGCGCGGGGCCCGTCCCTTCTATCCGCTTGCAGGGGTGGCGCCCGCCCGCGTCGGGGTGCATTGTCCTCTCCCCTGTGCTAAACCGCGAACCCATCCTAAGCCCTTTGCCCAGGTCCGTCATGAGCGCCGCTTCGAAGATCGTCACCCGCTTCGCCCCCTCGCCGACCGGCTTCCTGCATATCGGCGGCGCCCGCACGGCGCTGTTCAACTGGCTCTATTCGCGCCGGCACGGCGGCACCTTCCTGCTGCGGATCGAGGACACCGACCGCGCCCGCTCCACCCAGGAGGCGGTCGACGCCATCCTGGACGGGCTCTCCTGGCTGGGGCTGCAATGGGACGGCGACGCGATCAGCCAGTTCGAGCGCAAGGACCGGCACGCCGAGGTCGCGCGGGAGATGCTGGCCAAGGGCCGCGCCTACTATTGCTACGCCTCCCAGGAGGAGCTCGACGCCATGCGCGAGCGGCAGAAGGCCGAGGGCCTGCCGCTGCGCTATGACGGCCGCTGGCGCGACCGCGACCCGTCCGAGGCTCCGGCGGGCGTGAAGCCGGTGATCCGGCTGAAGGCCCAGACCGAGGGCGAGACGGTCCTGCAGGATTCGGTGCAGGGCGAGGTCCGGGTGCGCAACGACCAGCTCGACGACATGGTGCTGCTGCGCGGCGACGGCACGCCCACCTACATGCTGGCCGTGGTGGTGGACGACCACGACATGGGCGTGACCCAGGTCATCCGCGGCGACGACCATCTGACCAACACCTTCCGCCAGCTCCAGATCTACGACGCCATGGGCTGGGAGGCGCCGAAGTTCGCGCATATCCCGCTGATCCACGGGCCGGACGGCGCGAAGCTGTCCAAGCGCCACGGGGCGCTGGGCGTCGACGCCTACCGGGACATGGGCTACCTGCCCGAGGCGCTGCGCAACTACCTGCTGCGCCTGGGCTGGAGCCATGGCGACGACGAGATCATCTCCACCGATCAGGCGATCGAGTGGTTCAACCTGGAGTCCATCGGCCGCGGCCCCTCGCGCATGGACTTCACGAAGCTGGAGAATCTGAACGGACATTATATCCGCCAAGCGGATGACAACCGTCTGGTCTCCTTGATCGCGCCGCGGATCGAGACCAAGCTCGGGCGGACGCTGGAGCAGGCCGAGCGCGACCTGCTGCTGCGCGCCATGAACGGGCTGAAGCAGCGGGCGAAGACGATCGTGGAACTTGCCGACAGCGCGGTGTTTTACGTGGCACGGCGCCCGCTCGGCCTGGATGAGAAGGCGGCCGCCCTGCTGACGCCGGAGGCGAAGGCGCAGCTGTCCGACCTGGCCGCCCTGTTCGCCGACGCGCCCGACTGGACCGCCGCCACGCTCGAGGGGCTGGTGCGCGAGCATGCGGAGCGGACCGGCCTGAAGCTGGGCAAGCTGGCGCAGCCGTTGCGCGCCGCACTATCGGGCTCGACGGTTTCGCCGCCGATCTTTGAAGTGGCCGAAATTCTTGGCAAGGCCGAGGCCTTCGGACGCATCGAAGATGTTACGAAGGGGGCCTGATTTTTTGCAGGTGCGTTGCCTTGGCCGTGCCGCCCCACTAAAGTGCCTGTGACAATCCAAGAACCAAGGGGCCACAGGGCCCCCTCCCGCTGAACGAGGACAGCCTGACATGAGCCAGACCGACAAAACGGTCACGCTGACGGACCACGCGACCGGAAAGTCCTACACGCTGCCGGTGCTGCAAGGCACGACGGGGCCGGACGTGCTCGACATCCGCAAGCTCTACGGCGAATCCGGGTATTTCACCTACGATCCGGGCTTCACCTCGACCGGCAGCTGCGAGTCGAAGATCACCTACATCGATGGCGATGAAGGCATCCTGCTGCACCGCGGCTACCCCATCGAGCAGCTGGCCGAGGACAGCGACTTCCTCGAGGTCTGCTACCTGCTGCTGAACGGCGAGCTGCCGGACGCCAAGCAGAAGGACGAGTTCTGCCGCAACATCACCTATCACACGATGGTGCATGAGCAGCTGTCGAACTTCTACCGGGGCTTCCGCCGCGACGCGCACCCGATGGCCGTGATGTGCGGCGTGGTCGGCGCGCTCTCGGCCTTCTACCACGACAGCACCGACATCGAGGATGAGCGCCAGCGGGTCATCGCCACGCACCGCCTGATCGCCAAGATGCCGACCATCGCCGCCATGGCGTACAAGTACTCGGTCGGCCAGCCCTTCGTGTATCCGCGCAACGATCTGGGCTACGCCGAGAACTTCCTGCACATGACCTTCGCGGTCCCGTGCGAGGAGTACAAGATCAACCCCGTCATCGCCAAGGCGATGGACCGGATCTTCATCCTGCACGCCGACCATGAGCAGAACGCGTCGACCTCGACCGTGCGGCTCGCCGGTTCCTCGGGCGCCAACCCCTTCGCCTGCATCGCCGCCGGCATCGCCTCGCTGTGGGGTCCCGCCCATGGCGGCGCCAACGAGGCCGTGCTGAAGATGCTCATGGAGATCGGCCACAAGGACCGCATCCCCGAGTTCGTGAAGCGCGCCAAGGACAAGAACGACAGCTTCCGCCTGATGGGCTTCGGCCACCGGGTCTACAAGAACTACGACCCGCGCGCGAAGGTCATGCAGCGCACCTGCCACGAGGTGCTGAACGAGCTGGGGATCAAGGACGACCCGCTGCTCGACATCGCCGTGGAGCTGGAGCGCATCGCCCTGCAGGATGAGTACTTCATCGAGAAGAAGCTCTACCCGAACGTCGACTTCTACTCGGGCATCATCCTGAAGGCGATCGGCTTCCCGACCAGCATGTTCACCGTGCTGTTCGCCATCGCGCGCACCGTCGGCTGGGTGTCGCAGTGGAAGGAGATGATCGAGGACCCGACGCAGAAGATCGGCCGTCCGCGCCAGCTCTACACCGGCGCGACCCAGCGGCAGTTCGTGCCGCTGAACAAGCGTGGCTGAGCGGGCCAACCCCCGCAACGGGTCGGGCGGTCCCCCAACGGGGACCGTCCCGCCCTCCCGGGGCATGTCCGCCCGGGTCCTGATCGTGCCGCCGCGGCTCGCCCGCGGCGTCATCGCCCCTGCCGCCAACGACAATCCGGAGCCGCCGGGGCCGCGCCTGATGCGGTTCGGCTGGATCGCCCTGGCACTGGCGCTGGTGATCCTCTACGCGCTGTTCACTCACCGCTGAGGGGCACCGCTGACGGGCAGCGGCGCTTCGTCCCGCATTTCCGCTGGCGCGGGCTTGTCGTCCAGCGACGGCTCCCTGCGGCGCAACAGCCGCGCGATGCCCCAGCAGGCCAGGGCCCAGCCCGCCCCGGCCGTCCAGCCGGCCGCCACGTCGCTGGGCCAGTGCACCCCCAGATAGACCCGGCTCGTCCCGATCAGCAGGGTCAGCCCCAGCGCCAATAATAGGAAGAATGCCTTCAGCCGCCGGTTCGGCTGGGTCCGCGCCAGCATGGCGCCGAGAGTCAGGTAGACGGCGGCCGAGAGCATGGCGTGGCCGCTCGGGAAGCTGTTGGTCAGCACCTCCACCCCGTGCGGCACCAAATCCGGGCGCGGTCGGGCGAAGAAGTCCTTCAGCAGGATATTGAGGCCGAGCGCGCCGCCCACCGCCATGGTCACCAGCAGCGCCGCCCCGGCCTTGCGGTTCATCAGCAGATACAGCACGGTCACCAGGGTCATGACCATCAGCACCGGCACCCCGCCGAGCGAGGTCAGGTCCCGCGCCGTCAGTTCCAGCCAGTGCGGGCCCACGGGATCGGCGAGGTCGCCCGGCGTGCGGAGCGCCAGCATCACGGCCTCATCGACCGCGTGCGTCTCGCCCTCGCCCATCTCCTCGGCCAGCCAGGCGAAGATCCAGAAGGCGGCGCCGGCCAGCGGCAGCGGCAGGATCAGCCGCGCCTCCAGCTTGCCCAGCCGCCGCAGGCCCTGCCGCCATCTCCCGTCCTGCGCCATGATCCCTCCCGCGCGTCATGAAAGCGCAACAGCCGAGGGCGGGTCCGGGTTCAGCGCCAAGTCTCAGCGCCGTTGGGCGACCAGGTCCAGCACCACCCGCGCCGCCCGGTGGGACGGCGGATCGTCGCCCTGCCCGAGCCAGCGCGCCACCTCCGCCACCCCGTCGATCTGCGCCGTACGGGCGGCGGGATCGTCGAGCAGGCGGCCGAACGCCTCTGCCAGCTTCGGCGGGGTACAGTCCTCCTGCAGCAGTTCCGGCACCAGCGGCCGGTCCAGCATGATGTTGACCAGATTCACGTAGCGCACCGTGATCAGCCGGCGGTACAGCCGGTAGGTCAGCGGGTGGATGCGGTAGGCGATCACCGCCGGCAGCCGCGCCAGCGCCAGCTCGAGCGCCACCGTGCCACTGGCCGCCAGGGCCACCTCGCTCGCGGCGAAGGCGCCGTACTTCTCGGCATCGCCCTCCACCACCAGCACCGGCACCGGCCAGGAGGCCACGGCCTCGCGCACCAGCCCCGCCACCTGCGGCACGGTCGGCACCACCACATGCAGGCCGGGATGGGTGGGCGCCAGCAGTGCCAGGGTGGCGCCGAAATCGGGCAGCAGCCTGGTGACCTCGCTCCGGCGGCTGCCGGGCAGCACCGTCACCAGCCGCGCCGCGTCCGGGATGCCGTGGCGGGCGCGGAAGGCCGGCCCGTCGCCCCGGTCGGCGCCGCCCTCGACCACGGGATGGCCGACGAAGCTGCAGGGCAGCCCCACCTTCTCGAACCAGGGGGGTTCGAAGGGAAGGAGCGCCAGCAGATGGTCCAGGAAGCGCGCGATCTTGGCCGCCCGCCCGGGCCGCCAGGCCCAGACGGTCGGCGCGACATAGTGGACGAAGCGGATGTCCGGCCGGGCCTTCTTCACCCGCCGGGCGATGCGGAAGCAGAAGTCAGGCGCATCGATGGTGACGACCGCGTCCGGCCGCATCTCCAGCACGGCGCGGGTGGTCTGCGACAGGCGGCGGATCAGGTTGGGCAGCTTCGGCAACAGCTCGGCCAAGCCGAACAGGGTCAGCTCCGCCATGGGGAACAGGCTCTCCAGCCCCTCCGCCACCATGCGCTCGCCGCCCACCCCGGCGAAGCGCACGCGCCCGCCGGTCTCCTGCTTCAACGCCGCCATCAGCCGGGCGCCCAGCACGTCGCCCGAGGGTTCGCCTGCCAGCAGGAAGATGAGAGGCGCGTCCACGGTCATTCCGGAGCCGAAACGCCTGTCAGGAACAGCCCGGCCGCATCGGCCGCCGCGACCGCCCGCTCCCGGCCCAGCAGCAGCGTGCCGCCCGCCTCCGCCGCGATGCCGCGGAATCCGGCGGCGGCGCAGCGCTCCACGGTGACGGGACCGATGGACGGCAGGTCCAGGCGGAGATCCTGTTGCGGCTTGCGCATCTTCACCAGGACCGGGCCGGCACCGTTGCGCCGCAGCTTGCCGCAGCGCTCCACCAGCGCGTCGGTGCCCTCGATCGCCTCCAGCCCCAGCACGAGGCCCTGCTGCACCACAACGGCTTGGCCCACATCAAGTGATCCCAGCGCGCGGGCGGCGCGGATGCCGAGCGCGATGTCGACCGCCGCCTCGGCGTCCGGCGCCAGCCGGCCGAGCGGCCCGGCGGGGGTGAGCAGGCCTGCGACGATCTCCTGCACGCCGACGACCCGGAAGCCCTCCTCCTCCAGCGTCGCGGTGACCGCCCGCAGCAACCCGTCATCGCCCAGCGCCTTGGCACCGATGCGGGCGAAGAACCTGGTGGCGAACCAGTCGGGGCGCAGCTCGGCGAGGCTGGGCCGTCGCACCCGGCCGGCCATGACGATCTCGGCCACGCCCTCCGCCTTCAGCCGGTCCAGCAGCGCGCCGGCGGCACCCAGGCGAAACCAGGCTGTGCCGTCCGGCAGCACGGCAGGCTCCGCCTGTCCCTCCAGGGCGGCGAGGAAGTACGGCCGGCCGGCGGCGCGGCAAGTCTCCACGAGGTGCCGGGGAAGCTCGCCACCGCCGGCGATGATGCCGAGCTTGGCGGCGGGCGATACAACCATGGGACCGCGCCTCAGCGCGGCTGGCAGAGCGGACGGTTGGTCCTGGCGCGGATGAAGCCCACGACCTCGGCGACCACCGGGCTCTGGAACTCGGAGGCGACGGCCTCCACCCGCTCGGCCATGGTCCCGTCGGCGGCGAACAGCCGGTCGAAGGCGGCGCGGGCGGCGTTGATGTCCTCGCGGGCGACGCCGCGGCGTTGCATGCCGATCAGGTTCAGCCCGGCCAGGAAGGCGCGGTCGCCCTTCACCAGGCCGTAGGGGATGACGTCGTTGTCCACGGCCGACATGCCGCCGATCATGGCGTGCGCGCCGATGCGGGTGAACTGCTGCACGGCCGACAGCCCGCCCAGGATGGCGAAGTCGCCGACCTCGACATGGCCCGCCAGCGTGGCGTTGTTGGCCAGGATGACGTTGTCGCCGACGATGCAGTCATGGGCGACGTGGCTGCTCATCATGAACAGGCAGTTGTCGCCGACTCGCGTCACCATGCCCCCGCCCTCGGTGCCGGGGTTCATGGTCACATGCTCGCGGATCTGGTTCTTGCGGCCGATGATCAGTTCGGACGCCTCGCCGTGGTACTTCAAATCCTGCGGCTTGTGGCCGATGGAGGCGAAGGGATAGATCTCCGTCCCCTCGCCGACGCTCGTGCGCCCCTCGACCACCACATGGGACTTCAGGACGACGCGGTCGCCCAGCGTCACCTCCGGCCCGACGACGCAGAACGGCCCGATCTGCACGTCCGCGCCGAGGCGGGCCGCCGGATCGACGACGGCGGTCGGATGGATGTGAGTGGCCATGAGGAGATGGCTCAATCGTTCATCACGATCATGGCGGCATAGCTGGCCTCGGCGCACAGCACGCCGTCGACCCAGGCCTCGCCCTTGAACTTCCAGACGTTGCGGCGGTTCTGCTGCTTCTGGACCTTGATGTGGATCTGGTCGCCCGGGCCGATGGGGCGGCGGAAGCGCGCCTCCTCGATCGACATGAAATAGACCAGGCGCCCTTCCGACGACTCGCCCAGCGTGTGCATGACCAGCACGGCCGAGGTCTGGGCCATGGCCTCCACGATCATGACGCCGGGCATGACCGGCTTCTGCGGGAAGTGGCCGACGAAGAACGGCTCGTTGATCGTCACGTTCTTGATGCCGGTGCAGCTCTCGCCCGGTACGATGTCGACGATCTTGTCGACCAGCAGCATCGGGTACCGGTGCGGGATCATCTCCATGATCCGCAGGATGTCGAGCTGGGTCACACTGTTCTTTTCAGTCGCGTCCATCGTCCCGTCTGCCCCCTGAACGGGCGAGCTTGCCCAGAATTGCCGACTGACGCAGCCATTGCCGCATCGGTACGGCGGGCGAGCCGCCTACCTCCGCCCCAGGCTCCACGTCGCGCATGACCCCGCTCTGCGCCGCGATGCGGGCCCCCGCGCCGATCTTCAGATGGCCGGTGACGCCCGCCTGGGCCGCAAGGATCACATGGTGGTCGAGCCTGGTGCTGCCCGAAATGCCGGCCTGGGCCACGATGACGCAGCCCGGACCGAGGACCACGTTGTGCCCGATCTGCACCAGATTATCAATCATGCACCCCCGCCCGATGACGGTATCCGGCCCGGCGCCCCGGTCGATCGTCACGTTGGCGCCGACCTCGACCCCATCCTCGACGATCACCCGGCCCAGCTGCGGCACGCGCACATGGCCGGCCCCGTCCATGGCGAAGCCGAACCCGTCCTGGCCGATCCGGGCGCCCGGGTAGATCGTGACCCGGCTGCCGATCTCGCAATGGCTGAGCGAGGCGCAGGCGCCGATGCTGGTGTCGTCGCCGATGCGGACGTTGCGGCCGACTACGGCGTTCGGCCCGATCAGGCAGCGGGCGCCGATCTGGGCGCCCTCCTCGACCACCGCGCCCGGCGCGATCTCCGTCCCCTCGCCCACCCTGGCGCCCGGATGCACATGGGCGCCCGGAGAGACGCCCCGGGACGGCAGCTGGCGCGGGTAGAAGGCCTGGGCGCAGAGCGCGTAGGACCGGTAGGGCTTGCGCGAGAGCAGCAGCGCCATGCCCTCGGGCGCCCTCTCCGCCATGTCCGGGTGCACGACGCAGGCGCCGGCCCCGCTGGCGGCGAAGGCCGCCACGTATTTCTTGTTGTCCAGGAAGCTCAGATCTTCGGCGCCGGCGCGGTCCAGCGGCGCCACGTCCTTGAAGCGGCGCTCCGGATCGGTGCCCGGCGCCAGGTCGGCCTCGGCGATGCGGGCCAGCTCCGCCAGGGTGAAGGGCCCGGCGCGGTCGAAGAAGCGGGGATCGGCCATGGAGCCCTACTGCAGCTGCTTCATGGTGACCCGGGGCAGCTGCGCGTTCATGCGCTGCAGCACCGCGTCGGTGATGTCGAGGGAGGGGTCGGACTGGTACAGCAGCACGTCCTTGGGCAGCACGACGGTGGCGCCCTTGGCGTCCGCGACCTCCTTGACGATCTTCAGCATGGTCTCGCGGATCTGGCCGACCGCCTCGCCATAGGCGCTGTCCAGCGCGCGTCGCAGGTTCTGGGCCTTGCGCTGCAGCTCGTTGACCTGCTGCTCCAGCGCCCGGCGGCGCTGGTCGAACTCCTGCTCGGAGATGGTCGGACGCAGCTTCTTCAGCTCGTCCTCGGCCAGCCGGACCTTCTCCTCCTCGCGGGCGAACTCGGCCTGGGCCCGGGTCCGGGCCGCCTCCAGCTGCTCCTGGATGCTGATGGAGGCGGTGGCCTGCTGCTGCAGCAGACGCACGTCCAGCACCGCCACCACCGAGGACTGCATCCGGTCGCCGGCGGCCGCCACCTGGAGCGACTCGCCGGGATCGGCCGGGGGCGGAGCCGACGCCGCCATCGCGCCGGCCGGAACGCCGGCCGCGAGCGCGGCGGCGAGCCAGAGCGGCGCGAGGCGGAAGCACGCCATGACCGTTCTCAGAACCGCGTGCCGAAGCTGAAGCGGAACTGCTGCGTCCGGTCGAAGTCTTCCTTCATCCAGGGATAGGCCAGGTCGATGCGGATCGGGCCGAAGGGCGACTTCCACGACAGGCCCACGCCGGAGGAGGCGCGGATCGATTCGCGGTCGCGGAACTCCTCGCCCGTGATCGGCTTCTCGCCCGAGTCGCCCAGCGTGCCGGCGTCGGTGAAGATGTGCGCGGTGACGCCCAGCTCGTCCGGCAGGCCGACCGGGAGCGTGACCTCCAGGCTGGCGCGGGCGAAGCGCCGGCCGCCCAGCGCGTCATCGATGCCCGCGGTCAGGTCGCGCGGGCCCACGCCGGCCGGTTCGAAGCCGCGGAGAGTGTCGCCGCCCAGGAAGAACCGGTCGGAGATGCGGACGCGCTGGCCCAGGCCGGCGATGTGGCCGGCCTCGCCGGTCAGCGACAGCACCACGTCCTCCCACAGGCCCCAGTAGGTGGCCGCGGTGACGCGGTTACGGAGGTAGCGGATCGAGCCGCCGATGCCGGCGAACTCGGTGGAGACCAGGATGAAGTAACCGTCCGTCGGCTTCAGGCGGCTGTCGCGGGCGTCGTACAGCAGGTCCTGCTTGATCGACGAGGTCGTCGTCGTGCCCACCTGGTCGCGGATGAAGCGCGAGGTGTTGAAGAACAGCCCGTCGATCTCGGTCTGCGACAGGTTGTAGGACAGGCGCTGGCGCAGCCGCTCCGACACGGGATAGCCGGCGCGCAGCACGATGCCGGTGCTCTGCTGGTCGTAGGAGATGGTCCGGTTGTCGTCGCGGCGGACATGGAAGATGTCCACGCCGGCGGCGAGGTCGCGGTCCAGGAAGTACGGCTCGGTGAAGCTGATGTCGAATTCCTGGCTGCGCCGGGACAGCAGGGTCGAGAAGCGCAGCTCCTGGCCGGTGCCGCGGAAGTTGCGCTGGCTGATCGAGAAGTCCAGCAGCGCGCCGTCCGTGGTGGAGTAGCCGGCGCCCAGCTGGATCTCGCCGGTGGACTGCTCGGTCACCTCGACGGTCACGACGGACTGGTCGGGGGCGCTGCCCTCGGCCGTCTTCAGGCTGACGCCGCCCTCCTCGAAGAAGCCGAGGTCCTTCACCCGCTGCTCGGAGCGGCGAATCTTGGAGATGCTGAACGGGTCGCCCTCGGAGACCAGCATCTCGCGCCGGACCACCTTGTCCAGCGTGGTCTGGTTGCCGACGACGTTGATCCGCTCGATGAAGACGCGCGGGCTCTGGTTGATCTCGAAGCGCAGATCGACGGTCTGCGTATCCTCGTTCCGCTGCAGCAGCGGGTCGATCTCGATGAAGGCGTACTGCAGGTCGCCGAGACGGTCGGTGAGGCTGCTGATGCTCGCCTCGATCATGTCGGCGTTGTAGGTGTCGCCTTCCTTCGCCTCGATGACGGTGCGCAGCTCGTCCAGGTTCAGCCCCTCGATCTGGCTGACCAGCTCGATCTTGCCGAACTTGTACTTCTGGCCCTCGTCCACCGTCAGGGTGATGAAGAACTTCTCGCGGTCCGGCGTCAGCTCGGCGACGCTGGAGAGCACCTTGAAGTCGGCGTAGCCGTTGCGGAGGTAGTGGCGCCGGATCTGCTCCTGGTCGTAGCGCAGGCGGTCCGGGTCATAGGTGTCGTTGCTGGTCAGGAACCGCCACCAGCGCGACTCCTTCGTCAGCATGATGTCGCGAAGGTCGCCGTCGTCGAAGACCTTGTTGTTGATGAAGTTGATCAGCTGGACGCCGGTCAGCGGCCCCTCGTCGATCTCGAAGATCAGGTCGACGCGGTTCTGCTCCAGCTGCACCAGCTTCGGCTCGATCCGGGCGGCGAAACGGCCGGAGCGGCGGTAGATCTCCAGCATGCGCTGGACGTCGTTCTGCACGCGGGTGCGGGTATAGACCACGCGCGGACGCAGCTGCACCTCGGCCTGCAGGTCCTCGGTCTTGACCCGCCGGTTGCCCTCGAAGGCGATGCGGTTGATGATCGGGTTCTCGACCACACTGACGACCAGCACGCTGCCCTCGCGGCGCAGCGTCACGTCGGCGAACAGGCCGGTGGCGAACAGATCCTTCAGCGACTCGTCGATGCGCGCGGGATCGAACGGATCGCCGGGCTGGACGACGAGGTAGGTCCGGACGGTCGCAGGCTCGATGCGCTGCGTCCCCTCGACCCTAATCTCACGGATGTACCCGCCGGTGAATGCCTCCTGCGCCGACGCGGCGGAGGACATGAGCGCGACAGAAGACGTGGCGGTGGCGCCTGCGGTGAGCAGGCACAGCGCCGCAACCCTTGAAACCGAACGCAATTGTTCCCCCGGCAGGCTAGGAAATCAGGCCGACGAAGAACTCCACGACGCGCAGATGCACGAGGTCGTTCCAGGTCGAGAAGACCATCAAGGTTAGTACCAAAGCGAGGCCCAGACGGAAACCATATTCCTGGGCACGCTCGCCCAGGGGTCTGCCCCGGGCCGCCTCGATGGCATAGAAGAGAAGATGTCCGCCGTCCAGCATCGGGATGGGGAACAGATTGATCAGGCCGAGATTCACCGACAGGATCGCCATGAACCAGACCATGGCGACGAAGCCGGTCTGCGCCACTTGGCCGGACATCTGGGCGATGCGCAGCGGCCCGCCCAGCTCCTCGGTGCCGCGCGTGCCAGAGATCATCTGGCCGACGGCGGCCAGCGTGCCGGTGCAGAGATTCCAGGTCTCCCGCGCCGCGGCCCAGAGGCCGGTCAGGGGGTCGCGGCGGCGGTACTCGTCCGACCCGCGCTCGACGCCGAGGCGGCCGATGGTGTGGACGTTGCCGAAGCGGTCCTGCACCTGCACCGCCCGCGGCGTCACGGTCAGCGGGATGCGCCGCCCGTCCCGCTCGACCACGAAGTTCAGCGCGACGCCGGGATTCAGGTAGATCGTCTGCTGGATCTGCTCGAACCGCTCGATGCCGCTGCCGTCGATCTCGACGATGCGGTCGCCCGCCTCCATCCCGGCCGACGCCGCGGCGCCGTCCGGATAGACCCTGTTGACCACCGGCGGCGTGTAGGGCTGGCCGTAGAGCGTGAAGAGCAGCGCCAGCGCCACGATGGCGAAGGCGAAGTTGGCGGCCGGGCCCGCCGCGACCACGAAGGCGCGCTGGCCCAGGCGCTTATGGTGGAAGGAGACGGCGCGCTCCTCGTCGGACATCTCGCGCACCGAACCGTCGGGGCGCGAGGCCGCGTCGCTGTCGCCGAACATCTTGACGTAGCCGCCCAGCGGGATGGCGCTGAACTTCCAGCGGGTGCCGCGGCTGTCGTTGAAGCCCCAGATCTCCGGCCCGAAGCCGATGGAGAAGACGTCGACGCGGATGCCGCAGCGCCGCGCCGCCAGGTAATGCCCCAGCTCGTGCACGAAGACGAGCACGGTGAGCACCACCAGGAACATCACCCCGTAGTTCCAGAGGAATGAGAACGCTTCCATCGCCGACCTCCCGGCCTCCTGCCGCCGCTAGCCCCGTCCGAGGCGTGCGATCTCGCCGGCCGCGCGGCTGCGGGACTCGGCATCGACGTTACGGACATCTTCCAGCCCATTGAGGCCGGAATGGGGCAAGGCCTCGAGGGTCCTCTCCACCACCCGCACGATGTCAAGGAATCCGATGCGGCCGTCCAGGAACCCCTGCACGGCGACCTCGTTCGCGGCGTTCAGAATTGTAGGAGCCGACCCGCCCCGTTGCAAGGATTCGCGGGTCAGGCGCAGGGCGGGGAAACGCGTGGGGTCCGGCGCCTCGAAATCCAGACGGCCTGCCTTGACCAGATCCAGGCGGGGCCCGGGCGTCGCGATCCGGTCGGGCCAGGCCAGCGCCACGGCGATGGGCGTGCGCATGTCGGGCGTGCCCAGCTGAGCCAGGACCGAACCATCGACATACTCGACCAGGCTGTGCACCACCGACTGCGGGTGGACCAGTACCTCGATGCGCTCCTCCGGAATGCCGAAGAGATGGTGCGCCTCGATCAGCTCCAGCCCCTTGTTCATCATGGTGGCGCTGTCGACCGAGATCTTGGCGCCCATGGACCAGTTCGGGTGCGCCACCGCCTGGGCCGGCGTCATCGCCTCCATCTCCGCCAGGCTGCGGGTGCGGAACGGGCCGCCGGACGCGGTCAGGATCAGCTTCGACACCCGGTCGCAGCGCTGGAAGTCGAAGACCTGGAAGATGGCGCTGTGCTCGCTGTCCACCGGCAGCAGCGTGGCGCCGTGCCGCGCCACCTCCGCCATGACCAGCGTGCCGGCACAGACCAGCACCTCCTTGTTGGCGATGGCGACCGTGGCGCCGCGCCGGATGGCGGCGAGCGTCGGCTCCAGCCCGGCGGCGCCGACGATGGCGGCCATGACCCAATCGGCCGGGCGGGACGCCGCCTCGGCCACCGCCTCGGGCCCGGCGGCGACCTCGATGCCGCTGCCGGAGAGCGCGTCTTTCAAAGCCCCGTAGCACTCGGCCTCGGCCACGACGGCCAGTTTCGCGCCGAGGGTGCGCGCCTGCCGGGCCAGCTCCGTCACGCTGCGGCGGGCGACCAGCGCCTCCACCCGGTAGCGGCCGGGCTCCCGCTGCAGCAGCTCCACCGTGCTCGAGCCGACCGACCCGGTCGATCCCAGGACGGTCACGCTCCGCGGTTCCGGGGTCACCACCATGCGAGGCTCTCCCCGAAGAAGGCGTGGAACAATGCCACCGCGATGGCGGCCGACAGCAGCCCGTCGATGCGGTCCAGCAGGCCGCCATGGCCGGGGATCAGCGAGCCGCTGTCCTTCACGTCGCTGCGGCGCTTGGCATAGGACTCCAGCAGATCGCCCGCCTGCCCCACCACCGCCGTGAGAGCGCCCACCAGGGCGGCGATGGCGGGCTGGGCGGCACCGAAGACCAGCGCCACGCCGGACCCGACCAGGGCCGCGGCGATCATGCCGCCGATCAGGCCGGCCCAGGTCTTCTTCGGGCTGACGCGCGGAAGCAGCTTCGGGCCGCCGATGGTCTTGCCGGAGAAATAGGCGCCGATGTCGGTGGCCCAGATGACCAGCAGCACGAACAGGAACAGGCCCAGCCCGTCCTCCCCCGTCGCCACCCGCAACCAGCCCAGCGCCAGGCAGCCGCCGGCGACGTAGGGCAGCGCCAGCAGGGCGAAGCGCTTGTGCGCCGCGCCCAGGATCTTGCTGACGAGCGCGGTGATGAGCATGCCCACCGCCAGGGCCTCGGCACCGGCCTCGATGGAGATGGCCAGCGCCAGCACGGCGGCGGTCGCGGCGAATCCGGCGAAGAGCACGACGAAGGCGCGGCGGTGCCCCTGGGGCGCCACCAGCCGGGTCCATTCCTGCAGCGAGATGAAGCCCGCCAGCGCCAGGACCAGCAGGAACGGGATCCCGCCCCACCAGACCGCGGCCAGCACCGGCGGCGCCATCACCAGGGCGGAGATGACGCGGGTCCGGAGGTCGCTCGTCTTAGCGGGAGCTTGCGGTTGCGCCGAAGCGTCGGTCACGGCGGTGGAACTCCTGGACCGCGTTTTCCATGTCGATCTTGGTGAAATCGGGCCACAGCGTGTCCAGGAAGACAAGCTCCGCATAGGCCAGCTGCCAGAGCAGGAAGTTGCTGATGCGCTTCTCGCCGCTGGTGCGGATCACGAGGTCAGGGTCGGGAATGTCCCGGGTGTAGAGATGCTGCGCGAAGACCCGTTCGGTGATCGCCTCCGGGTCGAGCCGCCCGTCGCAGGCCGCCAGGGCCACGTCGCGCGCCGCCTGCACGATCTCCGCCCGCGAGCCGTAGCTCAGCGCGATGACCAGGGTCAGCCCGGTATTGGCGCCGGTCAGCTCCTCGGCGTTGCGGATCAGCTGCACGATGTCGTGCGCCAGCCGCGACCGGTCGCCGATGACCTTCAGCCTGACACCGTTGCGGTGCAGGCTGGCGATCTCGCCGCGCAGGTAGAAGCGCAGCAGCTGCATGAGGTCGCTGACCTCGTCCTGCGGCCGGTTCCAGTTCTCCGAGGAGAAGCTGTAGAGCGTCAGGTAGCGGATGCCGAGGTCGCCGGCGGCTTCCAGCGCGCGGCGCACCGCCTCGACCCCCTTCTTGTGGCCGGCGGTGCGCGGCAGGCCGCGCTGGGTCGCCCACCGGCCGTTGCCGTCCATGATGATGGCGACATGGGCCGGCGGGGTGCCGGACGGGGGTTGGGAGGGTTCGCCGGCCATCGCGCGGCTCAGATCTGCATGATCTCTTTTTCCTTGGCCGCCAGCGCCTCATCGATCTTCTTGATGTGCGCGTCGGTGGCGGCCTGGACCTTGTCCGAGAGCGTCTTCTGCTCGTCCTCGGAGACGTCGCCGTCCTTCAGCATCTTCTTCAGCCCGTCCATGCCGTCGCGGCGCACGTTGCGCACGGCGACGCGGGCCTGCTCGGCATACTTGTGGGCGACCTTCACCAGCTCCTGGCGGCGCTCCTGGTTCAGCTCGGGAATCGGCACCCGGATGGTGCTGCCGTCGGACTGCGGGTTCAGGCCCAGGCCCGCCTCGCGGATGGCCTTCTCCACGGCCTTCACGGAGCCGCGGTCCCAGACCTGCACCGAGATCAGGCGCGGCTCGGGCACCGAGACGGTGGCGACCTGGTTCAGCGGCATGGTGGCGCCGTAGCTCTCCACCGTCACCGGGTCGAGCAGGCTGGCGGACGCGCGGCCGGTGCGCAGGCCGCCGAACTCCTTGCGGAGCGTGTCCACGGCGCCGTCCATGCGGCGCTCGATGTCCTTGAGATCGAGAGAGGCCACTGGTCAGTCCTCTTCATTTATTATGGTGAACTTGCCCCGCTCCTGCATCACCTCGGCGAAGGCGCCCTCGGTGTGGATGGAGAAGACGAGGATGGGGATGTGGTTCTGGCGGGCCAGCGAGATGGCCGACGCGTCCATGACCTGGAGGTCGTCCGACAGCACCTTGAGGTAGCTGAGCCGCTCGTAGCGCTGGGCCGACTTGTCCTTCTTCGGATCGGCGGTGTAGACGCCGTCCACCTTGGTGCCCTTCAGCAGGGCGTCGCACTTCATCTCCGAGGCGCGCAGCGCGGCGGCGGTGTCGGTGGTGAAGAACGGGTTGCCGGTGCCGGCGGCGAAGATCACGACCCGGCCCTTCTCCATGTGCCGCTCGGCGCGGCGGCGGATGTAGGGCTCGCAGACGCTGGCCATCGGGATGGCCGACTGCACGCGGGTTGACACGCCGCGCTTCTCCAGCGCGTTCTGCATGGCCAGCGCGTTCATGACGGTGGCGAGCATGCCCATGTAGTCGGCGGTGGCGCGCTCCATCCCCGTGGCGGCGCCGGAGACGCCGCGGAAGATGTTGCCGCCGCCGATGACGAGGCAGACCTCGACGCCGAGATCGATGACCGACTGCACCTCCTGGGCGACGCGGTCGACGACGGCGGGATCGAGGCCGTACTCGCGCTCGCCCATCAGGGCCTCACCCGAGATCTTCAGCAGAACGCGCTTGTAGCGGGCGGTCACGGCTATCCTCTCGGGTTGTTGGTTCGGTCGTCTGAATGGGCCGGTCGTCGGAGATGGCGGGGCGGCCGGTTCGGCGCCCGCCGGGTACTTGTTACTGCAAGCCGGGCGCGGCGGGAAGGTGGCCTTTGAGCCAAGCCACCTTCCCTACCCCGTCCCAGGTACTTACCGGGCCATCGAGGCGACTTCGGCGGCGAAGTCGCCCGTCTCCTTCTCGATGCCCTCGCCCAGCTGGAAGCGGGCGAAGCCGGTCAGCTTCACCGGCGCGCCCACGTCCTTGGCGGCGTTCTCGACGACCTTGCGGATCTTCGTCTCCTGGTCGATGACGTAGACCTGCTCGAGGAGAACGACCTCCTCGTAGTACTTGCGGATGCGACCCTCGACCATCTTCGCGATGATCTCCTCGGGCTTGCCGCTGGCGCGGGCCTGCTCGGACAGCACGTCGCGCTCGCGGGCCAGGTTGGCCTGGTCCACGTCGGCGATGTCCAGCGCCTCGGGACGGGCGGCGGCGATGTGCATGGCGATCTGGCGGCCCAGCTCCTGCAGCTTCGCCTTGTCGCCGGTCGACTCGAGCGCGACCAGCACGCCGATCTTGCCGAGGTTCGGGACGAGCGCGGAGTGCATGTAGGTGGCGACGATGCCGTCGGTCACCGACAGGCGGACGGCCCGGCGCAGGCTCATATTCTCGCCGATGGTGGCGACCAGCTGCGTCAGCTCCTCGCCCAGGCTGCCCTTCAGCGCCTCGATGTCGCCGTTGTCCAGCGCGGCGCCGGTGGCCTTGGTCACGAAGGCCTGGAACTTGTCGTTGCGGGCCACGAAGTCGGTCTCGGCGTTCACCTCGACGGCGGCGCCCACGGTGCCGCGCGCGGCGACGCCGACCAGGCCCTCGGCGGCGACGCGGCCGGCCTTCTTGGCGGCGGCCGAGAGGCCCTTCTTCCGCAGCCAGTCAATCGCCGCCTCCATGTCCCCGTTGTTCTCGACGAGGGCCTTCTTGCAATCCATCATGCCGGCGCCGGTGCGCTCGCGCAGGTCGCGGACCATCACCGCGGTGATCTCAGCCATGGAAATCTCCTGTCAGGGAGGAGTGCCGGGAACGCGCGGGCGCCCCCGGCAGTCGCAAATCAGGCGGTGGCGGCCGGGGCCTCGGCAGGCGCGGCCTCGGGGATCGCCTCGGCAGGAATGTCTTCCGCCGCGCCGATATCCACGCCGGAGGCCTGC
>DASPNP010000054.1:0-63803 GCA_035626475.1 Azospirillaceae bacterium
GGACGAACTCGCGACCCTCCAGCGGCGCAAGGTACGCCTCGGCGCCGGAGAGGTCGAGGGTGGCGGGCAGCAGGTCCACGCCCTCGGCGGTGCGGACGACGGCACGCGCCGCGTCCTGGTCGCCCACGAGGACGTCGTGCACGCTGAACTCCACCTCGTCCGGGTCCACGCCCAGGGAGAACGTCAGCGACGACTGGGCGTCGAGGTCGACGAGCAGCACCCGCAGGCCCTGGTCCGCCAGGGCGACGCCGAGCGACGCGACCGTGGTCGTCTTGGCGACGCCGCCCTTCTGGTTGGCGACGGCGATGACGCGCGCCGGGCGTCCGGCCTCGCGCGACAGGAACTCCGCCACCTTGGCGGGGATGCGCTCGGCCGCGGACTCCCAGCGGCTGATGGTGGCGTTGTCGTAGCGGCGGCCGAGCTTGCCGTTCAGCCAATCGGCGAACTCGCCCTGGCTCTGGCCGCGACTCTCGCGCAGCGCCCGCAATGCGGCTCCGTCCATGGGGACCCGATCTCCTTGGGGTGAGGTGGGTTTGAGGGTTGCCTCAAATCCTCAAGCGGGTCAATGGAAACCGCCCAGCCCATGTCGTTTGCCACGGCGCCATCGATGCCGGGTGCCGCCGGCCCGCCCCAGGCGAGGACGGAGACGGCGATGTCCATTCCGCCGCGGCCGGCGGCGGCCGCGCGCTGGAAGCGGGCAAGGCCGGCCTCGGCGAGATCGGCGCGGACGTCCGTTCCCGCCAGCACCTCGAGGACCAGCCACGCGTCCTTCTCCGCGTTCTCCACCGAGAAGCTGGGCGTGAAGTCGCCCCGCAGCATCGCCGCCGCGCCGACCTCGTTATTGAATGGTCGTGCCATAACCGACCGGGCGTTTCTGTCAATCCCGTCCGCCGCCGGGACGCCTGGCCCAGATCACCGCCTCGGACAGGCCGAGCTCCGCGAGTTCGGCGGCCCGCAGCGGCCATTCCTCCTCCGAGAAGAACTCGTCCAGCTGCGGCGGCGGCACCGACGTGCCGCTCAGCATCGCGTGCGCCTGCCCGCGATGGTGGACCTGATGCTGGAACAGGTGCAGCAGCAGGCGGTCCATGCGTTCCTCCTGGACACGCTCGCCGCGATGGATGCGGACGACCCGCTCCAGGGCCGCGACGTCCAGGCCTTCGGTGACCGCGATCAGGCGGCGGTCGACGGCGGCCTGCGCGGCGCGGAGGGAAGCGGCGTCGGGGCAGGGCTCCGGGTCCCTCAGGGCCGCGAGGCCAAGGGTCCCGCCTTCCAGCGCGTCCACGTAGAACCGGTCGATGATCACGATATGGTTCAAGGTCGCGCGGAGGCTCGGGAAGAAGCCGGTCCGGGGGGCGGCGAACTCGGCCGCGGACAACCGCAGGCAGGCGGTCAGGAGCCGGTGGTTAGCCCAGGCGTTGTTGTAGGCCATGGCCCGATAGGGCTGGGCGACATCCATGGGCAACCTCCCGCCATCGATGGGGAAGCGGCACCCGGCGCGCTGCCCGTCCCGGCGGGGAGGGCAGCATGCGCCGGGTGCCGCGATCTGGTGCGAAGCTGCGCGCCCCGCGCCGGCCGGTCAAGCCGCCTTCCGGTCTCCCCTATCGGTCGGTCTGGGCCACATCCGCCCGGCAGACCCCGTCGGCGCAGGCATCGACGGCCGGGATGCCGGCGATACGGTCGTCGCCGGGGGTGGGGCCCTCGCGCAGCAGGGCCATGATCTCGGCCCCGAGGCGCAGATCCTGCTCATGGCCGAAGCGCTGCTTGCGGATATGGCCGGCCCGGTCGATCAGCACCAGCGTGGGCGTGCCCTGCATGCCGTAGGCGGCCATCGTCCTCGGCACCGTCGTCCCGCCGCCGGGGGCGTCCACCCCGACCGGGAAGCGCAGCCGGTACTCGTGCAGGAAAGCCTCGAGCGCCACCGGCGTCATGGCGGCGTGATGCTCGAAGACGGTGTGCAGACCCACCACCGCGACCTCGTCGCGCGGGAAGGTGTCGTGGATGCGCTGGGCCTGGGGCAGGGCCAGCTGCACGCAGCCGGGGCACAGCATCTGGAAGGCGTGCAGCACCACGACCCGGCCCCGCAGGGCGGCCAGCGACAGGGGCTGCGGCGTGTTGAACCAGCGGACGGTCTCCCACTCGGGAGCGGTCTTCAGGGGCTTGGGCGGCATGGGGGTCTCCTGCGCGGCGCCGGGTGGCGCCTTGGGGGACGAGCGCAGAGGGCATCGCGGGACGGGGCACCGGCACCGGATCTTCTCCGGTGTGGAACAACGGCGCCCCGTCGGCGATACTGGTGCGTCTCCTCGCTCTGTCAGGGTGTGCGGGACTGAAAAAGGACGGGTCTCCGGTGGCAGCCGGAGCCCGTCCGGTTCACTTCACCTTGCCGGGAAGGCTGAGGTCGCCGGACGCCACGTCGAACACCTGCGCGACGCAGAGCAGCGGCGCGTGGACGCTGGCATTGACCCGCAGGGCCGAGGTGACGCCGTCAAAGGACACGCCCTCCACATTGCCGAGGCTGGCGGCTGGGACGCGCACCTCCACCATGTCCTTGCCGACCGTGGGCTGGTAACCCGGGCTGTCGATCAGGATCGGCAGGTTGGGCCAGGTGGCGGGAAGCTTCGGCCTGGTGCCTGCCGGGATGTCCTTCACCTTCAGCGCGCCCGGGCCGCAGGCCTCGTCCTTCACCAGCACGACCCAGTGGCTGTGCCAGAGGTCGCCATCATTGGCCTTGTCGCCGTCGCCGTTCTCGTCCTGCAGCGGCGTGTCGTCGAAGTCGGGATGGGCGGTGACCGCGAAGGCGAGGATGCCCTGCTTCGGCTCGAACCCGACCTGGGCGCTGTCGATGCTGGTCGGCCAGACATAGGAATAGACCTGGCTGCCGGCCAGCTTGCCGGACGGGGTCGGCTTCGAGGCGCCGGCCTTGCCGCTGACGGCGATGCGGAAGACGACCTGGTCGCCCTCCTTGGCGATGTTGGTCCGGACAATGTCGAAGGCCGCGTCCTGGACCGTGCCGCCCTTCTCGGCCTTGATCCCGTGGGCGGCGGCGGGCATCGCCGCCAGGGTGAGCAGCGCGGCGGCCGCTATCGGTCTGTAGCGCATCATGGTGTTTCCTTGCTGGGGGTCGCGGGTGCGGCCGGGGAGGCGGTGAAGCGCTCCCAGGCCGCCTGTTGCGCCTCCGGGCCGGCGGGTTCCTGCTCTGGGCAGTCGAACCGCAGATGCCGGTCGCCGAAGGCGGCGTCGACGAGGCCGCAATGGTGGGGATTGCGCGGGTCCTCATGGACGTTCGGTCGGAAATGGCGGCAGGCGACGCACATCCGGGAGACCGGGATCTCGCCCCTGACCTGAAGCTCGCGGATCATCTTGACCAGGCCGCGCAGGAACACCGCCTGCTCGGACTCGTCCAGCGTCCCCACGGCACGCATCAGGAAATCGGGCCACTCGGCCACCTCCTCGGCGGTGCGGCGTCCCTCGGGGGTAAGGCTCAGTCCGACGGCGCGGGCGTCGACCGGGTCGCGCCCCTTCTCCACCAGCCCCTTGCGGATGAGGGCGGCGACCGCGTCGCTGGCCGTCGCCGCGCGCACCTGCAAATCGTCGGCGACGGCGGACAGCCTGGCGCCGGCCGGGGCGCGCGCCCGCAGCAGGGTCAGCACCTGCGCCTGGGTGGGGGTAAGGCCGAGGCGCTCTCCCTCCCGCCAGGCACGGTTGCGCAGGGCGAGCCCGATCTTCGCCAGGCCCGAGATGACGCGGTTGGCCAGGGGCTCCGACAACCCGTCGAAATTCCGCTCGCTCATGCCGCACCTCCGCGCCGGGTCAAATCCTTGATATGTAGGGCTCCTAAATATATGTTCCGGGCATGTCAAGGGGCCCTGGGCGGCGCAGGCCCGCCCAGCTCACCGATCCGTTCCAAAGCGATCAGGGGGCCGCCGCTCTCAAGCGCGCCACCCGCCGCCCGTTCCCGGCGGTGTTCCAGTGGTCGGAAGCTGGATGCGCTTTGAGATACCGAGGAAATGCTCGGCCGCGGACCGCATCCCGGTCGGGTTCAATTCCGTGCGGCGGCGAGGTCGGCCGGAACCGCGCGTCCATCGGCCTGGTCGGCGGTCGAGCCGGCGCCCTCGCAGAACTCGACCGGGATCGTGAGGCGGGCGACGAGGCCGGGTTCCCGCCAGTCCATCTCGTGCTCGCCGCCGAGCTGGTGGCCGATCACCTGTCCGACCAGCAGGCTGCCGAAGCCCTGGCGCGTCGGCGGGGCGACCCGAGGTCCGCCCGCTTCCCGCCATTCGATCCGCAGCCGGTCCGCCTCCCGGTCGAGGCGCCAGGAGAGCGACACCGACCCGCCCTCGACGCTGAGGGCGCCGTGCTTGACCGCGTTGGTGGCGAGTTCGTGAAGGACCAGCGCCACCGGCTGCACGGCATCGGAGTGTAGCCGGACGCCGAGCCCGTCGAAGCGGATGCGCCCCGCCTCGTGGAAGCCGGACAGCTCCTCCAAGGCGACATCCTTGAAGTCGCTGCCTTCCCATTTGCGGGAGGCCAGGAGCCGGTGGGTGCGGGCCATGGTGGTCACCCGGCCCTCCACGGCCTCGACGAACTCGGAGACGCTCCGTGCCTGGGTCAGGCGGAGGATGGACAGCACGATCGCGAGCGTGTTCTTGGCGCGGTGGTCGATCTCGCGCGCCAGCAGGAGGCGCGCCGACTCCATCCGGGTCCGGGCCGTGACGTCGCGGGTGATGCCCAGATGCGCGCGCTCCCCGTCCGGCAGGTCGAGCGGGACCGCCGTGGTCTCCATGTGATGGCGCTCGCCCCTGGTATCGATGAGGTCGAACTGCCAGGTCAGCATCGTCCCGCCGCAGATCCGCTCGTGGCTGGCGATCCAGGCCGCGCGGTGCTCGGGCGCGATAACGTCGAAGATGGAGCGGCCGCGCAGGACCTCCGGGCAGCCGGCACCGACCATGGCGGCGCCGGCCGGGTTGATGCTGAGCAGCCGGCCGTCGCGCCCGACGATCTTGATGCATTCCGGCGTGGTCTGGATGACCGCCTCGAGCAGCGCCGCCTTCTCCCGCAGCTCCCGCTCGATCCTCAGCCGCTCGGTGATCTCCGCCGACACGCCGACGACGCCGATCACCCGTCCCTTGGCGTCACGCAACGGGGACTTGGTGGTCAGGAAGGTCCGCTCCCCGCCCGGCGCCGTCTCCTCGAACTTCATGGAGGCGTTGGAGCCGATGACTTTGGCGTCGTTCTCGCGCAGAGCCCGGGCGGTGTGTTCGGGAAAAAGGTCGGCGTCGGTGCGGCCGATGAAGTCCGCTTCGGGGCGGTCGAACAGCCGCGCCCCGGCGGCGTTCATCATCAGGTAGCGTCCCGACAGATCCTTGGCGAAGACGATATTGTCCGTCGTATCCGCGATGGCGCGCAGCAAATCCGTATCGTGCTGCGCGTGCGACATGGTCGGCCCGATCATCGGAAGCTCGCCGCCATTGGCTGAATTCCTGATGAATCCTATCAGATCGCGTTAGTCCGGCGACGGGGATTTCGCAGTAGTTCGCCCATTTGCCGGTCAGAGCGCCTTCACCGTCATCGGCGACCCATGGCCCGCCGACCGGCGCAACATGTTGCGCAGGGGCAGCGTGAAGGGCGCCGCCTCGATCTCGAACTCGTCTCCGGGCTCGGTCCTGATGCCGTCGGCGAAGGACAGCGTCGCGGTGCCGAAGAAATGGACATGCACGTCGCCCGGCCGGCGGAACTGCGCGTACTTGAAATGGTGGTGCTCGAGATTGGCCAGCGCGTGGCTCATATTGGCCTCGCCGGAGAGGAACGGCTTCTCCCACAGCACGGCACCACCCCGCCGGATGCGGCTGGTGCCCTGGACATGGGCGGGCACCGGGCCCGTCAGCAGCTCCGGGCCGAGGGCGGCGGGGCGCAGCTTGGAATGCGCCAGCCAGAGATAGTTGTGCCGCTCCGTCACATGGTCGCTGAACTCGTTGCCGAGGCAGATGCCCAGGCGCCAGGGCGTGCCGTCGGGCCCGATCAGGTAGATGCCGGCCAGCTCCGGCTCCTCTCCGCCATCGCGGGCGAAGGCGGGCATCTCCAGCGGCGCGCCGGGCGCCACCAGCTGCGAGCCGTCGCCCTTGTAGAACCATTCCGGCTGCTGGCCGATCTCGCCCGGCGCCGGCTTGCCACCGGCGACCCCCTCCAGGAACATGCGCATGGAGTCGGTCTGGACGGCGGCCTGCGCCGCGTCGCGGTGCATGCGGTCGCGCCCTTCCGCCGATCCCAGATGGGTGAGGCCGGTGCCGGTCAGGTGCAGGTGGGCTGGGTCGTCATGGTCGATCGGGGCGATCAGCCGGCCGGCCGCCAGCTCCGCCGCCAGGTCCACCGCCGCCCCGCGTCCCAGCGCCGCCGCCATCTCCCGGAGGCCCCGCCCCGAGGCGATGGCCCGGACCGCCAGCGCCCGCACGCTGTCGACGCCCGGCAGGAAGGCGGCGCCGTCGCCATCGGCGGCGATGACCGAGCGCATGCCATTCTCCGCCCGGTGCTGTAGGAGCCGGAAGCCCATCATGTCTCTCCTTATTCCTACGCGCCGCGCGCGACATATAATAGTCCAACTTATTATCGGCGAGGCGGGCCGGCAAGGCGGATTGTTGCGCCGGAGGAAGGGGGCTGCTATCCGTCACAGCGTGACCGCACCACCGCCCGAGGATCTGCCCGCGCCCGACCCGGATCCCAGCCTGGATTCGGAACCGGGGGCGCGTCCGCTGCGCGACACCGGCCGGCGGCTGCACGGCGCCATCGCCAACCGGCTGGGCACGGCGATCCTCGGCGGCGAGTACAAGCCGGGCGACACGCTCTCCTCCCAGGTCGATTTCTCCGAGGCGCTGGGCGTCTCCCGCAACGCCTTCCGCGAGGCGGTGCAGGTGCTGACCGCCAAGGGTCTGGTGGAGAGCCGGCCCAAGCTGGGCACGCGGGTGCTGCCGCGCGAGCGCTGGAACCTGCTCGACCCGGATGTCCTGGCCTGGGCCTTCGCCGGCGAGCCCGACGCCCAGCTGGTGCGCAGCCTCTTCGAGCTTCGGGGCATCATCGAGCCGGCGGCGGCCAGGCTGGCGGCGGAGCGCCGGGATCGTGACGATCTCAGGCGCATGCGCGACGCGCTGGCCGCCATGCGGCGCCACACGCTGGCGACCGAGGCCGGGCGCACGGCCGACCGCGACTTCCACGACGCGATCCTGCGCGCGGCGCACAATGACGCGCTGATGACGCTGAGCGCCGGCATCGGCGCGGTGGTGCGGTGGACGACCCAGTTCAAGCAGCGGGCCCGCGGCCTGCCCCGCAACCCGATCCCGGAGCATGCTCGGGTCCTGGACGCCATCGCCGCCAGCGACGCCCCTGCCGCCGAGGAGGCGATGCGGGCGCTGATCGACCAGGCTCTGGACGACACCCGGAACTCGATGGGCGGCTGAGGGGCGACGCCCCCGACGGGGCATCTTGCGAGCCTATTAGTCCTACTATATGGTCAGGCCATGGACACCATCCGCATCGCCCTCGTCGGCATCGGCAAGATCGCCCGCGACCAGCATGTTCCAGCATTGCGCGCCGACCCGGCCTTCGAGCTGGCGGCGGCCGTCACCCGTGGCGACGGGCTGCCGGGCGTGCCGGCCTTCCGCACCCTGGCCGACTTGGCCGCCTCGGGCCTGCGCATCGACGCGGTGTCGTTCTGCACGCCGCCGCAGGGCCGCTACGCCGCCGCGTCCGAGGCGCTGGGGCGCGGCTACCATGTCATGCTGGAGAAGCCGCCGGGCGCCACCGTCGCCGAGGTGGAGGCGCTGGCCGCCGAGGCATCCCGGCGTGGGCTGGCGCTGTTCGCCAGCTGGCACTCGCGCGAGGCGCCGGCGGTGCGGCCGGCCCGGGCCTGGCTGGAGGGGCGGCGGCTGCGCGGCGTGAAGATCTCCTGGAAGGAGGATGTGCGCCGCTGGCACCCCGGCCAAGCCTGGATCTGGGAGCCGGGCGGGCTCGGCGTTTTCGACCCGGGGATCAACGCCCTGTCGATCGCCACGTCAATCCTCCCCGCTCCCCTGCTGGTCCAGGCGGCCGAGCTGTCGTTTCCCGAGAACCGGCAGGCGCCGATCGCCGCCACGCTGCGCCTAGCGTCCGGCGGCGTGCCGGTCGAGGCGGTCTTCGACTGGCGCCAGGAGGGGCCGCAGACCTGGGACATCGAAATCGACACCGACGGCGGCCAGTTGCGCCTGACCGGCGGCGGCGCCGGCATGAGCATCGACGGCACGGTGGTGGATCTTCCGCCCGAGGCCGAGTATCCGGGCCTCTATGCCCGCTTCGCCGAACTGGTCCGCGCGCGGGCGGTGGATGCCGACATCGCACCGCTGCGTATCGTCGCCGACGCGTTCCTCGTCGGGCGCCGCGCCGCGGTCGCCCCCTTCCACGACTGACGCCGCCCCGCGCAGGGGCCGGACCTCCATGACGGTGCAGGACAGATGAGCAAGAAAGACGGCAAGCCCCGCACGCTCCGCTCGCAGGCGTGGTTCGACAATCCCGACAATGTCGACATGACCGCGCTCTATCTGGAGCGCTACCTGAATTTCGGGCTCAGCCTGGCCGAACTGCGGTCGGGCCGGCCGATCATCGGCATCGCCCAGACCGGCTCCGACCTCAGCCCCTGCAACCGGCACCATCTGGTGCTGGCCGAGCGGGTGCGCGAGGGCATCCGCGAGGCGGGCGGCATCCCGCTGGAGTTCCCCGTCCACCCGATCCAGGAGACCGGCAAGCGGCCGACCGCCGGGCTGGACCGTAACCTGGCCTATCTCGGGCTGGTGGAGACCCTCCACGGCTATCCGCTGGACGGGGTGGTGCTGACGATCGGCTGCGACAAGACCACCCCCGCCTGCCTGATGGCGGCCGCCACCGTCAATCTGCCGGCCATCGCCCTGTCGGTCGGCCCAATGCTGAACGGCTGGTACAAGGGCCAGCGCACCGGGTCCGGCACGATCGTCTGGAGGGCGCGCGAGCTGCTGGCCCAGAACAGGATCGACGAGGACGGCTTCATCCGCCTCGTCGCCTCCTCGGCGCCGTCCACCGGCTACTGCAACACCATGGGCACGGCGACGACCATGAACTCGCTGGCCGAGGCGCTGGGCATGTCGCTGCCGGGCTCCGCCGCCATCCCGGCCCCCTACCGCGACCGCCAGCAGGTGGCCTACGAGACGGGCCGGCGGATCGTCGAAATGGTGGCCGAGGATCTGAAGCCCTCGGACATACTGACGCGCGAGGCGTTCCTGAACGCCATCGTCGTGAACTCCGCCATCGGCGGCTCGACCAACGCCCCCATCCATCTGGCGGCCATCGCCCGGCACATGGGCGTGGAGCTCTCGATCGACGATTGGCAGACCCACGGCCACAAGGTGCCGCTGCTGGTCAACCTTCAGCCCGCCGGGGAGTATCTGGGCGAGGATTACTACCGCGCCGGAGGCGTGCCGGCCGTCGTGTCCGAGCTGATGCGCGCCGGCCTGATCCGCGAGGGCGCCCTGACGGTGAACGGCCGCAGCATCGGCGACAATTGCCGCGACGCGGTGATCGAGGACGAGGCGGTGATCCGACCCTTCGCTAATCCGCTGAAGGAGGATGCCGGCTTCATCGTGCTGCGCGGCAATCTGTTCGACAGCGCGATCATGAAGACCAGCGTGATCAGCCCCGAGTTCCGCGAGCGCTATCTCTGCAATCCCGACGATCCCGACGCCTTCGAGGGGCCGGCCATGGTGTTCGACGGGCCGGAGGACTATCACGCCCGCATCGACGACCCGTCCCTGGGCATCACGCGCGAGACGCTGCTGTTCATGCGCGGCGCCGGCCCGATCGGCTATCCGGGGGCGGCGGAGGTCGTCAACATGCGGCCCCCCGCCTACCTGATCCGGGAGGGCGTCCACGCCCTGCCCTGCATCGGCGACGGCCGCCAGTCCGGCACCAGCGGCTCGCCCTCCATCCTCAACGCCAGCCCCGAGGCCGCGGTGATGGGAGGGCTGGCGCTGATCCGCACCGGCGACCGGGTACGGATCGACCTCGGCCGCGGCACGGCGGACGTCCTCATTCCGCCGGAGGAGCTGGAGGCGCGCCGCCGGGAGCTGGCAGCGGCGGGCGGCTACGCCTACCCCGCCTCCCAGACGCCCTGGCAAGCGATCCAGCGCTCGCTGGTCGGCCAGCTGGAGAAGGGCGCGATCCTGGAAGGCGCCGAGACGTTCCAGCGCATCGCCCAGACCAAGGGCCTGCCCCGGGACAATCACTGACGCCTCGGCTGCTGCATGGGGTCGGTGTGGTCGCCCCTACGGGGAAAGCCTCGTGGGGGGTACGTCCATGCTGGAGATCATGAGGCTGAAAGATGATCGCCACATCCGCCAGGACAGCCTATCGCCGGTGGGGTAGGGGCCCTTCGCGGCGGCTGCGAGCGGATCTCACGGCCGTCGCATGCTTCCTGCGTTTTTATGGAGGCCGGTCCGGCCGATACTCCCCCCGTCGCACAGGATGAGGGAGAGGGACCATGGCGGAGCTGGATTTGCTGGTGATGGGCGGGGCGGGGGTCGACACGATCGTCCGCGTCGACCGGCTGCCGCCCGATGCCGTGGACACCGTGCTGGTGCCGCCGATCCGCGACCATGCCGGGCACACCGGCAACGGCGTGGCGCTGGCGGCGCGGGCGTTGGGGATGCGGGTGCGGCTGGTCGATTTCGTCGGCGACGATCCGGCCGGCGACTTCCTGCGCGCCCGCTATGCCCGCGACCGGCTGGACGTCGACCTGGTGCCCAGCCCCGCAGGTACCAGGCGCAGCGTCAACCTGGTCGACCGGACGGGCCGTCGCCTCTCCTTCTATGACGGCCGCCATGTCGAGGGGCAGCGCCTGCCGGATGCGCACTGGCGCCCGCACCTGGCCCAGGCCCGTCACGTCCATCTCTCGATCATGGACTGGGCCCGGCACCTGATCCTTGAGGCGCGCGGCGCCGGCGTGCCTGTTTCCACCGACCTGCACGACTGGGACGGCGCCAACCCCTACCACCTCGATTTCGCGCTGGGTGCCGACCTGGTGTTCCTTAGCGCCGCCGCGCTGGGAGAGGATGTGGCACCCGTCATGGCGCGCATCCTGCGGGACGGGCGCGCCGGGCTGGTGGTGGCGACCGACGGGGCGCGCGGCAGCCTCGTGCTGGCCCGGGGCGAAGCCGCGCCGGTCCACATCCCCGCCGCCGCGCCTCACGGGCCGGTCGTGGACAGCAACGGCGCCGGCGACGCCTTCGTCGCCGCCTTCCTGCATGGCTGGCTGGCGGGCATGGCGCCGCAGGACTGCGCCCGGCTGGGATCGGTCGCCGGCGCCCATGCCTGCACGGTCGAGGGCACGCATGAGGGCTTCCTCGATGCGGACGCGCTGCGGCGCCGGGCGGGCGTGCCGTCATGAGCGGCGTCCCCGGTTCCTGGGTCCCCGACTGGGCCCGCAAGGCGGTCTTCCATCATATCCATCCCTGCGGCTTCCTCGGCGCGGCGCCCGGGCGATCTGATGCGTGTCGACCCCGACCTGCTGCGTCCCCTGGCGGCGCTGGCGCTGCCGGTGCGGGTGGCGACCATGGTGTTCGGCAACGGCATCATGCGGGGCGGCGGCGTCCCGGCCCATGTGATGCGCGTGGATTCCGTTACGGTGTTCGGCGTTAGCGTGCCGGTGGCCGCCCTGCTGGGGCACGCGGCCGGGCTGGGCTTCTTCGGCGTGATGGCCGGCCGCGTGGTGGAGGAGATGGCGCGCCTGTGGCTGCTGACGCGGCGCTGGCGCGGCGGCGGCTGGGCGCGGCTGCGCCCGTTGCGGCAAGGAGGAGGGGGAGAATGACCGAACTGTCCGAACACGCGGCCCGCCGGCTGGCGCGGCTGGAGGCGATCGCCGGGGCCGTGCGCCTGTCCGGCCGGGCGCTGGGCCTGCTGGCGCTGGGTTCCACCGCCGAACCCGCGCGCATGGATGCTTGGTCCGACCTGGACTTCTTCGTCATCGCCAAGCCCGGCGCCAAGCGGGCGCTGGTCGAGGATTTGGGCTGGCTGGGGGAGGCCCATCCGCTGGCCTTCGCCTTCCGCAACACGGGCGACGGCTGGAAGGCGCTGTTCCGGGACGGCCTCTTCGCCGAGTTTGCCGTGTTCGAGCCGCAGGAGCTGCGCGCCATTCCCTTCGCGGCCGGCAAGCTGGTCTGGCATGATTCGGCGCTCGACCCCGCCCTCGCCGAACCGCCGCCCCCGCCGCCGCCGTCCGCTTTCGACGCCGACTGGCAGGTGGGGGAGGCGCTGACCAACCTGCTGGTGGGACTGGGCCGCTGGCGGCGCGGCGAGCGCGCCTCCGCCTTCCGCTTCATCCAGGTCTATGCGGTGGACCGGGTGATCGCGCTGGCCTCGGCCGAGACCAGCGGCGAGGGCGCCGATCCCTTCTCGCCGGAGCGGCGGGTGGAGACCCGGCTGCCCGCCCTGGCGCCCGATCTCCCGGCCATGATGCCGGGCGTGGAGCGCTGCCCTGAAGCCGCGCGCGCCATCCTCGACTGGATCGGGCGCCGACATGCGGTGGCGCCGGCGCTGTCGGCGGCCATCCTGGAACTCTGCGCGCCCGAGGCGTAGACATGGGTGGGCCACCACCCAGGGACGCACCGCAGGAGACGCCTGCCCCCGCCGCCCGCGCTCCGCGCCTTCGAGGCGGCGGGGCGGCACGGCAACTTCACCCGGGCGGCGGAGGAGCTGCGCCTGTGGTCAGGCCGGTTCGGCGGCGACGAGGGTGTCGCAGCCCAGCTCCCCGCGCTCGGCCCGGTAGAGGGCGACGAGGCCGCGCCAGACGGCGTCGACATGCGGCAGGCCGCGGCTGTCCGGATGGGCGACCAGGAACAGGTCGCTGCGGTAGGCCACGTCGGTGACCCGCACCATGTCGGCCTCGCCGTCGCCGACGAAGCAGGGCAGCAGCGCCAGTCCCGCCCGGCCCTGCAGCGCGTCCAGGATGGCGCGGGAACTGTCGCAGCGCACCGACAGCGGCCGGTTGCCGATCCGCTCCTGCACCCAGCGGGCCGAGCGCAGATGCTCGTGGCTCTCGTCGAAGGACACCCACCGGCCCCGCTCGAAGCAGTTGGCGGAGTCGATGCCGTCCGCCGCCACATAGTCGCGGTGCCCGTACACCGCGTAGGCGGTGGCGCCGACCTTCTGCTGGATCAGCTCCTTGGCGTCGGGCAAACGGTTGCGGACGGCGATGTCCGCCTCCTGGCGGCTGAGGCTGACATAGGCGAGCGAGGTGAGGAGCTCGATCCGGATGCCCGGATGGTCGCCGACGATCCGGTGCAGATTGCGGGCGAGGAAGCGGCTGGCCCATTCGCCGGCGGCCACCTGGACCGTGCCGCAGAGCGGGCCCTGCCCGCCCAGCGCGCCGCCGCGCACCATGTTCACGGTGCGCTCCACCGTCTCCGCCTGCTCCAGCAGCCGGTCGCCGATCTCGGTCGGCCGGTAGCCGTCGCGCGTGCGGATGAACAGCGTCGCGCCCAGCACCGCCTCCAGCTCGGCCATGCGCCGGCTCAGCGTCGGCTGGCTCACCTCGAGGCGCCGCGCGGCGGCCGACAGGCTGCCGGCCCGCGCGACTGCGAGGAAGAGGCGCAGAAGATCCCAATCCATGGTCATGGGTGCGATTATGCAACGGTCGCGCTGTCCTGGCGCGGCCAATTTGCGCATGGCGACGCGCCGGAGGGCATCCCTTTCGTCGGAGCTGGCCACCTGCAGCCACGCTGCGATGGTGCCATAAGTACATGCTGGCATGGTGCGGAGCGCCCCACGTTCCGCCGCCCCGCTTGGCTCTGGCCCCCTCGCGTGGAACGTGCGATACCGAAAGGATTAGCGACGCAATCCCATCGTGAGCGAATGAGCTTCAGCGACTTTCCCGCCGGCGCCAGGGTGCTGACCGAGGGGCTTCCCGGCGACGAGGCCTATCTGGTGCTCGAGGGCCGGATCGAGGTCTATCGCGACCTTCCCGGCGGCCGCCGCGTGCTGGGCCATGTCGGCCCCGGCGGCATACTGGGCGAGATGGCGCTGGTCGACGACGGGCCGCGTATGGCCTCGGCCGTGGCGGTGGAGCCGACGCGCTGCCGCCGGGTCGGGCGCGCCACCTTCGCCGCCTCCTTCCACCAGGCGCCGCCGCTGATCCGCTACCTGCTGCAGACCCAGGTCAACAGCATCCGCAACATGGCGGGCGCGCCCTTCTCCTACGCAAACACGCTGGCAATGGGCGGGCAGGCCGCCAGCAGCCACACCGACACGCCGCTGGAGCGCCGCATCTTCGGCGCGGGCCAGACGGTGCTGACGCAAGGGCAGTCGGGCGATGCCGCCTATCTCGTGCGCAACGGGCTGATCGAACTGCGCCGCCGGATCGGCACCGGCCCCGAGCGCAAGCTCCGCCGGCTCGGGCCCGGCTGCGTCTTCGGCGAGGCGGCGCTGCTGGAGAAGCAGCCGCGCAGCGCCACCGCCGTCGCGGTCGAGCCCGCCGTCTGCGAGGTGATCGACGCCGCGACGTTCGAGCGGCTGGTGGCGTCGGCACCGCCGGTCATCCGCACGCTGCTGCACGCCTATCTCCGGCACATCCACGATCTCGAGCGCGCCGGCGACTGACCGGCCACCACCGGGGGAGAGGGGGGAGCGACATGGCTGAGGGCATGACGGTCAGGACCTTCCAGCCCGGCACGCGCATCCTCGATGCCGGCCAGCCGGGGACGGAGGCCTACGTCGTCCGCTCCGGGCTGGTGGAGGCGTTCCGCGAGACGCCCCAGGGCCGCATCGCGCTGGGGCGGTTCCAGCCCGGCGCCATCTTCGGCGAGATGGCGCTGATCGACGGCGGCCTGCGCATGGCCTCGGCCGAGGCGCTGGAGCCGACCGAATGCCTGGTGGTCACCCGCGCCGCCTTCCTCGCCGCCTTCCACAAGGCGGCGCCGCTGGTGCAGTACATGCTGCAGACGCTGGCCAACACCATCCGCGGCCAAGTCGGGGCGGAGCACGACATCGCCAACGCCCGGCCGCAGAGCGTCATGCCCGGCGCCGCCATCGTGTCGCGCCAGGGCGTCGGCGAGCTGCTGTCGCGCCAGGTCTTCGCCGAGGGCCGCGCCATCGTCCGCGAGGGCGAGCCCGGCACGGCCGCCTACCTGATCCAGAGCGGGCTGGTGGAGCTGCGCCGCCAGGGGCCGGACGGCGCCATGGTGCCGCTGCGCCGCATGGGGCCGGGCTGCGTCTTCGGCGAGATGGCGCTGGTCGAGCGCCGGCTGCGCAGCGCCACCGCCGTGGCGATCGAGCAGACCGTCTGCGAGGTCGTCAAGGAGCCCGCCTTCCAGCAGATGGTCCGCGCCGCGCCGCCGGTCATCGGCCTGCTGCTGCGCGCCTACATCCATCACGTCCACCAGCTGGAGGGCACCGTCCAGCCGCTGGACACCTGACCCTCCGGGGCATCTCCCGCACAAGGAGCTGTACATGGCGGAGTTCGAAGGCTACCGCCCGCGCTACGAGCCGAACCTGTTCTCCCAGTATCTGCCGACCGACCTGAAGGACAGCGCCCGCTACTTGGCGGACAAGTTGCGGTGGAAGTGACGGGACGCTAAAGCAGCGTCCGCTAATCTGCGGCGGGGCGGGGAACCGAAGGCTGGCATGGCCGGTTGCGGGCCATCAGTTCCCCCCAAGTCGGAGACACCCCATGATCCGTCGTTCCGCGATCCTCGCCGGCGCGCTCGCCCTGCCGCTGTTCTTGTCCGGCGCCGCCCTGGCGCAGTCGACCGACAGCTCGACCACGTCCGGTTCCACCAGCTCGACCGCCTCGACCATGTCCGGCAAGACCGACGCCAAGTCGATGAAGGCGATGGCCGCCGCGAACAGCATGGTCTCGCTGGAGAGCAGCCAGCTGGCGCTGCAGAAGGCTTCCAACCCGATGGTGAAGCAGTTCGCCCAGCTGGAGGCCGAGGAGCAGAAGAACATGATGGCCGCGATGAAGGCCATGGGCGACGACGCCATGCCCAAGAGCATCCCGGACGACAAGAAGCAGGCCATGAGTAAGATGCAGTCGGCCAGCGGCGCGGAGTTCGACCGCATGTACGTCACCGCCCAGATCCAGGCGCATCAGGAGCTGCTGCAGATGCAGCAGGCGATGCTGGAGAAGGACGACGACAGCCGCGAGGCGGTCATGCCGCTGCTGGCCGTGCCGGCGATCAAGACGCACATCGCCATGCTGCAGATGATCCAGCAGGACATCGGCGCCGGCACCGCGAGCTCGCGCTAAGGCGTGGAGCCGACCGCCCGGGGTTCATCCGCCCCGGGCGGTCGCGCGTCTCATCGTGGGGCGCTCCCGACCTCGGCCAGCAGCCGCGCCTTGGTCTCGGGATCGACATGGGTCCAGTGGATGCCCGCCAGCGCGCCGTGCAGCGCCCAGAGCGCGTTCAGGCTGGCGCCGCGCGGGTCGCGGTGCCTCAGCCGGCGGTAGGCGCCGGCGGCACCGACCGCGCGCAGCTCGCCCACGGTGGAGATCCCGACCTCCTCCAGCCAGGCGGCGGTCTTCGGGCCCAGGCCCTTCAGCACCGTGACGGGCGCATCCTCCGGATCGTCGGGCCCCCAGCCCACGCTCAGGCCTCCATCACGTCGGCCACGTCCTCGACATAGACGAGTGCGCGGCCGCGGGCGACCAGGCGTCCGTCGGGCGCGTGGCAGACCGTCTCCAGATCGACCAGGTGCTTGTCGGGCCTGAGCCGGGTGATCCCGACCCGGGCGGAGAGCGCCTCGCCGATCCGTGCGTCCGACAGGTATTCGGTCTCTTGCTTGAGGTAGTTGGTGCCGAGGCCTGGCAGCTTCACACCCAGCAGGTAGGACCAGAGCGCGCCGATCAGCGGCTCCGGCACCAGCCCGTCCGCCACCGGCGCGCCGCCCAGGGCCAGATAGTCGGCCACGTCCTCGGCCGTGAAGGCGCGGGTGACCGCCGCCGCGTCGCCGACCCTCATGCCGCGACCTCCAGCTCGCAGGTGCCCTCGCAGGTGACGGTGCCGTCCTCGACCCGGCTGGCCCTCAGCGCCACCGTCGCGCGTCCGTCGGCGCGGCTCGTGACCTCGGCCTCGAAGCGCATGGGCTCGCCGGCATAGGTGGGGGCGGGGAAGCGCACCTGCTGGCCCACCTGCCGCCCGCCCGGCACCAGCCGCCCGGTCAGACCGCGCAGGATGGAATAGAGGAACACGCCGTGCGCCACCGTCCGGCCGAAGCGGGTGCGGGCGCTGAACGCCGGGTCGACATGGATCGGGTTGTCGTCGCCCGACAGGCGGGCGAAACGGTCGAACTCCTCCTGGGTCAGGGTCCGCTCGACCGACAGGCGCTCAGGACTCATGGAACGGTGTCCTCGATCGGCAGCTTGGGCTTCTGCACCTTGCCCGAGGCGGTGCGGGGAAAGTCGGCGACAGCGACGAAGCGCCGGGGCACCTTGTAGGCGGCCAGGTGCCGGCGGCAGAAGGCGGCGAGTTCGGCCTCTTCGGGCAGCGCATGGCCCGGGCGGGGCAGGATGAAGGCGCGGCCGACCTCGCCCCACTTGGCGTCGGGCACACCGACCACGGCCGCCTCCAGCACGTCGGGATGCCGGCTCAGCACATTCTCGACCTCGGCCGGATAGACGTTCTCGCCGCCGGAGATGAACATCTCCTTCAGCCGGCCGACGATGTAGAAATAGCCCTCATTGTCCTGCCGGGCGAGGTCGCCGGTGCGCAGCCAACCGCCCGGGGCGTAGGCGGCGGCCGTCGCGTCCGGCCGGTTCCAGTAGCCCGGCGTCAGGCCCGGCCCGGCGATCCACAGCTCGCCCGTCTCCCCCGGCGGCACGTCGCGGCCTTCCGCATCGACGATGCGCACCTGGGTCAGCAGCTGCGGCTTGCCGACCGAGCCGATCTTGGCGGCGGCGTGCTCCGCATCCACCAGGAAGACGGTCGGGCCGGTCTCGGTCATGCCCATGCCGTTGCACACGCGGGCGCCGCGCGCGGCGAAGCGCTCCACCAGCGCGTCGGGCAGCGGCGCCCCGCCGCAGCCCCAGCTGCGCAGGCGGGAGAGGTCCACCTCGTCGAACCGCGGATGCAGGCTCAGCAGCTGGTAGACCGCCGGCACGCCGAAGAAGGTGTCGAGCTCGCCGCCCGCCAGCAGCCCGATCATCACATCGGCGTCGAAGCCGGGCAGCACCAGTACCGTGCCGCCGGCCATCAATGTGGGCACGGTGTGCAGATTGATGCCGGCGGTGTGGAACAGCGGCAGGAAGCAGAGCGTGCGGTCGTCGCTCCTTATGTCCACGGCCTGCCCGATATTCACGTAATTCACCAGCGCCATGGCGTAGGTGTAGATCACGCCCTTGGGCACGCCCGTCGTGCCGGAGGTGTAGAGCAGGTACCAGACCTCGTCCGCCGGCCAGCGCTCCCGGCCGGGATGCGGGGCGGCGGCATCCAGCCGCGCCTCGTAGTCGCCGTCCAGCGCCAGCAGCGCCATGCCCGTGCCGTCGGCGGCGGCGAGGCCGGCAGCCGAATCCTCCGCGCCATAGGCCAGCAGGGCGGGCGTGCTGTCGGCCAGCGGCTGGCGCAGCTCCGCCGCCGGCATGCGCCAGTTCAGCGGCACCAGGATGGCGCCCAGCTTGGCGCAGGCGAACAGCAGCTCGAAAAAGGCGATGCGGTTGCGGCAGAGCACAGCCACCCGGTCGCCCGGGCCGATGCCGACGCCGGCCAGCACCGAGGCGCAGCGGGCGGCGCGCCCGTCCAGCTCCCGGTAGGTGACGCGGCGGCCGGTCGACAGCTCGCGCATGGCGACGGCGTCGGGCTTCAGCGCCGCGCGCTTGGCGGTGATGTCGAACATCTCCCGGACCATGGCCTATCCCCTAGCGGCGCCGTCGACGGACAGGCCGCGCGCGATCAGGTCGGCGGCGGTGGCGGCGACCTCGGCCGGCGGCCGGTCCTCGGCCCAGATGGAATAGCGCATGCCCAGGAACACGCTCATCCCGATCAGCGCCCAGGCGCGGCACTCGTCGTCGCCCGGCCGGATCTCGCCCCGCGAGACCGAGGCCGCCAGATTCTCCCGGTAGGCCGCGGCGAAGCTGTCGTAATAGGCGCGGTAGGCGTCCTCGGCGACGAACTGCGCCTCCATGACGATGCGGTACAGATCCTTGTGGTCGCGCACGAATTCCAGGAACGCCTCGATGCCCACGCGCTCGGCGGCGATGCGGTCGGGGGCCTGCACCACGCGCTCGGCGATCCAGCGGCGGGTCAGCCGGCCCATATCCTCGACCAGCGCCCGGAACACCTGCTCCTTGCTGTCGAAGTAGGTGTAGAAGGTGCCCAGCGCCGCGCCCGCCCGCTGGGTGATGCCGCTGATGGCGGCGTCGTGGTAGCCGCGCTCCCCGAACTCCGCCGCCGCCGCGTCCAGCAGCTTGCGCAGGGTGCGCTTGCCGCGCTCGGTCCGGGGCTCCTTGGTCAGGCCGAGCCCGGCCGTCTCCGCCGCGTCCACCACGCCGCACCTCCCCTGAAACATTCGTTACAACCTGAATATTGACTCAGGTTTCATTTTGCCGCAAGCATTGCCCCAAGCCGTTTGCGCACCTGCCTTTTAGGTAAGCCGAAAGATATATCAGCGGGCGCGGCGGTTACAGGGGGTTAGCGGCGGCATGCCGGAAATCACGACCAGCGATGGCGTACGCCTGTCGTACGAGGAGGCGGGGCAGGGGCGCGCCCTGCTGCTGGTCCATGGCTGGTCCGCCCATGCCGGCTTCTTCGCCCCCCAGATCGACGAGCTTTCGAAAAGCTTCCGCGTCATCGCCCCCGACCTGCGCGGCCACCGCCACTCGCCGGCGCCGCCGCTGGAGGCGACGGTGGAGCGGCTGGCGCTCGACATCGCCGACCTGCTGGCGGCGCTGGATCTGCGCGATGTGGTGGCGGTCGGCTGGTCGCTGGGCGCCATGGTGCTGTGGCGGGCGCTGCTGGACGGCGCCGCCGAGCGCATCGCCGGGATGGTCGTGGTCGACATGACGCCCCGGGTGCCGGGTGCCGAGGACTGGCAGCTGGGCATGCTGGGCGGCTACGAGGCGGAGGAGACCCCGGCCCTGACCCTGTCCATGCGGCAGGATTGGCCGGCCTACACCCGCCGCATCGTCCGCCGCCTGTTCGCCGCCGACCGGCCGCCGGACACCGGCCTGGCCGATTGGGCCGAGGCGGAGATCGCGCGCAACGATCCCGCCTGGATGGCCGGGCTCTGGCAGTCGCTCGCCGGCCAGGATTTCCGGGCCGCGCTTTCCGGCATTCCGACCCCCACGCTGGTGGTCCATGGCGGGCGCAGCCAGCTGTACGGGGCGGGCACCGCCGCCTACCTGGAGACCACGCTGCCCGACGCCAGGCGCGTGGCCTTCGACCGCTCGGGCCATACGCCGCACCTGGAGGAGCCCGAGCTCTTCAACCGCATCATCGAGGAATTCGCCGCGGGGCTCCCCACAGGGCCCACGAACGGCATCGCGCACCGGACCGGTCTGACCGGCGCGCCCAACCGAAGGGAGACCCGTCCATGAAGTCGTTCAAGAAGCTGAGTTCGGCGCTTTACGCCGGCGTGGCGCTGGCCACGCTCATCCCCGCCGCCCCCGCCTTCGCCCAGGAGGCCACCACCGCCGCCGCCGAGCCGGGCCTGGACGAGATCGTCGTCACGGCCCGCCGCCGCGAGGAGTCGCTGCAGGACGTGCCGGTCGCCGTCTCCGCCTTCACGGCCGAGAATTTCGAGCTGCGCGGCTCGCCCGACATCACCCAGCTGCAGGCCATCACGCCGAACCTGACCATGCAGGTGGCGCGCGGCTCCAACTCCACGCTGATCGCCTTCATCCGCGGCGTCGGCCAGCAGGACCCGCTCTGGGGCTTCGAGCCCGGCGTCGGCCTCTATGTCGACGACGTCTACGTGGCGCGTCCGCAGGGCGCCGTGCTCGACATCTTCGACATCGAGCGCATCGAGGTGCTGCGCGGCCCGCAGGGCACGCTGTACGGCCGCAACACCATCGGCGGCGCCGTCAAGTACGTGACCAAGCGCCTGGGCGACGAGCCGCAGCTGCGCCTGAAGGCGAATTTCGGCAGCTACTACCAGCGCGACATCATCGCCGCCGGCGACCTGCCGCTGAACGACAAGGTCGCGGTCGGCGGCGCCATCGCCGTTCTGAAGCGCGACGGCTTCGGCAAGAACCTGAACACCGGCGCCGAGCACTACAACAAGGACGTGGTCGCCGGCCGCCTGTCGGCCGAGTTCAAGCCGACCGACAATCTGTTCATCCGCCTCTCGGCCGACCGCACCGAGGACGACAGCAACCCGCGCCACGGCCACCGCGAGATCGCCTCGCTGCCGACCGACCCGGCGGTCCTGCGCGACGTCTACGACACCAACGCCGGCATCGGCGACGAGAACTCGGTCATGACGCAGGGCGTCTCGGCCACGGTGGAGTACACGGTCAACGACCAGGTCACGCTGAAGTCGATCACGGCCTACCGCGACGGCCGCACCGACACGCTGATCGACTTCGACAACACGCCCGCGCCGACCCTGGACATCCCGGCCTTCTACAAGGACGACCAGACCACCCAGGAGTTCCAGATCCTCTACACGGGCGACTGGGTCCAGGGCGTGGCGGGCATCTTCTACCTGAACGGCTCGGCCGCCGGCGCCTTCGACACGGTCGTGGGCAACGCCAACCTGACGACGCTGAGCTCCGGCTCGGTCGACACCGAGAGCTGGGCCGGCTTCGCCGACGTCAGCTTCGACATCACCGACCAGTTCAAGGCCTCGCTGGGCGCCCGCTACACCTGGGACGACAAGGAGGCCAACGTCTTCCGTGCCCAGTACCTGGGCATCCGCAGCCCCGCCTTCAGCAACGGCGCCCCGCGTCCGCTGCTGGCGACCCGGACCAACTACACCCGCGACAACAGCTTCGACGAGTTCACGCCGCGCGTCAGCCTGTCCTACGAGGCGACCGAGGACCTGACCGTCTATACGGCCTACAGCAAGGGCTTCAAGTCGGGCGGCTTCGACATGCGCGGCGACGCGGTGGCGACGCCCAACACCGTCAACGGCTACGAGCCCGAGAAGGTGGACAGCTACGAGCTGGGCCTGAAGGGCCGCCTGGGCAACCGCGTCACCTTCAACACCGCCGGCTTCTACTCCGACTATAGCGGCCAGCAGGTGACGACCCAGGTGCCGGCCGGCACCACCATCGCCAGCTTCGTCGACAATGTCGGCGACTCGAAGATCTACGGCTTCGAGTTCGAGGGCGCGGTCGCCATCACCGACGCGCTGACGGCCAGCACGGCGATCGGCTACACCCATGCCGATTTCAAGAAGTTCATCCAGTTCGACCTGGTCAGCCGCCAGTTCATCGACGTGTCGGACAGCCGCGTGTTCCAGAACACGCCGAAGTGGAACGGCAACGTCACGCTGACCTACACGCACGGCCTTGCCGACGGCGCCGGCGCGCTGACCTTCACCGGCTCCAGCTCCTACCGCAGCAGCTACAATCTGTTCGAGACGCCCAGCGCCATCGACCAGGACAGCTACTACCTGTTCGACGCCAGCGTCGTCTGGACCTCGGAGAGCGGCGACTTCAACGTCGGCCTGCACGCCCGCAACCTGACGGACGAGCAGTACCGCGTCGGCGGCTACCTGTTCCCCGGCGCGCTGCTGGGCAACTCGATCATCGGCTACTACGGCCCGCCGCGCACCTTCACCGCCTCCGTGGGCGTGAAGTTCTAACGACGGTTGTGCCTATATAGGTTGACCCGGCCCGGGCGCTTGCCCCAGGCTGGGTCCCGGCCGGGGTGCCCCCCTCCACCTCCCCCGGAGGAGGGGGCGCCCCGGCCACTCTTGCGTGCGCATAACGAAGAACAGGGAACGGGAGGACCGATGGCCGAGCTGCATGCCCCATCCGCCGCGGCGGGGGCGCAGACCAATAGCGACGAGAGCGCCGCCTACCGCGCCTATGTCCTGTTCATCCTGATCCTGGTCTACACCTTCAACTTCATCGACCGGCAGATCATCAGCGTCCTGGCCGTGCCCATCAAGGCGGAGCTGGGCCTGAGCGACGGCCAGCTGGGCCTGGTCAGCGGCGTCGCCTTCGCGCTGTTCTACACGGCCATGGGCATCCCCATCGCCCGGCTCGCCGACCGCAGGAACCGCGTCTGGATCATCGGCATCTCGCTGGCGGTGTGGAGCGGCTTCACCGCGCTGTGCGGCTACGCCCATTCCTTCTGGCAGCTGTTCCTCTACCGGCTGGGCGTCGGCGTCGGCGAGGCGGGCGGCGTCGCCCCGTCCTACTCGCTGGTCACCGACTATTTCCCGCCGCATCAGCGCGCCAAGGCGCTCGGCATCTACTCCTTCGGCATTCCCATCGGCTCGGCGCTGGGCATCTTCTTCGGCGGCTACATCGCCCAGGAGTTCAGCTGGCGCGCCGCCTTCATCGCCTGCGGCGTGGCCGGGCTGGTGCTGATGCCGCTGTTCGTGCTGACGCTTAAGGAACCGGCGCGCGGCCGCTTCGACCCGCCGACGGCGAAGGTGGCGCAGCCCAGCTTCGGCGAGGTGCTGCGCACGCTGGCCGCCAAGCCGGCCTTCTGGTACCTGGCCTTCGGCGCCGCCTGCTCCTCGATCATGGGCTACGGCCTGTTCTTCTGGCTGCCCAGCTTCTTCGTGCGCAGCCACGGGCTGACGCTGGTGGAGATGGCGCAGTATTTCGGCACCATCGTGCTGATCGGCGGCATGGCCGGCATCTTCCTGGGCGGCTATCTCGGCGACCGGCTGGGCAAGGGCAGCAAGGCGGCCTACGCGCTGGTGCCGGCGACGGCCTTCATCCTGGCGGCGCCGCTCTTCGCCATCGGCATCTCCGTGCCGTCGCTGACCCTGGCCTTCTTCCTGTTCCTGGTGCCGAACGCGCTGGCGCTGGTGTGGCTGGGTCCGGTCGTCTCGGCCGTGCAGCATCTGGTGGCGCCGTCGATGCGCGCCACCGCCTCGGCCGTGTTCCTGTTCATCAACAACCTGATCGGCATCGGCTTCGGCAACTGGTTCCTGGGCTGGATGAGCGACGCCTACAAGACCGCCTACGGCGCCGACTCGCTGCGCTACTCGTTCCTCACGGGCCTCGGCTTCTACGTGCTGGCCGCGATCCTGATGTACCTGGCCTCCCGCCGGCTGGAGCGCGACTGGCACCGGTGAGGCTCATGCCGCCGGTTCGGTGAGGAGAGGCTGAACCGTCCTGCGTCCTTCGACAGGCTCAGGATGAGGCAAGGGGGAAGCCAGGCACACCTGGTTTCCCCCGCGCGAGCTTGGCCGGAAGGAGCACAGTCCTCCTCATGCTGAGCTTGTCGAAGCACGCACAGCGTCACCGCTGCCCGGGCGGCCGCCCGCGCCGCCCGCCTTCACGCCTCACACCCCGATGATCGAGCGCGGCCCGACGACGTGCTTCTTCAGCCGGCCGCCGGTCTCCTTGTCGATCTCCTCCAGCACCACCTCGTAGCCCCAGAGGTCGGCGAGGTGCTGCAGTACGGCGCGGGTGTCGCTCTCCTCCAGCAGGATGCCGTCGCGGGCCCGGTACTCCAGCATCAGCTTGCGGTCGCCGCTCATGTCGACGTCGACGACTTGGATGTCCGGATGCAGCTCGGCCACGTCGTACTGGCGGGCGAGGTGGCGGCGGACGTCGCGGTAGCCGCGCTCGTCATGGATGCTGGCGACCTGCAGCTCCGGCCGCGAGGCGTCGTCATGGACGCGGAAGATCTTGAACTTGCGGATCAGCGCCGGGCTCAGGCACTGCAGGATGAAGCTCTCGTCGCGGTAGTTGGCCCAGGCGTCGCGCAGCACGTTCATCGGGTCCCTGCTGCCGGCGATGTCCGGGAACCAGATGCGGTCCTCCTCGGTCGGCTCCATCGAGATGCGCTCCAGATCCTGCATCATCGCGAAGCCCAGCGCGTAGGGGTTGAAGCCCCCGAAGCGCGGGTCGTCGAACTCCGGCTGCATGATGACGCTGGTATGGGAGTGCAGGAACTCCATCCAGGAGCCGTCGGTCAGCTTGCCCGTCTCGTGCAGCCGGCTCATGATCTTGTAGTGGACGTAGGTGGCGCAGCCCTCGTTCATGACCTTGGTCTGGCGCTGCGGATAGAAATACTGCGCGACGTTGCGGACGATGCGCAGGATCTCGCACTGCCAGCCCTCCAGGCGTGGCGCCGATTTCTCCAGGAAGTACAGGATGTTCTCCTGCGGCAGCCCCAGCAGCGCCCGCCGGCGCTCGCGGTCGGCCGAGGCCGCGGCGGGCGAGGCCGGCTTGGCGGGCAGGGTGCGCCACAGGTCGTTGTACATGGCCTCGTGGTGCGCCTGGCGCTCGCGCTCCCGCTTCTGCTCCATCCGCAGGTCGAGCGAACGGCGGCGCGGGGCGGTGAAGACACCGTGGCTCATCAGCGCGTGGGCGGCGTCCAGCACCCGCTCCACCCGCGACAGGCCGTAGCGCTCCTCGCACTGGGCGATGTAGCCCTTGGCGAAGTCCAGGTAGTCCAGGATGCCGTCGGCGTCCGTCCACTGCCGGAACAGATAGTTGTTCTTGAAGAAGTGGTTATGCCCGAACGCCGCGTGCGCCATCACCAGCGCCTGCATCGTCATGGTGTTCTCTTCCATGATGTAGCTGATGCAGGGGTTGGAATTGATGACGATCTCGTAGGCCAGGGAGCGGAAGCCCTTGCGGTACATCACCTCTTCCTGGGCGAAGTGCTTCCCGAAGGACCAGTGCTTGTAGAAGATCGGCATGCCGGTCGAGGCGTAGGCGTCCAGCATCTGCTCGGACGTGATCACCTCGATCTGGTTGGTGTAGACGTCGAGGCCCATCTCCTTCAGGCCCACGCGCTCGATGGCGTCGTAGGCCTTCCAGAGCTTGTCGTAGTCCCACTCCGCCCCCTCGAACAGGGGCAGCCCCGGATTGACGACGTGGTTCATGGCGTAGCCCCCTGGGCCTGGGCGTCCTTGGCGAACAGCTCGCGCAGGACCGGGTAGATGTCGCGGCGGTGGCGCACCTGCTTCATCGCCAGCGGCGCCCCCTCGTCGCGCAGCCGCGAGTAGAGCCGCCACAGGTCGGTGTCGCGGCTGCCCATGGCGTAGGTGCCGCTCTGGGTGTCCGGGTCGGCGCCGACCTCGACATAGGCGTAGTACTGGCAGAGCGGCAGGATGCCCTCGGTCAGCAGCGCCGCCGTGCGGGAATTGTCGCCGGGCGTATTGTCGCCGTCGGACGCCTGCGCCGCGTAGATGTTCCACTCGTCCGGCGGATAGCGGTCCTTGACCACCTTCACCATCTCCTCCAGCGCCGTGGAGACGACGGTGCCGCCGGTCTCGGTGCTGTGGAAGAAGGTATCCTCGTCCACCTCCTGCGCGACGTGGGTGTGGCGGATGAAGACCACCTCCACGTTCTTGTAGTGCTTGCCCAGGAACAGGTAGAGCAGCATGAAGAAGCGCTTCGCGAGATCCTTCATGTGCTCGGTCATCGAGCCCGACACGTCCATCAGGCAGAACATGACGGCGCGGGCGACCGGCTTCGGGACCTGCTGGAAGCGGTTGTACCGCACATCCATCGGGTCGATGTAGGGGATCGCCATGGAGCGGCGGCGCAGCAGCTCCAGCTGGCCGCGGAGATCCTCAAGCCGTTCCGGGTCCTTGCCGGAATTCTCCAGCGCCTCGATCTCGCGGATCAAATCCTGCAGTTCGCCCGGCTTCGGCCGCTTCAGCGCGATGCGCCGGGCCAGGCTGTTGCGGGTGGTGCGCACCAGGTTCAGGTTGGCGGGCGAGCCCGTCACGCTGTAGCCGGCGCGCGTCCAGGCATAGCTCTCGGTGCTGGCGAGCTTGCGCTTGATCAGGTCGGGCAGCTCCAGATCCTCCAGGAAGAGGTCCAGGAACTCCTCCCGCGAGAGCATGAAGCGGAATTCGTCCTCGCCGTCGCCGTCCTGGCTGGCCTGCCGGCCGCGGCCGCCGCCGCCGCCTTCCGGCCGCTTGATGCGGTCGCCGGTGACGAACTCCTTGTTGCCGGGCACGACATGGTCGCGGATGCCGCCCTGCGACGCGCGCCGCAGGGACGGTTCCGCCACGCCGCCCGGCTTGATCGTGATGTCGCCGCCGGCATCGATGTCCTTGATGCTGCGCTGGCCGGAAGCCTCCCGCACGGCGCGGCGGACTTGGTCCTTCACCCGGCGCAGGAAGCGCTGGCGGTTGGCCAGGCTCTTGCCCTTGGGGTTCAGGCGGCGGTCGATGATGTTCATCACGGTAGCGGGCACTCCTTGAAGAGAGAGGCCGGAGAAGGGGCGGGCCTCAGCCCGCCTGCTTCACCCGCATGTACCACTCGACCAGACGGCGGACCTGGCGCTCGGTGTAGCCGCGCGCAACCATCCGGTTCACGAACTCGTCGTGCTTCTTCTCGGTCTCATTGTCCTTCTTGGAGCCGAAGCTGATGACCGGCAGCAGATCCTCGACCTGGCTGAACATCCGCTTCTCGATGACGTCGCGGAGCTTCTCGTAGCTGGTCCAGGACGGGTTCTTGCCGCTGTTGGCCGCCCGGGTGCGCAGGGCGAACTTGACGACCTCGTTGCGGAAGTCCTTGGGGTTCGCGATGCCGGCCGGCTTCTCGATCTTGCTGAGCTCCTGGTTCAGCAGCTCGCGGTTCAGCAGCTGGCCGGTGTCCGGGTCCTTGAAGTCCTGGTCCTCGATCCACGCGTCGGCATAGTCGACATAGCGGTCGAACAGGTTCTGGCCGTAGTCGTGGTAGCTCTCCAGATAGGCCTTCTGGATCTCGTTGCCGATGAACTCGGCGTAGCGCGGGGCGAGCTCGGCCTTGATGAACTCGATGTAGCGCTTCTCCGTGTCCTCCGGGAACTGCTCCCGGCGGATCGCCTGCTCCAGCACGTAGAGCAGATGCACCGGATCGGCCGAGATCTCCGAGGTGTCGTAGTTGAAGGTCGAGGCCAGGACCTTGAAGGCGAAGCGGGTGGAGATTCCGTTCATGCCCTCGTCGACGCCGGCCGCGTCCTTGTACTCCTGCATGGTCTTGGCCTTGGGGTCCGTCTCCTTGATGCTCTCGCCGTCATAGACGCGCATCTTGGAGTACAGGTTCGAGTTCTCGTGCTCGCGCAGCCGCGACAGCACGGTGAACCGGGCCAGCATCTCCAGCGTCGAGGGCGCGCAGGGCGACTTCGACAGTTCCGAGGTGGAGATCAGCTTCTCGTAGATCTTCTGCTCCTCGGTCACCCGCAGGCAGTACGGGACCTTGATCACGCAGATGCGGTCGATGAAGGCCTCGTTGTTGCGGTTGTTCTTGAAGCTCTGCCACTCGGCTTCGTTCGAGTGCGCCATGATGATGCCCTGGAAGGGCAGGGCGCCGATATTCTCGGTGCCGATGTAGTTGCCCTCCTGCGTCGCGGTCAGCAGGGGGTGCAGCATCTTGATCGGCGCCTTGAACATCTCGACGAACTCGAGCATGCCCTGGTTGGCGCGGTTCAGGCCGCCGGAGTAGCTGTAGGCGTCCGGGTCGTTCTGCGGGTAGAGCTCCAGCTTGCGGATGTCGACCTTGCCGACCAGGGAGGAGATGTCCTGGTTGTTCTCGTCGCCCGGCTCGGTCTTGGCGATGCCGATCTGGCGCAGGCGCGAGGGGCGCACCTTCACGACCTTGAACTTGCCGATGTCGCCGTCGAACTCGTCCAGCCGCTTGATGGCCCAGGGGCTCATCAGGCCGGTCAGGCGGCGGCGCGGGATGCCGTAGCGCTCCTCGATGGCGGCGCCCATCTCCGTCGGGTTGAACAGGCCCAGCGGGCTCTCGAAGACCGGGCTCAGCTGGTCGCCGGCCTTCAGCACGTAGATGGGCTGGTCCTCCATCAGCGCCTTCAGCCGCTCCGCCAGCGAGGACTTGCCGCCGCCGACCGGGCCCAGCAGGTAGAGGATCTGCTTGCGCTCCTCCAGACCCTGCGCGGCGTGCCGGAGATAGCCGACGATCCGCTCGATCGTCTCCTCCATCCCGTAGAACTCGGCGAAGGCCGGATAGACCTTGATCGTCCGGTTCATGAAGATGCGGGCAAGGCGCGGGTCCCGCGCCGTGTCGATGATCTCCGGCTCACCGATCGCCGCCAGCAGCCGTTCCGGCGCGCTGGCGTACATGGTCGGGTCCTTCTTGCAGCCCTCGAGATACTCGGTGAGGGACATCTCCGTGGTGCGACGCGCTTCGAAATTCTGCGCGTAGCTGGCGATCAGGTCATCGGCCAGGGACATGGGGCACTCCGTTTGGATGGCGGGCATCGGGCAGCGCCGGGGCCCTCGTCACGGTCGGTGGAGAAATCAGGTTCGGAAACGGTGCGTCGGGGCTCCGGGCGGGACCATGGCAATCCTCTTCCGTCCAATCGAACAACGTGTCGGGCACGGGGGGATGTTCCAGGCCGCGTGCGGAATGAACGCGGCCGATCGCCGCGGGAATCCAGGAAAAGCCACGCTTTCCGGGGGCTTGTGACGAATTTGGGAAATGGCGGTAGACAGCGCGCCCCCTTGTCTCCCCGGCCGGGGAGGAAGCGCATCGCCCTTCGGAGGGGCGGGGGCAACCATATCGCGCAGGCGTCATGGTCCAGGCCTCCTGGCCTTGGGCCTGCCGGACGGGCGCGACGACGCCCGCATTCCGCAAGCCGAAGCCGATCATCGGTCGGGACTGTGGTCATCATGTGGCGCCGTGACGCCCCGGCCTCCGCCGCGGCGCCGCGATCCCGCATCGACGGCCGTCCCGGCCGCCACCCTGGCGCGATACCTTCCCGGTCAGGCGCGGCCCGGCTCCCGGAGGAGCGGGCCCCGTCGTCGGGGCCGGTCCTGCGGGGCGCGGTCGGCGGGGCCTTGGGCCCTCATCCGCCCTGTCCTGTCAGTGAGCTTGATACCGATCCGGCCGCTCGGCAAGGGGCACGGGCCCGTTATGGCTGCGACTTTAGGCGTGATTGCCTTCGGCCATGCGGCATGCATCATCCGCCGGCGCCGCGATTTCCGGCCTTCCCGGCGGGTGTCGGACGGGCGGAACGGGACCGGTCACGCCCCGGCGGGAGCAGCCACGGCACCGTTCGCCGCCAAGCGGGAACGGTCGGGGAAGGGCGACTCGGGCCGTCTGCCGGCGCTTATGCCCTAGATCGTCACTTCGTCCAGCTGGTGACGTCCGAATCCTCGCCCTCGCCGCCCTCGCGCCCGTCGGCGCCCAGCGACCATAGATCGAAGGCGCCGTGCTGGCCCGGCTGGCGGTAGGCGTAGGGATTGCCCCACGGGTCCAGCGGCAGCTCGGCCTTGGACAGGTAGGGGCCGGACCAGCCGCGGGCGCCGGCCGGCGCCTCCACCAGCGCCTTCAGCCCCTGGTCGCCGGCCGGATAGCGGCCCGCATCCAGGCGGTAGAGGTCCAGCGCGGCGGTGAGCTGCTGGATCTGCAGCCGCGCCGCGTCCTGCTTGGAACCGCCGAGATAGCGCAGCACCTGCGGCCCGACCAGGCCGGCCAGCAGGCCCAGGATGACCAGCACGACCAGGATCTCGATCAGGGTGAAGCCGTCCTCTCGCGACGCGGGCGCGGGCGCGGGACGGGGCGGGCGGGGCATGGAACTCTCCGTCGAACCTTCGGCGGCGAAGGGTGTGCGGAGGGCGCGCCCGGGTGTCAAGGCCGGAACTCACCGGAAGGATAGATCGCCGAATTAACGGAACCTCAACCATCCCGGTCCGACAAATATCCCTAAAATGCCATCTATCGCGCGCGGGTTGGGAGATCCGTCGGCGCGGGCCTCCCCACTCCCGACCACCCAGCCGGCGCGACGACCGCCGGACGGTGGTCCGCACCTTGATTCCCGGAGTTCGTTGGACCTGTGGTCGGTGATGTACGCCTTCCCTCCGGCATGGCCGGAACCGTCGCCGCGATGCGCGGAACGGACGATGCCATCGGCGCGACCCAGCGCCGCCTGGCCTCGGGAAGCCGTGTGCTGGCCGCGATCGACGATCCCTCGGTCTTCTTCGCGGCGCGGAGCCTGTCGCAGCGGGCCGGCGACCTCTCGGCCCTGAAGGAGGCGATGGGGCAGGCCATCCAGACGGTCAAGGCTGGCGACCGGGGCGTGAAGGCGATCGAGTCGCTTCTGGAGCAGGCGCGCGGCCTGACGGTGACCGCCTACGCCAATCTCGGCCAGGATGCGACCTCCCGGTCGATGCGCCGCGAACTCGCCCGCCAGTTCGACCTGATCCGCAGCCAGGTGGAGCGCACATCCGGCGACAGCGCTTTCGGCGGCAAGAACCTGGTGGCCGGCAACGGCGCCGCCTTCGACGCCACGGCGGACTCCCGGCTCGGGCTGACGGCGGTGCCGGGCGTCCGTTCGGCGACGGTCAGCAACGTCACCGCCGCGGACAGCTTCGCCGTCCGGGTCGACGGCAGCCGGACCATCTCCGCCGATGCCGACGACCTGGCCGAAGCGATGCGGGCGCGCGGCTTCGGCGAGCTGAAGATCGGCGGGACCTATGCGCTGGCCGGCGGCAACCTCTCGGACCTGCGGCTGGAGGTGCGCGACAGCCCGGCCGGCGAGAAGATGGTCCTGGTCCATGACGGCAACGAGACCCGCAGCTTCAGCTTCGATCCCCAGACCAGCGGCATCAGCACGGTCGGCACCGCGCCGGCGGGGTCCGGCAGCGGCGGCGGTGTCGGCGGCGGTAGCGGCGGCGGCGGGGGGAGCGGCGGCAGCGGCGGTTCGGGGAACGCCGGCCAGGTCGCCATCACCGGGAACGTCCGCCAGGGCGACAGCTTCACCATCAATGTCAACGGGCACGTCTTCACCCACACAGCGACCAAGAACGACGTGCAGGGCCAGTCCCAGGCGGCGCGACGCCAGAACGTCGCCTCGGCCCTGCGGGAGCAGGTGCTGACGTCGCTGGTTCCGCTCGGCTACACGGTCAGCGCGGTGGAGAACGGCACCTTCTCCATCGGGCCCGGCAGCCTGCTCGGCGGCGGAGGCGGCGGCAGCGTGGGCGACAATGGCGGCGGTGGCGGTGGCGGAGGCGGCGGCGGCGGGCTGGTCGTGGGCGGGGATGGCGGCGGGGGCGGCACGCTGGTCACGCCGACGGCGACGGCCACAATCGCCGGCAATATCGGCCAGGGCGACACGGTGTCCGTCAGCCTGTTCGGCCAGACCTTCTCCTACACCGCGCTGAAGGCCGACGTGCAGGGCCAGAGCCAGGCGCAGCGCCGGGCGCTGGTCGCCGGCAAGCTCCGCGCCATGGTCACGAATGCGCTGACGCCGCAGGGCTACACGGTCGGAGGCCTGACCTCCAGCGGCAATGGCGGGTCGACCGCCTACTCCTTCGCCGTGACCGGCCAGCCGGTCCTGGTGGGCGGTGGTGGAGGCGGAGGCGGTGTGGTCGGAGGGGGCGGTGGCGCTCCTCCGCCGCCCCCGCCGCCGCCGCCTCCGGCACCGCCCGCGGTCAGCATCTCCGGTTCGGCGATCAGCGTCGCCATGGGCGGGCAGGCCTATTTCGGCTCCGGCGCCACCGTGTCCTTCACCCTGGACCGGGAGCTGCTGGAGCAGCTCGGCACCGCGGCCAAGGGCGTGTCGACCCTCGAGAAGAACGTGGACCTGTTCGTCTCGGTGACCGACAGCCAGGGCAACAGCGTCAGCCGCGCCGCGGATTCCAAGCGGGGCTTCGCCAAGCTGACGGACGGCGACAACGCCTTCGTGCTGGGCAACGGCACCGTGCGCCTGCTGATCGACGAGGCCTCCATCGGCGAGGCGGCGCTGGAGACCGCCGGCGGCGCCCTGGTGACCGAGCTGCGCTCCGCCGCCGGCACGGCGAACGACCTGACCGTCACCCTGAACGAGTCCGGCAGCAGCAGCCTGTCACTGAAGAGCGTCGACCTGTCGCCGCGCGGGCTTGGCCTGGATCTGGCGGTCAACGGCTTTGGCGACCGGGCGGACGTGGACCGCGCCGTCTCCTCGCTGGACAAGGCGCGGCAGCGGGTGCGGTCGGCCGGGCAGGAGCTGACGACCCAGCTGGCCCTGCTGACGACGCGCGAGAGCTTCACCAGCCAGTTCTCCGACGTTCTGATCGAGGGCGGCGGCCGGCTGACCGAGGCGGACCGGAGCGAGGAGGGAAGCCGCATGCTGCTGCTCCAGACCCGCCAGCAGCTGGCGGCGATCCGCCTGAGCATCACGACGCAGCAGATGCGCGGCATCATGGGGCTGTTCTGAAGCAGGGGCGCGCCGGCGCTTCTCAACCTTGACGCGCATAATCCTTTTGGGGTAGTGAGCCGCAGCGTCAGGAGATCAGGCCTTGCAGAACCTCACCTATCCGGCGATATCGCCGGCTCGACCCCTCCTGGCCGCCCTTGTCACGCTGACGGTGATCCTGGTCGTCGCGGCCCAAGGGCTGGTGCTCGGCGCCATCCCGCACGGCCTCGCCGCCGCCGCGCTGCCCGGCCCGGTGGCGCTGGCCCTGTTCCTGCTGGCGATCCCCCTGGTGCAGCTGGGCTGCCTGCGCCCCTACTGGACCCTGCGGCGGCGCCTCGACCCCTCCATCCCTCCGACGCGCTGGTGGTTCGGCTATCTCGCGCGCCGGCCGGTGACGGCGGCGGTTGAGCATCTGTCGCCGCTGCTGCTGCTGGTCGGCTGGCTGGTCCTGGCGGAGACGCGGCCGCTGCCCCAGGACCTCGCGGTCTGGTCGGTGGACGAGCGCGGGACCCTGATGCTGGACGGGCCGATCGGCCTGTCGGCCGGCGGCGCCTTCCGCGAGCGCGCGGCCGGGGCCGGCGCGGCGGAGGGGCTCCGGGTCGTGCTGCGCAGCAATGGCGGGTCGGGGCTCGGTTCCTGGCGGACGGTCGGGGCCATGCGCGCTGTCCAGGCCGACCGGCCGGTCGTGGCCGAGGTGCCGTCGACCTGCCACTCCGCCTGCATTCCCGTCTTCTTCTCGGCCGACAAGCGGGTGGCGGCGCCGGACGCGCTGTTCATCTTCCACGAGGCCGACGCCTACGCGCTGCCGGCCGACAGCCCGGCGCTGCGGCTGCTGAAGGACGCGCTGCGCCCGATGGTGCGGCTGATGACCGTGGCGGTGCCGATCATGGGCGACGCGGTGGAGCGGCGCGACCCCGGCCTCGCCCGTTTCCTGCGGCAGCAGGGCGTGCTGGGCGCCGCCTGGTATGCCGACCGGCGCGACTGCGGCCTGCGCGCCGCCGTCATCGCCGCGCATTTCCCCGGCGTGCTGGAGCTGTCGTCTTCCACGGCCGGGATGCCGGCCCTGGCCTGCGAGGGCGCTCAGCCGGACGAGAGCTCGCGGTAGAGCGCCGCCATCCGGCCGCCCACCTCGGCCTCCCCGAACGCCGGATCGACAACGCCGCGCGACGCCGCCCCCAGCCGGCGCCGCAGCGCCGCGTCCTCCGCCAGCCGCTGCAGCGCCGCCGCCATCGCCTCCACATCCCCCGGCGGCACCAGCAGGGCGTTGACGCCGTCGCGGGCGACCTCGCGCGTGCCGGGCACGTCGGTGGCCAGCAGCGCGCGCCCGCAGGCCGCCGCCTCCAGCAGGCTCTTCGGCACCCCCTCGCCGCCGCGCGAGGCCAGCACCGCGACATGCGCCCGCGCCCACAGCCGCGGAACGTCCTCCACCCGGCCCAGCCACTCGATGCCCGGCTCCTCCGTCCAGCGGCGCAGCTCCGTTTCGGGAATGGCGGCGGGGCTCTCCGGGTCGGGCTCGCCGGCCAGCAGCAGCCGGACGTCGGCGCCGCGCCCGCGCGCCAGGCGCACCGCCGCCACCAGTTCAGGCACGCCCTTCAGCGTCAGCATGCGCGAGACCTGCGCCACGGTGAGGGGGCCGTCCGGCTCCGGCAGCGGGCGGAAACGCTCCAGATCGACGCCGGAACCGCGCACCAGCCGCATGTCCCGTGGCGCCAGCGGGCCGCCGCGCAGCCGCGCCAGATCGTCCGCGTTCTGCACCACCAGCACCCCGCGCCGCCCCAGCAGCGCCAGCGACCCCTTCAGCACCAGCCGCGCCAGCGCCGCCCGGGCGCCCGTTCCCGACATGGACAGGCCGAGGCCCGCCAGGGTGGTCACCACCCGGGGCACGCCCGCCAGCCGCGCCGCCAGCGCGCCCAGCACCGCCGGCTTGACCGCGACATGGTGGACGATGCGGGGCCGCTCGCGCCGGTAGAGCCCGGCGATGGCGGCCACGTCGCGCAGCGCCGCCAGCGGGTTCAGGCTGCCGCGCTTCCAGGCCAGAGGCAGCAGCCGGAACCCCTCCGCCGCGATGCGGTCGCCATGCGCGGTCACGCGCGTCGCCACCGCCACCTCGAAGCCGGCATCGCGCGCCGCCCGGGCGCTGGGCAGCCGGTGGGACCAGAAGTACCAGTCCTCCGTGACCAGGAAGATCAGGAGCGGGCGCGACGGCATGCTTGCCGAAGGAGGGACGGGGAAGGGATCATCGTGTTTCCTCTATGCCCGAGGCCGCGAAGGAAAGCCATGTTCCGCAAGGTCGAAGACCGCATCCTCTACCGCGACCCGCGCCATTACGCCTCCTTCCCGGCGCTGGCGGCGCTGCCGGACGGCGAGGTGCTGCTGCTGCTGCGCCGGGCCCGCGACCAGCGCTGGTTCGCCCGGGCGCTGGGTGCCGCCGGCGACAAGGAGCTGATGCGGGTCGACCATGTGGACTCGCGCTCGCAGCTGGTGCTGCATCGCTTCGGCCCCGACCTTATGCCCTCGGCCGAACCGCCGCTGGTCCTGCCGCCCGATGCGGAGGCCGCGGACCAGGATGCCAACATGCTGGCATTCAGGGATGGCAGCGTGCTGGTGACCAGCTTCTGCTGGTACCCGGTCGCCGCCCGCTACGGCGAGCTGCTGCGCTCCCGCGGCATCGGGGTCATCGGCAGCGCCGAGGAGACGGGAACGCTCTTCCTTTTCTGGGGCGGCCATTCCCGGCTGGGCACGGATGGCGGCCGGACCTGGACGCCGCACAACTTCCTGCCGCCCATCCCCGGCGTGCCCGACATCGTGCCCGGCGCCCGGCCGCACCATGGCGGCGCCATCCGCGGCCGGGCGGTGGAACTGCCGGACGGGCGGGTGCTGCAGGCCACCTACGCCTACGGTTCCACCGGCCGGCGCGGCTCGCACCTGTTCGAGACCAGGGACCGGGGGGCGAGCTGGCGCTACGCCGGTCCCATCGCCCACGACCCTGACGGCACCGCCTGCTTCGTGGAACCGGCGCTGCAGCTGACGGCCTCCGGCCGGCTGATCTGCTTCCACCGCACCGAGGATATGGGTGACAAGCTGGTCACCTGCGCGTCGGACGATCTGGGCGCCAGCTGGAGCGACTGGACGGCGCATGAGATGATCGGCCATCCGCACGACCCGCTGCGGCTGCGCGACGGCCGCTTCCTGCTGGTCTACGGCTACCGGCATCCCCCCTATGGCATCCGCGCCCGGCTCTACGATCCCGACCGGGAAAGGCCGGAGGCGGTTCCGGAGATCATCGTGCGCGACGATGCCGCCGGGCCGGACGTCGGCTACCCCTCGGCGGTCGAGCTGGCCGACGGCCGCGTGCTGGTCGCCTATTACTTCGTCGATGCCGACGGCATCCGGCATGTGGCCGGAAGCGTGCTGGAGATGACGTGACGGGAGAGGCTCGACCGTCGTGCGCCCTTCGACAGGCTCAGGGTGAGGGAGGGGGGATGCCAGGCACGCCTGTTTCCCAGCCCAGCGGGAGCAGCATCGAGGTCCTCATCCTGAGCTTGTCGAAGGACGCACACACTCAACGCTGCCCGTCGCGGGGAGCAGCAATACCCCCTCATGCTGAGCCTGTCGAAGCACGCACGGCGTCTCCGCTGCCCGTAGGTCGCATGGAGCGCAGCGCAATGCGACATCCCGCGACCGGAGCAACGTCGCATTGCGGCTTCGCCTCCAAGCGACCTACGACGTTACGTCGCTTCCACCCGCGCCAGATTCTCCCGCGCCTTGTCGTAGCCGGGCGCCAGCCGCAGGGCCTCGCGGAAGCAGGCCGTCGCCTCCGCCTTGCGGCCGAGGGCCAGCAGCACGGATCCCAGGCTGTTGTGCGCCTCGGGGAAGTCGGGATCGAGGGCCAGCGCCCGGCGGATCAGCGCCTCGGCGTCCGCCCGGTCGCCCAGCTGGTGGCGGACCAGCCCCAGCAGGTGCAGCGCGTCCGCATTGCCGGGATCGCCGGCCAGGGCCGCCCGGTACAGCGGTTCGGCACCGGCAAGGTCGCCGCGCTGGTGCAGGGCCAGGGCCTTCGCCAGAAGCTCGGCCGCCGGTTCCGCGGGCGTGCTGGCATGCTGCGATGGTGCCGTGGTGGCGAGCTGCGACAGGGCATGCGCCATCCGCGCCGCCAGGGCACCCGGCGTTTCGGCGCCCCGCACGAACTGCCGCATGGCCGGGTGCCAGGGGCGGACATTCGTTCCCAGCCTCGTCCAGTCGTCGCCCGGCACGATGCGCCAGGTCGGCACGCCCAAGGCCGCCGCCATCTCGCCGACCGAGGTGGGAGCGCTGACGACCAGGTCCAGGCAGGCGGCCAGCGCCGCGGCGCCCTCCAGATCCCGCTTCAGGTCGATGTCGGGAAAGCGGTGCAGCCGGTGGCCGGTGGCGGCCTCGAACGCCTCGATCTCGCCGGCGACCTCGTTCTGGTTGTACTGCAGGCAGACCATCCGGATTCCGGGCACGGCGAAGAGCGCCGCCCAATCGGCGAGGTCGGAATAGGAGCTGTCGCGGGCCGCGCTCCTCAGCCCGCTGGTCCAGCACAGCCCGACCAGCAGCCCCGGCCCCAGCGCCGCCAGCCGTTGCCGCACCCCCGCCACGCGCTCGGGGTCGGGGGACAGGAAGGGCCGGTTGGCCGTGAACGCCGCGAGATCCGCGCGTGAGCGCCGGGCGACGCCGCCCATCGGCACCTGCAGGTCGATGTCGCCGCGCAGCAGCCGGGGGGAGGGCGGGTCGGTGCGGGCCACCACCTCGGCGCCGGGCAGCGCCCGGGACAGAAGGCCCGTCAGGCGCGGGTCGCACTCCACCACCAGCCGTGCGCCCCGGGCCTGGAGGTCCGGCAGCAGCGTCGCGAACATCACCTCGTCGCCGACGCCCTGCTCGCCCCAGACCAGCAGGCGCTTGCCCACCAGCGGCTCGCCCTTCCAGACCGGCAGGTCGAAGGCCCGGCGCACCGAGGGGAAGGACGAGGTCCGCCAGCGCGCGTCGTAGAGCGGCCAGCCCTCATCGAGCTTCCCGGCGCTCAGCAGCAGGCGCCCCAGGTTGAAGCGGGCATCGGCATGGTCGGGCACGATCGCCAGGGCCCGGCGGAACGCCGCCTCGGCCTCGTCCTCGCGGCCCTGGTACTTCAGCACGAGCCCCAGGTCGCTGGCGGCGGCGGGCTGGTCCGGCACCAGCTCCAGCGCGCGGCGCAGCGCCGCCTCCGCCCCGGCGAAATCATGCAGCCGCAGCCGCGCCCAGCCGAGATTGGCCCAGGCCTGCCCGAAGCCCGGGTCCGCCTCGACCGCTCGGCGATAGAAGCCCACCGCGCCGCGCGGGTCCTCGGCCCGCTGGCGCAGCGCGCCCAGCCCGTTCAGCGCGTCGGCCTGTCCCGGACGCAGCTCGAGTACCCGGCGGAAGGCGCGCTCCGCCTCGGCGGGATCGGTGACCGAGAGTTCCTGGCCGAGATAGAGCCAGGCGTCGGCGTTCAGCGGATCGGCGGCCAGGGCGGCGCGGGCAAGATCCACGCCCCGCAACTCCGTCACAGCCGTCCCCCGACCGAGCGCCAGCGCTCCCGCCACAGGGTGCGGGAGGCGTGCTCGTCCAGCACCTCGATCGGCGCCTCCCAGAGCTTGCCCCGGTAGCCGCCGCCGATGTCGCGGCGCGCCATCTTCTCCGGCCAGCCCATGAGCTGCACCGCCTCGGACACGGCGGCGATCATGTCGGCGCGCTTGACCGCCTCCACCATCTCCGGTGCCGGCGGGTAGGGCAGCTCGAAGGCGATGTAGAGGGCGCGGTCCAGCCGGCCCTTGACCTCCTTCAGCCCGGCCGTGGCGAACAGCTTTCCGTAGGGCGTCACCACGTCGCCCAGGCCGCCGCCCTCGTGCAGATCGTGCACCAGCCCGATCCGGCGCAGCAGCGGCGACGCCTTGGGCGCCACGATGGTGCGCAGTATGTCGTCCAGCACGACACTGTGCTGCAGCACGTTGTAGGCCGTCTCGCCCCGTGTCTGCCCGCCCCAGCGGGCGACGCGCGACGCGCCGGTGATCCAGTCCTCGGGCTCGATGTCGGCGGGGGAGGGGTCGTAGAGGTTCACCCAGCGGCCCGAGCGCATCAGCAGGTTGGTGCGCGGCGCGTCGAGATGGGTCGGGACGACGGATTTCGGCATCAGGCGGCCGTCACCAGGATGCGCTCCAGCGCCGCGCGCAAAGGCCCGGGCAGCGGCGTCGGCCGGCGCGTCGCGCGGTCGACATAGACATGGACGAAGTGCCCGGCGGCGGCGGCATTCTCCCCGCCCTTGGCGAAGATGCCGACCTCGTAGCGGACGCTGGTGTTGCCCAGATGGACGACGCGGATGCCGGCCTCCAGCTCGTCCGGGAAGGCGACGGAGGCGAAGTAGCGGCAGCCCGTCTCCACCACCAGCCCGATCACCTCGCTCCGCTCGATGTCCAGCGCGCCCTGGGCGATCAGGTAGCCGTTCACCGCCGTATCGAAATAGCTGTAGTAAACGACGTTGTTCACATGGCCGTAGACGTCGTTGTCCATCCAGCGCGTGCCGATCGGCATGAATTGGCGGAAGTCGGCGCGGTTGGGCGCGGCGGGTCGCGGCATCAGTAGGACTCTTGGTAAAGGGCGAGCGCGTCCGCCTCGGTCACCTCGCGCGGATTGTTCACCAGCAGGCGGGTCTGGCGCATGGCGTCGGCTGCCAGGGACGGCAGGTCGGTCTCGCCGATGCCGACGTGGCGCAGGCCCTGCGGCAGCTCCAGCGCGCGCGACAGTTCGGCCATCAGGTCGGGCAGGTCGGCCCCACCGGCGCCCGGCTTCAGGATCGGCGCCAGCTCGGCATAGAGCGGGGATGCCGCGGGCAGGTTGAAGCGCAGCACCGCCGGCAGCACCAGGGCGTTGGACAGGCCGTGCGGCACATGGAAACGGGCGCCCACCGGATAGGCCAGCGCGTGGACGGCGGCGACGGGGGCGTTGGCGAAGGCCATGCCGGCCAGGCAGGCGCCCAGCAGCGTGTCGCCCCGCGCCTCCAGGTCCGACCCGTCGGCCCAGGCCCGGGGCAGGCCGCGCGCCAGCAGCACCAGCGCCTCGCGCGCCAGCGCGTCGGAGATGGGGTTCTTGCGGTGGCGGCTGGTATAGGCCTCGATGGCATGGACCATGGCGTCGATGCCGGTCGCCGCCGTCACATGCCGGGGCAGGCCCGCCAGCAGCGCCGGGTCCAGCAGCGCCAGGTCGGGCAGCAGGACGGGCGACACGATGCCCTTCTTCTCCTCGCCGCCGGTGGTCACGATGGAGATGGGCGTCACCTCCGAGCCGGTGCCGGCGGTCGTCGGGACCAGCACCAGCGGCAGTCGCGGCCCGGTGACGAAGCCGACGCCGTACATGCCGTCCAGGGGCTGGTCGCTCCCCGCCAGCGCCGCCGCCAGCTTCGCCACATCCATGGCGCTGCCGCCGCCGAAACCGACGACCGCATCCATGCCCCTGGCCCGGGATCCTGCCGCCAGCACCACCCTATCCGTCGGGTCAGGTACGACCTCGTCGAAGATCTCGGCCGTGACGCCGGCCTCCGCCAGGGTCGCCAGCGGCGCCTCCAGCAGGCCGGCGCGGCGCACGCCGGGATCGGTCACCACCAGCGCCCGGGAGGCGCCCATCGCCTTCAGCCGCGCGCCCAACTCCAGGGCGGCGCCCGGCTTGGCGGCGAGGGATCGGGTGGTGGCGAAGGCGAGGTCCAGGGGCATGCGGCTCTCCGGCGCGGCGGTCGCCGAGAGTAGGAGGCGCGCCGCGCCGGCGTCAATTGGAGCGGCCGCTCGGCGGAAAGTCGTAGGCCGTCCGTGGGTGTCTTCCGACTCAAGAGGGAATGCTGGCGGGTTAGACCCGCTGTAGGGTCCGGCCACGAAATAATAACCCTCCAAGGGAGCCTCCCGTGAGCAGCACAGACGCCGCCGGCCTGTCATCCCTCCTGCGCCAGCATGAAGACGCCATCCTGACGGAGTGGCTGGACCAGCTCTCCCAAGGCGGCGTGCAGTCCGGCCGCATGTCCGAGCAGGAGCTGCGCACCCAGTGCCGGGCGCTGCTCTCCGCCTTCGCCGACGGCGTCGCCAGCGGCGGGCTGGACGCCACCCGGTCCGGCTTCTACGGCGTGCGCGACCTGCTGTCCGACATCGCCCGTACCCGTGCCCTGCAGGGATATTCGGCCGGGGAGACGGCGCTGTTCGTCTTCTCGCTGAAGCGCCCGCTCGCCTCGCGCATCACCCAGGCGGGCGGCCCCGGCGCGGCCGAGGACGTGCTGGCGGTCTCGATGCTGCTGGACCAGTTGGGCCTGCACGTCATGGAGGTCTACCAGAAGAGCCGCGAGGAGGTGATCATCCGCCAGCAGCAGGAGATCGCCGAGCTGTCCACCCCGGTGGTGCAGCTGTGGACCGGCGTTCTGGCCCTGCCGCTGATCGGCACGCTGGACAGCGCCCGCACCCAGGTGGTGATGGAGAATTTGCTGCAGAGCATCGTCGACGCCGAGGCGGAGATCGCCATCATCGACATCACCGGCGTGCCCACGGTCGACACGCTCGTCGCCCAGCACCTGCTGAAGACGGTTGCCGCGGCCCGGCTGATGGGCGCCGACTGCATCATCAGCGGCATCCGCCCGCAGATTGCCCAGACCATGGTGCATCTGGGGGTGGAGCTGAACGTGGTGACCAAGGCGACGCTGGCCGACGCGTTCAAGCTGGCGCTGCAGCGCACCGGGAGGACGGTCACGAAGGTGGTCGCGGGCGGGCCCGCCCGTACCTCCCAGCAGGGCTGACCCGCCATGGACCGGATACCGATCCTCAAGATGGGGCGGGCGCTGCTCGTCACCATCCAGGTCGACATGCACGACCGGCTCGCGCTGGCGCTGGAGGAGGACCTCACCACCCGCATCGTCGCCACCAAGGCCCGCGGCGTGCTGATCGACATCTCCTCGCTGGAGATCGTCGACAGCTTCATCGGCCGCATGCTCGACAATATCGCCAGCGTGGCCCGGGTCCTGGACGCGGACACGGTCGTCGTCGGCATGCGGCCGGCGGTCGCGATCACCCTCGTGGAGCTCGGGCTGGAACTGAACGGCATCAAGACGGCGCTCAACGTCGAGCGCGGCATGGAGCTCATCCGGGCCCGCCTCGACGATATGGAGGCCGTTGATGGCGGTGACGACGAAGACTGAGGAGCTGCCCATACGGATCTCCGAGGACGTCGTGCGGGTGCGCCAACTGGTGCGCACGCGGGGCGTGGAGATCGGGCTCGGCCTCGTCGACCAGACCAAGGTGGTCACCGCCGCCTCGGAGCTCGCCCGCAACACGCTGGAGTATGGCGGCGGCGGGGTGATGCGGCTGGAGGTGCTGCTGGACGGTATGCGCAAGGGCCTGCGTCTCTCCTTCGAGGACAAGGGCCCCGGCATCCCCGACCTGGAGCTTGCGCTGAAGGACGGCTACACCTCGGGCTCCGGCCTGGGGCTGGGGCTGAGCGGCGCGCGCCGCCTGTCGAACGAGTTCCACATCCACTCGGTCGTCGGCGAGGGGACCACGGTGACCATCACCAGGTGGAACCGATGATCCCGATCACGGTCACCGACCAGAGTCAGGTCTCCGACGCGCGGCGCCGCGTGGGCGCGCTCGCCCGCGGCGCCGGCTTCGACGAGACCGAGGCCGGCAAGGTTGCCATCGTCGTCACCGAGCTCGCCACCAACCTGCTGCGGCACGGCGGCGGCGGCGAGATCCTGGCGTCGGTCGATTCCACCGACGGCGGTCTGGCGGTGCTGGCGCTCGACAAGGGGCCGGGCATGGCCAGCGTCGAGGCCTGCCTGCGCGACGGTTTCTCCACCGGCGGGACCCAGGGCACCGGCTTCGGCGCCATCCGCCGCCAGTCGCGCGCCATGGACGTCTGGTCGAAGCCCGGGTCCGGCACCGCCATCCTCTGCCGGTTCGGCGGCTCGGAACCCCCGGCCGACGGCCTCCGGGTCGGCGGCGTCTGCGTGCCGATGCCGGGCGAGGAGGCGTCGGGCGACGGCTGGTCCTGCTCGGGTACGGGCAGCGGCGCGCGCACCATCCTGGTCGCCGACGGGCTGGGCCACGGGCCGCAGGCGGCGACCGCCGCCCTGGAGGCCGGCCGCCTGTTCCTGCGCCGCCCCGACGATCCCGTGCCGACGATCCTGGAGACCCTGCACCATGGGCTGCGCGCCACCCGCGGCGCGGCCGTGGCGGTGGCGCGGGTCGAACCGGCGCTGCGCCGCGTCGCCTTCGGCGGCGTCGGCAACATCGCCGGGACCGTCTTCGCCGCCGGCCAGCACAAGAAGACCGTCTCCCACACCGGCACCGCCGGGGTGAGCGCGCGCCGCTTCCAGGAGTTCGTCTATCCGATCGACGGCGACTGGCTGCTGGTGATGCATTCGGACGGCGTCTCCGGCGGCTGGTCGCTGGACTCCTATCCCGGCCTCGCCATGCGCGACCCGCTGCTGGTGGCGGGGGTGCTGTACCGTGACTTCTCGCGCCGCCGCGACGATTCGACCGTTGTCGTCGCCCGGGGAAGGACGCCCTGATGCTCGCCATCCTGAAATCCGCCATCGCGCATGAGGACGACGTCGTCGCGGTGCGCCAGCGCTCCAAGCGCATCGCCGCGGAGATGGGCTTCGACCCGCAGGACCAGACGCGCATCGCCACCGCCGTCTCGGAGATCGTGCGCAACGCCTTCCGCTACGCCGGCGGCGGGACGGCGGAGTTCCTGGCCGACCTCGACACGCCGCAACGCCTGGTGATCCGCATCTCCGACAAGGGGCCGGGCATCCCCAACCTCGACGACATCCTCGAGGGCCGCTACCAGTCCGAGACCGGCATGGGCATGGGTCTGGTCGGCGCCCGCCGGCTGATGGACGGGTTCGAGCTGGAGACGGCGCCCGGCAAGGGCACGACGATCACGCTGGCGAAGGCGCTGCTGCGGCGCGGCCAGCCGCTGGCCCCGGCCGACATCCGCCGCGTCGGCAAGGCGCTGGCGGACGACCGGCCGGGCGATACCGGCACCGAGGTCGCGCACCAGAACCGCGAGCTGCTGGCAGCATTGGCCGAGCTGAACAGCCGGCAGGAGGAGCTGGTCCGCCTGAACGGCGAGCTGGAGGACACCAACCGCGGTGTCGTCGCGCTCTATGCCGAGCTGGACGAGAAGGCCGACCAGCTGCGCCGCGCCAACGACCTCAAGACCAAGTTCCTGGCCAATATGAGCCACGAGTTCCGCACGCCGCTGAACTCGATCATGGCGCTGTCGCGGCTGCTCCTGGACCGGGTGGACGGCGAGCTGACGCCGGAGCAGGAGAAGCAGGTCACCCTCATCCGCCGCTCGGCCGAGAACCTGACCGAGCTGGTGAACGACCTGCTGGACATCGCCAAGGTGGAGGCCGGCAAGGTCGATCTGCGCCCGACCGAGTTCACCGCCGCCGAGCTGTTCGGCGGCCTGCGCGGCGCGCTGAAGCCGCTGCAGTCCGGCGACGCGGTGGATCTCATATTCGAGGATCCGACCGGCGTGCCGCCGCTCTTCACCGATGAGGGCAAGCTGTCGCAGGTGCTGCGCAACTTCGTCTCCAACGCGCTGAAATTCACCGAGCAGGGCGAGATCCGGGTCGCCGCCCGCTTTGACGCCGCCGGCGGCCGGGTGACCTTCTCGGTCCGCGACACCGGCATCGGCATCGCCGCCGAGCATCATGAGCGCATCTTCCAGGAGTTCGCCCAGGTCGAGAACCGGCTGCAGGCCAAGGTCAAGGGCACCGGCCTGGGATTGCCGCTGTCGCGCCGCCTGGCGGAGCTGATGGGCGGCCGGGTCTGGGTGGAGAGCGAGCCCGGCCGCGGCTCCACCTTCCACCTGGAGGTGCCCGCCCGCCTGGAGGGCGCCCGCGATGGCGCGCAGGACACGGCGTCCGATCGCCGCGGCGGCGCGCCGCGGCTGCTGGTGATCGACGACGAGGAGGCGGACCGCTACGTCGTGCGGCAGACCGCGCAGGCCGCCGGCGCCGAGGTGTCCGAGGCGCGCGGCGGGGTCGAGGGGATCGAGTTGGCCCGGACCCTGCTGCCGGACATGATCTTCCTGGACATCCGCATGCCCGGGCTGACCGGCTTCGACGTGATCGCCGAGCTGGGGCGCGATCCACTAACCACTAATATCCCTGTGATCATATGTACCTCCTCGGTATTGGACCCTAAGGACATGGCACGCCTCGCCCGCGCCGCCGCTATCATCCCCAAGGGCGAGTTGACCCGTGACGCCGTGTCCGCCCTTGTCCGCACGATTCTCGACAGTCCCTGAGCACGATGCCCGACAATACCCGTACCATCCTCAACGTCGACGATACCGAGGCCATCCGCTACGCCAAGACCCGGACGCTGGAGCGTGCCGGATTTCGCGTGCTGGAAGCCGGGACGGGCGCCGACGCCCTGCGGCTGGTGGCGCAGGAGCGGCCGGACCTGGTGCTGCTGGACGTGAAGCTGCCCGACCTCAGCGGGCATGAGGTCTGCAGCCGCATCAAGGCCGAGCATCCGGACGTGCTGGTCATGCAGGTCTCGGCCGCGCATGTGGAGGGCCGCGACAGGGTGAAGGGGCTGGACAGCGGCGCCGACAGCTACCTGCCGCAACCGGCCGAACCGGACGAGCTGCTGGCCGCCGTGCGGGCGCTGCTGCGCATCCGCCGCGCTGAGGACCGGCTGCGCGAGAGTGAGGCCCGGCTGTCCGCCATCTTCGGCCAGACCACGGCCGGCATCGCGCTCTGCGGGCTGGACGGGCGGTTCACCCTGGTCAACGACCGCTACTGCGCCCTGGTGGGCCGGTCGCGGGAGGAGCTGATGGGCCTGACCGTCTGGGACATCACCCACCCCGCCGACGTCGAGCGCAACAACGTCCTGTTCGCCGGCACCCTGCAGGAGGGCGGTACCGGGAGCTTCGAGATCGAGAAGCGCTACGTCCGCCCCGACGGCGAGGACGTCTGGGTCCACAACACCGTGAACCTCATCCGGGAGAACGGCAGCCCCAAGGCCGTCCTGGCGGTGACGCTGGACATCCGCGACCGCCGCGCCTCGGAGGAGCGGCAGCGGCTGCTGGCGCGCGAGCTGGACCACCGGGCCAAGAACATGCTGGCGGTGGTACAGGCCATGCTGCGCCTGACCCGCGCCGACAGCACGGCCGAGTTCATCCAGGCGGTGGAGGGCCGCGTCGCCGCGCTGGCCCGCGCCCACACGCTGCTCTCGGCCAGCCGCTGGGAAGGCGCCAACCTGCTGTCGCTGCTGCGCGAGGAGCTGGCGCCGTTCCTGCCGGCCGGCGGCGGCGGCGGCAGGGTGAAGCTGCGCGGGCCGGACGTGTCGCTGGCCCCCGACGCCGCCCAGGCCTTCAGCATGGTCCTGCACGAGCTGACCACCAACGCCGCCAAGTATGGCTGCCTCTCCGTGGCGGAGGGGCGGCTGGACGTCAGCTGGTCGCTGGGCGAGGACGGCCGGCTGCGGCTGACCTGGGCGGAAGCCGGCGGACCGCCGGTGAAGCCGCCGACCCGCACGGGCTTCGGCTCCACCGTGATCGAGCACAGCGTCACCGGCCAGCTCGACGGCACGCTGCAGCAAGACTGGCTGGCGACCGGGCTGATCACCACGATGAGCGTGCCCCGCCGCCTGGTGCAGCAGCGCCCCGAACCCGCGCCGCGCGCCGCCTCCGGCCCGGTGTCGCTGCGCGGCAAGCGGGTGCTGGTCGTCGAGGGGCAGGCGCTGCTGGCGCTGGAGATGGTGGATGCGCTGGAGGCGCTGGAGTGCGACGTGGTCGGGCCGGCGGGCTCGCTGGAGCAGGCGCTGACCGTCGGCTCCTCGGACCGTATCGACGCGGCCGTGCTGGACCTCGACCTGAGGGGGCAGGGCGTGCAGCCGCTGGCCCACCTGCTGGGGGCGAGGGGCGTGCCCTTCCTGGTCAGCGGCGAGCGTGCCGGCGGACTGGACCTGCCGGGCGGGCCCCATCCGGTGCTACGCCGGCCCTTCGACCGGAGACAGCTGGAAGCGGCCCTCAGGAGCATCCTGCGGCCGGCCTGACCCGCGGCCGCCGTCCACCACAGGGCTACCCCCACGGACGGCTCAACCACCGGAAGATGATTTTCGCCGGGCTGCTTATGATGCTTAATGGCTGCGTGGCGCCGCCGGTCCCCCTCGCCTGTCCCGCCGGTCGCCCCGCGCACCAGAAGAAGACTGCCGCAGGAGTGGAGTGATCGCCATGGCACCCAGGACCAAGACCCCGGCCACCGCCGACGCCTCCCCGGCCGCCGATACGCCGAAGACCGCCGGGACGGCGGGCCGCACGCGCAAGGCCGCCGCCCAGCCCGCCACGGCCGACACCGCCGCGGTCAAGGCCGCGCCGAAGAAGGCCGCCGCTTCCAAGTCCGGCGCGCCCAAGTCCAGCACGTCCGGGGCCGCCACCGCGGACAAGGAAACGTCCAAGCCGGCGAAGACCGCCGCGGCCAAGCCGGCCAAGGCCGCCAAGACGGCCGACAAGCCGGCGGCCGAGAAGCCCGCCGCCAAGTCCCGGGCCAAGGGGCCGAAGTCGCCGGCCGACCTCGTCGCCAAGGTTCCGGCCGACCTCGTCACGGAGATCGAGCGCGAGGCCTATCATCTCTGGATGAACGAGGGCTGCCCCCACGGCCGCGACCGCGATCACTGGATCGCCGCCGAGGAGATCGTGCGCGGCCGCCACAAGGTGGCGTGAGTCCGTTCGTCCTGAGATCCCTCTCCCCCTGAGGGAGAGGGATGGGACCCACGTGCGGCGTGGGAGGGCGAGGGGTCGGCGGGCGAAAGCCCGACGTTCCCACCCGCTGTCCCAGGATCAGACGTCGAGAGCGCCCGCCTGCGGCGGTCGACCCCTCATCCTTCCCAAGCAGGCCCGGGGCCCCCATCCTTCTCCCTCGAGGGGAGAAGGATGAGTCTGGCCCGCCTCAGCCGCCGCCGATCCCCTCATTGACCACGCCGGTGCCGGCGCAGGTCTCGCACGCCTGGCCGCCGATCCGGCCCTTGCCCGAGCAGTCGGGGCAGAGATTCTCCCCCGTGCCCGGCGTCCCGGCCGGCGCCTGGTCGCCCGGCTTCTCCTGCGGCTGCGCGCCGCCGCCTTCCCGTTCCGACATCGCACCCTCCACCTGTCGCTTCTCCACCCCAACAGGCGCGGGCGGCCCGGCGTTGCGACGGGTCATCTCTGCCTAGCGGGCCCGGATGGGGTGAAGAATCTGCCGCCGGGCGCTACGCCCGCAGGGTGATCCCCTGAAGAGGCACGGTAAAACAATGACTTAGCGCTGTGTCGGCTTCTGGCCCGCCTCTTGCTTCTAGCTGGACGCGGATCGCCATGGGGGCAGGTCCGCCTAGCAGGACACGGCGTTCACATCATGAGCTTGATCGGAGCCCTGAACAGCGCCACGGCCGGATTGAAGCTGATCCAGTCGAACATCGAGGTCGTGTCCGGCAACGTCTCGCGGTCGGACGATCCGAACCGCACCCGTCATTCCCTGGAACGCACGACGGACGGCAGCGGCACCGTCACAATCGCCCAGTTCACGCGGCGCATGGACGTGCAGCTGCGCAGCCAGCTGGAAGGGTCGCTGTCGGAGGAGACCGGGTCCAAGACGCTGGCCGACTTCATGCGCCGCGTCGGCGATCTGCTGGGCACCACCGCCGGCAAGCCCGGCCTGTCCGAGACGGTCGCCCAGTTCAACGAGGCCTGGCGCGACCTGGAGGCGACCCCGGAAAGCTCCGTCGCCCAGGGCCAGGTGGTGCTGCGCGGCGACGCGCTGGCCCGCGAGATGCGCCGCGTCTCCGCCGGCATCGAGGACATCTCGGCCGCCATCGGGCGCGAGATGGACCAGACGGTCGACCAGCTGAACGACTATCTGAAGCAGGTCGACGCCTTCAACGACAACATCGCCGCCATCCGCGGCGCCCGCCAGCCGACGGCCGAGCTCGAGGACCAGCGGGACGCGCTGGTGCGCAAGATCGCCGAGATCACCTCGGTCCGGGTCGTCGAGCGCGAGGCGGGCAAGATCGCCCTGTTCACGCCGTCCGGCCTGTCGCTGGTGGACGCGTCGCCGAACAAGCTGCTGCTGCAGAACGGCAACATCGTCTCGGCCAACAGCGGCGAAAGCGTCGTCGGCCACATCCGCACCGGCAAGCTGGGCGCCCTGCTGGAGATCGGCGCCGACGGGTCCAAGGAGTCGCCGCCGCGCGCGGCGAACCTGACGCCGACCGCCGAGATCGTCCGCAAGCTGCGCTCGCAGATGGAGCAGCTGACCCAGGCCTTCATCGGCCCCACCCGCCCCGGCGAGCCCACCAGCTTCGCCGACGCCTACGACCAGGCGATGCCGGTCGAGCAGGGCGAGCTGCGCAACAGCTTCTTCGTCGGCGACGGCGCCAAGGACATCACCATCAACCCGGCGCTGCTGACCGGCGAGGTGAGGCTGAAGCAGTCGGCCATCGCGGCCACTGCCAAGTCGCTGATCGAGAACGGCCGCACCCTGGCCGCCGACGGCGTGGTGGTCACCGACGTCAGCTACGCCGGCATGGTCTCCAACATCATGTCCAGCTGGACCTCCGGCGAGGCGGACATCAAGGCCCGCGCCAAGGCGGCGGGCGAGTTCAAGGACCAGATGGAAAGCCGGTTCCACTCGGCCGTCGGCGTGAACCTCGACGAGGAGATCGCCGATCTTCAGGTGCTGCAGCGCAACTACTCGGCGACCGCCCGCGTGATGCAGACCGTGAGCGCCATGTTCGACGCGCTGGAGCGCATCCTCTGATGACGATCGGCAAGGTCAGCAGCTACGCTGCGTATATCAACCAGGTCCGCACCTTCACCGGGACGCAGGGCCAGATCAACGATCTGTCCGCGCAGCTTTCCTCGGGCAAGAAGTCGGCCGACCTGTCCTTCTTCGGCCCGGACAGCCAGCGCCTGCTCGACCTCAAGGCCGAGTACGCCCGGCGCGCCGGCTTCCAGTCGGCCATCGACAACGTCCAGCCCCGCATCAAGGCCTACGACAAGGTCCTGACCCGGCTGAACGACATCATGACCGACCTGTCCAGCACGACCCGCCTGCCGCCGAAGCCGGGCGAGCCGACGCTGAGCTCGGTCGTCAACAGCTCGTCCGGCGACCTGAAGATCTCGGTCGACTCCATCGGCTCGCGTTTCGTCACCAACGCCACCTACACCATCACCTCGGTGCCCTCGAAGACCGGCCCGGCCGGCAGCTTCGACATCACCATCAACGACGGGTTGGGCGGCAAGGCGACCAACACCATCAACCTCAAGCAGATCCCGCCGCAGATCGACGCCGACCGCTTCGTCATGACCGGGGGCCCCGGCGACGGCGCCGTGCTGCGCATCGGCTTCGACCAGCTGAAGGGCGCCGGCACCAGCCAGTTCACCGTCGACTTCCCCGACGTCGTCGCCATCCGCGAGCGCGTCATCGGCGTCATGAACGAGGTGCAGAGCCTGCTGAACGAGCGCGTCGGCGACCGCTACCTGTTCAGCGGCTCGCGGTACGACGTGAAGCCGGTCTCCGACCTGGTGTCCTCGAAGCAGGTCTCCAAGCTGACGCTGACCGGCTCGGTCGGCAAGATCGGCGATACCTACGAGATCAGCGTCAACGGCCAGCGCTTCACATACCAGACGACCGGCGCCGAGACCCAGCTGAGCGACATCTGGAACGGCACCGGCGCGCCGCCCTCCCGCGGGCTGCTGGTGCAGATGAACGAGATGATCGCCCAGGACACGGCCGCCGGCGTGCCGCCGCGCCTGCCCCTCATCCCCTCGGTGCAGGGCGACGTGGTGACGCTGATCGGCACGCAGGTCGGCGGTAAGTTCGACGTGTCCAGCCGCATCTACCAGGTCGGCGCCACCCAGAACTTCGTCAACGGCGCCGCCACCCCGGCGGACCCGGACTACACCACCTACCCGAACAAGACGGCGCTGGACGGCGTCTACTCCAAGTTCACGGCGCAGCTGTCCTCCCCGACCCTGCCGCAGGTGGATGAGGTGAATCTGGTCGGCCAGGACGTCGACGTGGGCGACGTCTTCACCATCACCGTGGGCAACCGCCGCACCATCCAGGTCACCCAGGACGAGGATCCCGCGACGCCCGAGGTGGTGTACGACAAGGTCGACGGCCCGACCGTCTACTCCTACGTCATGCATGACGGCGACATCGCCGCGGCGCGGGCGCATCCGGACGGGCCGATGGCCTATGTCGCCGGCAGGCTGGCGGGCCTGGTGAACGCCGACCCGCTGCGCGCCGCCGACGCCGCCGTGGTGCTGCCGGGCGGCCCGCCGCCCTTCACCACCGCGCAGGTGCAGCTGACCGGCGGCGTCGGCGAGCGCTTCGGCACCACGGCCGAAGTGCGCAACGCCAACGACAACAACCGGCTGATCGCCAACACCCTGCCGCCCCTGTCGGAACCGGTGGTGTTCGAGGATATCGTCCGCGAACCGGACCTGCCCTACTTCGACAGCCAGTTTCTGACGCTCAACCAGTCGTCCAAGGCCTTCGACAAGGCGACTTTCCTCGCCGACGAGAGCCTGCCGGTGGAGTACGGGGTCACCACGACCGACCCGGGCATCCAGAAGCTGGTGAGCGGCCTGCGGCGCGCCCGCGCGGCGGTGGAGAACCCGGCCGCCTACGAGAAGCTGATGGGCGCGGCCCGCGAGCTGCTGGTCCAGGCCAAGACCGAGATCCGCCAGGTGCAGAGCCGCGTCGTCAACGCCGACGCCACGGTGCAAACGGCCCATGACCGCCACAAGCAGATCATGGCCGACGTCACCAGCCAGATCGGCGGCATCGAGGGTATCGACCAAGCCGAGGTCGCCGCCCGTCTCCGCCAGCTCCTGACCACCCAGGAGGCCAACTACACCGTGGCCGGGCGCATCGCCCAGCTGTCCCTCGTCAACTTCCTAGCCTGATCCCAAGCAACCAACCGATCCGAGCCTGAAAGGAGCAACGCACCATGAACGCCCTGTCCCCGACCCCGACCGTCGCCGAGACCCACGCCACCGCCGTGCTGAACGAGGAGGGCATGCGCCAGCGCCTGTTCGACCAGTTCAACGCCTTCTGGCTGAACGGCATGCAGGAGGGTGTCGCCTACGACACCATCGCCACCATGACCATGACCGCCTCGATCTACGGCGTCGTCGCCAAGCATGGCGAGGGCACGGCGATCGAGTTCCTCGAGGGCCTGGTCGCCAGCCTGCGCACCGGCGAGTTCGCCATCGCCCACAGCGGCCGGACCATGGGGGCCTGACCGCCCCGCTTTGACACGGCCGGGCCACGTGCCCGGCCCGTCACCGGCATCGCCGGCGGAGCCACCCCCGACCCTGGGGACGCTCCGCCGGCGATGTCGTTTCCGGCCCCCGCCGGCGGCCGGACAACCCGGCAGATTGCGCCGGGCGGGGGAGGAAAATCTGACCTAGCGGGCACGCGGGCGCACCGCATCCGCTGCCGGGCCCATACCCCTTCCGATTGAGCAAAACCAGGGATTTGGCGGGTTTCCGCCGGTTGGCACCCGCTTTGCTTACCTACCTGCCAACTGCGTAACCTGCCCACACGGGAGTAGCACGATGAGCATCTTCGGTTCGCTGACCGCCGGCATTTCCGGCCTGCAGGCACAGGCCACGGCCCTGGGCCATGTGTCCGACAATATCGCCAACGCCCGGACCAGCGGCTACAAGCGGGTGGACACGGCCTTCAACTCGCTGGTGCTGCAGTCCAACAGCCGCGGCCACGCCCCCGGCGGCGTCATCGCCCGGCCGAACTTCGCCAACAACGTCTCGGGCAGCATCGAGTCCGTCGACCGCTCGACGAACCTCGCCATCCGCGGCCAGGGCTTCTTCTCGGTGGCCCGCCTGGCGACGGTGGACGGCAAGTCGGTCCCGGTGGCCGAGCGCTTCTACTCCCGCGACGGCAGCTTCGAGCTGAACGACGAGCGCATCCTGGTGAACAAGTCCGGCTACGCGCTGAACGGCTTCGCCTTCAACGACAAGACCGGCCTGTACGCCACCGAGGTGGCGCCGATCCGCGTCACCGCCGACATCGACAGCCCGGTCTCGACCAAATCGATCGACCTGAAGGCGAACCTGCCGACCAACCCGACCGGCCCGATCCCGCCGACCAACATCCAGATCTTCGACAGCAAGGGCACGCCGCGCGATATCGGCCTGAACTGGCGCCCCGGCCAGAAGGCCGGCGAGTGGCGCCTGGGCATCGACTCGCCCGGCGCCATCGGCAGCAAGCCGATCAACGGCACGCTCCCGGGCTTCGACGCCAAGTCGACCGTGACCAGCACCAGCTTCGGCCAGAACAGCCGCGCCCAGGTCGAGCGCGTGACCTTCACCACCGCCGCCACGGCCCCCAACGTCGGCCTGGTGATCGGCGACAACTACTCGGTCACGATCAACGGCAAGGTCTTCACCCAGGAGATCACGCTGAACAATGCCGGCCAGTTCGCCAAGCTGGGCGACGTGTCCCAGGCCCTGGCCAACCAGATCAACGGCGCGACCCCGCCCACCGGCATCACCGCCAGCGTCGACATCAACGGCGCGCTGCTGCTGACCGCCTCGACCGCAGGCACGCCCTTCATCGCCTCGGCGGCGGTGTCCGGCGGCATCGTCACCGACCACAGCCGCAGCGACTCCCTGGTCACGGCGAACGCCCCGGGCGTGCAGGAAGTGCGGCGCTCCACCTTCGTCGGCCAGTCGATCGACATCGACGACGTGTTCGAGATGACGGTCAACGCGACCACCGTCTCGGTCCGCGTGACGCCGCAGAACATCGGCGTGCTGCGCGACATGAACGGCGTGGCCCAGCGCCTGGCGGCCCTCATCAACACCGACGGCACGCTCGGCCCGGATTTCATCGCCTCGTCCAACGGCTCGTCCGTGAACGTGACGGCCAAGGCGGCCGCGACGGCCTTCACCCTGGCCTCCACCGCCACCGACGCGTCCGGCGCCAGGAACAACTTCATCCAGAACACCGACATCGGCAACGTCACCGGCACCCGGCAGCTGCAGCGCGTTTCCATCACCGGCCAGCCCGGCGACGTCGACACCAGCTACAGCTTCCGAATCCGCTCGCCGGACTTCGAGGTGCCGAACGACCCGACGGAGACGACCGTCACCGTCGGCACCAACAACTTCCGCCAGTACGATTTCGACTTCAGCACGCTGAACCCGCCGGCCGTCGGCCGCCGCTACAGCTTCAACCTGGGCACGTCCAGCTACGCGATCCAGATCACCGACCAGAACGCCAACCAGTTCCCCGACATCAACGCGGTGGTGACCGAGCTGGCGAACAAGGTGTCCCAGGATGTCGGCGCCAACTTCTCGGTGGTCACGCCGGTGACCCCGCCGAACCTGCAGCTGCTGGCCCGCGAGCCGAACGGCCCGTCCCTGGCCTCCGCGCAGGTCCGCCCGGCGGCCTTCGACCGCACGATCGAGTACAAGACCACCGGCCGCGAGAGCTCGCTGGCGGAGATCGGCGGCCTGATCGCGCAGAAGATCAATCAGGAGAGCAGCATCCCCGTCCAGGTGAACGCCATCGGCGGCGTGCTGACCTTCAACGCCAACACCGACGGCCTGCCCTTCCTGGTGGAGCCCTCGGTGCTGCCCGGCACGACGCCGCCGCACATCCTGCTGAACTTCGGCGGCCTGCTGCCCGACGGCACCAACGCCGACGGCGGCACGCTGACGGCGATGAACGCGGCGAATGTCGGCACCGGCAACGCCACGGTCAGCGCCACCAACGACAAGGGCTCGCGCGCCACGGTCAGCTTCAACGTCGATTACGGCGACGGGCCGCAGCGCATCACGCTGAACCTCGGCACCTTCGGCGAGGCCTCGGGCCTGACCCAGTTCGACGGCGACACGATCAACGTCACGTCGCTGCTGCAGGACGGCAGCCCGCAGGGCACCTTCAAGGACGTGGAGATCCGCGAGAACGGCGACGTGGTGGCCAACTACGACAATGGCCGCCGCCGCATCATCTCGAAGATCCCGATCGTGCTGTTCAACAACGCCAACGCCCTGTCCCGCGAGAGCGGCAACGTCTTCACCGAGACGGTGGACAGCGGCCGGGCCCGGTTCAACGACACCGGCCTGAACGGCGCCGGCGTGATCGCCGCCAGCAGCGTGGAAGGCTCCAACGTCGACATCGCGTCGGAGTTCACCAAGCTGATCGTGGCCCAGCGCTCCTACTCGGCGAACAGCCGGGTGATCACCACCACCGACCAGATGCTCCAGGAAACCCTGAACCTGAAGCAGTAACGGATTAGGCAGGACATGCCGGGCCACCCGGCATGTCCTGCCCCCGTCCGGTCCGGAGCGCCGCGATGCCCATCATCCGCCAAGCCGTTCCCGGGGATGCCCCCGCCGTGGTCGCGCTCATCAACGGGCTGGCTGCCGAGACGGACCAGATGGTGCTCTCGCCCATCGACCCGGCCCGCACCGAAACGGTGGCGAAGCATCTGGCGCGCTTGGCCGAAGGCCCGGAATTCATGCTCCTCGCCATGGCGGAAGAGACGATTGTCGGCTTTCTCCTCGCCTCGGCCGAGAGCCACCCGGACCGCCGGGGAGTCGTCGAGATCGACATCGGCGTGGCCGAGAAATTCCGCGGGGGAGGCTTCGGCCGCCGCCTGCTGAACGCAGCCGAAGGGCACGCTGTGGCACGTGGCGTGCATAGGTTGCAATTGAGGGTCCTCTCCGAGAACTCCCGCGCGATCGCCCTCTATCAGGCGGCCGGGTTCGAGGTCGAGGGGCTGATGCGAAAGGTCGTGCGGCGCGGCGACGCGCTGAAGGACCAGTACCTCATGGCGAAGCTACTGAACTGACTTTCTAGGGACTCAACCAAGGCACCCAAGCGTCACCTGATCCGGCAGGCGGTGGTGACGACCCTACAGGGACCCAGGCACAGGCTGGTCGGATAACCCCATCCCCAAAGGCAGATTGCCGGTGGGGCTACAAAGTGGTAGGCTTCCCCGACTGGTATCTCGCTAAAGGGCGGGGTGCGCCTGCTTCTTCGTGGTGGAGCGGTGGGCAACCAAGCAGCAAAAGGAGGCGCAACACATGTCTGGTAATTTCAATCTCGGCGATGACTCCCTCCGGGGCACCGCGGCCAGCGACATCCTGCAGGGCAACGCCGGTAACGACACGATCAACGGCGCGTTCGCGGCCGGTGGCAATGACAGCCTCGACGGTGGCACCGGCAACGACAGCATCTCCGCCGCGACGGGCAACGACACGCTTCTCGGTGGTGACGGCGCGGACACGCTCGACGGCGGCGCCGGCAACAACACGCTGAATGGCGGTGCCGGCAGCGACAGCATCTCGGCGGGCGTCGGCAACGACACGCTCGATGGCGGCGCCTCCGGCGACACGCTGGTCGGCGGCAACGGCAACGACCTCTACTACATCGACAGCTCGGCCGACGTGATCACCGAGGGTGCGGGCGCCGGCACGGGCACGGACCGCGCCATCGTCGCCGTCGCCATCTACGACCTGGCCGACAACGTCGAGGAGATGACGATCGTCGCCCCGACGACTGCCACGACCATCACCACGGTGACCGGCGCCGTCTCGCGCACCATCACTGGCTCGGCCGGTAGGAACGAGATCACGGGCAGCACCGTCGACGACACGATCATCGGCGCGGGCGGCAACGACCTGCTCGTCGGCGGCACCGGCGGCGACCGGATTTACGGCGACGACAGCCTCGCCAGTTCCGCCGCGACGGGTGACGACACCCTGGTCGGCGGTGCCGGTATCGACACGCTGGACGGTGGCCGCGGCGCCGACTCCATGGTGGGCGGCGACGATGCCGACACCTACATCGTCGACAGCCTTGGCGACACGGTTGAGGAGGCCGTCGCCGACGGCGACACCGACACTGTCCAGACCTCCGTCAACTTCCAGATCGTCGGCGGCGTCGAGGTTGTGACCGGCACGGGCAACGGCAACATCAGCCTGCTGGGCAACAACCTGAACAACACGCTGACCGGCACCGACACTGACTCCCTCGGCGGCGGCGGCAACAACGAGATCAACGGCCTCGACGGCAACGACACGGTCAGCGGCGGCAGCGGCGCCGACCTGCTGTTCGGCGGGGCTGGCACCGACCAGCTGAATGGCGGCGACGGCAACGACACCTTGCGCGGCCAGCAGGGCGACGACACGCTCAACGGCGGCAACGGCAACGACACCATCGTCATCCTCTCGACCGAAATCCTTGCGAACGACGCCACCATCAGCGGCGGCGCCGGCATCGACACGGTCGAAGCCGACGTGGCCGTCGATCTGACCACCATTCTGAACGCGGCCGGCCTGACGCTGGTGTTCACCGGCGTCTCGACGGCAGCCGCTGACATCGAGAATGTCCGCCTGACCGGGGCCGGCGCCATCAACGCGGTGGGCAACGATCATGGCAACCTGCTGGAAGGCAACGACGCCAACAATTCGATCAACGGCGCTATCGGCACCGACACCCTCTCCGGCGGCGGCGGCACCGATACGCTGGATGGCGGCGTCGACAACGACAGCATCAGCGGCGGCGACGGTGCCGACGACCTGCGGGGCAATGACGGCAACGACACGCTGGACGGCGGCCTCGGCGTCGATGTTTACGCCGGCGGCCTCGGCGATGATCTCTACCTCTTCGACGAAGGCACCGAGTCGGTTGCGGCCGACACGGGTGGCACCGACACGGTGAGGACCACCGTTGCGACCGGCATCTCGTTGTCCGCCAACATCGAGCGTCTAGAGTTCTCCGGCGCTGCCGGTACGGCGCTCGACTTCACGGGCAATGGCGGCGACAACACCATCGTCGGCGCCGGCGGCAACGACACGATCAGCAGCCAGGCGGGTATCGACTCCGTGAGCGGCGGCGCGGGTGCCGATAGCATCAGCGCCGGCACCGGCACCGACACGGTCGATGGCGGCGATGGCGCGGACGCCATCAATGGCGACGGCGAAGCCGACGTCCTCATCGGTGGTGCCGGCAACGACGTGCTCCGCGCGGCGGACGCCACCAACACGGCGGGCGACGCCAACATCGACACGCTGAATGGCGGTGCGGGTGACGACACCTACTTCGTCAACACGGCGGGCGATGTCATCATCGACTCCGCCGGTACCGACAGCGTCGAGGTGAACATCACCGTCGGCACGACCTATACCCTGCAGGCGGGCATCGAGAACCTTCGCATGACGCTGGTCGGCGGCCAGGCGTTCCACGCCATCGGCAATACCGGCAACAACGCCATGTTCGGCAATGACGGCGCCAACTCCATCAGCGGCGGTGCCGGCAACGACTCCCTCTCCGGCGGTCTCGGCGGCGACTCCATCGCCGGGGGCACCGGGGCGGACCTGCTCTCCGGCGGCGACGGCGCGGACCGCTTCTACTACACCGCCGCCACCGATGCCGGTGCGGCGGCGAACAGCAGGGACCAGATCGTCGACTTCGTCTCGGGCGTCGACGTGATCAATCTCTCCGGTATCGACGCCGACGGTACCGCGGGCAGCGCCTTCACGCTCGTCTCGGCCTTCAGCAACGTGGCAGGCCAGCTGGTCGTGACGTCCGACTTCTCGGGCGTGCTGATCCAGGGCGACATCGATGGCAACGGTCAGGCGGATTTCGCGATCTTCCTGGTCAATGTCGTGTCGATCAACCCGGGTACCGACCTGGTCCTGTGACAATTGGTGCGGGAGGGGCGGCGGAGCGATCCGCCGCCCCTTTTCGTTCCACTATCGAAATGATTAAGCCGCCCGCGTCTGCTAGGATGCGGTTATGGTCCAAATCGGAGTTATGTGATGACGGCGATCCTCAGCATCGATGACGTCATTGTGGTCGAGGGCAGCACCGGCAACGAGATTGCCCGTGTCACCGTCCGCGTATCCCCGGCGCCGACCAGCCCGGTCACGTTCGACTACATCACGCAGGCGACGACGGCGGCGGCGGGCGACGACTTCACCGCGGCCTCGGGCCGGGTGACCCTGGCGGCCGGACAGACCTCCTTCACCATCATGGTGAACGTCGTCCAGGACCGGCAGATCGAGCGCACCGAGTTCGTCGGCATCGAGCTCCAGAACCTTCAGGGGAACGCCGCCTTCGAAGGCGGCCGCAGCACCCTGACCGGCTACATCCGCATCATCACCGACGATGGCGGGATTGGTCGGCAGGAAGTGCTGGTCCAGCGGGCGAACGGCGACCTGTTCGCCGGTTCCACGGGCCTGCTCGGCGGCGTCAACGCCATCGGGTCCGGTGACTTCAACTTCGACGGCCGGCAGGACGTGGTCCTGAAGACCGGCCCTGACAATTACGTTTGGTGGGACATCGGCAGGGGCGGTGCGGGCTTTACCGACATGCTCTCGCTCGGCAGCTCGCAGATCGCCGCCATCGGCAATTTCGTCGGCGGCCCCGAGGACGACATCCTGCTGCGGGACGGTACCAGCAGCTACCGCTTCTACGACGTGGCCGCCACCGGCAGCCAGCCGCGGACCTATGACGGCCTGACCCTGCTGGGCAATTTCTCCTTCGTGGGAACCGGCCAGCTCAACGCCTCCGGCCGGGACGAGATGGTGTTCCGCAACAACGACACCGGCGCCTACCTGTCCTGGGACACGCGTACCTTCACCGACCTCATCACCCTGCCGCTGCAGAGCGGCTGGCAGCTGATGGGTATCGGCAACTACACCGGCGACGCGCGGGACGACTTCCTGTTCTTCAACACCAGCACCGGCACCAACCTCATCTGGAACATCTCGCTCGGCCCGCTCGGCTTCATCGATTTCCCGGGTCCGCTCCCCGGCGTGGACGTGCTGGGCACGGGCGACGTGGACGGCAACGGCCGTGACGAGGCCCTGCTGCGGAACAACACGACCGGGACGGTGGTCTACTGGAACGGTTCCTCGTTCGTCGACGTCACCACCAGCGTGCCGCAGGGCACCGTCATCGGCATCGGCGACTTCCTGTGATGTGACCGGCGCCGCTTGCCCTGCGCCGGATCGCTTGTATGATCCCCTGATCGGTCTCCACCGGTCAGGGGATTTTTCATGGCGGGCGTGGGCGCGGTCGGCGCCGGTGGCTCCTATCCGGCGGCCAGGACGGCCGCGGGCCGCCCGCTTACGCCCGAGCAGCAGAAGATCGTCCAGGAGCTCCGCCAGACCGACGCGGAGATCCGCGCCCACGAGCAGGCGCACAAGGTCGCGGCGGGCGGTCTCGGCAGCGGCCCCACTTACAGCTACACGACCGGCCCCGACGGGCGGCGCTATGTCGTCGCCGGCGAGGTCAGGATCGATGTCGGCCCCGAGCGCGATCCCGAGGCCACCATCCGCAAGGCGGAGATCGTCAAGCGCGCCGCCCTGGCGCCCTCCGACCCCTCGCCGCAGGACCGCGCCGTCGCCGCCCGCGCCGACGCTCTGAAGGCACAGGCCCAGGCGGAACTGCAGCGGGAAAAGCGCGACGAGGCGGCCGGCATCGCTCCGGCCGACGGCCTGAGTGTGCCGGACGGGGCAACGGATCGTCGTGGCGGCGGGGATGGAGGAGGAGCCGGCCTAGCCGCCCGGGCGCAGGATGCCTATGGCCGCGCGGCGGCGATCGCGGACGGGCGCGGCCGGTCCCTCTCGATCACGGCCTGACCCGGATGCCGGATCAGAACTTCCCGTTCATGAAGAGGCCGCTGAGCTTGGACGTCGCCGAGGTGCCGATCGGCGGCAGGCTGCTGACGAAGCTGGAAGCCGAGGTCAGCATGCTGCCCAGATCCAGCGTCGCCTGCGACAGCCGCGGCACGCCGTCGCCCGCCCGGGGCTCGCGCGCGATCGTGTCGAAGTCGCGCTTGTAGGTGCCCGCCTGGATCTGCAGCGCGTAGTTCTGCGCGTCCTTCTTCTCGGTATTGCCGGTGCGGGTGACCTTGATCACGAACTCGCCCGGGGGCAGCCGGAACTCGCCCTGCTGCATCTTCTCCCAGGCCTTGAAGTTGCCGGACTTCGGATCGCTGTCGGCGATCACCGAGCCCAGCTTGGACTCCACCTGGATGCGCAGCTCCTTGTCGCCGATCATGTTGATCGAGACGTCGGCCGGCAGCTGGTTCTTGAACTTGTAGTAGTCGACCTTGTCCGTGCTCTTCAGATTGCTGAAGACGTTCAGGCGGGTCTGGTCGCGGACCAGCTGGCCGATGTCGGAGGCGTAGCCGCGCGTGCCGAAGGGGGACTTGCGGACCTCCTTCTGGAAAGCCTGGACCTCCTCCTTGGGCTTCTGCGCCTCGAGCTGGGCCTTGGCCCGCTGCTCGGCGATGCGGTTGGCCTCCTCCTCGAGCTGCTTGCGAATCTTGGCGAGCTCGGCGGTGGCGCTGGCGGCCGAAGCCGCTCCTGCTGCCGTCGTCGGTGTACCGGCCATGATTCAAGCCTCCTTGGTCGCGAGACCCCTCAGCCCCACCTTATCCCAGAATAGATAAAATGCAACCGATCTGTGACCGGGGTGGTCCGGGTCAGATCGACAGGCTGATCTTCGTCAGGTCGGGCCGCGGCGCGGCCGGTTGCGGGGCCGCCGGCTGGACCGGGGCGGCGGGCGCCGCCGCCACGGGCTGCGGAATGGGCTGTGCCGTGGGCTGCGCACCGCCGGCCGGGCGCTGCGACAGGCCGGCGGCGACATTGCGGTTGATCTCGATGAGGCGGTCCAGCTTCGTCACGTCCAGGTCAATCAGGCGGTCGAAGGTCTGCTTGTCGACGAGGATGGAGAGCGCGAGGATGCTGTCGCGGATGTCGGCCGGCAGCTGGCACTCCGGATCCACCATCGCGGTCTGGAAGATGGTCCAGAGGCGCTGGTTCAGCGAGAGCGCCTGGCGCAGCATGTCCGGATCCTCCGGATTCTGCGCCGCATGGATCAGGCGCCGCGCCGCCTCCGTCAGCCCCCAGGCCTCCACGTCACGCGGATTCTCGGAGGTGGGGCGATTGGTGTATCCCGCGGCGGGCTTCATGCTGGGTCACTCATGCTTGCGGACGGGTTAATCCAACCCATCGGAGTATTTCATAAACCGCTACGCCCGACAAGGAAGTTGCCCTAGGATCGGCCGCAGTAGCAGCCAGGCCATTTCAACCCGCCGATGGTAAAAGTCTCATGAATCGCAAGGAGCGCCGGGCGGCCGCGGCCCGGGAGACGGCCGGCAGGGCGGGAGGCGCCACCGCGGCGGATGGCGCGCCGCGGGCCGGGGAGACGCCGGGCCTTGCCGACATCGTCCGGCTGCACCAGGCCGGATGCGTCGCGGAGGCGGCCGATCTCTACCGGCTGTTCCTGCTGCGGGACCCGGACAATGCCGACGCGCTGAACCTGCTGGGTGTCGCCTGCCTGCAGCAGGGCGAGGCGGGAGAGGCGCTGGAAAGGCTGAACCGCGCGGCGGCCCTGCGGCCGCTGTCGGCTGAAATCGTCGACAATCTGGGCTCGGCCCTGCGCGCCGCCGGCCATCCGGCCGAGGCGGTGCTGGCCCACCGCCGCGCCGCAGGCCTGGCGCCGGCGATGGAGCGGGCGCACTACAATCTGGGCAATGCCTTGGCCGAGACGGGCGCGCACCGCCTCGCCGCCGACGCCTTCCGGCAGGCCGTGACGCTGCGCCCAGGCTATGCGGCGGCGCATTTCAACCTGGGCAACAGCCTGAAGGCGCTGGGCGACCTGCCGGCGGCGGCGGCCGAGTACCGCGCCGCGCTGGCGGCGTCCCCCGGCTTCGCCGAGGCATGGAACAATCTGGCGGACACGCTGGTCCGGCTGGGCGACGAGGCGGGCGCCGAGGCGGCCTACCGCCGCTCGCTCGAGGCCCGTCCCGACCATGCCCAGACGCTGTGCAACCTCGGCAACCTGCTCAAGGACAGGAACCGCCCGCGCGATGCGGAGGCCTGCCTGCGGCGGGCCGTCGCGGTCGATCCCGGCCATGCCGAGGCACGCCTGTTCCTGGGCGTGGCGCTGCAGGCGCAGGACCGCGTCGGCGAGGCGGTGGAGGCCTACCGCGCCGGGCTGGCGATCGAACCGGACAATGTGCTCGGCCTGATCAATCTGGGCGCCGGGCTGGAGTTGGCGGGGCAGCTGCCGGAGGCGGCATCCGCCCTGCGCCGGGCGCTGGCGCTCGACCCCGACAATGCCGAGGCGCACGGCAATCTCGGCCTCTGCCTGATGGATCTCGGGCGCCTGGACGAGGCGGCAGCCCATCTGGACCGTGCCGCCGCGCTGGCGCCGGACCTGGCGCAGCCCCGCATGGCGCGCGGCATGCTCCGGCTGCGCCGGGGCGACCTGTCGGGGTGGGTCGACTATGGCTGGCGGTTCGCCGCCGGCGAGGCGCTGCCCGACCGCCGCTTCTCCGTGCCCCGCTGGCAGGGCGAGCCGGTGCCGGACGCGCGCCTTCTGCTCTGGCGCGAGCAGGGGCTGGGCGACGAGCTGATGTTCGCCACCGCATTCCGCGATGCCATGGCGCGCGCGGGCCGGACGGTCATCGAATGCGATCCTCGCCTGGTGGGGCTGTT
>DASPNP010000055.1:0-8765 GCA_035626475.1 Azospirillaceae bacterium
CGCTCGATCGCCGACCAGGCCCGCACCATCCGCATCCCCGTGCACATGATCGAGACGATCAACAAGCTGGTGCGCACGTCGCGCCAGATGCTGCACGAGATCGGTCGCGAGCCGACCCCGGAGGAGCTGGCCGAGCGGCTGATGATGCCGCTGGAGAAGGTCCGCAAGGTCCTGAAGATCGCCAAGGAGCCGATCTCCCTCGAGACGCCGATCGGCGACGAGGAGGACAGCCACCTGGGCGACTTCATCGAGGACAAGAACGCGGTCCTGCCGCTCGACGCCGCCATCCAGGCGAACCTGCGCGAGACGACCACCCGCGTGCTGGCCTCGCTGACCGCCCGCGAGGAGCGCGTGCTGCGCATGCGCTTCGGCATCGGCATGAACACCGACCACACGCTGGAAGAGGTCGGCCAGCAGTTCTCGGTGACCCGCGAGCGCATCCGCCAGATCGAGGCGAAGGCGCTGCGCAAGCTGAAGCACCCCTCGCGCTCGCGCAAGCTGCGCAGCTTCCTGGACACCTGATCCGGGTCGTCACGGGTACGGAACGAAGGGCGGGGCCGCAGGGCTCCGCCCTTTTTCTTTGGGCCGTGCCGTCAGCCCCACTCCCAACCGTCACCCCGGCGCAGGCCGGGGCCCAGGGGGTGCAGCGGGATACGCCGCATGCAGCATGCGTCTGGTTTGTAGGTCGCATGAAGGCGAAGCCGCAATGCGACATTCCACGGCCGGGTCATGTCGCATTGCGCTTCGCTCCATGCGACCTACGGCCGGCTTCATTGATCTTGAATCGCTGCAACCCCTGGCTCCCGGCCTGCGCCGGGATGACGGGCAGAGGAAGAGGAGACGACAGCGAGGGTTACACCGCCACGTCGGCCTTGATGTGCGGGTGGGGGTCGTAGCCGGTGATCTCGAAATCCTCGAAGCGGTAATCGAAGATCGAGGGCGGCTTGCGGTGGATGGTCAGCTTGGGGAAGGGGCGGGGCTCTCGGCGGAGCTGCTCCTCGGCCTGGGCGACGTGGTTGAGGTAGAGGTGGGTGTCGCCGCCCTGCCAGATCAGCTCGCCCGGCTCCAGGTCGCACTGCTGCGCCAGCATGTGGATCAGCAGGGCCGCCTCGCAGAGGTTCCAGGGCAGGCCCAGCAGCGTGTCGGCCGAGCGCTGGAACAGCAGGCCCGACAGCTTCCCGTCGGCGACGAAGTACTGGTAGGTCATGTGGCAGGGCGGCAGGGCCATGCGCTCCAGCTCGCCGACGTTCCAGCCGGTGAAGAGCAGGCGGCGGCTGGTGGGGTTCTCCCGGATGCCGCGCACAAGCTCGGCGATCTGGTCCACCGTGCGGCCGTCCTTGGTCTCCCAGCGGCGCCACTGCTTGCCGTAGACGGGGCCGAGGTCGCCCCATTTGGCGGCGAAGTCCTCGTCTTCCAGCACCCGCGCCTCGAAGGCGTCCTGGCCGATCTCCTCGCCCGTCTCGCGGCGGTAGCGCGCCAGCGGCCAGTCGGTCCAGATGCGCACCTTGTTGGCCAGCAGCGGCCGGATGCTGGTCTCGCCCGACAGAAACCAGAGCAGCTCGTGCACCGCCTGCCGATGAAAGATCTTCTTGGTGGTCAGGAGCGGGAAGCCCTGGGACAAGTCGAAGCGCATGGTCTCGCCGAACAGCGCCAGCGTGCCGACGCCGGTGCGGTCGGTGCGCCTAGCGCCCCGGTCGATCAGCCGCCGCAGCAGGTCGAGATACTGGTGCTCCGGATGGCGCGCGTCGCTCATGGTCCCTCCTATGCCCTGGCCCATGGATGCCCCGGCGGGAGGGGAACGCGCAAGGGGGTCTTCAGGCCAGGGGAGGGCGTGTCAGATGGACCAGCCCATATAGCTGTCCGCGGCCGGGGCCTTGGCATCGGCGCCGTGGACGCGGCGGCTCAGCCGGTCGTGCAGCTCGCGCACCATACGGCTGCCGGTGCGCTCGAACAGGCAGGGGATCAGGGCATGGACCAGGCAGGCCAGCCCGGCCGCGACCAGGCGCAGCCCGAAGCCGCCGGCGACCGCCATGTGCTGGCCGTAGGTTTCGTTCACCGACTCCGGATGCTCGAGGAAAACCCGCCTGATCATGCCCGCCTCCGCCCTTGATGCCCGCCGACATGATAACGCCCGGCGGGGGAATGGGTGTTCCTTCTCGGCTATGATTTACCATAACCCTAGCATAGGATTTCTCCGTACGAATTCAGAAGGGAATGAGGTTCCATGGATGCCGTCGACCGCCGAATCCTGAAGATCCTGCAGGAGGACTGCACCCTGCCGGTGGCCGACATCGCCGCGCGGGTCGGCCTGTCCGCCACCCCCTGCTGGCGCCGCATCCAGAAGCTGGAGGCGGACGGGGTGATCCGGGCGCGGGTGGCGCTGGTCGACCCGGCGAAGGTGAATGTCGGCCAGACGGTCTTCGTCGCCGTGCGCACCAACCAGCACAGTGCCGAGTGGATGGAGCGCTTCTCCGACGCGGTGGCGCGCATTCCCGAGGTGGTGGAGTTCTACCGGCTGGCCGGGACGGTCGATTACCTGCTGCGCATCGTCGTGCCCGACATCGCCGCCTATGACGCCGTGTACAAGCGCCTGGTCGCCATGGTGCCGCTCTACGACGTCAGCTCCATGATCGCCATGGAGCGGATGAAGTACACCACCGCGCTGCCGGTTGATTACGCCTGAGGGGAGGGCGGGGGTGCCGCCAAACCCCTTTAACCGCGCGCCGGGAGTCCCTATATTGGGAGGGTCGGGTTCGCCCGACTATGGCGATAAACGTTGTACGGAATAAGCGTTGTGGACCCGGGGGCGGTACCCGGCGCCTCCACCAAACCCCGCTCCGGAACCCCTGAAAAGGGACAGGCCGGCCGGGATCATGGGGGCGAATCAGGATCGACACGCGTGGTAAAGGTACTGCTTTCGCTCGGCATGGTTCCGCCGTTATCGGGCCGTTTCATAGGTGCCAACGATAATCAGGCGCCTGCTCTTCGCATGGCTGCCTAATACCCTCAACGGGGTATTGGTAGTTAGCTAAGAACGCGGTTCGGGGGGGCGCCGGGCAACAGAAGCCCCCCCACTGACTTCCCAAGGCCCCCGCCAGACGGGGCCACGAACACCGGAGTGCGCGCCGACATGTCCAGGGACCAGCTTCGCTACGACAAGATGGTCGAGGCCGCCCTGCGCGGTGTCGTGCGCGAGGCCCTGACCGAGGTCGCCCAGCGGGGACTGCCCGGCGAGCATCACTTCTACATCTCCTTCCGCACCGCCTTCCCCGGCGTCCGCATCCCGGACTTCCTGAAGGCGCAGTATCCGGCGGAGATGACCATCGTCCTCCAGTACCAGTTCTACGGGCTGGAGGTGACGGACAGCCAGTTCCAGGTGACGCTGAGCTTCAACGGCTCGCATGAGCGGCTGGTGATCCCGCTGGCCGCCATCACCACCTTCGCCGACCCCTCCGTGAACTTCGCCCTGCAGTTCCAGCCCGTGTCGCTGGACGACGAGGACGAGGAGGAGGAGACGCAGGAGGCCGCCGAGGCGCCCGAGCCCGAGACGGCCGAGGCCGCCGGCGGGGACGAGGGGCCGAAGACCGGCACCGTCGTCGCCCTGGACGCCTTCCGCAAGAAGTAAGCACCCCTTGGCCGCCTCGCGCGACTATGCCGACCATGTCGCCGAGCTGCTGGCCCCGCTGGCGGGGCTGAATGGCGAGGTGAAGTGCCGCGCCATGTTCGGCGGCTGGTCGCTGTCCATCGACGGCGCCACCTTCGCGCTGATCGCCCAGGACGTGCTCTACCTCAAGGCCGACGACGTGAACCGCCCGGCTTTCGAGGTGGCGGGCCTCAAGCCCTTCGTCCCCTTCGCGGACGAGCCGGCCAAGACCATGTCCTACTATCCCCCGCCCGAGACCGCCTTCGACGAGCCGGACGAGCTTCTCGCCTGGGCGCGCGGGGCGTATGAGGCGGCGCTGCGGGCCAAGGCGAAGAAGAAGCCGAAGAAGGCCAAGAGCCCGGTCTGAGCCGTGCACCCGGGCCAGATGGTCCCGTGCCTCCCCTTTCCGTGCCGGATGTCACGCCCGCCTGTTGGCGGATACGTGCATCCTGGGCCGGAGGCTCGGCGGGAGCGGGAAAATGGACAGCACGATCCCTGTGCGGCTGGCGGCGGTCAGCGGCGCACTCGGCGCAACGGCGATGGTGATCGCGGGCATCGCCACCTCGATGGAGGCGCCCCCTCCCATGGTGACGTTCGAAAGCATCACCATCTGGCATCGGGACTGGCCGAGGGAGGAACCGGCGCCGCTTCCGTCCCGTGCGCTCCCGGCCGGTGCCGTTTCCGGCCTGACCTTCCGCTCATTTCCGGTAGGAGCGCCGTCCGGCGAGGCGCGTCTGCTGCGGGGCGCCGGCTTCGTCACCGAGGCGCTGCCCGCGACTTGTACGACAACGTTGTGCCAGGGCGCCTATGTGCACGAGGCGGAGGGGTGGTTCCTGGCTCCGGCGACCACGAGATACAGTTTCCTGGCCATGTTCGCCGGGCGGAGCTGGGGCGGGGTGCGGGATTTCCCCGCCCGGTGCGACTCCTCCGTCGAGATGGACGGCGAGAAGCATGGAACGTTTCTGCTGGGCAAGGGCGCCCACCGAATCCGGTGGCGGACCGTCTGCGCCGGCGGCGGCGGCGTGCCCGTCCAACTGCACATCTCCCGATGGGGCGAGGGGGACGGGCCGGCACGGACGTTGGATCCCGACCGGCACCTCTTCACCATGCCTTTGCCGCGAGGGGAGCGATGACCGGGCGGTTTCCGCTTGGGGTGTGGCTGCATCTCCTGGCCCTGGCGGGTGCTGCCTTGGCGTCCTCCCTGCTGGCGTCAGGGGGGTACCTGATCCAGCAATACGCATCCGCAGGCCCCCATCCCCCCTTCTACGGCGTGATCATCTACGACCGCTTTTACGACGATGGCGGGACCTGGGTCTGGAAGCCGGACCTGCCCGCCCTGCCGGCATCAGCCGTTCCCGGGCTGTCGGTCGAGACCATCCGTCCCGGTGCCGCAGGCAGGGGCGGGCGGTTGCCGGCCGTCATGATGGGCGACGGCGCCATTCCGATCACGGCGCCGGGTTGCTCGGGAGCTCCCTGCACGGGTGCCACCCTCCACGAGGCGACGGGCTGGCTGGTGGTCGGGCGGGAAGGCCCCTACCACTTCGACATGCTGCTCGATCCCCCCGCGCCTGTCCGGTGCGCGGCGGAGGTCCGGTTCGGCAACCACCGCGACCGGACCGCCCGGCGCGGCCTGACGGCCATATCGGTTGGGCCTCCCGTCCATTCGCTGCCGGAAAGGAGCGTCGAGGCCGGTGGGGCCCTGCTGCAGACCGGCGTGTACCGCATCGCTTGGCGCTTCGCCTGCGTCGGCCGGCATCCCGACAGGGTTTGGCCGAGGATGGCCCGCGGAGAAGGGCCTTACCGCACGCTCCTCCCCGGCCGCGACCTCTTCTCCGACCCGCCCTCCTGATGCCTGTTCAGCGCGCCACCGTCGCCGTCAAGCCGCTGCCCAGCTCCAGCTTGTCGGCGTCGACCGCCACGGTCACGGCGCCGATCGGCTTGCCGTCGGCGGGGTCGACGACGGTGAGGCTGATCTGGCGCTGGGCCATCAGGGTGGATTCGTCGCGGCGCGGCGCGTCGGCATGGACGGCCCCCGGGCCCTTGGCGAAGGTCTCCTTCCACTTGGCCTCGTCGCCCTGCCAGTAGTCGGAGGTGGCCGAGGTCATGCCGACATTCAGCCCCTTGGCGTCCATGACGATGATCTCGGTGTAGAGGCCCTTGGCCTGCTCCAGCTTGGTCATGACCAGCTTGGACACGGACGAGGTCGCCACCGCCTTGATGGTCGGCTGGTCCTTCTGCCCCAGCTCCGCCGTCCAGCGCTTGTCCAGCGCCTCGATCTCGGCCTGGGTAAGGGCGGCGTTGCGGCGGTTCTGCTCCTTGATGCCGTCGATCAGCGCCGGATCCTTCAGCCAGGGCGCGATCTCCTTCTCCGCGAAGAGGCGGGCGCCATCGTCGGCGGCGGCGGCCGGCGCCGAGGCGACGGCGCTCGCCAGGAGGGCGCCGCCAAGCAGGAGGGTGGCGAGGAGAGTCGGCTTCGTGGTCATGTCGGTGCCCCTGATTGTCATTCCGCCGGCCCGGTCCGCCGGCACGGACTATGACGATAGGGCGGACGGAGGTATCGACCAGACCCCCGGCAAAATAGTTTGGATAATTTTCCTTTAACGACCGGAACCGTACGCAGTGTTTGTCTAAAATCCGAAATATTTCGAACCGGTCTTATTCAGTCGCCAGCATCAGCGCCGGTCGAGATGCACGGCCAGCACCGGCGCCGTCGTCACATCGCGCACCTCGCGCCAGCGGGCGATTCGATCGCGCAGGGCGGAGAGCGCGGCCATGTCGGGGCAGCGCACCTTGACCATGGTATCGATCTCGCCGGCCAGCGACTCGACGCTCAGCACCTCCGGCAGGGCGCGCAGCAGCGGGGCCAGCCGGGCGCAGTGCGGGCCGTTGAGGCGCAGCGTCAGGTAGGCCTCCACCCCCGGCGGCCGCGTCGGCCCGCCCAGCCGCACCGTGTAGCCCTGGATGACGCCGTCGCGCTCCAGCCGGGCCATGCGCTCCTGCACGGCGCTGCGCGACAGGCCGACCAAGGCGGCGATCCGGGTGGTGGTCTCGCGGCCGTTCGCCTCCAGGATGGCGAGGATGCGGCCGTCCAGCTCGTCCAGGCTCAACTCATTCTCCTGCCGGCGATCCGGCGGCGTTCCGGCGATCTGCCGGGTTCGGTCCGGCGGGGACCGGCCCTAGGCTGCCCTCGGTCTTCACCGGGAGCAAGAGCATGATCCTCGACGACAACGCGGCGCTGATCTCCATCGACGTGCAGCGCGGCTTCGACAATCCGGCCTGGGGCCCGCGCAACAACCCCGCCATGGAAGCCAACGGCATGGCGCTGCTGGCCGCCTGGCGCGCGAGCGGCCGGCCGGTCTTCATCGTCCGCCACGACAGCCGCACCCCCGGCTCGACCCTGGCGCCGGGGCAGGAGGGCAACCGCCTGAAGCCCGGCTTCGAGCCGCGGGATGGCGAGCCGCTCATCACCAAGTCGGTCAACAGCGCCTTCATCGGCACCGACCTGGAGGCCCGGCTGCGCGCCGCCGGCGTCCGGCAGGTGGTGCTGTTCGGCATCTGCACCGACATGTGCGTCTCCACCACCGCCCGCATGGCGGCCAATCTGGGCTTCGAGCTGATCGTGGCCGGCGACGCCTGCCACACCTACGCGCAGACCGCGCCCGACGGGCAGGCGTTCGATGCCGAGACCATGCACCGGGTCCATCTGACCACGCTGGCAACCGAGTTCGGGACGGTGGCGGCCACGGCCGACCTGGTGGCCGCGACGATCCGCGCGGCGGCGTAGACCCACCCCGCCGTTTTGCGCGGTTCAACAGGGCGGGGGTCTGCTGGTAGAACCCCGCCCATGACCGACACGAATGCCCCCCGCCTCGCCCTCATCGCCGCCGTCGCGGAGAACCGCGTCATCGGCGTCGGCAACCGCCTGCCCTGGCGCCTGAAGGGCGACCTGAAGTTCTTCAAGGAGACGACGATGGGCAAGCCCATCGTCATGGGCCGCAAGACCTGGGAGAGCATCGGCGGCAAGCCCCTGCCGGGCCGCACCAACCTGGTGGTCACCCGCCAGGACAGCTACCGCGCGCCGGGAGCCGTCGTCTGCCACGACCTCAAGGCGGCGGTGGCCCAGGGACGCCTCATCGCCGGGGCGGACGGCGCCGGCGAGGTCATGGTGATCGGCGGCGAGAAGCTGTTCGAATACGCCCTGCGCGAGGCCGACCGGCTGTACCTGACCGAGGTTCATGCCCGGCCCATCGGCGACGCCTTCTTCCCCGCCTTCGACCGCGACGACTGGCGCGAAATCTCCCGCCAGGACGAGCCGGAGCAGACTCTCGAGAGCGGCGACCTGGCCCCGGCCTACAGCATCGTGGTGCTGGACCGCGCATGATCCTGACCGAGATCCCGCTGGAGCAGGTACCCGGGGCGCTGGCGACGGTGCGGGCCCGGCTGCTGCCGGGCAGCTTGGCGCGCCGCGTGCTGGACCGCGTCTCGGCGACGCTGGAGCTGGTGCCGCACGGCGTCGACACGCCGGAGCACCGGCGGCAGGCGATCGAGCTGGCGCACGCCTTCGGCATCGGCACGCTGGACGAGGCACCGCAGGACGCCTTCAGCTGGGACGGCCGGGTCATCCGCACCCGCAGCGAGGCCTATGTCCTGATCCACGAGGTCGCGCACTGGCTGGTCTGCCCGCCGGAGCGCCGGCACCTGATCGACTTCGGCCTGGGCGCGGGGCCGGAGAGCGGCCGTCCAGACGAGGCCAATGCGGCCATCGCCGTGGACAAGGAGACCCAGATCGAGGAGGAGGCGCTGTCCTCCCTGCTCGGCATCCTCTGGGAGGCGGAGCTGGGCCAGCCGGCGATCCTGGCCTTCCTGGAGCAGAATTGGCTGGAAGGCTGGGAGCGTCCCGCCTGCGCCGAGAACCTGGTCCGCAACATCGAGTTGCTGCGCTCCCGCGGACTGATCCGTGCCGACGGGCGCCCATGCGCGCCAGAAACTTTCGCAGTAAAACGCGCCCGGGCAGTTTGATTTCTTTTTGCGTTGCGGCAAAAGCTCGAAGAGTGGCGGCACTCCTTTCAGGGGTAGTCTTTAAGCCGTGATTCCCGTTGCTTGGATTGGGGTTATCGGCCAC
>DASPNP010000056.1:0-55314 GCA_035626475.1 Azospirillaceae bacterium
ACGCGCGTCACTTCGGAGGAGAAGCCGTTCAGCTGGTCCACCATCGTGTTGATGGTTTCCTTCAGTTCCAGGATCTCGCCCTTCACGTCCACCGTGATCTTGCGCGACAGGTCGCCGCGCGCCACGGCCGTCGTCACCTGCGCGATGTTGCGGACCTGGTCGGTCAGGTTGCCGCACATGGCGTTCACGGAGTCGGTCAGGTCCTTCCAGGTGCCGGCCACGCCCGGCACGATCGCCTGGCCGCCCAGCTTGCCTTCGGTGCCGACCTCACGCGCCACGCGCGTCACTTCCGAGGCGAAGGAGCGCAGCTGGTCCACCATCGTGTTGATGGCTTCCTTCAGCTGCAGGATCTCGCCGCGGACGTCCACGGTGATCTTCTTGGACAAGTCGCCGTTCGCCACGGCGATGGTCACCTCGGCGATGTTGCGGACCTGCGCCGTCAGGTTGCCGGCCATGGAGTTCACGGAGTCCGTGAGGTCCTTCCACACGCCGGTCACCTCGCGCACCTGCGCCTGACCGCCCAGCTTGCCGTCGGTGCCCACCTCGCGCGCCACGCGCGTCACTTCCGAGGTGAAGACGTTCAGCTGCTTGATCATGGTGTTGACGATGGTCGCCGAGCGCAGGAACTCGCCCTTCAGCGGCCGGCCGTCCACGTCCAGCGGCACCGTCTGCAGCAGGTCGCCGCGCGCGACGGCGGTGATGACGCGGGTCACCTCGGTCGTCGGCCAGAGCAGATCGTCGATCAGCGAGTTGACCGAGGCCTCCATCTCGCCCCAGGCGCCGTCGGCCAGGTTGAACTTCACGCGCTGGCGGGTCTTGCCCTCGCGGCCCACGACCTGGCCGACGCGCTCCAGCTGCTGCGACATGCGCTCGTTGGCCGAGACGATGTCATTGAAGGTGTCGGCGATCTTGCCCATCACGCCCAGCATCTCGCCCGGCATGCGCACGGAGAAGTCGCCCACCTTCACCGACTGCAGCGCCTTCAGCAGCTGCGTCAGCTCGGCATGGGTGAGATCCTGCGCATCGATCGGCAATGGCATGGGATCGGGAAGGTCCGTCGCGGTCTTCGGCTCGAGCGTGGCGTCGGTCGGATGGTCGAGCTGCACGATGGGGGCTCCTGGGCGTCTGCTGAAGCGTTCACGGGACGGCGAAAACGCCCCGCCCCCCATGGTCCGGGGCCGGGACGGGTGGTCGAGGGGACGCCCGCCGGATTGCGGGCGCGCGTGGACGCGTTGGGCACGGCTTCCCCATGGGCGGACCGCACGCGGTCTTCCCGGTCCGGCGGATGGCTGCCGCCGTATCGCTTATGGGGGACCGGCCGCGCGCTACGGCCGGTTGTTCTGTGCCCGCTTCGTCGTGTCCACGAGTCGTCGCTGGGTCCGGCTTAGGTCTAGCACTTAGGACCCATCCCAGAGAACAGGCCGGAAGGGCAGAGGGGTGTATGACCTAGGGCTTACGTCCTTGGCCCAGGATCACCCGATTTGGCTGGGGAATCCTGGTAGTCCAGGCCCACTCCACCCCGGAAGCGGCTGATCCCGCAGGAAAGGACTCACCGGGTGGGGTAGGACGGCCCTCCCGGAAGCGACAAAGCCCTGTCCGGAAGAAATCGACAAACCTTCCAGCGGGGTCAATCTTGACCCCCGCCCGCCGACGCGCCAGTTTGCAAAGGAGAGATCGGACGGAGGTGCGGGATGCGCACGGCGGTGCGGGAGGTCGGGCGGATGGCGATGGCGGGGCTGCTGGCCCTGGCCGCGCTGTTCGTGCTGGCCGGCCCGGCGGCGGCGCACCAGGGGCATGTCCACGCGGCCCAAGCGGCCCATGGCGCGCCCGTCTCCGCCGCCCGCCTTCACGCCGTGCCGGCTCCCGCGCGGCAGGTCCAGGCGCCGACCGCCGCGTCCCCGGAGCTGATGCTTCGGGACGCGGTGCAGGCCGCCGATATCCGGACCGACTGCCACGCCCTCGCCGCCGCTGCGGTGCTGACCGCGGGCGGCGCGGGCGATTGCCCCGGCCATGGCGGGCACGAGCCGGGCGGCGAGTGCTGCTGCGGCCCGGCCCATTGCGCCGGCATCGGCGCCGCCGGCCTGCCGCTGTCCCCGGCGGCCCTGCCCTCCCCGGCCGCCGCCGAGCCCCGGCCCGGCCTCGCCTCCGCCGTGCCGCCCGGCATCGGCCATGCCCCCGATCTGAGGCCGCCGCTGGCCGCCGCCTGACCGTCCACGCCCCTGCTCCGTCTGGAGCGAGCGGGCCTGCCGACCCTCATGCGGATGCCTGTCCATGTTCAGCCTGTCTCCCCGCGCCCTGCGCGCCCTCTTGCCGGCCCTGCTGCTGGCCCTCCTCTCCCTGTCTCCCGCCCGCGCCCATGAGGGCCACGACCATGGCGCGGAGGAGCCCGCCGCCACGGCACCAGCCCTGCCGGGAGTGGAGGCGACCGGGTCGGAGTTCGAGCTGGCCGGTGCATTGCGCGGCGGCACCCTCGTGCTCTGGATCGACCGCTACCGCGACAACGCGCCGGTGACGGACGCCGAGGTGCTGGTCTCGGTCGATGGCGGCCAGAACGTCAAGGCGGAGGCCCGGCCCGACGGCACCTTCGCCCTGCCCGCCGGGTGGGCGGACCAGCCCGGCGCGCGCGAGCTGCTGTTCACCGTCACGTCGGGCGACGCCGCCGACCTGCTGACCGGCACGCTGACCGTGACGGAGGCCGGCGACGCCCACCATCACGAGCATCCCGTCCCCTGGGCCTGGATCGCCGGCGCCTTCCTGGCCGGGCTGGCCGTGGCCGGCGCGGGCGGTGCGGCGCTGCGGCGACGGGGGGCGCTGGCGGCCCTGGCGCTGCTGCTGCTGGTCCCGGCGCAGGCCCGCGCGCATGAGGGCCACGACCATGCGGCGGAGGAGGCGGCGCCCGCGGCGGCCGACGCGCCCCGGCGCCTGGCGGACGGCAGCCTGTCCGTGCCCAAGGCGACCCAGCGGCTGCTGGCGGTCCGCACCGCCCCGGCGGAGGCGGGCCGGGCGCCGCGCACCAGCCGCTTGGCCGGCCGCATCGTCTCCGACCCGGGCTTCGCCGGCCGGGTGCAGCCGAGCCAGCCCGGCCGCATCGAGCCGCCGGAGGGCGGCATGCCGCATCTGGGCCAGCGGGTGGAGGCCGGCCAGGTGCTGGCCTATGTCGTGCCGGCGGTGGACACGGTGGAGCGCGGCGACGTGCAGGAGCGCATCGCCGAGGTCGAGAAGCAGCTGGAGATCGCCCGGCGCAAGGCCGAGCGGCTGGAGCGCCTGAAGGGCGTGGTGGCCGAGCGGGAGGTGGAGGACGCGCGCGCCGAGCTGGCCGGCCTGCGCCGCCAGCGCGAGGCGCTGCGCCCGACGCTGGCCCGGCGCGAGGCGCTGCGGGCGCCCGTCTCCGGCATCATCGCGGCGGTGGACGCGCTGCCGGGCCAGATGGTGGACGACCTGGACGAGCGGGTGCTGTTCGAGATCGTCGACCCGGCCGGGCTGATGGTGGAGGCGCTGGCCTTCGACCCCGCCCTCGCCGCCCAGCTGGCCGCCGGCACGGCGGTGACCGACGGCGGCGCCGAGCTGCGCCTGACCCCCGTCGGCCAGGGCCCCGCCCGGCGCGCCGGCGCGGTGCCGCTGGTCTTCCGGGTGGAGCAGCCGCCGGCGGGCTTGAGCGTCGGCACGCCGGTGACGGTGCATGCCGCGACGGCCGCGTCGCTGGAAGGCATCCTGCTGCCGCGCGACGCGGTGGTGCGCGGCGCCGACGGGCTGCCCACGGTCTGGGAGCATGTCGGGCCCCAGCGCTTCCGCCCCCGGGCGGTAAGGATCGAGGAGGTCGGCGGCGACCGCGTGCTGGTCACGGCTGGGCTGGAGCCGGGCGCCCGCGTGGTGGTGGCCGGCGCCGGCCTGCTGAACCAGATCCGCTGAGGGCGCGCCCATGTTCACCGCGATCGTCGGCGCATCCTTGCGCCACCGCCTGGCCGTGCTGGCCCTGGCCTTCATCCTGGCGGCGCTGGGGGCGATGAGCCTGCGCGACATGGCCGTGGACGTGTTCCCCGACCTGAACCGCCCCACCGTCACCCTCATGACCGAGGCGCCCGGCTTGGCGCCGGAGGAGGTGGAGCAGCTGGTCACCTTCCCGGTGGAGACCGCCATGAACGGCATGCCCGGGGTGACCCGGGTGCGCTCCACCTCCGGCGCCGGCCTGTCGGTGGTGACGGTCGAGTTCGACTGGGGCACGGACATCTTCCGCAACCGCCAGCAGGTGGCGGAGAAGCTGGCCCTGCTGGCGACCCAGCTGCCCCAGGGCATCACCCCGGCCATGGGCCCGGTCTCCTCCATCATGGGCGAGATCATGCTGGTGGCGCTGACCGGGACCGAGGGGACCACCCCCATGGCGCTGCGCGAGCTGGCGGACTGGGTGGTGCGGCCGCGGCTGCTGTCCATCCCCGGCATCGCCCAGATCATCCCGATCGGCGGCGAGGTGCGCGAGATCCGCGTCGCCCCCGACCCCGGCCGCATGGCGCTGCTGGAGGTGACGCTGGAGGAGCTGCTGGCGGCGCTGGAGGGCTACGGCGCCAATGCCGGCGGCGGCTTCGTCGAGCGCCGGTCGCAGGAGCTGCTGGTCCGCGCCATCGGCCGCAGCGCCGACCCGGCCGAGCTGGGCATGCTGACCGTGGCCGTGCGCGACGGCCGCCCCATCGCCCTGCGCCAGGTGGCGGAGGTCGGCATATCGGCCCGTCCCAAGCGCGGCGACGCCGGCGTGGACGGCAACCCGGCCGTCATCCTGTCGGTGCAGAAGCAGCCGGGCGCCGACACGGTCGCCCTGACCGCCCAGGTCGAGGCGGCGCTGGCCGACCTGGCCCGCACCATGCCCCCGGGGGTGACGGCCGACCGGGTGCTGTTCCGCCAGGCCGACTTCATCTCGACCTCCATCTGGAACGTGCAGCGCGTCCTGGTCGAGGCCGGCATCGTCGTCGCCGTGGTGCTGTTCCTGTTCCTGCTGAACTGGCGCACCACCGCCATCTCGCTGGTGGCGATCCCGCTGTCGCTGCTGGTGGCGGTGCTGGTCTTCCGCCTGTTCGGGCTGACCATCAACACCATGACCCTGGGCGGGCTCGCCATCGCCGTGGGCGAGCTGGTGGACGACGCGGTGGTCGATGTCGAGAACATCTTCCGGCGCCTGCGGGAGAACCGCGCGCTGCCCGATCCCCGCCCGGCCCTGTCGGTGGTGCTGGACGCCAGCACCGAGGTGCGCTCCGGCATCCTCTACGCCACCGCCATCGTCGTGCTGGTCTTCGTGCCGCTGTTCGCGCTGTCGGGCATCGAGGGGCGGCTGTTCGCGCCGCTGGGCATGGCCTACATCGTCTCCATCCTGGCGAGCCTGCTGGTCGCCATCTCGGTGACGCCGGTGCTGGCCTCCTACCTGCTGCCGCGGCTGAAGCGGCTGGAGCATGGGGAAAGCGGCCTGGTGCGGCGGCTGAAGGCGGGCAACGCCCGGCTGCTGGACTGGGCCTTCGGCCATCGCCGGCTGGTGATCGGCACGGCGCTGGCGGCCGTGCTGGTGGCGGTGGCGGCGCTGGCCACATTGCCGCGCGCCTTCCTGCCGCCCTTCAACGAGGGCACGCTGACCATCAATTTGCTGCTGAACCCCGGCGTCAGCTTGGCCGAGTCCGACCGGCTGGCCCGTGCGGCGGAGCGGCTGGTGCTGCAGGTGCCGGAGGTGGTGAGCGTCGGCCGCCGCACCGGCCGCGCGGAGCTGGACGAGCATGCCGAGGGGGTCCATTACTCCGAACTCGACGTGGACCTGGAGCCGGAGGGCCGCCCGCGCGACATCGTGCTGGCCGACATCCGCGCCCGGCTGGCGGCGCTGCCCGGCTCGGTCAATATCGGCCAGCCCATCGGCCACCGTCTCGACCACATGCTCTCGGGCGTGCGGGCGCAGCTGGCGCTGAAGATCCATGGCGAGGATCTGGACCAGCTGCGCGGCCTGGCCGAGGACCTCCGCCAGCGCCTCTCATCCATCCCCGGTCTGGTCGATTTGCAGGTGGAGCGGCAGGTGCTGATCCCGCAGCTGCGGGTGCGGGTCGATCCCGCCCGGGCCGCGCTCTACGGCGTCACGCCGGCCGAGGTGACGGAGGCGGTGGCCGACCTCACCTCGGGCATCGCCGTGTCGGAGATGGTGGAGGGCGTCAGGCGGTTCGAGTTGGTGGTGCGGCTGGCCGAGGCGGCGCGTGGCCCGGAGGCGCTGGGCGGGCTGCTGGTGCGCACCGCCGAGGGGCCGGTGGCGCTGTCGGCCCTGGCCGAGATCGAGGAGACCGACGGCCCCAACCAGATCGGCCGCGAGAACGGCAAGCGCCGGATCATCGTGCTGGGCAACGCGGCGGAGGGGGCCGACATGGGCGCCATCGTCGCGGCCGTCCGCGCGGAGCTGGCCCGCACGCCCCTGCCCGCCGGCACCTTCGCCAGCCTGGAGGGCACCTTCCAGGCGCAGGAGGAGGCGCAGCGCACCATCGGCCTTCTGGCCTGCGTGTCGCTGGCGCTGATCTTCCTGGTGCTGTACCTGCGCTACCGCTCGGCCGCGCTGGCGCTGGTGGTGATGGGCAACGTGCCGCTGGCCCTGGTCGGCGGGGCGGCGGCGCTGTGGCTGGCGGGGCAGCCCCTGTCGGTCGCCTCGCTGGTGGGCTTCGTGACGCTGGCCGGCATCGCCACGCGCAACGGCATCCTGAAGGTAAGCCACTACATCAACCTGGTCCTGCACGAGGGCGAGAGCTTCGGCCGGGCCATGATCCTGCGCGGCTCGCAGGAGCGGCTGGTGCCGGTGCTGATGACCGCGCTGTCCGCCGGCCTGGCGCTGGTGCCGCTGCTGATCGGCGCCGACCAGCCGGGCAAGGAGATCCTGCACCCCGTGGCCGTCACCATCTTCGGCGGCCTGATCAGCGCCACCCTGCTGGACGCGATGCTGACCCCCCTGCTGTTCGAGCGCTACGGCGCCCCCGCCGTGGCAAGGCTGGCGGCGGGGGCGAGGGAGACGTATTGAGGGGGCAGCGTAGGTGGTGTGCGTCCTTCGACAAGCTCAGGATGAGGGGGATTGAGCGGCTCCCGGCCGAGCTTCCGCCCGTTGAAACAGGAGTGCCTCGCGCACCCCTCCCTCATCCTGAGCTTGTCGAAGGACGCACCACGCTCCAGCCTCTCCGCACCGCGACCAGCCGACCGACCGCCGGTCAAGGCCCTCAGGAGCCCCCGATGCAGGACGACCCCCGCACCCACAAGGCCCGCATGCTGGCGGGCGAGCTCTACGATCCCATGGACCCGGAGCTGGTCGCCGGCCGGGAGCGGGCGCGCGATCTCTGCCAGGCGCTGAACGCCACCCGCGAGGCGGACCGCGACGGGCGGCGCCGGCTGCTGGTCGAGCTGTTCGGCACGGGCGGCGACAGCGTATGGATGCAGCCGCCTTTCCATTGCGACTACGGGTCCAACATCCATCTGGGCGAGCGGGTGTTCTTCAACTTCAACTGCGTCGTGCTGGATGTCTGCCCGGTGCGGATCGGCAGCTTCACCCTGTTCGGGCCGGGGGTGCAGATCCTGACGCCGCTGCACCCCATGGACCCCGAGCTGCGCCGGCGCGAGGAATACGGCAGCCCCGTCGAGATCGGCCAGGACGTCTGGGTCGGGGCCGGCGCGCTGATCCTGCCCGGCGTGGGCATCGGCGACCGCGCGGTCATCGGCGCCGGCAGCGTGGTGACGCGCGACGTGCCCGCGGGCATGTTCGCGGCGGGCAACCCGTGCCGGGTGATCCGGGAGATCGGGGAGGAGCGGGGACCTAGCCCTGCACCGGCTTGAACCGCGCCGGGTCGCGCACCGTGTGCAGCGACAGCGACAGGCGCTGGTGCTCCAGCCCGTCGACCAGCAGCTCCACGTTCGGCACGGGCAGGCCCGGCTTGCTGTGGATGGCGTGGACCAGGAGGCGCCGGCCGTAGGGGCGGGTCTCCATCAGCCAGGTGCCGGGGACGGGATCGATCGCGCTCATGCCGGGACTCTGCCAAAGAGCTTGTCCCTTTGAAAGGGATCGCCCGCGTCCCCATCCCTGCGGATAGGGTACGCGGGCGGCACTCGACAAGATTTCAACGGGCGGGAACGGCTCACCAGGTCGGCGGCACGTCCATCGGGTCCACGCCCTCGCGGCCGGGGACGGTCACCACCGGCGTCTCGGGCTCCACCGGCACCAGCGCGCGGTTGCGCGGGATCGGGCGGCGCTGCTGGGCGCGGCGGTACTGGCGCACGCCGGTGCGGGCGAAGCCGCCCAGCACGATCACGCCCATCGCCAGCAGGAACCAGGTGCGGGCGTCGAAGCCGCCGCGCGACGGGCCGGCGACGCCCTCGCGGAAGGCCACCGGCGTCGGCGGGCCGTTGGTGACGTCGGTCAGCTCGCCCTCCTCCAGCCGCAGCCGGATGAAGCGCGCGTCGGACGGCCGGTCGAACTCGATCCAGACGGCGCGGCGGCGCCAATCCTCCCAGCCCTGGACGTGCCAGGGCCCGATGCGGCCGACATGCATGTGCCCGTTCAGCGCCTCGGCCAGCCGGCTGACGCCGTAGATGCCGCCGCTGACGGGGACCAGCAGAAGGCGGCCGGCATCATCGGCGGCGCTGCCGTACGTGTCGGCGGCGTACGTACGGGCGCCGTACGCGTCGTTCCGTTGACCGGGATCGTACCGGTGGCTGGGGTCGTGCAGGGTGCCGGTGCTCACGCTCGCTCTCCCATCATCGCGCCAATGGTCATGGCTCCACGGGAGAGAAACAGCCGGGCCGGCCGAGTGTCACGGCCAGGGCGTCACGGACGGCGCCGGCGCAGGGCTGGAGCCGTGTCCGGCGACCGCGAATTCGCGAATGGCGGCGGCGCATCCGGGCTTGGCCCATGGCCGGGGCGGCTGGCAAGCATCGGCCATCGCCATTCCCCACCGGAGACACCGACATGATCCGCACCGCTTCCCGCTCCTTCGCCGCCGCCCTCGCCGCCCTGCTGCTGTCGGGAGCCGCCCAGGCCGCCCCGCCCTCCGAGAAGGACCGCGCCGAGCTGGCCGCCGTGATGGTCGCCGCCGACGACGCCTGGAACGCCAAGGACGCCGACGCCATGGCGGGCATCTATGCCGAGGACGGCAGCATCGCCATCACCCCCAACGGCCAGGTATTCGCCGGCCGCGAGACCATCCGCGGCCTGTTCACCCGCAACTTCGCCGCCCGCAAGGACGAGGCCCGCCACCTCAGCAGCACGCAGCATGTGGACATGCTGACCCCCGATCTGGCCCAGGTCGACGCCCAGGTGCGGGTCGAGGTCAAGGACGCGGCCGGCAACTGGACCCTGGCCCGCTACTTCGTGAACACCAGCGTCGCGGTCCGCCAGAAGGACGGCTGGAAGATCCGCACCGTGCGCGCCAACCTGCGCCCGATCGAGGAGGCCGCCAAGGCCCAGGCGGCGGTGCCCGTCCCGGCGAAGGGCTGAGCGGAGCCGCGGCGCCGGAACCGTAGGTCGCATGGAGCGCAGCGCAATGCGACGACCGCCGCGTGTCGCATTGCGCCTCCGGCTCCATGCGACCTACGTCAGGTCGCGGGGGTGACGGTTGAAATTGTGGGGCCGCCCTACGCCCACCCCCGCTCCTTCACGGCGAGCATGTAGGTGCGGCTGACGGGCACGCGCAGGCCGCCGGAGAGCGTCAGCAGCAGCCGGTCGCCCTCGCGCTCCGACCCGGCGACGGCGGAGGCCGCCACCCACCAGGAGCGGTGGACCCGCAGGCCCATGTCGGGCGGCAGGCCGGCCAGCGCCTCGCCCAGGCTGCACAGGACGAGGTCGCTGCCCAGCGGCGTGTGGATGCGGAGGTAATGGTCCTCCGTCTCCAGCGCCAGCAGTTCCGTGCCCAGCCGCGCCGGCACCCGCTTCAGGAAGGGCGCCGCGGCGGCAGGCGCCGGATCGGCGGGCGGCTCCTGCCCCGGGCGGAGGGCGGGGGCCTCCGCCGGGCCACGTCCCGCCGGGAATATCTCCAGCCCGCGCACCAGCGACAGCGGCAGGCTGACCGCCAGCAGGATCATCACCACGTCGCCATAGAGCCCCAGCAGCATGATGCCCTGGATCACGGGCCGGCCGCGCAGCAGGCTCTCGGCCCAGGCCACCTCGAAGGTCGTCGGCAGCGCCGCCAGCAGCACCGCCAGCACGACCAGCAGCGGCTCGGGCTTTCCCGCCAGCGGGGGCGCCTGGCGCAGCGCGTGCAGCGCCAGCGCCACCTGGGCCCAGCCCGCGGCCAGCAGCCCGATCCAGTAGGCGTAGGTGGCGGCACCGCTGCCGAAGGTGTCGTAGGGCCCGAGCCGGCCCAGCACCCCCCCCAGCCCCAGCACGATCAGCAGGTTGCGGAGCGGCAGGGCGAGCTGGGGAAACGGGGCGGCGGACGGCGCGTGCATCGGGCGGGGACGGTCGGCGGGGGGAAATCGGACGCCGCCATCCTAGCGCGCCCGGGCCGGAAAGGCGAAGGGGGCGGACAAGCGCCCGCCCCCTCCACCCGATACCTTCCCCGGGCCCTCGCCGGGCCGACGCCTCAGCGGATGGTGCCGTTCATGCCGCCGGGGAAGAAGCCGCCGGGCTGCGCCCCCAGATAGACGATGTTCAGCACTTCTTGCGGCGTGCGGCTGAAGGCCAGCGCGTTGTCGTCCACCGGCGCGATGTTGGAGATGTATTCGGAGTTCGGATCGCTGTCGTTCTGGAAGAAGATGACCGGCTGGTCCTTGTCCTCCGCGCCGTCGGCCGCGTCGCGCAGGTCGGAGATGGCGCGGGTCTCCTTGAACAGCTTGCGCATGAAGGCGACCGTGCGGACATAGCCGGCATGGTAGGCCTCCACCGCGAGGATGCCGGCGGCGGCCTCGATCAGCCCCTTGTCCTCCAGCAGCGGTGCGGCGCCCTTGTAGGCGGTGACGCCGACATCCTCGAAGATGAAGGCGCCGATCAGGAAGTTGTTCTCATTGGCGAAGGGATCGAAGGTCCCGCCCGCCGGCACCAGCCCCGCCGCCTGCGCCGCCGCGTTGAAGGAGCGCGACAGGTCGATCATCGGCCGCGCCACCGCCGCCTGGCCCAGCGCCTGGCGCAGGAACAGCACGTGCGCCAGCTCGTCGCGCGCCACCTCCTCGAAGACCTTCTGCAGCTCGCGCGTCTCGAACGGCACCTTGCGGCCGCCCTCGACCATGCCGAGATTGCCGGTGCCCTGCACCGCCGCCTCCGGCAGGCCCAGGCCGCGGGTGCCGCGCAGATAATACTCGGCCTCCAGATACTCCAGGTTCAGCGCGAAGTTCAGCACGTCGGCCGGCGGCACCGCCGGGGCCGGCGCGGGCGTGGTGGTCTGGGCCAGGGCGGGCATGCCCACGCCGGCGATCAGGCCGGCCGCCGCCAGCCCGCCGCCATGCAGGAAGCGCCGGCGCCGCCGGTCGGTCAGCTGCTCGAGGCGCTCGCGCGCAGAATTCATGTCCATTGTCATGATGTCCTCCCGTTTCCCACCCCAGCGGGGATCAGCCGGCAATAGAGGACGGTCGGGATGATTGCGACGGGGGCCACCCGCCTTACCGGAATTTCCGGGAACGAGACCGGTCGTCCTAAGATCCAGTCGGGAATTGGGTACGGATCGCGCCGGGTTCGCGCTGAAATAGTGCTGGTCGTCAATTCATTCTATTCTAATGAACGCTTGGCTCTACTTCGCGGTCAAGACGCGAGTTCTGCGGACAAGAGCGCGGACGGCGCCGCGTCGCACCGCCTTAGGGTTCCGGCCACGCGGCGCGGGACCCCGGCGCCTCCTCCCGCGTTACCACCAGCGGCAGATATGCGGAGGAGCGTCATGGCCATCACCCGCCCCGTCACCGTCACCATCCCCCACCAGCTCGGCCGGGAGGAGGCGCGGGCGCGCCTGCAGCGCGGCATGGGCCAGGTTCGCGGCACGCTGCAGGGCATCTCGGCGACGCTGGACGACCGCTGGACCGGCGACCGGCTGGACTTCCGCGTCGCCGCGCTGAGCCAGGTGATCAGCGGCACGCTGGATGTGCGCGAGGACGCGGTCGATCTGCGCATCGAGCTGCCCTGGATGCTCGCCATGCTGGCCGAGAAGATCCGCGGCAAGGTCCAGCAGCAAGGCACGCTGCTGCTGGGCAAGCCGGACGGCACCAAGAAGACCGGGTGAGATTATCGGCAGGGCAGCGTTGCCGGCCTGCGCGCTTCGACAGGCTCAGCATGAGGGGGATATTGCTGCTCCCGATGATCGAACCGGGAGTGCCTGGCTTTCCCCCATCCTCATCCTGAGCCTGTCGAAGGACGCACCACGCCCCAGCCTCTCCCGACCCAAGGGGACGCCGTACGCAAACGAAACGGCCCGGGAGTCTCCTCCCGGGCCGCGGCGCTTTTCCGGTGGGTGCCGGATCAGAACTTGGCGCTGACCTCGACGCCCCAGGTGCGCGGCTCGTTGACGAAGCCGGTGAGGTTGTTGAAGTCGATGCCGCCTTCCAGGCTCAGCTCGTTGGTGATGTTGCGGACGAAGGCCGAGACCTCGAGCCCGCCATCCTCGCGCAGATAGCCCAGGCGCAGGCCGCCCTGCAGCGAGCGCGGCGAGTTGAACTCCTCCGACTCGTAGAGGAAGAAGTTGGTCCGGCTCTTATAGGCCCAGTCGGTGTAGGCGTAGACCTCGCCGCCCTCGATCGGCAGGGCATAGCGGGCGGTGGCGTTGACGATCCAGCGCGGCGCCTGCGGGAAGGAGTTGCCGTCGATCGCCGCCAGCGTCCGGGTGCCGACGCGGATCAGCGGGTCGGTGACCGTGCAGCCGCCGCCGCAGGGCTCGTAGAACAGGTTCTCGTCCTTGATCTCGGTGTCGTTGAGGCTGAGACCGCTGGTGATGGTCAGGTTCTCCAGCGGCAGCAGCTCCAGCTCGGCCTCGATGCCCTTGCCCACGCCCTTGTCGGCGTTCAGCAGGCTGGTGAAGTTGCCGGTGCCGCCCACGGCCGTGAACTGCTGGTCCTTGATGCGGTAGTAGAAGGCCGACAGGTTCAGGCGCGCCTGCGCCGTCAGGTCGGACTTCACGCCGGCCTCGTAGGACAGCACCTTCTCGGAGTTGGCGGTGGTGACGCTGCCGCCGAAGGTGGTGCGGCCCTGAATCGAGGGTGCGCGGAAGCCGCTGGCGACGCGGCCGTACAGGTTGACCTCGTCGGTCGCGAAATAGTTCAGGCTGACGTCCCAGGACAGCCGGTCGTCCTCGGTCTCGGCGTTGCCGGTGCTGAAGACGAAGGTCGGGTTGGTGAACTGGCGGACCTGGTTCACGTACTCCTTGTCGTCCCAGGTGTAGCGGGCGCCGGCGGTGATGCGGAAGCGCTCGCCCAGGTCATAGCTGCCCTGGCCAAAGACGGCGTAGGTCTCGTTGTCCTGGCGGGCGTCCAGCTGGCGGAAGATGTCGTCCGCGTTGCCCGGGTTGCCGAAGGCCCAGCCGATGACGTCGACCTTCTCCTTGAACCAGAACAGGCCGGTCTGCCAGCGCAGCGGGCCCTCGCCGTCGCTGGTCAGGCGCAGCTCCTGGCTGATCTGGTCGAGGTCGTCGATGCGGTCGCCGCTGTGGGCGTCGAACGGGATGAAGCCCGGGCCGCGGCCGGCCACGCCGCCGTCGATGTCGCCGATGGAGGTGACGTCGCCGGTCTCGTAGCCGGTGATGGAGGTCAGGATCACCTCGCCGGCGTCGTACTCCGCCTTCAGCGAGCCGCCCCAGGTGTCCAGCTCCTGCTTGTTGCGGCCGTTCAGCGCGATCTGGCCGCGCTTGAAGCCGTCGACGAAGCTGTTGTCGCCGCGGTTGATGATGTTGGCGCGGAACAGGCGGGCGGTGCCGTCCAGCGAGCGGCCGTGGACGTTCGCCAGGATGTTCAGGTTCTCGTCCTCGAACAGCACCTGCAGGCGCCCGGCCATCTCGTCATAGCCTTCCAGCGCGTTCTTCTCGCCGGTGAAGCTGTTGTCGACCCAGTCGTCGCGGCGCTGGTAGAGGAAGGAGGCGCGGGCCGAGATCTTGTCGGTGATCGGGCCGCCGATGGCGCCCTCGGTGTCCAGCGCGTTCCAGCGGCCGTAGGACACGCGGGCGTAGCCGCCGGGGTCCTGGCTGGGCTTGGCCGAGACGAAGCTGATGATGCCGGCCGGGGTGTTGCGGCCGAACAGCGTGCCCTGGGGCCCGCGCAGCACCTCGACGCGGGCGATGTCGAACACCGGGAAGCCCTTCAGGATCGGGCTCTCCAGCACGACGTCGTCATAGACCAGGCTGACCGGCTGAGATGCCTGCAGGTCGAAGTCGGTGTTGCCCAGGCCGCGGATGTAGAAGCGCGGGAAGGTGCGGCCGAAGGACGACTCGACCACCACGCTGGGGACGCGGGCGGAGAGGAAGCGGATGTCCGCGCCGCCGGCCGAGAGGTTCGCCAGCTTGTCGCCCGACAGGGTGGCGATGGAGATCGGAACCTCCTGCTGGTTCTCCTGGCGCTTCTGCGCGGTGACGATGATCTCCTCCAGCTCGGCCAACTGGGCCGTGGCCGGCAGCGCCGGCATCAGGAGGGCGGCGGCGCAGGCGCCGCGCAGCGCCACGCGGCGCAGGGTCTTCATGGTCATCTCGGCATGCCCCTTCGGTTGGCCCAGGCCCCCTCCGCCGCCATGGCGGGTTCCAGCCCCACCGCATGGGACGCGGACGGCCGGAGGCGCAGGTTTCGGTTGCTGGGCTCCGTTTGCCTCCGCTCCCGCCCGGGGTCAAGCCGCGACTCCGCCGTTCGGCTTAATCCGTTGTGCAATGGTGCATTGCAGCAACGGTGCGACGTCGCAACGGGGGCTTCCTAGAGGGGGACGGGGTCGCCCACCCAGCGGGCGGCGAGGTCGCGCAGGCGCCGCGTCTGCTCGCGCTGGCGGCGGCCGGACAGCAGGTGCCCGGCCCAGACCAGCGCCAGCAGGATGGCCCAGAAGGGCAGCAGGTTGGCGAAGTCGCCGCCCATCATCCAGAGCAGCACCAGGAGCAGCGTGGCGATGGCCGTCACCGCCCAGCACAGCATCCGGCCGCGGCGGAAGGCGGCGGCGTCGCTGCGCTCGAACTCCTCCACCAGGGTCCGCAGCTCCAGCCCGGCCTCGCGCCGGGCGCTCGTCACGGCGTCCATGCCCCCTCCTCCGCCTTGGTCCGTCCATCCCGCAACAGCGGATGCCGCCAATCCTCGCCCCGTCCCCGCCGCCGGTCAATGCGGCGCGCATCCCGGGAACGATCGCGGGCCCGCCCCAGTTGGGAGGCACACGGCTCATCATAGGGAGGAGACCCATGGCCGAGGACAAGTTCCACCGCACCGGCGGCACCGCCGACCCGCAGCAGAATCCGCCCGCGACCGAGGCCCCGCCCGGCGCCAACCCCGACCGCACCCGCGCCGGCAACCAGGCCGGCCAGGTGAGCCAGGAGGGCGGCACCACCGCCAAGCCCGAGCCGAAGACCGACTCCGGGTCGCCGGGGCGGCAGGGTCAGTAAGGCGCGAAGCCCTCTTCCGCAAAAGGCGCGGAATGCATGCTACGCTCCCCGGCACCAACCCCGGGGAGCCCCGCATGCCGCCTGTCCTCTACGGCCATCCCTTCTCGTCCTACACGCAGAAGGTCCTCATCGCGCTCTATGAGAACGGCACGCCGTTCGAATTCCGCTGCATCGGGCCGGAGACGCCGGAGCATGCGGCGGAGTGGCGGCGGCGCTGGCCGATCGGCAAGTTCCCGCTGCTGGTGGACGGCGACCGCGACATGGCCGAGACCAGCATCATCATCGAGCATCTGCAGCTGTCCCATCCCGGCCCGGCGCGGCTGATCCCCGACGATCCGGCGGCGGCGCTGGAGGTCCGGTTCCTGGACCGCTTCTTCGATCTGCACGTCATGGACGCCGCCCAGCACGCGGTGGACGGGGCGCTGTCGGGCGACCCGGTGAAGCGCCGCGACGGCATGGCCAAGGCGGTGGAGAAGCTGGAGCGGTCCTACGCCTGGCTCGAGGGGGCGCTGGCCGGCCGCATCTGGGCCGCCGGCGAGGCCTTCACCCTGGCCGACTGCGCCGCCGCGCCGTCGCTGTTCTACGCCGACTGGACCCACCCGATCCCGGACGGCTGCCCCACCGTCCGGGCCTACCGCGCCCGCCTCCTGGCCCGGCCCTCCTTCGCCCGCGCCGTGGACGAGGCGCGGCGCTACCGCCCCCTCTTCCCGCTGGGCGCGCCTGACCGGGATTGAGAAAACATCCCTCTCCCCTTGAGGGAGAGGGATGGGCCCCGGCGCGGTAGCGACGGGAGGGTGAGGGGTCGGCGGGCGGAAGCCCGGCGTTCTCCACCGCTGCTCCAGGATCTTCTGTCGAGAAGGCCCAGCTTCGCTGGTCCACCCCTCAACCCCCCACGCCTTCGGCGCGGGACCCACCCTTCTCCCTCAAGGGGAGAAGGATGAGTGGAGTCCCCCTCAAGGCACCAACAGCGTGGCGCCCGTGGTCCGGCGCGCCTCGGCCAGGCGGTGGGCCTCGGCGGCCTCCGTGAGGGGCAGGCGCAGGCCGATCTCGGGCACCAGCACGCCGCGCGCCGTCAGGTCGAACAGCTCGGCGGCGGCCTGGCGGTAGATGGCCGGGTCGGCGATGTGGCGGAAGACGCTGGGCCGCACGAAGAAGACGGAGCCGGCGGCGGACAGGCGCCCGGCCTCTATCGCCGGCACCTCGCCCGAGGCCTGGCCGTAGGAGGCGAACACGCCGAAGGGGCGCAGGCTGCCCAGGCTGTGTTCGAAGGTGTCGCGGCCGACGCTGTCGAACACGGCCGCGGCACCCACGCCGCCGGTCACGTCGCGCACCAGGCCGGGCAGGCTGTCGCGGCCCTGGACCGCCACATGCCCGGCGCCGGCGGCCCGCGCCCGGGCGGCCTTCGCCTCGCTGCCGACGGTGGCGATGACGGTCGCGCCCAGATGCCTGGCCCAAGATGTGAGCAGCATGCCGACGCCGCCGGCGGCGGCATGCACCACCACCGCGTCGCCGGCCTGGACCGGGTACACCCGGCGCAGCAGCATGTGCGCCGTCAACCCCTTGAACAGCAGCGCCGCCGCGGCCTCGTCCGAAACGCCGTCGGGGATGCGGACCAGTGCGTCGGCCGGAATGGCGCGCTCGTCGGCATAGGCGCCCATCGGGCCGGCATAGGCGACGCGGTCGCCCACGCCGATGCCCTCCACCTCGGGCCCGACCTCGGTCACCACGCCGGCCGCCTCATTGCCCAGCACCGCCGGCAGGTCGACGGCGTAGACGCCCCGGCGCAGATAGACGTCCAGATAGTTGAAGCCGACCACCGTCTGGCGCATCCGCACCTCGCCGGGACGCAGGCGCGCGCGCGGCGTCTCCACCGCCGTCAGGACCTCGGGACCGCCGAGGCGGGGAAGCTGGATCTGCAGGGGCATCGTCTTTTCCTTACCGCTTGGGGGAGCCCGTTCGCTCGCCCCGACGATGCGCGCGGCCCCGCCCCGCCGGAAGCCACGGCGGTGGGCAGGGGGTTTTCAGGAATGGAGGGTAAGAGGGCAGGCGGCGTTGGCGTTGTGCGGCCTTCGACAGGCTCAGGCTGAGGGATTTAGCGCTGCTCCCCTTGATCACCGGGAGTGCCTCGCGCGCCATCCCTCATGCTGAGCCTGTCGAAGCACGCACCACGGTCCAGACGCCCCCCTCACACCCCCCGCAGTTGCGCCGCCCGGGTCGCGCAGGTCTCGGCCAGGAAGTCCAGCACGGCGCGGATTCGGGGGGCCCGGGCCAGGTCGGCGTGGGCGACCAGCCAGAGGTCGAGCGATCCCACCTCGGCCGGCGGCAGCAGGCGGACGAGGCCGGGGTCCGGGTCGGCCAGGAAGCAGGGCAGGATGGCGGCGCCCAGCCCGGCCTTGGCCAGGGCCATCTGCACCGTGACGCTGGTGGCGGTGGCGACGACGCGGCCGCGGCCCCGCTCCGCCATCCATTCGGCGGCGGGGATGCTGCCGGAGCCCTCGTCCCAGGCCAGCAGGTCGGCGGCCCAGGGGTCGGCCGGGACGGGCGCGCCGGCGGCGGCGTAGAGGCCGAACCCGACGGTGCCGACCTTGCGCCTGACATGGTCGCCGCTGTCGGGCCGCTGGATGCGCAGCGCCAGGTCGGCCTCGCGCCGCGACAGGCTGAGGGTGCGCACGCCGGTGACGAACTCCAGCCGCAGTGCGGGATGGCGCGCCATCAGCCCGCCCAGCGCGGGCGCTACGATGTGGGTGGCGAAGGTCTCGGCGGTGGCGAGGCGCACCGTGCCGCGCAGCTCGTCGGCCGCCGCGTCGGCGCCGCGGGCGACGGCCAGCATGGCGGCCTCGGCATGCTCGGCGCGGCCCAGCAGCTCGCGCCCGGCGGGGGTGAGGACGTAGCCGCTGTTCAGCCGCTCGAACAGCACCACGCCCAGCGACGCCTCCAGCGCCTGGATACGGCGGCCCAGCGTCGCCTGGGCGATGCCGGTCTGGCGGGCGGCCGCGGACAGGCCGCCGGTGCGGGCGACGGCGAGGAAATGGCGGATGTCGTTCCAGTCCATCCGCCCTTGTAGCGTAGGGGCGGGATGGCGGCTAGGCCGGGCGCACCCGGATCAAGGGCAGCGGTGAGGCTGTGCGTCCTTCGACAGGCTCAGGATGAGGACTGTTTAGCTGCTCCCTGCCGAGCCGGCGCGGGCTGAGAACAGGAGTGCCTGGCATCCCCCGTCCCTCATCCTGAGCTTGTCGAAGGACGCACCATGGGCCAGCCTTTCCCGAGGCCGGGCGTCTCAGGCGCGCATGGCCGAGGGGCGAACCTCGCCGTCGCCGACCAGACCCTCCAGCACCTTGAAGACGATGCGGGTGGAGACCGGCTTGGTCAGGATCACCGTCTCGCCGTCGCCGAGATCGTCCACCGGGCCCAGCTCCGACGGGTAGCCGCTGATGACGATGGCCGGCGTGCCCGGGCGCAGCACGCGGGCGCCGCGCAGCAGGTCGGCACCGTTCATGCGGGGCATGCGGTGGTCGGTCACGATGATGTCGGCCGGGTCCGCCTCGAAGCAGGCGAGCGCGGTCGACCCGTTCATGGCCAGGGTCACGCGGTAGCCGGCTTCCGTCAGGAAGTGCTCGAAGGCCATCGCGATCAGCGGTTCGTCATCGACGAGGAGGATATGAGGCACGTAACGAACTCCCGGCGGGGACGCCCCGCGAACGGCCCAAAATGCTGGGACGCCGGCCCATCCAGCAACCCCGGATTCCTGCTTAACCCGTTCGGCTAGAACGCTTCGGCAGGGGAATAGCCGGGGTGGCGGAGGCGGTCGCGATCCCTGCCGCGGGCAGGTCCCCGGTGGCAGGGGAGCATGGCGCCGGAGGGCCCCCTCGCCGGCCGGGCGGAACCCGGAGTGGTAGTGCCCTCCCCGCATGACCCCCGTCTACCCCCGGCAGCGGGCTCAGCTGTCCCGCACGATCTCGATCCGGCGGCGGCCGTGCGGTGGCAAGCCCATATGGAAGGCGATGTCGGCCAGCAGCACCGGCACCGCGCAGGGCTTGCGCTGCCCGCCGACCGCGCCCAGCTCGGCGATGATCGGGTCCTCGGCGCCGGTGGAGAAGACGTAGACGGGAATGTCGGCGATCTCGGGGTCGTCGCGCTGGGCCATGCGGAAGGCGCGCCCGTCCATGACCGGCATGACCAGGTCCAGGATGATGAGGTCGGGCCGGAAGCCGCCCTGCAGCAGGGCCAGCGCCTCGTTCCCGTCATGCGCCACGGCGACGACGTAGCCCTCCATGCGCAGCAGCGCCCCGAAGGCGTCCGCCCCCAGCTTGTGGTCGTCCACGATCAGGATCGAACCGCCCATGCCGCCCCCCTCCACCGGAAAGGAAGCAACAGCTCCGGCAGGGAGCGGTTCCTGCGGAAATTACGGGGCGGGCGACCCGCCGGGGATGGACAGGTCCGGCGGCGGCGCCGACAATTCGGTTCTTGGTTAATGCGGGAGGTCGGCCGTGATCGAGCTGGTGATCGACCAGAGGCGCAAGGATCTGGGCGGGTTCGAGGTGGGCCGGGTGCTGCCGGTGGCGGCGCGGCGCATGGTCGGGCCCTTCGTCTTCTTCGACCATATGGGCCCGGCCGACATGGCGCCCGGCATCCCGCGCAGCGTGGACGTGCGCCCGCACCCGCATATCGGCCTCTCGACCGTGACCTACCTGTTCGAGGGCGAGATCATGCACCGCGACAGCGTCGGTTCGGAGCAGCCGATCCGTCCGGGCGAGGTGAACTGGATGCTGGCCGGCCGCGGCATCACCCATTCCGAGCGGTTCGAGCGCGCGCGCCTGCACGGCGACCGGCTGCACGGCATCCAGGCCTGGGTGGCCCTGCCCGATCATGAGGAGGAGGCCGAGCCCGGCTTCTGGCACCATGGGCTGGCGGAACTGCCGACCTTCGGCGAGGGCGGCGTCGCCGGGCGCATCGTGGCGGGCGGCGCCTTCGGGCTGGCGTCCCAGGTGCGCACCCATTCGCCCATGGTCTATCTGCACCTGGAACTGGCCCCCGGCGCCCGCTTCAAGGTGCCGGACGAGCAGCCGGAGCGGGCCGTCTATGTCGCGGAAGGCTCGGTGGAGATCGCGGGGCGCACGCTGCGGGCCGGGCAGATGGCGGTGCTGGCGCCGGGCGCGGTGGACCTCGCCGCCCCTGAGCGCGCCGTCCTGATGGTGCTGGGCGGCGAGCCGGTGGGGCCCCGCTTCATCGAGTGGAACTTCGTCTCCTCGAGCAGGGAGCGCATCGAGCAGGCCAAGGCCGACTGGCGCGCCGGCCGCATGAAGCTGCCCGATCTGGACGACGCCGAGTTCATCCCCCTCCCGGGGACGCCGCCCGGCGACCCGCCGCCGGCGCCGAACCCGATGAGCTGAGGGGGGCGGGGCACGGCTTGACGCTCGGCATGGCGTCCCTCATGGGAGGGACTCCAATCCTATCGAGCGGGGACGCCATGACCATCGAAGACGCCGTTTCGGCCTTTCTGCGCTATTGCCGCGACGAGCGCGGCCTTTCCGCGCGGACTCTGGCGGCATACTCCCAGGATCTGGCGGAGTTCGCCCGCTTCGCCGCCGGGCGGGCCGCGCGGATCGAGGACTGCACCCCCGCCCTGCTCGTCGACTATGCGACCCACCTGAAGGGACCGCGGGGCCTCGCCCTGGCGACGGTGAAGCGCCGCCTCGCCTGCCTCCGCTCCTTCCTGGGCTGGGCCGAGCGCAAGGGCGTGATCGGCACGTCCCCGTTCCGCCGGGTGGACCTGACCATCCGGCTCCCCCGGCGCCTGCCGCGCTGCCTGTCGGTGCAGGAGCTGCGGGCGCTGTTCGAGGCAAGGCCCAAGGCCAGGCCGCTGGACGGCTTGGCCCTGCTGCTGCTGTTCGCGACCGGAATGCGCGTGGGCGAGCTGGCCGCCGCGCGGGTCGGCGACCTGGACATGGACGGACGCTCGCTGCGGGTTCGCGGCAAGGGCGACCGGGAACGCCGGGTGTTCCTGCCGCCGGAAGCGGTCGAGGAACTCCGGCAGGCCCTGGCGGAGCGGCCGCCAACCGCCCGGTCGGCCGCGGCGCCTCTGGTGGCGTCCAAGGGAGGGGCGGCACGGATCCGCCGGGGCATCCGGAGAATCGCCGAGGCGGCCGGCCTGTCCCGCCGCATCACCCCCCACATGCTGCGCCACTCGGCTGCGACGGCCCTGCTGGAGGCGGGCGTCGACATCCGCTTCGTCCAGCGGCTGCTCGGCCACCGCAGCATCACCACCACGGAACTCTACACCCATGTCGGCGACGAGCGCCTGAAACAGGTCATCCTCGGCGCCGACGTCCTGCGGAGGGTCGCCGCATAATTGGGAATTATGGAACGATGCCGGATCTGAGCGTCTATAGCGCCGGTGGGCCGCAGGCGGGGCCCACCTCCTGGCAGGAGGTGCTCCTGCATGGTTCCGACGTCAGGCGTGTGCGGTTTTCGGGGACGCTGCCGGCTGAACTTTCCTTCCAGGGAAATTTCATCGAATGCTCATTCGACGACGTCACATGGTCTGGCTCGAACCTTCAGCGTTGTGACTGGAAGGATTGTCATCTCAAGTCGGTGACCTTCATCGACTGCGATCTGGGGCATGCGGCGATTCTGACGAATGCCTTCACCAGCTGCCGCTTCATCCGTTGCCGCTTTCCTGACACCAGCATCAGTGACTGCACGTTCCTCAACTGCGAGTTCGAGGAATGCGATCTCACCCATATCATCATCAAGAACAGTCGTTTCGAGGCGGTACGCTTCAGCCGGTGCGGCACCTCGAATCGGATCGTGGAAAGCAGCATCCTCCACGATACGACCTGGGAAGGAATGGATATCGAAGCCGATCTCCTCATCGGCAACTTCGGCCTTTCCAGGGATCAGCTTTCCAATTGCCGCCTGTTCAGGCGCCTTCCCCAGGGCGCCCGGGACGTTCATGACTGGTCACAGGTCGATGAGGTGTTCGCGGGTAGGGAACTTGGCCTGATAGAGCGCTTCCGGCTGAGCTACTTCAATACAGGTTCGATCGACGGGGATCCGGATCTGCTCGATCGGGCCCTGGATCCCAGGCAGTGGACCGGGGACGCGCCAATCCCCGCCAGCTTCGCGTCCCTGCTCATGTCCTTCTCCCAGTTCCTTCTGATCCAATACGCCGAAGGAAAGTGCCGCTTCTACCCTCTGCTCCGTTTCTATGGCGGCAACTTCGACCTGCTGGAGTGGCTCGCCAAGCAGCCAGAACTGCTTCCTCTATATCAGGCTTCCGCTGGGGTGCATTACACTCTCAATAACGAGGTCAGCCATTTCATGGCGGTCCTCCAGCGCGTATTCGCCGCCCACGGAACGTCTCTCGTCACTCATGTCGGGGCTAACGGTCCGCTCGATACGGAACATTTCGATGCATTCTTCAAGGAGATCGGTCTAAGCGGTGTGAGGGCCATTTCGGTTCGGCCGAGGAATTCGCCGGTGGATCTCGGGGTCGCCGCCGCCGACAGCCATACGCTACTCGCCTTCTTGGCGCTGCTGCTGGCATGCCGGACGAAGTTCGACCTGCGGAAGCAAGCCGATAGCGAGGGGCTCGATCAGGAAGGCGCCAAGGGGCAGTCGCTCATCGTCTTCCAAACCGGGCAATCACTGACCAAACCGGGCGAGTTCGAGATCAGCGTCAATACGCTGCTGCCCCGTTCGTTACAACTGGAGCTCCGGCTGACGATGAGCATGGGGATGTTCAAGAAGGCCGGGCGCGTCCTCGTCGAACTCATCGGTTCGGAGAAGAAAGGCGGGCAAGCAGTTCAGGATGGCCCGCAATGAGCGTCTCCATGGCCTTGGTGATATTCTGCCGGGACGTGAAATAGTTCAGCCGAACCGCCTCGAAATCCTCGTCGAGCGCGAAACCGATGCTGGCTCCCAGCACGACTGGCATGCGTTGTGACTGGCAGAACTCGAGCAGCGCCACGCGCTTTTCCCCATAGCTGCCGGGCAATCCTCGGAGATCGAGGAACGCCGAGCCGATGTAGCTATCCTCCAGAGGCGAGGGGGTCACCCAGGTTCCCAACGCCATGATCTCGATGTGGCGACGGCTTTCGACAACCTGCCTGTTGGCCTGCTGGAGGAGGGTGTCGAAAAGCATGAGGTTGCCAGCCATTTCCACGGCATTGTGCAGGCTGTAGCGATCGATCGACGATCCTGAGGGATCAAGTCCCCGCTGGATTGTCGCCCGCCATTTGGGAGGGTGGAGAATTGCGCTGATGCGCAGGCCGTTCACTCCGAGCCCTTTGAACAGCCCGCGCGTCCGGATCACCGGAAGGCCGGCCGGCATGCCCGCCGTTGGAGAAGGCCTGATCTGTTCCGCCGCCTCGTCGATCACCAGGACGTCATGCGGACGCAGGGAATCTACTATCTCAAGGAGATGCCGGAGAGGTTGTATCGATCCGATGCCGAAACGAGGTTGGGTGAGAAACAGGGCGCAGCGCCCCTTTCCAGCGATGGCGCGGCTGACCTGCTCAGGCCGCAGCTCGAAGCCATCTCTGCGGTAAGTCGGCAGCCGATGAACGTCGAAACCCAGCAATTGCGCCTGATCAAGGGTACTGAAATAGGCTGGCGTCTCGAAAATCAGCGTTCTGATACCCGCTTGCTTCAAGGCAATGAGAACGCACAAGTTCGCAGCCGTGACGGAGCTCGACAGCGAGACCTCGTCGTAACTCATCTCCCGGCCTTCCCAGTGGCTGAGAAGGTCCAGCAGCTTGGTTTTCCAGGGACTGAGCGCCAAGCCTTCATCCAGCGCGTAGTGCTGGAGTTCAGATTGCGGCGGATGGACGACGGGAAACGTCATGCAGGCCGCGCTTTCGGGGTTCAGCCAACCGGCAGGCAGGGCGGACCAACTACGGTCCCTCAGTATGTCCGCGAAGTACGTGGCGTTGACGTCATCATAGTCATCCTCCGCGAAGGTGACCGCATTTCGGGCAATCGGTCCCATAATTCCCAATTATCCAAATCAAGCTGCGGCATCAACATACCGCATCAGCGGCACCGTTGGGCAGTCCAACCTCGCATTTCCGCTACCAAGGCCTGTGCCGATCACGGCCGAAGCTGCCCGACGGGCATCCGTCGCCGTTCCCCAGGGGACGAGGGAACGGAGGTGGTGATGGACCTTGAGGACTCGGTGCGGCGCCTGGTGGCGCTGGGGCGGGAGCAGGAGGGGGTGCTGACGCTGGGGCAGATGCGCGGGCTGCTGCCGGTGGAGGAGCTGGATGTCGGCACCGTCGCCCGCGTGGTGGCCCGGCTGGAGGCGGAGGGCGTCACGGTCGAGCTGGACGAGGACCTCACCGGCCGGCGCCGCCCCGACTTCCCCGAGGAGGCGGACGAGCCCGCGCCGTTGCGCATCGAGGACCGCCCGGGCCCGGCAGCAGCGCCGGCGCCGGTAATGCCGGCCGAGGGCGGCGGCACCGAGGTGCGGGCCGGTGCGTCCTCCCCAGACGGCCTGTCCGGCAGCGGCGCCGTGGCGGCCGGCGGCCGCTGGGCCTGGGTCGGCGTCGCCTGCGTCGCCGCGGTGGCGGTGGCGGGGTGGCTGCTGTGGGGGTGAGGCGAAAATATTCCTCGCCCCTTGCGGGATAGGGATGGGACCGGCCGCGAAGCGGTGGGAGGGTGAGGGGTCGGCGGGCCTAGCCCGACGTTCTCAACGCGTGATCTTGGGACAGCCGTCGAGAACGCCAGCCTTCGGCTGTTGACCCCTCATCCCCCATTGCTGCGCAACGGGTCCCACCCTTCTCCCGCAAGGGGAGAAGGATAAGGAGGGCGGCCCATCCCCCTCCCACCTGAGAGCGGAGCACCGAAAGGTTGCGACGTCGCACCTTCCTCCCCGCCCGCACCCCCTCCCCCGCGTGGCGCCGGGCCGTCCCGCGTGCTATGGTCCGCGCCGTGAGGACCGGCGACGACACCCACTTGGCTGATCTGGACGGCGCGGCGAAGGCCGGGCGCCCGGCGTCGGCGTTCGCGCTCTGCCTGCTTCTGCTGGCCTGGCTCGCCGCCGGGCTGGCCGCCGCGCCGGTGCCGTCCGGCCGGGCGGCGGACGATCTCGCCCGGATCGCCCTGGCGCCCGTCCAGGGAGAGCGCACCCTGGTGCCGGTCAAGGGCGAACCCAAGCCGCTGCCGGTGCTGAAGCGCATGGGCGACGGGGGTGACGGCAAGGCGCCGGCGCCCGCGCTGCCCGTCCTGCGCACCGACATTCCGGCGGCCGAGGCCCCGGCCCGCGCCCCGGCCGGCCCCGCTTCCGGCCTGCCGACCGCGGCGCTGGCGTCCCTGCCCGGCGCCCGCGCCCCGCCGACCGCCTGAGCCCAGAGATCTTCATCCAGCGCGCGGCCCGCGCGGCGCCCACCGAACGTGGGCGTCTGCTGCTGCCGCACCCATGATTCCCGAGGAAATTCCCCGTGCTTCGTTTCTCCAAGGCGAAGAGCATCGCCATCATCACCATCTGCCTGCTGGGGGTGCTGTTCTCCATCCCCAGCCTGGTGCCGCCGGGCTCGCTGCCCGGCTGGCTGCCGCAGCGACACGTCAATCTCGGCCTCGACCTGCAGGGCGGTTCGTACCTGCTGATGGAGGTCGACATGGAGGCCGTCCACAAGGAGCGGCTGGAGAACCTGCTGGACGGCGTGCGCCGCCAGCTGCGCGAGGCCAAGGTCGGCGTGACCGACCTGGGCGTGCGCGACAAGGCCGTGGCCTTCACCCTGGTCGACCCGACGCAGGAGGAGGCCGCGCGCACCGCGCTGCGCGACACCATCACCGCGGCCGACGCCCAGGGCCGGCGCGAGATCGACACGGCCGTCGAGAACGGCCGGTTCCACCTGGCGCTGTCCGAGACGGCGATGGCGGAGAAGGCGACCAGCGCCGTCGTACAGTCCATCGAGATCATCCGCCGCCGCATCGACGAGACCGGCACCAACGAGCCGGTCATCGCGCGTCAGGGCGCCAACCGCATCCTGGTGCAGCTGCCGGGCGTCACCGACCCCGACCGCGTGAAGCGCCTGCTGGGCCAGACCGCCAAGATGACCTTCCGGCTGCTGTCGGAGGAGACGCTGGCGCCGGGCTCGGTCGCCCCGCCGGGCACCGAGTGGCTGGAGAGCAGCGACCGCTCGCAGCCCGGCCAGATGCTGGTCCGCCGCAAGATCGAGGTCGACGGCGCCACCCTGACCGACGCCCAGCCCAGCTTCAACCAGCAGTCCGGCCAGTGGGTGGTGAACTTCACCTTCGACGCGCTGGGCGCCCGCCGCTTCGGCGAGGTGACCAAGCAGAATGTCGGCCGGCCCTTCGCCATCGTGCTGGACAACAAGGTCATCAGCGCGCCGCGCATCAACGAGCCGATCACCGGCGGCCGCGGCCAGATCAGCGGCAGCTTCAACGCCCAGTCGGCCAACGACCTGGCGGTGCTGCTGCGCGCCGGCGCCCTGCCGGCCCCGCTGACCATCGTCGAGGAGCGGTCGGTCGGGCCGGAGCTCGGCGCCGACAGCATCCGCGCCGGCCTGATCGCCATCGTCGCCGGCGTGATCCTGGTCATGGGCTACATGGTCCTGACCTACGGGCTGTTCGGCGTCTTCGCCAACATCGCGCTGATCTTCAACCTGTTCCTCACCGTGGCGTGCCTGTCGCTGCTGGAGGCGACGCTGACCCTGCCCGGCATCGCCGGCATCCTGCTGACGCTGGGCATGTCGGTCGACGCCAACATCCTGATCAACGAGCGCATCCGCGAGGAGGCGAAGAAGGGCCGCACGCCGCTGGCGGCGCTGGAGGCGGGCTATTCCCGCGCCCAGGGCACCATCGTCGACGCCAACCTGACCACGCTCATCAAGATGATCATCCTCTACGCCGTCGGCACGGGTACCGTGCGGGGCTTCGCGGTGACCATCAGCCTGGGCATCATCACCTCCATGTTCACCGCCACCATGGTGGCGCGCTACCTGACGGCGGAATGGTACAAGCGCACCAAGCCGAAGGTGCTGGGCTCGGTCGGCTGGCTGCGGCTGGCGCCCGAGAACCCGAAGATCCAGTTCATGAAGGGCCGCCATCTGGGCATCGCCCTGTCGGTGCTGCTCAGCACGGCCTCTGTGGTGCTGTTCTTCAAGCCGGGCCTGAACTACGGCATCGACTTCGCCGGCGGCATCGTCATGGAGATCCGCACCGAGCAGCCGGCCGACTTCCCGGCCCTGCGCTCGACGCTGGAGAAGCTGGAGGTCGGCCCGGTCGCGCTGCAGCAGTTCGGCCCGCCCACCGACGTCATCGTCCGGCTGGAGCGGCAGGAGGGCGGCGACCAGGCGCAGCAGGCGGTGGTCCGCAAGGTCCAGGAGACGCTGCAGGGCAGCTTCCCCGGCACGCAGATCCGCCGCGTGGAATCGGTCGGCGCGTCCGTCTCGGGCGAGCTGTTCGAGCAGGGCATGCTGGCGCTGGCGCTCGCCTCGGTCGCCATGCTGGTCTACATCACCTTCCGCTTCGAATGGCAGTTCGGCGTCGGCGCCGTGGTGACCATGCTGCTGGACGTGACCAAGACCATCGGCTTCTTCGCCGTCACGGGCATGCAGTTCAACCTGACCTCGGTCGCGGCGATCCTCACCATCATGGGCTTCTCGATCAACGACAAGGTCGTGGTCTATGACCGCGTCCGCGAGAATCTCAGGCTCTATCGCAAGATGCCGCTGCGCGAGCTGATCGACCGCTCGATCAACGAGACGATCAGCCGGACCATCAGCACGTCGCTGGCCATCTTCCTGTCGACGCTGCCGCTGGCCCTGTTCGCGGCGGAATCCCTGCGGGAGTTCGCCTGGGTGCTGCTGTTCGGCGTGGTGCTGGCGACCAGCTCCTCGATCTTCATCGCGGCGCCGATCCTGCTGTATCTCGGCGAGCACCGTCTGCGCCGCCCGACCGAGGAGGAGGCCGTGACCGGCCAGCCCGAGATCGGCGGCAAGGCCGTGCAGGCCGAGTGATCCACTAGACAACGACAAGAAAGGGTCCGCTCCGGCACGCCGGGGCGGACCCGTCTCCCGGGGAGGGAAACGGTTAAATGAGTTCAGCGGACAATCACGGCCTAGCGCGCTCGCTCGGTCCCTTCCAGCTGGTCCTGCTGGGGGTGGGCGTCATCATCGGCGCCGGCATCTTCGTCATCACCGGATCGGCCGCGGCGAACTATGCCGGGCCGGGCGTGGTGCTCTCCTTCCTGCTGGCGGCTCTGGCCTGCGCCTGCGCCGGCCTCTGCTACGCCGAATTCGCGGCCATGTCCGGCGAGTCGGGCGGCGCCTATTCCTACGCCCGCATGTCCATGGGCCCGCGCATCGGCTGGCTCACGGGCTGGAACCTGATCCTGGAGTATCTGTTCGCCGCCGCCTTCGTGGCGGTGGGCTGGTCCGCCTACTGCGTGGCCTTCTTCAAGTCGGTGGGCCTGCCGCTGCCCGAGCTGTTCTCCAGCGCCCCCTTCGCGCTGGTCGACGGCGAGATCGTGCGCACCGGCGCGGTGATGAACCTGCCGGCCATGCTGATCACCGCCTTCGCCACCTTCTGCGCCGTGGCGGGCGTCGCGCGCTCCTCGCTCACCAACGCCATCGTCGTGTTCATCAAGGTGGCGGTGATCCTGGTGGTGGTCGCCATCGGCATGTTCCATGTCGACCCGTCGCGCTGGGTGCCCTTCGTGCCCGAGAACACCGGCACCTTCGGCGAGTTCGGCTGGAGCGGCGTGCTGCGCGCCGCGGCCGTGGTCTTCATCGCCTATATCGGCTTCGACGCGGTGGCGACGACGGCGCTGGAGGCGAAGAAGCCGCAGCGCGACGTGCCGATCGGCATCCTGGGCTCGCTGGTGGTCTGCACCATCCTCTACGTCGCCATGTCGCTGACGCTCACCGGCATCGTGCCCTTCACCGAGCTGAACGTCGCCTCGCCGGTGTCGCTGGCGGTGGAGCGGATGGGCCCCGGCGTCGCCTGGATCGAGCCGCTGGTGGCGCTGGGCGCCGTCGCCGGCCTGACCTCCGGCATCATCGTGCTGCTGCTGGCCCAGCCGCGCGTCTTCCTGGCGATGGCCCGGCACGGCATCCTGCCCTCGGCGCTGGGCAAGGTGCACCCCAAGTACCGGACGCCGCATGTCAGCACCTATCTCACCGGCGTGATCGCCATGGCGCTGGCCGGGCTGTTCCCGATCGACCTGCTGGGCCACATGGTGTCCATCGGCACGCTGGTGGCCTTCTTCTTCGTGTCGGTCGGCGTCATCGTCATGCGCCGCAAGGCGCCCGACATGCCCAGGCCGTTCCGCACGCCCTGGGTACCCTTCATCCCGGCGCTGAGCGCGGCCATCTGCCTGTACCTGATGATCGGCCTGCCGCTGGACACCTGGGCCCGGCTGGTGGTCTGGGTGGCGATCGGCGTCGCCTTCTACGAGTGGCGCAGCCGGCGGATCCCCGCCACGGCCTCGTGAGAACCGGGTGACGTAAGGAAAGGGAGGCGCGGATGAGCATCGGCCTGACGGAAGGGCTGCTGATCCTGCTGATGGTGCTGATCATCTTCGGCGCCGGAAAGCTGCCGAGGGTCATGGGCGACCTCGGCAAAGGCATCCGCGCCTTCAAGGCGAATCTGGGCGGCGACAAGCCGGCGGAGGAGGTCCCTCCGCCGGCGGTCGACACCATCGTCTCCGGCACGGGCGACGCGGACCGGCGGCCCTGAAGGGCTGGCGTCCGCCACCCACCGTCACCACTCTCTCCACCGTCACCCCGGCGAAGGCCGGGGACCAGGAGTTGCAGCGGGAGCGCCTGATGCCGCACGCCATTTTGATCGGCAGCGGTGGCGTGGTGCGTCCTTCGACAGGCTCAGGATGAGGGGGTTTAGCTGCTCCCGTCCAACTCAGAGCGGGTTGAAACCAGAAGTGCCTGGCATCCCCCGTCCTTCATCCTGAGCCTGTCGAAGGACGCACCACGCCCCAGCCTCTCCGCTTCATCGACCTCCCATCGCTGAAACTCCTGGGTCCCGGCTTGCGCCGGGATGACGGGAAGTGATGAGCAACGCGGTACGGCACCCCACTAGACCGGGCTTTGTGATCCTTCCGGCTGTTGGCGCCGTACAAGGCGCGACACAGCCCTGGAGGACCCTGCCATGACCACCCCGCCCGACCGTCTCACCCTGGATCTCGCCGACCGCATCGCCGACGGCGTGCTGGCGGCCGGCCGCGAGAAGGGGCTGAAGCCGCTGACCGTGGCCGTGCTGGACCCGGGCGGGCACCTGGTGGTGCTGAAGCGGCAGGACGGCAGCTCGACGCTGAGGCCGGAGATCGCCACGGGCAAGGCGGCGAGCGCGCTGGCGCTGGGCGTCTCGTCGCGCCGCGTGGCCGAGATGGCGGCGGAACGCCCGGTCTTCGTCGCGGCGCTGGGCGGCATCGCGCCCAAGGGCATGATTCCCGCGGCCGGCGGCGTGCTGCTGCAGGGGGCGGGCGGCGTGATCGGCGCGGTGGGCGTCACCGGCGACACCTCGGACAATGACGAGGCCTGCGCGCTCGACGCCATCCGGGCCTGCGGGCTGCAGGCCGGCTCCTGAGGCTGGTGCAGCACCCGTAGGTCGCATGGAAGCGACGCCGTAATGCGACGCTCCGGCCGGGGCTGTCGCATTGCGCCTTCGGCTCCATGCGACCTACGGCTCAGCCCTCCCGGGCCGTTGCGCCATCCTCGGGGACGGCATCCTGGCGCGGCGCCTCCGCCCGCAGCTTCACCAGGAACTCGAGCGAGGGCATGCCGTCCATCTCGCGGCCGATCGCGTGGCCCGAAGCAGGCTGGCCGGAGGCGGCGCCGAGGATGCGCTGTTGCTCCAGCGCCAGCCACCGCAGGCGCTGCATCTCCTCCTCGATGCGGGCGATGGCCCGCTGCATCTCCGCCTTCAGCTCCTCGGGGTCCACCATCACCTGCCCGCCCGGGATGCCTTCGGGCTTTTAACAAATGTTAAGGCAGTAGGTAGCGTCGGCACCCGCGATAAACCAGCCGGCGTTTGGGCTTAGCACCAAATACGCGTCTTCGTCCGAGCGGCTGAGGCGAGGTGCGTGCTTCCGACCAAGCTCAGGATGAAGGAGGGGGGATGCCAGGCACTGCTGCGCTTACGGGCACAGACGTGACCGGGAGCAGCACCCACCCCCCTCATGCTGAGCCCGTCGAAGCGCGCACGGCTTCAATACTGCCGGCCGGTCAGTACACCAGCTCGTCGTCGCCCTTGCCGCTGGAGATGACGATCTCGCCGCGGGCGGCCATGTCCTTGGCCAGCTGCACCATGTACATCTGCGCCTCGTCCACGTCGCGCAGGCGCACCGGGCCCATGGCGGCCATGTCCTCGCGCATGATCTTGGCGGCGCGCTCGGACATGTTGGTGAAGAACAAATCCTTCAGCGTCTCCGACGCGCCCTTCAGCGCGGTGGCGAGCTTCTGCTTGTCCACCGAGCGCAGCAGCGACTGCACGCCCGACGGGTCCAGCTTGCCGAGATCCTCGAAGGTGAACATCAGCGCGCGGATGCGCTCGGCGCTGTCGCGGTTGCGCTCCTCGAGCGCGGCGATGAAGCGGCTCTCCGTGTTGCGGTCCAGGCTGTTGAAGATCTCCGCCATCATCTCGTGGGCGTCGCGGCGGTTGGTGCGCGCCAGGTTCGACATGAACTCGGTGCGTAGCGTGCGCTCGATGTCGTCCACGACCTCCTTCTGCACCGCCTCCATGCGCAGCATGCGCATGATGACTTCCATGGCGAAGCTCTCGGGCAGCATCTGCAGCACGCGGCCGGCATGGTCGGCCTTGATCTTGGTCAGGATGACCGCGACGGTCTGCGGGTACTCGTTCTTCAGGTAGTTCGACAGGACCTGCTCGTTCACGTTGGCGAGCTTGTCCCACATGGTGCGACCCGCGGGACCGCGGATGTCCTCCATGATGCTGTCGACCTTCTCCTTCGACAGCACCTTCATGAGCAGGCGCTCGGTGCTGTCGAAGGTGCCGACCAGCGAACCGGTGGAGGAGATCTGCTCGGCGAACTCGACGAAGAGCCGTTCCACGATGTTGGAGCTGACCGAGCCGAGGTTGGCCATGGTCTGCGACAGCTCCTTGATCTCGTCCTCGCCCATCAGCGAGAAGAGGCGGCTCGCATGCTCCTCGCCCAGGGCGAGCATGAGGACGGCCGCCTTCTCAGGGCCCGTCAGGCCGCGGTAGTCCTCGCGAACGCGGATCGCCATGAAACTCCTCCTACCGGACCGACACCGTCCCGCAGCCTTACCAAGGCGCGGAATGGTGAAGAATCCGCAAAGAGGCGGACCCTTCCCGTCGCTTGTCCGATAATAGGTCGCACGGCCCGGCCGGTCCAGAACCTCCGGGGTAAGCTTTCCGATTGGAATATGGGGCGCGGCGGGGCGCTATCGGGCGCCGCGTCGCCGGCCCGGATCAGGTAAGGCTCAGCGCAGGCCCAGGAAGGACAGGATTGCCAGGACCACGACGATGACGCCGATGATGTAGAAGATGTTCATCGAAACCCCCTCCCCGCCCGGTTCCGCCGTCAGGCCCCCTTGGCCGTGGCGACGGGCGTCGAAGGGATGAACACGGTGGCGGCGGGGCGGGTTCCCCGGAAGGGGAAGCGTCCCTGCCCGGAGAGAGCCCCGCCGGGTGGCCTCACCTCGGCGTGGGCGCCGGTTCCGTCGCGGCGGTGTCGCGGCCCTTGCGCCGGCTGTCCTTGAGGCGCTCGGCCTCCGCCTGGTCGGACTTGGCGATGCGGCTGATCAGGCAGGTGGCGGGCACCGGCGTGTCCACGGTGCGCAGCGGGTCGGTCTTGCACAGCCGGTTGATCGAGGTCTCGTAGGAGAAGCCGTCGGTGCGCAGGCCCGGACAGCGGTTGACGAGGTCGATCCGGTACCAATCCTTGCGGCCCTTCATCTCCACCAGGATGGTCTTGGCGTCGATGACCGTGGTCTGGCGGATGCGGCTGGTGTCGATGCAGAACTCCTCGCCCGCCTTGGCCGTGGGCGTGTCCTGGGCGAGGGCGGGCGCCGCGGCGGCGAGCACGGCGACAAGGCTGACGATGGGCAGGCGTTTCATGGGTCTGTCCCCTGGCGATGAGATCCCCCCGCGGGCCCAACCATGGCCGTGCGGGGAGGGTTCCGGATTGCCCCGCGGCCAGCATAGCGCCCGATATGTCACCCTTCCACCGGGGCGCCGCCCGGGGCCCCTGCGGGCCTGCCGAGTCGCGCCCGAGTCAACAGCGAAGAGTCGGGGAAAGGGTGACGCGGCGGCGCCGATCCTTACACCGTGGGGGCGACCACCCCGGCGCCGCCATCCTTACCGGCCGGGGGCCTGGGAACGGCGGATTTGCTGGGCTGATCCTTACCGCCTGGGGGCGGAGGGCAATCGCATCCTTACTGCCGGGGGGAGGATTGGCGCCCGCCCGATGGCGGAGGGCCGCCCCGTCCTTACCTCCCGGGGGCCATATCCTCGGGTGCGACTCGGACCTGGACGCCTGGAGCCGTCCCGAGTCGCCGTTCCTTACGGCTTGGGGGCCCGGTCCTTACGGTGTGGGGGGGCGCCGTGCCCCCATGCGGTAAGGACAGGGATGGGGGCTCCCCGCCTCCCCCGGGGCGTAAGGATCAGGCTGCCGATTCGGGGGCTCCGGAGGCCTCTGGTGCCGTCTCCGTCCAGGTGCCGCCCCCAGGGAGTAAGGATGAACCCCTCCCTGCCAACCAAATCGACCCCTGTCCCTTACCTGTTCCAGGTTCTAAAGGATTCACGGAGCGGCGAACCCAGGCGGGGCAAGGCGCGGCGGCCCTTCTTCCTTACGCGCGGGGGACCTTGTCCCTACCGGGCGGGGCGAGTCGGCTTGCGCCCCGGGGCGTAAGGGCGGGGTGGCCCGCGCCCCCCAGGCGGTAAGGACGGCGGGACGGGTCGGGGTGCCATCCTTTCCTTACTTGTGCCCGAAGTAAGGAAGTGCATAAACTGCCGGCCTTCCCGACCGGATGACACATGCCGCCGCGCAAGAGCAAGACCCCGTCGCCCGAAGCGGCCATGCCGGATCCCGCCGCCGGGATCATTGCCGGCGCCGTCGTCCCCTACGACCCGCGCGGCGACGGCGGCGTGGTGATCGACATCGGATCGGCCGAGATCGCGGCGCCGGCGGCGGAGGTGGTGCCCTATGGCGAGGGCGCCGGCCGCACCGCCCAGGTGGCGGCGGCCACCTTCGAGCGCGACGGCTACAAGCATCTGATCAAGGCGGCGGAGGCGGTCTACAGCTATCCCGCCAACGGCTCGCGCCTGTCGCTGCCGGCGCAGAAGATGCTGAACTTCATGATCCACCTGGCCGGCAGCCAGAACTTCGCCAACAAGCTCTACCGCCTGCCGAAGAAGGTCGTGCGCGGCAACCACAAGGGCAATGAGCGCATCTTCGACGCGGTGAAGGAGATCTACGAGTCGAGCCTGGTGGTCATCGGCCCCTTCCGCGGCCGCCGGAGCCGCGCCGAGCTGCGCATCCTGTCCAGCTACGTCCGGCCCGAGGACGAGCTGGAGAGCGACAGCGCCGACATCCATTTCCAGTTCACCGACGCCTTCCTGGAGCTGCAGCGCACCAGCCAGCTCTGGGCCCGGCTGTCGGGGCCGGCCATGGTGAAGGTCACCAGCACCTACGCGCTGAAGCTCTACGAGATCGGCATGCAGCGCTACCAGATGGACTATCCGGACCTGACGCTGGACGTGGAGACGCTGCGCCGGCTGCTGAATGTGCCGGAGGGCGCCTACAAGGATTTCGGCATCCTGCGCACCCGCACCATCGACCGCGCCATCGCCGAGGTGAACCAGCTGGCGCCCTTCCGCGTCGACATGCCCGACGACAAGATCAAGCGCCGGGGCCGCAAGGTCGAGCAGGTGACGCTGGAGTTCCTGGCCAAGGACGAGGACGAGGCGGCCGAGACCTTCCTGGAGCGCGAGCGCCACAGCTCCGGCCGCCGCGCCCGGCGCATCGGCAAGGTCGATGCGCTGGCGGCCGACCAGGCCCCTCCCCCCGCGCCGGACATAAGGCCGGACGGGCCGCTGCCCGACATCGAGGACGCCCAGGCCCTGTGGGCGGCGACGCGCCACGCGCTGACCGCGCGCAACGTGCCGGGCCCGCTGCTGTCCGACCTGGAGGCGCTGCGCATCGAAGAGACCGCGCGGGGCGCCCGCCGCCTGGTGCTGGCCGCCGGCAGCGCCGTGACCGCCGACACCGCCCGCATGAACCACGAGGGCACGGTGCGCACGGTCCTGGCCTCGCTGACCTCCGGCAGCATCACCGAAGTGGCCTTCGAGCTGCCGAAGGGCGGGCGCAAAGCCTCCCCCAAGGCGTAAGGACCCCAGGCGGTAAGGGTGGTGGCTTCCCCCGGGAGGTAAGGACGGACGGTCAGTCCTGATCGCCGAAGCGGCACGCCACGCGGTCGCCCCGCCACAGCTGCAGCGGCTCGGCCGGCGTCTCCTCGACGCCGGCCACCAGCACGTAGATGCCGTCGCGGAAGGGCAGGAAGTACCGCTGCACATCCCGGCCGCGCGGGGGGCGGGAGCCGCCGAGGGGCAGCGGCGCCAGCGTCCTGGGGTCCAGCGCGTTCTGCATGACCCGCAGGCCATGGTAGACGTTGTAGATCAGGTCGCGCACGCCGTCGCCGTTCAGGTCGAGGTGGCGCTCGTCGGTCAGTCCGACCATCAGCCGGTCCGCCGCGCGCAGGGCCCGTACATAGTTGCAGACATCGCCGCCAAGCCCCGCCGGGTAGAGGCCGCGGAACAGGCGCATGCGCGGGGTTGGCGTGCCGCCCATCGCCTCGAACCGGTCATAGGCGGCGGCGGCCTCGGCCAGGCGCGCCCGCTTGGCGTCGAAATCGCCCAGCCCGCCGGCCGAGGTTTCCAGCGCCCAGCCCAGCAGTTTCCAGCTCTCGCGCCGGTCCGGCATGCCGGCCAGGACTCCGCGCAGAGCCTGGACCGCCTCCCCCGGCCGGTCCGCGCGGACCAGCCAGGTCGCATAATCCTCCAGCAGCGCCGCGCGCCGCTCCGGCGGGATGCCGGGCAGCGGGCCCCGCACCAGGTCGGCCACGCCCCACGCCTCCAGCCTCAGCGCCAGGGTCGCCCAGCGCGTCCAGTGGCGGTTCTCCGCCAGCTCGGCCAGCAGGGACTGGTGCAGGCGCAGCAGCGCCGGCCCGTCCGCCCGCGCCGACAGCGGCCACAGCAGGGTCCGGTCGGGAAACCCGCCCGACACCACCTTGACGCCCAGGCCGGGCGGCATCGCCAGGAGGAACGGGTCCCACGGCCGGGCCCACCAGCCCGGCTTGCCGTCGTCCGGCGGCGGCACGTCCCGGTTCCGGTGCGCGGTCGGCAGGCTCTCATAGTTGCGCCCGTCCAGCGGCTGCATCCGTTCGAACACGGCGCCCGCCGGCGTCAGCCGGTAGAACTCCTCGCGGTGGCGGGCGCGGTCGATGCGCCGCACCCGCCCGTTCGGGGCCGTCTGCAGATCGGTGGCGTAGCGCACCGCCTCCGGCCCGCCCCGGCGTACCGCGGCGGATAGCAGCGCCACCGGCCGGGCCGGGTCGGTGAGGTCGTACAGAACCTCCTCGTAGATGTCGAACGCCAGGATCGCGTAGAGCCGCCCCTCCACCGCGAAGGCCTCGGAGGCGGAACCGCGCACCGTCGCCCAGTCATAGCCGTCCGGATCGGGCGACGCCGGCTTCGGCGGCTGCAGCCCTTCCGGATCGTGGGCGAGGTCGCGGATGGTCCCCTCCACCACCGTCACCGCGACGCGGGGGTGCAGGGTGTCGGCGGCGTCGATCAGCTCGATCCGGCTTTCGCTGCCGCTGCCATGCCTGACGACCCACCGGCCGGAAGGGGTGATGACCGTCCCCTCGTCCGGCATCACCGACAGGGTCTCCAAGGTCGGCAGGCGCAGGATGCGCATCTCTTTCCCAGCGGGAAACCCGAACGTCACATAAGCGAGGCCGCGGGCCGCGTCGACGGCGCTGTGCGACGGCAAATCCTTAAGCGGCAGGCGGCTCATCTCCACCGGCGTCCCGGGCCGGGCGATGTCGACCAGCACCAGCTCGTAGGTGGTCGCCGAGATTTCGCGGGTCAGCAGCAGCCAGGTCCCGTCGGCGGCGACCGCGCGGCCCCGGAGCAGGCGCGCCTGGATGTCGGCGGGCGGGCGGTCGTCCTCCAGCCGTACCGGGTCTTCCGAAGGAAGGATCGTCACGCCGCCGGCCGGCGGCATGACCGCTGCCAGCGTGGCGCCGGCGAGCAGGAGGGCGGTGAGGCGGGACGGGGCGCGGCGCATGGGAACTTCCGGTAACGGGCGGCCAGTCTGGCATGCCGCCCCTTTACGCCCGGTTAGTGCCCCCGCCCCGTAAGGATGCGCCACACGGGTTGCAAAGCTTGCCTATGCCCCGGTGCTATGACGGGAAAATCCTGCCCGCTGGCGGGTCGTTCCTGCACCTGAAAGGCGAGAACGGAGTGGGATTTCCGGCGCCAGCGCTGGGGTCCAGGGGCTGGCACACCGCTTGCGACGGGAACGGCACCCTTCGGAGGCGAGAATGACCGACAGCACCCAGACCCCGGCCGAGCCGACCCCCACGGAGCCCGTGGCGACGCAACCGGTGACGCCGGGCCCCGCGCCGGCCGATCCCGCCCCCACCACCCCTTCCCCGACGACACCGACCCAGACGGACCCGGCGCCGACCACGCCCACCGTTCCGGCCACCCCCGATACCGCCCCGGCGACCCCCACCCCGCCGCCGGTCCTTTCCTGGACCGGCACCGACGCGGGCGAGGCGAAGTCGGTCTCGACCGCCACCGCGGCCTGGACGCTGTCGGGCGCCGGCGGCGACGACACGCTGACCGGCGGGGCGGGCAGCGACTTGCTGACCGGCGGCTCCGGCGACGACCGGCTGGATGGCGGCGGCGGCCATGACGTGGCCGTCTTCGCCGGCAAGCGCGAGGAGTACGCCGTCTCCGGCGGCACCGTGGCCGACCTGGTGGCCGGGCGCGACGGCACCGACACGGTGCTGAGCGTGCGCGTGCTGCGCTTCGCCGACCAGGATCTGGTGCTGGACAACCCGCCGGGCCCGCTCTCCGACGCCGATGCCGGCATGAACCAGGTGATGGAGCATGCGAGCGTCGACACGCTGGTGGGCATCACTGCCCTGGCGGTCGATCCCGATCCGGAGGGCGTGGTCACCTACGCCCTGTCGAACAATGCCGAGGGACGCTTCAAGATCGACAAGGACACCGGCGTCGTCTCCGTCGCCGCCGGGGCGAAGCTGGATTTCGAGACGGCCGGCTTCCACACCATCACCATCGTCGCCAGCTCGGGCACGCAGTCGGTCGCCAAGAACTTCACCGTGGCCGTGCTGGACGGTAACGACCCGGCCACGGCGCCCATCGACGCCGATCCCACGCCCGACCGCGTGGCGGAGGGCGCCGCCGAGGGCACCACGGTCGGCATCACCGCCCTGGCGCGCGACCCGAACGGCAAGGGCCTGCTGAGCTACAAGCTGGAGGACAGCGCTGGCGGCCGCTTCCGCATCGACGCCGCCACCGGCGTGGTGACGGTGGCCGACGGCAGCAAGCTCGACTTCGAGACCGCCAGCAGCCACACCCTCAAGATCAGCGCCTTCGACGGGCAGCTCCACAGCCACGCCACCATGGTCGTCTCCGTCACCAACCGGGTGGAGGAGCGCGCGGTGGTGCTGGGCGACAAGGCCGACAAGCTGACGGGTGCGGTATCCGACCGCTGGACCATGGAGGGCGGCGGCGGCAACGACACGCTGTCGGGCGGCACCTACAACGATTTGTTCCGCTATGCCGGCGCCGGCAACGGCTTCGACGCCGTGACCGGCGGCGCCGGCGCCGACGTGATCGAGGCCGCGGCCGACGGCACCATCATCGGCCTCTCCTCCCTCTCCTCGGTCGAGACGATCCTGGGCAAGGGCCACAAGGGCGTGGTGCTGGCCTTCGACGGCGCCGCCAACATGGTCGATCTCGGCGCGGTGACGCTGAAGGACATCAGCCTGATCCGGCTGGGCGCCGGCGACGACCGGATCATGGCCGGCAAGGGCGCCGACCGGCTGATGGGCGAGGCCGGCAACGACCAGCTGGACGGCGCCGGCGGCAACGATCTGTTCCTGGTCTCCGGCACCGGCGACGGCCACGACCTCATCATCGGCGGCGACGGCAACGACACGGTCCAGGCAGGGGCCGACGGCACCGTCATCGGCCTGCGCGGCCTGATCGGGGTGGAGACCGTCTCCGCCGGCGGCTTCAAGGGCGTGCGCATCCAGGGCGACGGCAAGGCCAACCAGCTGAACCTGTCGGCGGTGACGCTGCAGGGCATCGAGCTGGTGGAGGGCGGCGCCGGCAACGACACCATTATCGGCAACGCCGCCGACAATGCGGTGTCCGGCGGGGCCGGCAACGACAGCCTGGACGGCGGCGCCGGCAACGACCTGTTCCTGGTGGGGACGGACGGCGGCTGGGACGCGGTGATCGGCGGCGCCGGCCGCGACGTGGTGCGCGCCACGGCCGACGGGGCCGTCATCGGCCTCGCCTCCGTCAGCGGCGTCGAGGAGATCTCGGGCGGCGGGTTCGAGGGCGTGGCGATCCAGGGCGGATCGGGCCACAACGTCCTGAACTTCGCCCAGGTGAAGCTCACCGGCATCGCCCGCATCGACGGGCAGGACGGCAACGACACGATCACCGGCACCGCGGGTGTCGATGTGATCGCCGGCAGCATCGGCGACGACACGCTGGACGGCGGCGCCGGTGCCGACGAGTTCCTGTTCTCAGGTGCAGCCGGCGGCTTCGACAGCGTGACCGGCGGCGGCGGCCAGGATGTGATCCGCGCCACCGCCGACGGCACCATCATCGGCCTGCGCGGCTTCACCGGCATCGAGCGCGTCACCGCCGGCGGCTTCAAGGAGGTGGTGGTGCGCGGCGACGGCGCCGCCAACCTGCTGAGCTTCCGGAGCACGGCGCTGGACGGCATCGCCCGCATCGAGGGTGGGGCCGGCAGCGACACGATCCAGGGCACCTCGGGCGCCGAGACCATGGCCGGCGGCGCCGGCGACGACCGGCTGGAGGGCGGCGCCGGCAACGATGTCTATCTCTTCTCCGGCGCGGGCGAGGGCTTCGACTCCGTGCTGGACCAGGACGGCAAGGATGCGATCCGCGCCGCGGCCGACGGCACCCGCATCGGCCTGCGCGCCTTCGGCGGCATCGAGACCATCTCCGGCGGCGGCTTCAAGGATGTGGGCGTGGTCCTGGCGGAGGGCGGCGACCTGTTCAACCTGTCCGCCACCCTGCTGGACGGCATCGCCTACGTCGATGGCGGGGCGGGCAACGACACGCTGGTGGGCACCGCCCAGGCCGACCGGCTGCTGGGCGGCGCCGGGCATGACAGCCTGTTGGGCGGGGCCGGCGACGACACGCTGGAGGGCGGATCGGGCGACGACGTCCTGTCCGGCGGCGGCGGCAACGATGTGCTGCTGGTCACCGGCACGGCGGGCGCCAACCAGCTGCTGGGCGGGGACGGCATCGACACGCTCCGGGCGGCCGGCACCACCACCGTCAGCCTGGTCGTGCTCTCCTCCATCGAGCGCATCGAGGGCGAGGCCGGCAAGGATATCCTCTTCACCCTGCAGGGCACGCAGGGCGCCGACCGCTGGGATTTCGGCGCGATCGAGCTGCGCGAGGTCGATCTGCTGTCGCTGGGCGCCGGCGACGATACGGTGGTGGGCGGCGTCGGCGGCGACAGCATCGAGGGCGGCGCCGGGGCCGACATGCTGGACGGCGGCGGCGGCGACGATGCCTTCCTCTACCGCGGCAATAGCGATGCCATGGCCGACACGGTGCTGGGCGGCGCCGGCAACGACCGGATCGAGGCGCGCGCCTCCGGCACCATCATCACGCTGGCGCAGGTCGCCGGGGTGGAGCTGGTGACGGCGGGCGACTTCACCGGCGTCGGCATTGCCGGCGGCACCGGCAACGACCGGCTAGACTTCTCCCGCACGGTGCTGGAGGGCATCACCCGCATCGCCGGCAATGCCGGCGACGACACAATCATCGGTTCGGCCGACGCCGACACGATCGTCGGCGGGGCGGGCGACGACAGCCTGGACGGCGGCGCCGGGGACGATCTGTTCCTGGTGGCGGGCGGCGGCACCGGCACCGACCGGGTGGAGGGCGGCGCCGGCTACGACGCCGTCGAGATCCAGAACGGCGCGCTGGCCCTGTCTTTCCTGGCGGGCGTGGAGCGCATCACCGGGCTAGGCTTCAGCACGGCGCAGGTGACGGGCTCGGCCGCCGCCGACCGGCTGGACTTCACGGATGTTCTGCTGGAGGCGATCCGCTCCATCGACGCGGGCGCCGGCGACGACACGCTGATCGGCTCGGCGGGCGACGATGTGCTGCTGGGCGGGGCCGGCGCCGACACCGTGTCGGGCGGCGTGGGCGATGACATCATCCAGGGCGGCGCCGGGCGCGACCAGCTGGCGGGCGGCGGCGGGGCCGACAGTTTCCGCTGGCTGGCGGAGACGGAGAGCGGCACGGGCGCCCTGGCCGACCGCGTGCTGGACTTCCAGACGGGGCTGGACCGCATCGACCTGCAGGCGCTGGACGCCAACGCGCTGGCGGCCGGCAACCAGGCCTTCGCCTGGCGCGGCACGGCCGCCTTCACCCGCGCGGCGGGCGAGCTGCGCCTGTCGGTGTCAGAGGGCGGCGCCGTGCTGCAGGCCGACCGCAACGGCGACGGCGTGGCGGACCTGGAGATCGTGCTGACCGGCGTGACCTTGCTCGGCGGCGACGATCTGCTGCTGTGAGGGCGACGCGAGAATCCCTCTCCCCTTGAGGGAGAGGGAGGGACCCGTTGCGCAGCAACGGGAGGGTGAGGGGTGGACCGGCGAAGCCGGGCCGTCTCGACGGGTGATCCTGGATCAGCGGGTGAGAACGGCCGCCTACAGCGGCCGACCCCTCAACCCCCCACGGCTTCGCCGCGGGACCCACCCTTCTCCCTCAAGGGGAGAAGGATGGAAGAGCCCCCGCTCAGTGCGGACGGCGGGTGGGCGTGCCCGGGAGCGTGTGGTCGTGGTGGCCCGAGACGCGCTCGGCCAGCCAGTTGACCAGGTCGCCGATGACGTCGCCGATGGCCATGCCGATGCGGGCTTCCCGGTCGGCGGCTGCGAGGGCGCGGAGGTCTTGTCGGTTCGTGTTCATGATGTCCTTCCCGGCCGCGCGGTCGCGGCCTTGCTGCGGATGGCGGCATTGTCCGCCCCCGCCCCTTACATATGGTTGATCCTGGTCAATCCGGCCCCGCGCCCTTTCCCATGGCAGCGTGGCGCGGGGCGCATGACCTTTCCCCTCCCCCACCCTTGTGGCGCCGGGAAATCAATCGGGCCAAGCACTTGGCCCGCCTCCGCGGGCTGCCGGAGGCGCGGTTCGCGACGGTTCGGCTGTGACATGATTCGGCCGCTTGATCCAGGTCAACGGGCCCGGCCGGCCCGGGGCGCAAGGTCGTCCCAACACCTGATCCGGAGACCGAAAATGATCGAGATGACCGTCTTCACCGTCCTGGCCCTGCTGGTGCTGGGCTTCGTCGTCAACCTGGCCGTGATGGGCTCCGCCGTGCTGATGGGCCTGATCGGCGCGCTGCGCGGCGACGACGGCCGCGCCGCCCGCGGCACCGTCACCGGCCGCCTGGCCTGAGCGCGGCGGGAGGGGCAGAGAGGGCCCCTCCCCTCGCATTTGACAGCGTCTGAGTACCGCGTGCTTCTGACCGAGCTCCGCATGAGGGGGATTTTGCTGCTCCCGGCCAAGCATGCAACGGCGAAGACCGGGAGTGCCTGGCATCCCCCTTCCCTCACCCTGAGCTCGGTCAGAAGGACGCACGACGTCTCCGCCTCTCCATCCCCGTGAACCGCCGTTGCGACGTCGCAACCCGGCTCTCCCCACCGCTGTGACCAAGTTGACGCAACCTAACCCGTTCGGTTGACGTAACCGCAACCCGTGCCTATCCTGCGCCGGACGAGATTCCGCCGGGAGAGACCAGGATGGACGGCGCCGAACTCCGCGCGGCCCGCGAGGCGCGCGGGGAGACCCAGCAGACCTTCGCCGACTGGCTGAACGCCAAGCTCGGCCGCAAATACGACAAGGGCCGCATCTCCCGCTGGGAGACCGGCGGCGAGAAGATCCCGCAGCCGGTGATCGAGCTGCTGCGCGACCCGCCCAAGCGCTCGCGCCAGACCGCCACCATCATCGCGGTGTCCAACCAGAAGGGCGGGGTGGGCAAGACCAGCGCCGCCGTCAACGTCGCCTCGGCGCTCGCCGGCCTGGGGCAGCGCGTGCTGCTGGTGGACGCCGACCCGCAGGCCAGCGCCACGGTGCATCTGGGCGTCAGCCAGGCCGCCATGGCCGAGGCGGGGCGGTCGACCTACCATGTCGTGCTGAAGGACCAGCCGGTCTCGGCCTGCGTCGTGCCGGCGGCCGACGGGCGCTTCCACCTGCTGCCCAGCTCCATCCTGCTGTCGGCGGCGGAGACCGAGCTGATCGCCGAGCCGATGGGCACGCTGGTGCTGCGCGAGCGGCTGAACGCGGTGCGGCGCGACTACGACTACATCCTGATCGACTGCCCGCCGCACCTGGGCATGATGACGCTGAACGCGCTTGCCGCCAGCGACGGCGTGCTGATCCCGGTGCAGACCGAGATGCTGGCGCTGATGGGCGTGCCGCTGCTGCTGGACACGATCAGCAAGGTGCGTCGCCGCGGCAATCCGGACCTGCGCATCGTCGGCATCCTGCCCACCATGTACACCCAGCGCCACACCCAGGACCGGGCGACGCTGGCCGAGATCGTCGGCCGCTTCGGCCAGGCGATCCGCATCTTCCAGCCGGTCGCCCGCTCCACGATCTTCCCGCAGAGCGTGGCCGCCGGGGCGCCTACCGTCGACGTGGCGCCCGACCAGGCGGTGGTGGCGCCGTTCCGTGAAGTGGCCGCCGCGCTGCTGCGCGCGGATCGTGAGGAGGTCCAGCATGTCGCGTAAGCTCGCCCGCACCAACCCGGCGCTGGCCGCCACCATCCCCGCCGTGCCGCAGGGCGGGGGCGGGGAGCTGAACCGGCTGTTCGGCACCTCCAGCGATTTCCCCGAGCTGATCGAGGTCGATGTCGACCAGCTGCACCCCAACCCCGACCAGCCGCGCCGGCATTTCGACCAGGCGGCGCTGAAGGAGCTGGCGGAGAGCATCGCCGCCCAGGGGCTGCTGCAGCCGATCCTGGTGAAGCGGCGGGCCGAGGGCGGCTATCTCATCGCCGCCGGCGAGCGGCGCTGGCGCGCCCACCGGCTGTTGGGCAAGCCCACCATCTTCGCCGTCGTCACCACGGGCGGCATCGAGGAGGTGGCGCTCATCGAGAATTTGCAGCGCCGCGACCTGGATGCGCTGGAGATCAGCCTGGGCCTGGCCCGGCTGGCCGAGCGCCACAATTACAGCCGCGAGCAGCTGGCCGGCGCGGTCGGCCTGTCCAAGTCCGAGGTGTCGCGCCTGCTGGCGCTGTCCGGCCTGCCCGCGCGCATCCGCGAGGAATACGCCGCCTTCCGCGACAAGGTCACCAAGAGCCACATGTTCCTGCTGGCCGACGCCGACGGCGACGTGGCCCGGCTGGCGCTCTGGGCCCGCATCAAGGACGGCGCCACCATCAAGGAGCTGCGCGCCGCGAAGGAGGCGCCGGCGGAAAAGCCCGCGCCCGCACCGGCATCGGCCCGCATCTCCCAGGCCATCGAGCGGTTCGAGCGCGACCTGGGGTCCTTCCGCCCGGGCCGCGACCGGCTGGACCCTGCCCAGAAGGAGCGCCTTCGAGCCGTGCGCGACCGCATCGACCGCATGCTGGGGTGAGGGAGCGCCGCCGGGAACGTTCCTTCCCGGGCCCGTTTACACCCCTCGCGGGTGCGATACGGTGCGGTGCGGGAGGCGCGGATGGGCTGGCGGCTGTTGCGGGCGGCGCTCTGGGTGGGCGGCCTGTCCATCCTGGGGATCTTCGCCTTCCTCTTCCTGTCGGTCTATCTGTTCGCCAGCCGGGGCCTTTCGCGGACGGACCTGGACCGCGCCTTCGAGGTCGCTTTCGTCGAGGCGGCGGCGCGGCGGATCCCGGAAACGGGAGACATGGAGCCCGATGTAGGCGGCTTCCTGGAACCGCTGCTGGGCTTCCGGCCGCTGGTGTTCTGCCAGGTCGGGGGCTTCGATTTCGGCGGGGTGGCGTCGGAGAAGACGCTGGAGGCCTACACGCCGTTCCCGTCGGCGCCCCGCAGCATCGCGGCGTTCGAGAATGCCGGTAACGACCATGCCGCCCCGGATTCCAAGGTCGTGCTGCACTTCATCGACGGCGACGGCACGGCGCACGCCCGGTCGGCGCACTGGAACGACTCCGACTGCCAGACGGGCGCGAGCCGCTGCGCTCCCGTCGGCGAACTCAGCCTCGTGCGGCTGGGCGGGGGCGGGGTGGTCTTCCGCCATCGGATCTGGAGCGATTGCCCGCTGCATATCACCGGCTGAGGCCGGTGCCACGCGGAGCACGGTCGGGGCAGGGGGGCGCGCCGGCGGGCTACCCAGGCCGCGAGGGGCCTCTCCCGTTGCGACGTCGCAACCCGTCCGGACGCTCCCTGGCCCGCCGCCGCCGATTGCCGGCCTAATGGAGGGGGCGGCTTCGGGCGGGAGGATTGCCATGGGCGGACGTGTTCTGGTCATCGGGCTGGACGGCTACGAGCCGTCGCTGGCCGAGGCGATGATGGCGGAGGGGCGGCTGCCGGCGCTGCGCTCCTTACGCGACCGCGCCGCCCATTTCCACCTCGACCATGGCGCCGCCAAGCGCACCGGGCTGGCCTGGGAGCATTTCGCCACGGGAAAGGCGCCGGGGGAGGGGGGCCGGGACTCCGCGGTCGATTTCGACCCGAAGCGCTACCGCGTCTCCCAGGCGCCGACCCGCGCGCTGCCCTGGATCGCCTGGAGCGGGGCCCGCGCCGTGGTGTTCGACGCGCCCTACCTGGATCTGGACGCGGTGCCCGAGGCGCGCGGGCTGGTGGCCTGGGGCGCGCACGATCCCGGCGTGCCGCCGCACTGCTCCCCGCCCGGTCTCGCCATGGAACTGCGGGCCCGCTTCGGCGAGTATCCCGCGCGCGAGTGGATCTACGGCTTCACCTGGCCCGACACCGAGGCGACGCGGCGCATGGGCCGCGACCTGACGAAGGCGGTCGAGCTGCGCGCGGCCGCCTCGGAGTGGCTGCTGGCCGAGCGGCTGCCGGACTGGGACCTGGCGCTGGTGGTGGTCAGCGAGTGCCATTCGGCGGTGGAGCCGATGTGGCACGGCGTCGATCCCGCCCATCCGCTGCACGGCCACCCGTCGGCCGTGGCGGCGGGGGAGGGGCTGCGGTCGGTCATGGAGGCGACCGACCGGCTGGTGGCGCGGCTGGCCGCCGCCTTCCCCGACGCGACGCTGGTGACGCTGGCGATGCACGGCATGGGGCCGAACGACAGCGACGTGGCCAGCATGGCGCTGCTGCCCGAGCTGATGTACCGCCACGCCTTCGGCCGCCCGCACCTGCGCCCGCCGGAGCTGCCCGCCGACCCGACCGGCCTGCCGCTGCTGGCACCCGGCGACCGTTGGGAGGAGGTGATGCTGCGCGCCGTGCCCTACACGCCGGCGGAGCGGCTGTGGGATGTGGCGCGGCGGCGGCTGCTGCGCCGGGACTCCGGGCTCGACTGGATGCCGGCGGCGCGCTACCGGCGCTTCTGGCGGCGCATGCCGGCCTTCGCCCTGCCGTCCTTCTATGACGGCCGCATCCGGCTGAACCTGCAGGGGCGGGAGCGGCACGGGACCGTGGCCTGGGAGCGCTACGGCTCGCTCTGCGCCACGCTGGAGGCGATGCTGATGCAGTGCCGCGACCCTCTCACCGGCGAGCCGGCCGTGGCCGAGGTGGTCCGCTCCGGCGGCAACGACCCGGCGGCGCTGGGGCCCGACGGCTGCGACCTGATCGTGGTGTGGAGGGGCGCGCCGCTGGCGCTGGAGCACCGCAAGCACGGCAGCATCGGGCCGCTGCCCTACCGCCGTACCGGCGGCCATACCGGCCGCTATGGCGAGATCATGATCGCCGCCCCGGGCGTGACCCCCGGCCGGCGCGGCGTGCGCAGCTCCTTCGACGTGGTGCCGACCCTCTCGGCGCTGCTGGGCGAACGGGCGCCCCGCACCGTGTCCGGCCGCAGCCTCATGCCGGACCTCGCCCCGGTGCCCGCCGCGGCCCCGGAACGCCCTTCTCCCATCCCCGCCTGATGCGGGCCGTCACAGCTTTTTCAAGGGCTTGTCGGCGACATTAAAGCCAGCGGCCGCTTCGGTTAAATCTCTCGAACCCAACCCGAAAGACGCTCGGTCCTGTGCCATGATCCGGCACCCTACCGGCGACGTCACAGGGTCGAGAACCTCTGGGCCAGGTTCAAGGAGTGGCGCGCCCCGGCCGGCACGAACGCAAAGGCTTGTACCTGCACATCGATCGGGGCGCGCAGGGTGACAGTCCGCGCCGTCGGTTTCGGCGTCGAACCAAAAGCGGGGCCCGCCGGGGCGTCAGCACAAAAATTTCGCTGGACCGGGCGCTGGAAGCGGGGCTGGTCTGTGTCGGGAGTCGAGGCCAGGCCTCGGGTGACCAGTCCACCCCCAGTTTCCGACAGTCTCTCGACATGATCAGGGACAGCCAGCAACCACGCGATGGGAATACCGTAGCAGATGATCCGATTCGACAGCATCACCAAGCAGAGCGGTCACCAAATCCTCTTCTTCGAAGCCTCCGCGGCATTGAACAGGGGGGAAAAGGTCGGTCTGGTCGGTCCCAACGGCTCAGGCAAGACCACGCTGTTCCGGATGATCGTCGGTGAGGAGTCTCCGGACGAGGGCCAGGTGTCGGTCGAGAAGCAGGTCTCGATCGGCTATTTCAATCAGGATGTCGGCGAAATGTCCGGCCGGACCGCCGTGGCGGAAGTGATGGACGGAGCCGGGCCGGTCAGCACGGTGGCGGCCGAACTGGCCGAGCTTGAAGCGGCCATGTGCGATCCCGAGCGTGCCGACGACATGGATTCGATCATCGCGCGCTATGGCGAGGTTCAGGCGCGCTTCGAGGAGTTGGGCGGCTACGAGCTGGAGGGACGGGCACGGGAGGTTCTCGCCGGGCTCAGCTTCAGCCAGGACATGATGGACGCGGATATCGGGACCTTGTCGGGCGGCTGGAAGATGCGTGTCGCCCTCGGCCGCATCCTGCTCATGCGGCCCGACGCCATGCTCCTGGATGAGCCGAGCAACCATCTGGATATCGAAAGCCTGATCTGGCTGGAGCAATTTCTGAAGGCCTACGATGGCGCTCTGTTGATGACCTCGCATGATCGCGCGTTCCTGAACCGGATCGTGGGCAAGATCATCGAGATCGATGGCGGATCGCTGACCAGCTATTCCGGGGACTACGAATTCTACGAACGCCAGCGGGCACTGAACGAGAAGCAGCAGCAGGCGCAGTTCGAACGGCAGCAGGCCATGCTGGCGAAGGAGCTGAAGTTCATCGAACGCTTCAAGGCCCGGGCCTCGCACGCGGCCCAGGTTCAAAGCCGGGTGAAGAAGCTGGACAAGATCGAGCGTGTCGAGCCACCGAAACGCCGCCACGTCGTGGCGTTCGACTTCCGGCCGGCGCCCCGCTCGGGCGACGACGTGGCCGTCCTGAGGAACGTGCATAAGGCTTATGGCAGCCGCACCATCTATCAAGGGCTCGACCTGACGATCCGGCGCAAGGAGCGTTGGTGCGTCATGGGCGTCAATGGTGCCGGCAAATCCACACTGTTGAAGCTGGTGGCCGGCACCACCGTGCCGGATAGGGGCACCGTCGCCGTCGGTGGCAGCGTCAAGATGGGCTATTTCTCCCAGCACGCGATGGAGCAGCTCGACGGCGACCACACCGTTTTCGAATCCTTGGAGGGTGCATTCCCCCAGGCGAACCAAGGGTCGCTTCGCGCGCTTGCCGGCTGCTTCGGCTTTTCCGGAGATGATGTGGAGAAGAAATGCCGCGTCCTGTCCGGCGGAGAGAAGGCGCGGCTGGTGATGGCGATCATGCTGTACGATCCGCCGAATTTCCTGGTCCTCGACGAGCCGACCAACCATCTCGATCTCGATACCAAGGAAATGCTGATAGCGGCGTTGACCGCTTACGAAGGCACCATGCTGTTTGTCTCGCACGACAGGCATTTCCTGGCGGCACTTTCCAACCGCGTACTGGAGTTGACGCCCGACAGCATCCACCAGTACGGCGGTGGCTATACGGAATACGTGGCGCGGACCGGGCATGAGGCGCCCGGACTACGCAGCTGAACGGACCCCCGCCCGCTGCCAGTCCCGCAAGCGCCGCCAGCAGAGCCTGCCCCGGACCTGAGCCCAGAACGATGGAGTGACGCCATCCTGCTTATGTTCCGTCGTCGGCGGGCGAGTTTGAGCGCACTCTAATCTTCTCAAGGGACCAGCGCCGTAGGGAGCGGTGCTGGGCACTCAGAAGCCTCTGCCACTCTTTCCACCCGCCGACACGCCCCTGTCGGCGGGTTTCTTTTCGGGTGGACCGGTGGCCGCTTCCGGCCCGCGGGACCGACGGCGCGCCTCTCCCCGCCTTCTCTAGGATTCAGAGAAATGGCCTCAAGCTTTCACACTTAAATATTGAATTAGCATAGCCCGTAATGGTCATGAGGGCCCCGGCGTTTCCATGACACTCTGTGATGCTGAGGCGCATCATCGCCGTGCGGGGATTCCGCCACGGAGGGCGGCCGACGGTCGGCCCGGTTGCCGATGGTTCCTCCCCGCCCCGCAGGCGATGCGCCTCGCCAGGAGAGACCGATGTCCGTCCACGAGTTCAAGACGCGCCGGCTGCTCGGCATCGGGCTGGAGAAGGGGTTCGTGACCCTGGACGACATCTATCGCTTCTTTCCGCCGCGCAGCGTCACCCTCATGGAGTTCCTGGACGTCATCGACCGGATCGCCGAGGTCGGGCTGAGGATCGCGCCGACGGTCACCGAGCACCCCACCTACAGCCGGTGGCGCTCATGACCAATACCGGTGCGGGAACCGGCCTGTCTCCGACCGGATCGGCCACTGCCGCCGGCGGCCTGAGCGACGAGGATGTGCGGTCGGTGGTCGAGGCCTACGGGCTGGCGCGGGATCTGGGCTTCGATGATCTGCAGGGCGCCGGCCTCGCGGCCGAGGCCCTGCGCGCCCGCCACGCCGACATGTCGCAGGCCGTGGCGTCCATGGCCGCCATGAGCGTGCTGGCCGGCGGGGTGCCGGTACCGCTCGTTCCCGTCATCGTCGCGGTGGCCGAGGCGATCGACCTGACCTTGCGCCGCTCGCGCGAGGCCAGCGACGCGCTGAGCGACCGGCTCGCGGCGCGGCAGCGCTTCCTCGCGGAAGCCGAATGGCGCATCGAGGAGAAGCGGCAATGGCTGCGGCAATGCCGTCAGCGCGACCGTCTCGCCGCCATCGACATCGCCACCTGGTCGGAGGCCGACGCGCGGCAGCTCGGCCTTCTGGTCCGGGCCGCGGGTGGCGCCGGGACCGTCCTCGCCTGGCTGTTCGCCGCCGCCGCGAGGGCCGATCGCGCCGGGGACGTCCAGACGGCCAAGGCCGTTCTCGGCATCCTCGTGCGCGTCCGGCTGCTGGCGCCGGGCTGACCCGTCCGCAATCCCTGGTGTTGCTGGCCGCAATCGGCCTAGTCTCGGTGCTGACTTGAAAAACAGGCGCCCCGCTTTGGCCGGGGCGCCGGAGGAAAGAATGTCCAACGGGACACCGCCCATCGTGGGCATCGGCGCGTCCGCCGGGGGCATCGCCGCCCTCGAGGCCTTCTTCCGGGCGATGCCCGTCGACAGCGGCCTGGCTTTCGTCGTGCTCACGCACCTGGCTCCCCAGCAGGACAGCAGCCTGCCGGCGATCCTCGCCAACTACACCGCCATGCCCGTGGCGGCCGCCATGGACGGCGTCGAGCCCCAGCCCGACCATGTCTACGTCCTGCCGTCCAGCATGGTGCTCACCATCGCCGAGGGACGGCTGAGGTCGCGGGCCCTGCCGGGCTTCACGCGCGAATACCACCCGGTGGACGTCTTCTTCAGCAGCCTGGCCCTCGACCGGGGCGAGGCCGCCGCCGCGATCGTGCTGTCCGGAGGCGGCAGCGACGGCGCCCTCGGCCTCAAGGCGGTGAAGGAGCGGGGCGGGCTCACGATCGCCCAGGGCAACGGTCCGACCCGGCCCCGGCATGACGGCATGCCGTCCAGCGCCATCGCCACCGGGGCGGTCGACCTGGTGCTGCCGGCGGAAGCCATGCCCGGGCCGCTGCTGGAGTTCGCCCGCTCGCTGGCGCTGTTCGAACAGGCGGAGACCACCCCCGAGCCGCCGGCGCCGCTGCTGGCGCTGGAGCGGCTCCAGCCCGCGGTCTGCGCGGTCCTGCGCGACCAGGTCGGGCATGACTTCCGGGGCTATAAGGAAAAGACCTTCATGCGCCGCCTGCACCGCCGCCTGCAGGTGCGCGGCGTGGCCGGCGCCGAGGAGTATCTGGAGCTGCTGGGCCGCGATCCGGAGGAGGTGCGCGCGCTGTTCCGCGACCTGCTGATCGGCGTGACCGGCTTCTTCCGCGATCCCGACGCCTTCGACCTCATGGAGCGCGAGGTGATTCCGGCCCTGCTGGCGGGCCGCGCGGCCGACGACACGGTCCGCATCTGGGTGCCCGGCTGCGCCACTGGCGAGGAGGCGTACTCCATCGCCATGCTGCTGCGCGAGGCGATGGACCGGCTGGATGTCCGGCCCCAGGTGCAGCTCTTCGCCACCGACATCGACGACGCGGCGCTGGCCACCGCCCGGCTCGGCCGCTATCCGGCGGCGCTGCTGACTGGAATCGGGCCGGAGCGCCTGCGCCGCTTCTTCATGCCCAGCGGCAACGGCATGGCGGTGTCGAAGGAGATCCGCGACCTCTGCATCTTCTCCTCCCACAGCATCGTGCGCGATCCTCCCTTCTCGCGGATGGACCTGATCTCCTGCCGCAACCTGCTGATATATCTCGGGCCGGAACTGCAGGCGAAGGTGCTGCCTATGTTCCATTACGCCCTGCGGCCGAAGGGCTACCTGTTCCTCGGCATCTCCGAGAACGTGACGCAGCACGCCGCCCTGTTCTCGCCCGTGGACAAGAAGCACCGCCTGTTCCAGCGCCTCGACCCGGTCGGGCCGACGGCCAGCCACGCGTCCTTCGTGGCCGGGCCGCGATCGCCGGCGGTGACGCCGCCGAGCCTGAGAACCGAGGCTCCGCCCAGCGGGTCGGCGCTGCGGCGGTGCGTCGAGGTCCGCATGCTGGAGCAGTTCGCGCCGCCCCATGTCGTGGTCAGCGCGGCCGGGGACGTGGTCTATTTCTCGCCCCGGACCGGAAAGTACCTGGAGCCGCCCGCCGGCCTGCCGAACCGCCAGCTGATGGCGATGGCGCGCCGGGGGCTGCGGCTGGAGCTGAGGCTGGCCTTCCAGACGGTGCTGGAGACGCAGCGCCCGGTCCATCGCGAAGGGCTTTCCGTCGAGATCGGCGACCTGGTCCAGATCCTCAACCTCATCATCGAACCGCTGCCGCGCGAGGACGGCGAGAACCTGTTCCTCGTCGTCTTCCAGGATGTCGGGGCTCCGGCTCCGGCCGGTGCCGCCGGCATGCCCCTGCTCGGGCCGGCGGACGGCGGGTCGGCCATCGACCATCTGGAACGGGAGGTCAGGGAGACCCGCGAGCGGCTCCAGTCGACCATCGAGGAGTACGAGGCCACGCTGGAGGAGCTGAAATCCGCCAATGAGGAGCTACTCTCCTTCAACGAGGAGATCCAGTCGACCAACGAGGAGCTGGAGACCTCCAAGGAGGAGATCCACTCCATGAACGAGGAGCTGCAGACGGTCAACTCGGAGCTGGGCGCCAAGGTGGATGAGCTCGACCAGGCCAACAGCGACCTGCGCAACCTCTTCGAGAGCACCCGGGTCGGAACGCTGTTCCTGGGGGCGGACCTTGCGGTCCGCAGCTTCACCCCGATGGCGACGACGCTGTTCTCGCTCATCCCGAGCGATTGCGGCCGCCCGCTGGATGATGTCGTCAGCCAGATCGACATGAAGAAGTTCAAGGCCGACGTCCGGGAGGTGCTGCGCCGCGCCACCTCCGTCGAGCGCCGCCTGACCCGCCGCGACGGCGGCGCCCATTACCTGCTGCGGGTCATTCCCTACCGCAGGAGCAGCGGTGCCGTGGACGGCGTGGTCGCGACCTTCATCGACGTGACCTCGCTCGTGCGGGCGGAAACCGACCGGTCGGCCTTCCTCGAGACGATGCGGCGCCGCGCCTGGATCAACCGGGCGCTGGTGGCGCTGCAGGCGGACCACGCGCTGGCCGCCGGCGACATGGACGCCGTCCGCGCCGACCTCGCGCGGCGGCTGGACGCGCTGGAACGGCTGTACGAGCTGATCTTCCGCCATGACTGGGAGATGGTCCGCTTCGGCGAGCTGCTGTCCCTGGCGACCGAGGGCGCCGGGTGGCTGCGCCTGGATCCGGGCGGACCCGACCTGTCGATCCCCGCCGACGCGGCCCTTCTGCTCGGCGTGCTTCTCATGGAACTCGGCGCGGCCTCCCCCGGGCAGAGCGCCTCCGCCCCGGCCTCCGGTACCTGCACCACTACTTGGCGCGTGGAGGACGGCCGGGGCCTGCTCGCCTTTTCCATCCGCTGGGCGAACGCCGCCGACGCCGCGCGGTTCGCGGCCCTCCTGGCACCGTCCTGCGCCTGGATCAGCCACCGCTTCGGCGCCACGGGCGGCGTCCGGGTGGTGTGCGGGGCGCGGTCGGAGGTGCAGGAGATCGAGATCAGCCAGAAGGTTCCCGGCCCGGCGTGACGGGGCCCTTCCGGCAGGATCGCCACCGCGCCCATCAATAGCGGCGGAAGTTCTAATGCTGGTGAGCGACGATCTTATCGGCTTGAAGCTGTTACGATTGAAGAACTGGCCGGTTGAGAAGGCCATGCAGATTGCACAGGCGCCCCAATATGCGCCTGGGCCCAGCCATATCCGCCGCGAGACCATGTACGGCAGGGGAGAGAACCGCAATGGACGTCCGGGCCTTCCAGATGCGCCGCATCATCGAGATCGGCCAGGAGAAGGGCTGCCTCACGATCGCGGACATCTACCGGTTCTTCCCGCCGGCCACGACAAGCCTGGTCGACTTCCTGCACGCGGTCGACACGATCGCCTCGGCCGGCATCGAGATCGAGAATTGTCCGGACGACCTTCCGCTGCAAACGCAATGGCGCTCCTGAACCGGGCGCCGGTCCGTCAGGCGGTGTGTTGCAGCGGCGGCAGGACGGCGTCCGTGACCAGGCCCTGATCCAGCGCCCAGAGCGCCAGGCAGGTGCGGTTCGCCAGCCCGGTCTTGCGCATCAGTGTCCTGATGTGGATCTTGACCGTGTTCTCCGCGATGCCGAGGTCCCGCCCGATCACCTTGCTGCTGTGGCCGAGCGCGATGCGCCTGATCACCTCCACCTCCCGGTGGGTCAGCGCGGCGGCCTCCGGCCGGTGCGCCGACGGCGCGGCCAGATGCGGCGCCAGACTGGCCGGATCGATCAGGAGAACGCGCTGGCCCAGCATGACCAGGCTCAGCACCCGCGCCAGCGTCTCCACCGAGCGGTCATGCGCGACGCAGCCGTTCACGTCGCCGGCGAC
>DASPNP010000057.1:0-71283 GCA_035626475.1 Azospirillaceae bacterium
GCCTTGCGGATCGTCACCCGCGAGGCCCCCGTCAGCTCGCTCAGCGCGCGCTCCGACGGCAAAGCCTCGCCGGTGGCGATCTGGCCCTCGTTGATGCTGTCGCGCAGCTTGTTCGCCAGCTGGATGTACAGCGGCGTGTGCTCGTTCCAGTCCGGCTTGAGCTTCAGCTCCATGGGCGGAACACCTCTTCCCGGCTGTGACGCACACCACTCTAAGCCGCTTCCCGCCGCCCGCCAAGGCCGCAGCGCCCGCTGTCCGGGCCGCCGGCTTGACAGGTAGGGTGATGCCAATATGGTACCAGCAGGCCAGCCAAGGAGACCGCCGCCATGCCGACACAAGGCCAGACGCGCGCCAGCCCGTCCCGCGACGGCGCGCTGGACGCCTTCCGCGGCCTGGTGGTGCTGGCCATGCTGCTGGTGAACCTCCAGGGCTCGCACGCCCAGGCCTACGCGCCGCTGGCGCACGCCGCCTGGCACGGGCTGACCCTGGCGGATCTGGTCTTCCCCTTCTTCCTGCTGGTGGTGGGTCTGTCGGTGCCGCTGGCGCTGGACCGGCCGGGCCCGCGCCCCGCCTGGGCGCCGATCCTCAGGCGCACGGCCCTGCTGGTGCTGATCGGCGTCGCGCTGAACTGGCTGCTGCAGCCGGCGCTGCCCCTGGCGGAGCTGCGGCTGACCGGCGTGCTGCAGCGCATCGGCCTCGTCTATCTCGCCTGCGCCGCGGCGGCGCTGCTGTGGCGCGGCGCGCTGGCGCCCCTGCGGGCGGCGGTGGCGCTGATGGTCCTGCACGCCGCACTGCTGCTGATGCCGGCGCCAGGGGAGGCGCTGGCGAGCATGGAGCCGGGCCTGGGCCTCAGCGGCTGGGCTGACCGGGAATTGCTGCCCGGCCGGGCGCATCGTGGCACCCATGACCCGGAGGGCGTGCTCTCCACCCTGTCGGCCATCGCCACCGGCCTGCTGGGCGTGGCGGCGGCGCGGTTCCAGGCCACCGGCGGTTCGGCCAAGCGCCTGGCATCGGTCGGGGCCGGCGCCGTGCTGCTGGGCCTCGCCCTGACGCCGCTGCTGCCGCTGAACAAGTCGCTCTGGACCGCCAGCTTCGCCCTGGTCTCGGCCGGGCTGGGGCTGCTCTGCCTGCTTGGCCTGCGGGCCGTGTGGGAGCGGGTGGCGCGGCAAGCCTGGGCACGCGGCGCGGTGCTGCTGGGCCGCACCGCCCTGACGCTCTACGTGCTGCACATGCTGCTGATCGCCCTTTTGGTCCGCCAGGCGCCGGACGGCAGGCGGCTCTGGACCCATGGCTTCGAGGCGCTGGCGGCCACCGACCTGCCGGCGCCGACGGCCTCCCTGCTGTTCGCCATTCTCGCCTCGGCGCTCTGCGCCGCCGCCATGCCGCCGCTGCGGCGCCGGGGCTGGCTGCTGCGGGCCTGATGGACAGGTGCCCGTAAAGTGATATCTTAGTGGTATCATACCGACAGACCGGGGAGGCATCCATGTCCAGCGGGTCCGATCACGACAAGGGTCTCGTCGAGAGCTGGCACGCCAATGCCGGCGCCTGGTCGCGGGCGGTGGCGGACGGCGCCATCCCCAGCCGTCGGCTGGTGACCGACAAGGCGGTGGTGGAGGCGGTACTGGCGCTGCGCCCAGCCCGCGTGCTGGATCTGGGCTGCGGCGAGGGTTGGCTGACCCGGGCGCTGGCGCCGCATGTCGGCACGGCGGTAGGCGTGGACCTGGTGCCCGAGCTGGTCGAGCGGGCACGGGCGCAGGGCGGGGCCGAGTACCACGTCGCCTCCTATGCCGAGCTGGCCGCCGATCCGGCGCGGGTCGGCACCGGCTTCGACGTGATCGTCGCCAACTTCGCCCTGCTGGACGAGAATCCGGCGCCGCTGCTGGCGGCGTTGCGCCGGATCGCGGCGCCGGGCGGCCGGCTGGTGATCCAGACGCTGCATCCCGGCGCGGTGGACGGCCCCTACGAGGATGGCTGGCGCACCGAGACCTTCACCGCCTTCGACGGCGGCGCCGACTGGAAGCCGATGCCCTGGTACTTCCGCACCGTGGCCTCCTGGCTGCGACTGGTCTCAACCGACTGGCGCCTCGAGTCGCTGGATGAGCCGCTGAATCCGCTGACCCGGCGGCCGGCATCGCTGCTGATCACGGCCGTCGCGGGCTGAAAAGCCACAGTCGGCGGCGTCGGGAGACCGCGTGGCTTAGAGTGGTATCTTTCAGCCTTTACAAGAGCCCGGAATTGATTACAGTTTGGTATGCACGCCGATAAGGCGGCAGCTTCGGTCAGAGCCACAAGAACAGGAGGGGGGCATGGGCAAGCATCTCGCGAAGGGTCTTTTGGGCGCGACGGCCCTGGTGTCCCTCATGGCGGCACCGCAGGCGCTGGCGCAAGGCACGGCCGGCCAGGCGGACGCCACGGCCGAGCTGGAGGAGATCGTGGTCACGGGCTCGCGCATCCCGCGCGCCGACCTGACCTCGACCAGCCCCGTCTCCATCACCTCGCAGGAGCAGATCCGGCTGGACCGCGCCGTCACGGTGGAAGACTTCTCGGTGAAGCTGCCGCAGCTGGCGGGCGGCGTGAACAACACCTCGGCCGGGTCCGACGCGTACGGCGCCCAGACGCTGGACCTGCGCAACTTCGGCCAGAACCGCACGCTGGTGCTGATCAACGGCACCCGCGCCGTGCCCTTCAGCTTCCGCAACGCCGTCGACGTCAACGCCATCCCGGCCGCGCTGCTGAAGCGCGTGGACATCCTGACCGGCGGTGCGGCGGCCGTGTACGGCGCCGACGCGGTCGCGGGCGTGGTGAACTTCATCATCGACAACGAGTTCGAGGGGCTGGAGGCCGGCGCCAACTACGAGCATGCCGAGGATGGCGGCTCGCAGTATGGCGGCCACGTCGCCGCCGGCGGCCGCATCGGCGACCGCGGCCACGTCGTGGGCTATCTCGACTATGCGCGGCGCGAGACGCTGCGCGCCGGCGACCGTCCCTTCGCCCTGGCGCGGCCCGGCCTGGTGCCCGCCGCCGGCGGCAATTTCACCGACGTGGCCAGCGGCCGGACCTTCGCCTTCGACGATGCCGGCAACTTCACCCTGACGCCGCAGACCTCGAACTTCACGCCCCAATACATCCTGATCCAGCCGATGGAGCGCTACAACGCCTCCACCTTCTTCGAGTACGACGTGCTGGACGGCGTCACCGCCTATGGCCGCGGCATGTACACCAACGTGCAGACCACCGGCTCCAGCCGCTCCGGCTCGCAGCCCGTCGCGGTCAACGAGGTGGTGAACATCCGCCAGGACAACCGCTTCCTGCCGGACCAAGCGCGCAACCTGCTGACCTTCGTGAACGGCGTGGCGCAGGTGCGCGTCAACCGCTCGCTGGGCGAGCTCGGCATCATCACCGCCGACACCGAGCGCAACACCTACCAGGGCCAGCTGGGCCTGCGCGGCCCGGTGACGACCGACATCGGCTGGGACGTCTACGCCCAGTTCGGCCGGACCGAGGAGGAGACGACGGTCAACGGCGACGCCATACGCAACAACGCGGACGGCACCAGCCGCTTCGCCGGCATCGCCAATACGGTGGACATCTTCGGCCCCGGCGCCGACCTGGCCGGCTTCGGCCAGAGCTTCCAGCGCGACATCCGCGAGCGCGAGCAGTTCGTCACATCCGCCGTCCTGTCCGGCACCAGCGCCGGCCTGTTCGAGCTGCCGGCCGGCCCGCTGGGCTTCGCCGCCGGCTACGAGTACCGCGACGAGAAGGGCACCATCACCCACGACGCGGCGCTGGGCCTGGGCCTGTCCTTCCGCCAGGGCGTGGAGCTGCCGGTGCGCGGCTCCTTCGACACCAACGAGTTCTACGGCGAGCTGCTGGTGCCGGTGATCCGGGACGTCGACTTCGTCAAGGAGCTGAACCTCGAGGGCGCCTACCGCACGTCCGACTATTCCAACGCCGGGCGGTTCGACACCAACAAGCTGGCCTCCACCTGGGCGGTGAACGACGACATCCGCTTCCGCGGCTCGCGCCAGAAGGTCATCCGCGCACCCAACATCGGCGAGTTCGCGGCGCCGACCTCGTCCATTCCCTTCTCCTCGCTGGTCACGGTGGCGCGCCTGGCGCCGCGCTACGCCGGCGATCCCTGCGCGCTGGGCACCGGCAACGCCGAGCAGTGCCGCCGCTTCGGCGCGCCGGCCGCCGGCAGCTACAATTCGCGCGACGCCGCCAACCTGCGCGGCAACTACTTCTTCGGCGGCAATCCCGACATCGGGCCGGAGAGCGGCATCACCTACACGGTGGGCACGGCCATCACGCCGCGCTTCCTGGACGGCTTCAGCGCCACGGTCGACTGGTACCAGATCAAGCTGAAGGACGCGGTCGGGCAGATCCAGCCGATCGACGCGCTGACCAGCTGCTACATCACCAACCCGGTGGCGGACAACCCGCTCTGCGCCGCCGTCACCCGCGATCCCACGACCGGCTTCATCCTGAACGGCTTCCCGATCGACCGGAACCTGGGCGTGATCAAGCAGCGCGGCTTCGACGTCAACGCCTCCTACCGGCTGGACCTGCCGGAGGCCGTCCCGGGCGAGACGCTGACCCTGCAGTATCAGGGCAACATCGTCACCGACTACACGATCCAGCGGAACGAGGTGCTGCAGCCCGTCAACTGCAAGGGCAGCTACGGCTTCGCCTGCTCGTCCGACGCCGTGTCGCTGGTGGCGGCCGACTACCGCCACCGGGTCTCGCTGACCTGGGACGTGGGCATGGTGACGGCGCAGCTGGGCTGGCAGCGCATCGGCGACGTGCGCGACAGCGCGCTCGGCAGCACCGAGCGCATCAAGGCGCAGGACTATTTCGACGCCGCCGTGTCGGTGGAGGCGGTCGAGGGCGTGACGCTGAACGTGGGCGTCGACAATCTGCTCGAGAACAAGCCGCCGCGCCCGACCAACGCCGGCAGCTTCAACACCTATCCCGACACCTACAACGTGATCGGGCGGACCATCGGCGTCTCGCTGACCATCCGCCAGTAAGCGGCGCGTCCGGCGGCGGGCGGCTTCCCGGCTCAATCCGGGACGCCGCTTCGCCGCGGCCGGCAGGAGCATCGGCAGCATGGCGTTGCAGTTCACGGCCCTCGACTGGGCCATCCTCGGCGGCTATGTCGTCCTGCTGGCGGCGGCCGGGTTCCTGTCCACCAGCCTGAGGATGCGCAGCGCCGCCGACTATTTCCTGGCGGGGCACCGGGTGCCGATCTGGCTGGTGGCGGTCTCGGTGCTGTCCACCACCCAGTCGGCGGCCACCTTCCTCGGCGCGCCCGATTATGGCTACCGGGGCGACTACACCTACCTGACCAGCTATCTCGGCTGCCTGGTGGCGGCGGTGATCGTGGCGAAGGTGCTGATGCCGCGCTTCTACGCGGTCAACGCCTCGACCGTGTACGAGCTGCTGGAGCACCGCTACGACGCCCGCGCCATGCGGGCGGCGGGCGGCATGTACCTGGTGGGCCGGCTCTTCGCCAGCGGCGCACGGCTCTACCTCGCCGCCATCGCCGTCTCGATGATCGTCTTCCTGGACATCGAGCCGCAGCACATCCTGGTGTCCTCGCTGCTGCTGGTGGTGTTCGGCATCGCCTTCACCTTCATCGGCGGCCTGCGGGCGGTGATCTGGAGCGACCTGGTGCAGGTCGTGATCTATGTCGGCGCGGCGCTGACCGTGCTGGTCTTCCTCTGGACCCTGATCCCGCTGTCCACGGGCGAGATGATCGCCGCCCTGTCGGAGACGCCGCAGGGCGCGGACAAGCTGCGCTTCCTGAACCTGTCGTTCAATTTCACCGAGCCCTTCACCCTGCTGTCGATCCTGACCGGCTTCGCGCTGCTGAACGCCGGCAATTTCGGCCTCGACCAGGACACCACCCAGCGCCTGCTGGCCTGCCGCAGCTCCGGCGAGGGCAGCCGGGCGCTCTACGTCTCGGTTTTCGCGGCGGTGCCGGTGGTGTTCATCTTCATCGCCATCGGCTCGCTGCTGCACCTCTTCTACGACCGGCCCGACCTGATGGCGCGGGCGACGGGCGGCGCCGCCACCCAGTTCGAGGGCGAGAAGATCACCATCTTCATGCATTTCATCCTGAGCCAGGTGCCGCCGGGCCTGCGGGGCTTCGTGACGGTGGGCGTCATCGCCGCCGCCGCGGTCAACTCCGGCCTGATCTCCATGTCCTCGGTGCTGATCCAGGATTTCTACCGGCCCTGGCTGGAGAAGCGGGGCCGGACGAAGCCCGAGACGCATTATGTCCGCGCGGGCCAAGCCAGCATGGTGGTGCTGGGCGGGCTGCTGTTCGGCATGTCCATGCTCTGCTTCTACTGGCAGCGCTACACCAACACGCCGCTGCTGGAGTTCGTGCTGGGCGTCATGACCTTCGCCTATGCCGGGCTGCTGGGCGTCTATTTCGCCGCCATCTTCACCAGCCGCGGCTCCTCCGCCTCGGTCATCTGGGCGCTGGGCGCCGGCTTCGTGACCATCCTGCTGCAGCAGGCCTATGTGGTCGATATGGCCGGGCTGCCGGCCGCCTGGAAGAGCCTGGCCTTCCCCTGGCAGCTCTGCGTCGGCATCCTGGTGGCGTTTCTCGTCTGCGTCGCCGGGCGGCAGCGGCCGGCAAGCCATGACGAGCGTGTCGTCCTACCCGGCTAGCGCCATTTCCGATCCTCCGACGATGGCGCCCGCCGCACGGCATTCGCGCCGTTCCGATCACCCCGCTTCCGCGGTCATCCCTCCGCATGGGGCGGCAGGCCCGGGCCGCCCGTGACGGCCAGCGCCGACGGCGCCTGGTGGGCGTATCGCGGCTATGCCGCCGATGCCGCCTTGTCGCGGGCGAGGATCATCGACGCGGCCTTCTCCGCGATCATCATGGTCGGCACGCTGGTGTTGCCGCCGATGATGGTCGGCATGGCCGAGGCGTCCACCACCCGCAGCCCCTCGATGCCGCGCACCCGCAGCTCCGAGTCCAGCACCGCCTCCTCGTCCCCGCCCATGCGGCAGGTGCCGACGGGGTGGAAGATGGTGTTGGCGGTTTGGCGCACCCAGGAATCGATGGCCGCGTCGTCCTGCGCCGCCTCGCCCGGCGCCAGCTCCTCGCCCCGGTAGGGATCGAGCGGCGCCTGGCCGGCGATGCGCCGCGCCAGCCGCACCCCGTCGCGCAGGCAGCGCCGGTCCGCCTCCGCCGCCAGGTAGTTCGGCTGGATGGCAGGCTTGGCCGCCGGGTCGGGCGAGGTGATGAGGATCGTGCCCCGGCTCTCGGGCCGCAGCTGGTAGACGTTGGTCAGGAAGCCGTGCTGCATCTGGCCGACTTGCGTGGTCGCCAGCGACAGGCCGGGGACGAAGGTGACGTGGACGTCGGGGATCTCCAGCTCCGGCCTTGTCTTCAGGAAGCCGCCCGCCTCCAGCGGGATGCTGGCCGCCGGGCCCTTGCCGAATAACAGTGCCGACAGGCCGGCCAGCGCCGCCCGGTCCGGCCGCATCAGCCCGTAGAGCGTGACCGGCTTCAGGCACTTGTGCTGGACGTAGATGCCGAGATGGTCCTGCAGGTTGCGTCCCACGTCGCGCCGGTCCAGCACCACCGGGATGCCCAGGCGGTGCAGGTGCTCCGCCTCGCCGATGCCGGAGAGCTGCAGCAGCTGCGGGCTGTTGACCGCGCCGGCCGACAGGATCACCTCGCGCCGGGCCTTGAGCGTGACGCGCTCGCCGCCGCGCGTGACCTGCAGCCCGGTGCAGCGCCGCCCCTCGAAGACCAGCCGCTCGACATGCACGCCGGTCTCGATGGAGAGGTTGGGGCGGCTACGTGCCGGTGCCAGGAAGGCGGTGGCGGCCGATACGCGCCGGCCTTCGCGGATGTTGAAGTCGTAGAGGCCGGTGCCCTCCTGGTCGGGGCCGTTGAAATCCTCGTTCTCCTTGAAGCCGGCGGCGTGGGTGCAGGCCAGCCAGGCGCGGTAGAGTGGGTGGTCGCCCCGCGCCTTCTCCGTGTGCAACTCGCCGTCGCGGCCGTGGAAGGCGTCGTTCCGCGGATGGCTGAGGTTGCGCTCGAAGGCGCGGAAATGCGGCAGCACATCCTCGTAGGACCAGCCGGCAAGCCCCAGCTGGCGCCAATGGTCGTAATCGCTGGCATGGCCGCGGATGTACATCATGCCGTTGATGGCGGTGCTGCCGCCCAGCACCTTGCCGCGCGGCCAGACAAGCTTGCGCCCGTCCAGCCCCTCCTGCGCCTCGGTCTCGTAGCCCCAGTTCAGCGCCGGCAGGTAGTAGAGCAGGCCCGCCACCAGCGGGATGCGGATAAGCGGGTTCCAGTCCTTGGACCCCGCCTCCAGCAGCAGCACCCGGCTGCCCGGGTCGCGCGACAGCCGGTTCGCCAGCAGGCAGCCGGCCGAGCCGGCGCCGACGACGATGTAATCGGCCTCTTGGATCATGCGGCACCCTCCTTGGGCAGGGGCAGTTCCTCGGTCCGCCAGCAGCGCGCCTGGCGCCCGTCCGGCAGCGTGCGCAGCGGCTGGCGCTCGACGCGGCAGCGATCCAGGGCGTGCGGGCAGCGCGAGGCGAGGTAGCAGCCGGGCGGCAGGTCGATGGGACTGGGGATCTCGCCCTCCAGCCGCTCGCCGCGTGGCCGGTCCAGCCGGCGGTCGGCCGGGTCCTCGCCGAGATGCGCCGATATCAGCGCGCGGGTGTAGGGGTGGCGCGGGTCGCGGAAGACCTGGTCGGCCGTGCCGATCTCCACGATCTGGCCCAGATACATGACCGCCACCCGGTGGCAGACGGCGGCGATGGTCGTCAGATCGTGGCTGATGAAGAGAAAGGCGACGCCCAGTTCCGCCTGCAGCCGGCGCAGCAGCTCCACCACCTCGCGCCGGGCACTCGGGGTGAGCACGCTGGTCGGCTCGTCCAGCACCACGAAATCCGGGTCGGTGGCGAGCGCGCGGGCGATGGCCAGGCGCTGCAGCGCGCCGGCCGGAAGGTCGCGCGGCCGGTGCTCCAGCACGTCGGCGTCGCAGCCGGCGAGCCGGGCCAGGTGGCGCACCCGCTCCAATCGGTCCGTTTTCGATCCGATCCCGTGGATGTCGAGCGGTTCTGCCAGTGACCGGCCGATGGTCCAGCGCGGGTCGAAGCTGTCGAACGGGTCCTGGCGCACGATGGTGGCGCGGCGGCGGAGCTGGCGGAGAGGGCCGGGGGCCAGCACGGTGACGTCCTGCCCGGATATCTCCACCCGGCCGGCGCCGGGTTCGATCAGGCGGAGGATGGCGCGGCCGGCCGTGGTCTTGCCCGACCCGCTCTCCCCCACCAGCCCCAGCGTCTCGCCCGGCCGCAGCTCGAAGCCGACGCCGTCCACGGCATGCACCTGCTTGTCCGTCCCGCGCACGGGGAAGCGCTTGGACAGGCCCTCCACCCGCACGACCGGCGCCCCGGATCGCGGCGGGACCAGGGGCGCGGCGTCGGACAGGCGCCGGGGCAGCGCGGCGAAATGGTCGCGCACCGGCCGGTCGGCGGCGATGCGGCCGGCCTCCATGACCAGCACCCGGTCGCAATAGTTGGCGAGCACGCCCGGCTCCTGCGTCACCAGCAGCATGGCGAGGCCGCGGCCCCGCGCGGCCTGCGCCATCATGTCCAGGAACTGCGCCTGCACCGTCACGTCCAGGCCGCTGGTCGGCTCGTCCGCCACCAGTACCGCCGGGTCGGTGGAGAGCGCGGCCGCGATCAGCGCCCGCTGCGCCATGCCGCCGGACAGCTCGTGCGCGAAGGCTTTGCTGCGCCGCTCCGGATCGTTGATGCCGACCAGCCGCAGCATGTCGACCGCGCGGGCGTCGGCGTCGCCCGAGCCGCCGTGACGACGCCAAAGCCGACCGATCTGGCGGCCGACGGGCAGCATCGGGTGCAGCGCCGCGCGCGGATTCTGCACGATCAGCGCGATCTCCCGGCCACGCACCCTTGCCGCCTCATCCTCGTCCATCACCAGCAGGTCGCGCCCGCCGAGCAGCACCCGCCCGCCGGCAAGCCTCATCGGCGGCCGGGCCAAGCCCAGCAGCGCCAGGGCCAGGGTCGACTTGCCGGAACCGCTGGGCCCGGTCAGCCCGACGATCTCGCCGGGCGTGAGCGTCAGCGAGGCGCCGTCGACGACGGCCCGGCCGCCCTCGCCGAGCACGCGGATGTCGGTGGCGGTCAGCGCGTCAGGCGGCATGGCGGCGCTCCAGCGCATGGCCCAGCGCGGCGAAGCCGAACACGGTCAGGGAGATGGCGAGGCCGGGGAAGAGGCTGGGCCACCAGTCGCCCAGCACGATCTGCCCGGCGCCGTTGGCGATCATCAGCCCCCACTCCGGCGTCGGCGGCCGCACGCCCGCTCCCACGAAGCTCAGGCCCGCGGTCAGCAGGATGGCGAAGCCGATGGTGACCGAACTCTGGATCAGCGCCGGACCCAACGCGTTGGGCAGGACATGGCGGATGGCGACCGACCAGTCCCCCGCCCCGCTGGCCCGCGCCGCCTCCACGAATCCCCGCTCGCGCAGGGTCAGCACCTCGGCCCTGGTCAGGCGGAGATAGATCGGGGCGTAGAGCAGCGTCAGCGCCAGCACGATGTTGCCCCAGCCGCGCCCGCCCAGAGCCACCAGAATCATGGCGGTGATGAAGACGGGGAAGCTCTGCAGCAGGTCGGACGCCCGCATCAGCAGCTCCGTCGCCCAGTTCCGGAAATAGCCCGCCACGACGCCGAGCCCCACCCCGATGCCGAAGCTGAGGATGTTGGCGGCGAGCGCGATCACCAGGTCGGTGCGGGCGGCCACGATGGTGCGGCTGAAGACGTCGAGCCCGGCGGCGTCGGTGCCGAACCAGTGCGGCGCTTTCTCCCCGCCCGCCAGCGTCGCCCAGAGCAGTCCCGGCCAATCGGCCAGCGGCGGCGGCGGGGCGGAGACGGTGTCGGCCGGCGTCGCCGGGTCGTAGGGCACCAGCCAGGGGCCGAGCACCGCCATCAGCAGGGCCAGCCCAACGATGACGGCGCCGGTCCAGAACAGGAAGCCCTTGCCGGCCCGGTCGCCGGCCGACGTCGCGGCGGGGCTGAGGATGTCCGCCGTCATAGCGCCACCCTCGGGTCGAGCCTGGCGTGCGCCAGGTCCAGCAGCAGATAGACCAGCAGCGACAGGGCGGAGATAACCAGCACCACCCCCTGGATGGCCGGATAGTCGAAGGCGAGGATGGAGCGGATGGCGTACTGGCCGAGCCCGCCCAGCGAGAACATGCTCTCCACCAGCACCGCACCCCCCAGCATGAAGCCGAACAGCACGCCGACCAGCGTCATGGAGGGAGCGAAGGCGGCGCGCAGCGCGTCGCGCGCCACCATGCGCGGCGTCAGCCCGGCCGCGCGGGCGTAGAGGACGTGGTCGGAGCGCAGCGCCTGGCTCATGTTCTCCCGCACCATCTTGATGATCGGGCCGGACAGGACGAAGGCCAGGGTCAGCACCGGCAGCGCCAGATAGTGCAGCGCCTCCATCGCCACGCCCGGGCGGCCGGCGATCAGCGCGTCCAAGGTCATGAAGCCGGTCACCGCGTCCGGCGGCTCGGTCAGCGGCGACAGGCGGCCCAGCGGCCCGGGGGCGATGCCGAGGCCGACGAAGAAGACGAAGATGAACAGGATGCCCCAGGTGAATTCGGGCTGCGAGCCGGCGAACAGGCCGTAGACCAGCGTGCCCTTGTCCGCCGCCCCGCCCGGCCGCAGCGCCCCCCAGGCGCCCACCGGCACGCCGACCAGCAGCGCCACCAGGAAGGCCAGCAGGATCAGCTCCAGCGTCACCGGCAGGAAGGAGGATATCTCGCCCGCCACCGGCGCGCCCGTGACCCAGGAGGTGCCGAGCCCGCCCTGCAGCAACCCGGGCCGCTCGCCGGCGAGGCCCAGATACTCGGCGAACTGCTCGGCCACCGGCCGGTCCAGCCCAAGATTGGCCTTGGCCGCGGCATAGGCTTCCGGCGTCGCGTTCAGCCCGACGAAGCGCGCCACCGGATCGGCCGGCAGCAGCCGGATCAGGAAGAACACCGCCACGGCCAGCACCAGCAGCTGGGCGGCGCCGACCGCAAGGCGGCGCAGGATGAAGCGCGCCATCATGGGCAGGGCTCCCGTCCGGCGAGGCTGAACCGTGCTGCGTGCTTCGACAGGCTCAGCATGAGGAGGGTTGATGTCAGGCACCCCGGCCTCGGTTCGCAGGGAGCAGCAAAAACACCCTCAGCCTGAGCCTGTCGAAGGCCGCACGCCATCGACGCTGCCGGAGCGATAGCCATCACGACCCCTCCCCCTTGGCTCCCGCGAACCGCAGCCCGGCGAAGCGGACGGCGTTGTCGGGGTGCCAGACCAGACCCTCCAGCCCGGGCGCCAGGGCCCATTGGGTGCGGTACTGCACCACCGGCAGCCAGGCGACCTCGCGCGTCAGGATGGACTGGATCTCCGCCACCTTGGTGGCGCGCACCGCCTCATCCGCCTCGTTCCGCGCCTCGGTCCAGAGCCGGTCCACCTCCGCGTTGGCGTAGTTCACCATGTTGTTGACCCCGCCCGCCCCGGGCGAGGCGAAGAAGAGCTGGACCGCGTAGCCGGCATCGACCACGACCGGCTTCTCCTGGTCGTTGAGCGCGAAGGGCAGATCCTTCTTCACCAGCTGCCGGTCGCCATACTGGGTGGAGGGGATGGGGTCCAGCTCCACCGGCAGGCCGATGTCGCGCAGCGCCATGCGCAGCTTGGTCGCGATGGGGCCGAGCGTCGCCTCCTTCTCGGCGATGTAGGTCAGGCGGAAGGCCTCCGCATAGCGCTCCAGCCCGCGCCCCTCCGGATACCCCGCCTCCGCCAGCAGCCGCTTCGCCAGGTCGTGGTCGCGGCGGAAGGCGTCCAGGTCGGGGCGATAGCCGGGATATGACGCGGGCACCAGGCCCGGCCAGGGCTCGGCCTGGCCGAAATAGCCGTTGCGCACGATCCAGTCGGTGGGCAGCGCCGCCGCCACGGCCCGGCGGATGCGGACATCGTCGAAGGGCGGCACCTTGTGATTCATGTGGACGAACAGGTTCTCGTTGCCGGTGACGCCGGCCACCCGCACGCCGTCCGTCTCCCGCAGCTTCAGCAGCTCGCGCGGGGTCAGCCGCTCGGCCAGCTGCGCCTCGCCCATCCGCAGCAGGATGAAGCGGTTGGAGCTCTGCGGCACCCGCTTGATCACCACCCGGTCGATGGCCGGCGCGTCGCCGTAATAGTGCGGGTTGGCGCGCAGCACCATCTCGTCGCCCTTGCGCCAGCGCTCCAGGCAGTAGGGCCCGAAGCCGGCGGAGCCGACATTGTTCAGGTGGTCGTGCGACCAGGGGTCGGCCGCCGTGGCGTGGCGCCGGGCCTCCTTCGCGTCGAAGATCAGCAGGCCGAAGGTGGTCAGCGCCGGCAGGAACAGCCGGTTGGGCGCGGACTGGCGGATGGCGACGGTATATTCGTCCAGCTTGCGCACCTCGTCGCCGAGGGCACGCTTGGCGGGGTCCGACAGCACCTCGGGCGTGAAGCCGGCGATGCTGCCCACCGCCGACAGGAACCAGCCGATGGGCGCCGCGCCCGACACGGACTTGGCCCGGGCGAAGGTGTAGACGACGTCGTCGGCCGTCAGCTCGTTGCCGGCGCAACTCCTGACGCCGCGGCGCAGGTGGAAGGTCCAGGTCAGGGTGGCCGGGTCGAACTCCCAGCGCTCCGCCAGCCGGCCCTCGAACCGGGTGAAGTCCAGCAGGCCGACGCCCTCGCCGTTCGCGCCCGCCGGGGCGTAGCCGACCAGCGGGTCCATCAGATTGACGAAGCCGGTCTGGGTGGTGGCGATGGCGGCGGCCGGCCCGTCATAGTTCAGGCCGGCCGGAATGTCCTCGGTGACGAAGACCAGCGTACGGTTCCGCTCCGTGGCCCGCGCCGAGGCGGGACCGGCGAGCAGCGACGCCGCCGTCAGCGCCGCCAGCATGATCCGACCGCGACCCATCTCCCCTCCCCGGGGCTTGTTCGTGACAGACGACAGGGTGCGACGGTGGCGGGCCCGGCGCAACCGCCCGGGCCCGCCTCACCCGTCAGAAGCGCACCGACAGCTCGATGCCGTAGGTGCGCGGCGGCGCCTTGAACACGGCCTGGGTGAAGGGCAGCGGGTCGCCCTCGAAGATGACGATGACGTCGGAATTGTACCGCTCGTCCGTCAGGTTCTTGCCCCACAGCGCCAGCGACCAGTTCTCCGCCTCGTAGGCCACCCGCGCCGAGATCAGGTCGAGGGAGGAGCGCCGCGCCTCCTGGTCATTGCGGGTGTTGAAGTAGATGCGGCCGGTATGGTCCCAGCGCGCGTTCAGCGAGATCGAATGGTCGCCCAGCGGCACCACGTAGGTGCCGTCCAGCGAGGTCTTCCAGTCCGGCACGTAGGGCGCGTGGTTGCCCTCGAAGGCCGGGTTGGCGTTCAGCCGCGTGATCTCCGCGTCGGTGTAGCCGATGCCGGCGCGGATGGTCAGCGCGTCGGTCGGCATCGCCGCCAGCTCCAGCTCGCCGCCCGTCACCTTGATGCGGTCGATGACCGTCACCGCGTTCAGGAAGCCCTGCGGGATGAACTGGAACAGCTGCGAGTTCTGCTTGCGGGTATGGAAGATCGCGGCGTTGGCGGTCAGGCGCCCGTCCAGCCATTCGGTCTTGGCGCCGGCCTCGTAGTTGGTGGCCTTCTCCGCCGGGTACTGGTTGGGCGCGCGGCCGCCGGTGACGGTGAAGGCCTGGGCGGCGTTGAAGCCGCCCGCCTTGAAGCCCACGGCGTAGGTGCCGTAGAGGTTCACGTCCTCGGCCGCCTGCCAGGACAGGCTCAGCTTCGGCTGGAACTGGTCGTACTTGGCGCTGCGCACCCGGCCCGCCGTCGCGGAGAAGGGCTGGCCGGTGACGGCGGAATTGCCGAAGGCGACGTCGGTGGCGCTCTTCTTTTCCTTGTCGTAGCGGCCGGCGGCGGTCAGCGTCAGCGTGTCGGTCAGGTCGAAGTCGATGTTGGCGAAGACCGCCCAGGCCTCGCCGTCGACATTGTCGGCGGAGAAGCCGGTCGTGCGGTTCGGCCCGGTCAGGATCGGCGGGCTGCGGCGCACGACGAAGCCGCCCGGGTCCTCGCCCGTGGCGGCCAGCAGGAAGGGCGTCTGGCTGATGTCGGCATAGTAGGCGCCGGCGATGTAGCGCAGCCGCTCCTCCGACGGCGAGGCGAAGCGCAGCTCGGTCGTGTAGGCGGTGTGTTCGCGCTGGTTGTACTGGGTGCCCTCGCCCGGCCCGGGCGTGTAGGGATAGCCGTCCGAGCCGAAGATGTTGTTCTGCCGCTCATAGGATGACACGCTGGTGATCTGGCCCCAGTCCTTGGTGTAGTCGAGCCTGAGAGAGACCAGATCGTCCTTCTTGGTGTTGAAGTTGCCGATGTTGAACACGAAGGGCGCGTCGGCGAAGTCGGCGTCGACGATCGGGCTGGAGGTCTGCAGGCCCGGGAAGTAGCTCTGCGACAGGTAGTTGGTGGCCGAACCCTTGATCCGTGCCGCGAAGGCGCTGGCCTGGATGCGCAGGTCCTCTGTCGGCAGGAAGTCCAGCCGCACCCGGCCCGACTTCTCGTTGTAGGGGTCGACCTTGTCGCCGCGGGTGATGTTCTCGTAGAAGCCGTCGCTGTCGCGGTAGCCGCCCGAGACGCTGACCAGCACCTTGTCCCGCACGATCGGGCCCGAGACGGTGAAGCCGCCGGTCGCCGTCTGGCCGTTGCCGTAGCCGAACTTGGCGCGGCCCTGGAACTCGTTGGTCGGTGACGCCGTGGTGATGTTGATGGCGCCGGAGATGGCGTTGCGGCCGTAGAGATAGCCCTGCGGGCCCTTCAGCACCTCGATCTGCTGCACGTCCAGCAGATCCTTGTTCAGGCCGGTGGCGCCGGTCAGCACCACCCCGTCGATGACCACCGCCACCGGCGCGTCGGTGTTCAGCGCCTGGGCGTCGCCGCGGATGGTGATGCGCAGGTCGCCGGCATTGTTCGCCTCCACCGCCGAGAGGTTCGGGGTGGCGCTGATGAAGTCGATGGGCCTGGATATGCCGGAGCGCTGGATGGTCTCGGCCGTGAAGGCGGTCACCGCGACGGGCACCTCCTGCAGCGTCTGGTCGCGCTTCAGCGCGGTCACGATGATCTCGTCCATGCCGCCGGCAGGGCCGGCCGGCTGGTTCGGCGCCGTCGGCCCGGGGGAGGCCCCCGCGGCGGAGGTGCCTTGCGCGAAAGCCGGTGCGGCCGCCAGCGCCGCGAGGGAAGCGCCCAGCGCCAGCGCCGTGCCCCGGCGCAGTCGACCCCGGAAGCGACCATGGATGCCACCCGTCCCCATCTGAGCCTCCCTTATTTTTTCTCCCGTGATGGGGTATAATGCCGCTCCCAAAAAAGCTTTCTGTCAAGATACTTTTCAGCAATGATCGGAGCGCCGCCATGACGCGCAGCAAGGGCCGCGCCGGGGACCCGTCCCCGGCGGAAAGCGCCGCGACGGAGGGAACGATGCCCGACAGCCTTGTGGAGAAAGGACTTGCCGCGGCTGTCAAGGGAACGGCTCCGGGCGAGGACCGGCTGGATTGGCTAAGCCATCAGTGGAATGCCCGGCGCGGCGACATCGACATCACGCCCTGGCAGGTCTGGGGTCGGCTGACCCGCATCCAGGAAATCTTTCTGGCAAGCATTTCGCGGACCCTGACCGAGCATCACATGAACTTCAAGGAGTTCCAGACGCTGGGCGCGCTGGTGCTCTCAGGCCCGCCCTACGAGGCCAATCCCAACACGATCGCGCGGTTCAACCTGCTGACCTCGGGCGGGCTGACCAACCTGCTGACCCGCATGGAGCGCGACGGGCTGATCACCCGCCATCCCGACCCGTCCGACGGGCGCGGCGTCATCGTCCGCATCACCGACAAGGGGCTGGAGGACTTCAACGCCGCCATCGTCGAGGAGAACGCCATCGAGCACGAACTGCTGGGCTGCCTGAACGCGGAGGAGCGGCTGATCCTGGGCACGCTGCTGCGCAAGCTGCTGCGCGGCATCGACCGGGCGCCGATCAACGGGACGCGCCAGACGACCGGGTAGATCCGCCTTCCAGGGTCGGATCCGGCATTGTCTCAGGACCGGAACGATGCCAGCGCGATCGCCCCGAGCAGGCCCGCGCGGCCGGTGGTGCCGATGATCTCCGCCATGCCGCCAGGTGGCAGCGCCTCGCCGATGTAGCCGGCCAGCCCTTCCCCCGGGACGCCACGGCCGGCGCGGCTTGGCGCAAACTGGGAAGAACGGCGCCCCGGGCCGCCGGTCTGGCTGGCATCGCGACGGCGGGGCTTGGCGTGCGGCCGGTTTTGGTGTAGTCACCGCATCGTTCGGTCGTCCCAGGACGGCCGACGGCATCAAGAGCCGGGCGCAGCGCCCGGCACCAACCTGCCTACCCGGGCAAGGTGGTGGCCCCCGACGGGCGATGTGGCCGGTGTTCCGGCAACGAAGCGGGCAGTCATGCCATGCGTCCGTCGCCACCGCCCGCCCGTCGGCACCAGAGAGGACGATGGCGATGGCTCACACCGAACCAGGCACTTCCGACGAATGGCTGCAGGATCTGATCGTGCGTCCCGGCGACGCCGTGTGGCGGCACCCGAGGCCGGACGCGCCGCCGGCCGATTGTGGCCCGATCTTCTTCGTGGTGCTGCACCGCTCCGGCGATCCCTGGACGCATGTCTACAGGGTGGAGCGGCGCCGGGAGCGGCCGGGCAACCTGGTCTGGCTGCTCCGCGCCCTGCCCGGCGACCAGACCGAGGATGCGCGCCGGTGGGTCGCCGGTCTCGGTGCCGCGTGATGCGGTTCCCCCTGCGCCCGCAGGCTTTTCCCGCCGCCTGATCCGACCCCTCGCCCGGGGCTCGGCGTGCCGCCGCTTTGCATTCGCAGTCATCCGGGGTACAGTCTTTTCCGGCCGGTCTGTCGGCCCAAGAAGCGGGAGGGCTGGCGCGTGGCGGCGACGGAGTTGGGGGCGGCGGAGGCCGGCGGGCGCATGGTCAGGGCGGAGGATCTGCCGCTGGCGCGCAGGGTCGGCGCCTTCTGCTTCGTGCTGGTCGCGTACTTCTTCTACGCCTGGTCCTGGAACACGGTCGACGTGCTCCGCCCCTATATCAGCCAGAGCCTGAATCTCAGCCTCGAACAGGCCGGCGTGCTGTACAGCGTTCAGGCGCTGGGCGCGCTGATCGGCGCGGTGATCAACGGCCAGCTGGCCGACCGCTTCGGGCGCCGCAACGCGCTGGCCGCGGTCATGGTGTGCTTCGGGCTGAGCCTGCTGGCCGGCGCGATCATCACCAGCTTCGAGCAGGCGCTGGTCCAGCGCTTCTCGCTGGGCTACTTCACCGGCTCGATGTTCCCGATCACGGTCGGCATCTATAGCGGCCTGTTCCATCCCGCCGTGCGCGGCCGCATCGCCGGCGTGGTGATGGGCGTCTACAACCTCGCCGTCAGCGCCCAGGGCGTGGCGGCCAAGTTCATCTTCGAGGCGGGGCTCAGCTGGAAGCTGCTGCTCTGGGCCGGCGCCGTGCCGGTGGTGCTGGCCGCCTTCGCCTTCCTGGTGGTGCCCGACGACCGGCGGATGCGGCCCTACGGCGCCGCGGACGGCCCGCCCACGGCCGCCGCCAAGCTGCCCATCGCCGAGCTGTTCCGGGCGGGGGTGCGGCGCCAGACGCTGCTGCTGACCGCCATGACCGGCCTGAACTTCTTCGCCTACCAGGCCTTCACCGGCTGGGCGACCACCTATCTGAAGACCGAGCGGGGCTTCCAGGACGCCGACATCGGCGCCGCCATCGGCTGGCAGTTCCTGGGCGCGGCCGCCGGCGGCTTCTTCTGGGGCTGGGTCGGCGACCGTTTCGGCCGCCGCGCCGCCGCCTCGGGCTTCATCATCGCCGCCGGCATGGTGCTGGTCTATCTCTACGCGCCGCTGAACGCCGACCTGCTGAAGATCGTGGCCTTCTGCTACGGGCTGGTCCTGTCGGCCAGCGTCGTCTGGGGGCCCTGGCTGGCCGAGCTCTACCCGCCGCACCTGCGCTCCACCGCCGCCTCCATCTTCAACTGGGGCCGCGTGGTCAGCTTCATGGCGCCGGTGCTGACGGCCTATGTGGCGCAGGGCTTCGGCCTGCAGTTCGCCATGGCGCTGGCGGTGCCCAGCTTCCTGGTCGCGGCGCTGGTCTGGCTCAGCCTGCCGGAGACGCTGAAGCGCTAGGGCCGCGTCCAGGGCGCCAGCGGGGCGCGCCAGCCGTAGCGCACGCTCAGCACCCGCAGCGTGAAGCCGGCCGCGATGCCGGCCGTCACCACCGCCCCCTCGTCCAGTCCGGCGGCGCGGCCGGCGACGACGATGCCGGCCGCCGCCAGGGCCGCCAGCGCGTAGATCTCCTCCCGCAGCACCCGGGGCACCTCGGCCATCAGCAGGTCGCGCACCACGCCGCCGCCCACCGCCGTCAGCGTGCCGAGGATGACCGCCGGCAGCGGCGACAGGCCGGCATCCAGCGCCTTGCGGCAGCCGGCCACGGCGAACAGCCCCAGCCCCAGCGCGTCCAGCAGCATGACCGGGCGGCTGACCCGCTCCACCAGCGGATGCGCCAGGAAGGCGACGATACCGCCGCCCAGCGCGATCCAGAGATAGCGCGTGTCGGCCAGCGCGGCCGGCGGAGCATCGATCAGCACGTCGCGCATCAGCCCGCCCGCCAGCGCCGAGGCCACCGCCAGCACCAGCACGCCGAACAGGTCCAGCCGGTGGCGCACGGCGATGACGCCGCCGCCCAGGCCGAAGACGAAGGTGCCGGCCAGATCGATCGCCGTCAGCGCCGCGCCATATCCGTTCATCCAGACCCCCTCCGAATTCGCGATCGTGACTCTAAGGCCATTGCATTCGAATGCAATGCTTCGTACCCTTGATTGTCCGCGCCCGGGAGGGGCGCCCGCTGCGGCCCGCGAACGGCCCCCGAGGATAGCCCATGAATGCCACCGCTCCGATTCCCCCGTCGGCCTCCCTGCCTGCCGAACTGGCGGCGCGCCTGGTCCGCCACGCCGACCTCAGGCCCTGCACCACGGCCTTCATCGACGCGCGCACCCCGGGATCGGACCGCAAGGAGAACTTCACCATCATCGGGCCGGGCGTGGCCGAGAATCCCGACCAGCACGTCCATATCCGCGAGCCGCACGGCTTCAACATCGGCGGCGCCCGCCAGCCGCCGCACTGCCTGAACTCCCAGCACAGCCACGAGACGGCCGAGGTCTTCGTCGTGCTGTCCGGCACCTGGCGCTTCACCACCGGCGCCCGAAAGGAGGGCGGCTGGGTGATCCTGGAGCCGGGCGACACCATCTCCATCCCGACCCAGATCTTCCGCGGCTTCGAGAATGTCGGCGCCGACACCGGCTTCCTCTACGCGGTGCTGGGCGGCGACGATCCCGGCCGCGTCTCCTGGGCGCCCGACGTCATCGAGCGCGCCGCCGGCCATGGGCTGGTGCTGCTGGAGAGCGGCCGGCTGGTCGACACGCACAAGGGCGAGGCCGTGCCGGCCGACGACCCGCCGGTAAAGCCGATGACGCCCGAGGAGATGACGCGCTTCCGCTCCGTCACCAACGAGGAGATCGCCGCCTGCGTGGTGCGCCGCCCGGCGGTGCGCCCCTCCCCCGCCTCGCCGCTGGCCGGCCCCGGCGTATCCGAGGCGCCCATCATCGGCCCGGCCAGCCCGGCCGAGGGGCTGCCCGCCGGCCCGCTCTCCTGGCTGCACGGCTTCCATCTGCGCCGCCTGGACCTGGAGCCGGGCGCGTCGGTCCGCCCGCACCGCCGCCAGGAGGAGGAGGTGCTGTTCGTGACCGAGGGGCGGCTGCGCGTCACCCTAGAGGGCGGTGTTGTCGAGATGGGCCCCGGTGATACCTTCACCGTGCCCAAGGGCGCCCGGCGGGAATTCGCCAATCCGGGCGCCTGGCGCGCGGAGATGTTCGTCACCCGCGGCGGGGACGCGCCGGCGGCGCCGACCTGGGGATAAGGCGGACGCCCCTTCAGGCAACCCGGCAGGCCCCATCCCATGACCGCCAGCGTCTTCGAACTGTTCAAGATCGGCGTCGGCCCCTCCAGCTCCCACACGATGGGGCCGATGACGGCCGCCTGCCGCTTCGCCCGCGGCTTGGCGGCCGACGGCGTGCTGGCCCGGGTGGCGCGGGTGGAGGCGCGGCTCTACGCTTCGCTGGCGCTGACCGGCCGGGGGCACGCCACCGACACGGCGCTGCTGATCGGGCTGGCGGGCATCCTGCCGGCCGAGGCCGATCCCGACGCCTGCGCCGAGCTGGTCGCCCGCATCCAGGGCGGCGCGCCGCTGCCGCTGGCGGGGACGCACGCGATCCCCTTCCTGCCGGAGCGCGACATCCTCTGGCTGGGGCGTGAGCGCCTGCCCTTCCATCCCAATGCCGTGACCTTCAGCGCGATGGACGAGGCCGGCGCCGTGCTGGCGGAGCGCACCTACTACTCGGTCGGCGGCGGCTTCGTGGTGGACGAGGCGGAGGCGCGCGGCAACGACCGCGACACGGCCGGCAGCCCCGTCCTGCCCTATCCCTTCGTCAATGCCGAGGAGCTGCTGGCCAAGGCCGCCGCCGCCGGCCTCAGCATCGCGCAGCTGGTCATGGCGAACGAGACGGCCCTAAAGCCCGAGGACGAGGTCCGCGCCGGGCTGGACCGCATCTGGGAGACCATGGACGGCTGCGTCGACCGCGGTATCCGCCAAGCGGGCATCCTGCCGGGCGGCCTGGACGTGCCGCGCCGCGCCTCGCGCCTGCATGCCGAGTTGGTGCGCCGGCAGGAGCGCATGCTGTGCGATCCGCTCTCGGCGCTGGACTGGGTCAATCTCTGGGCCCTGGCGGTGAACGAGGAGAACGCCGCCGGCGGCCGTGTCGTCACCGCCCCCACCAACGGCGCCGCCGGCATCATCCCGTCCGTGCTGCGCTACTATGACCGCTTCTGCCAGGGCACGCGGGAGGGGCGGCACACCTTCCTGCTGACGGCCGCGGCCATCGGCGCGCTGTACAAGCGCAACGCGTCCATCTCGGCGGCCGAGGTCGGCTGCCAGGGCGAGGTCGGCGTCGCCTGCTCGATGGCGGCGGCGGGTCTGGCGGCGGTCATGGGCGGCAGCAACGCCCAGATCGAGAATGCGGCCGAGATCGGCATGGAGCACAATCTGGGCCTGACCTGCGACCCGATCCGCGGCCTGGTCCAGATCCCCTGCATCGAGCGCAACGCCATGGGCGCGGTGAAGGCGATTGACGCGGCGCGCCTCGCGCTGATCGGCGACGGCACCCACCATGTGACGCTCGACCGTGTCATCGAGACCATGCGGCGCACCGGCGCCGACATGAAGGATCTCTACAAGGAAACCTCCCTCGGCGGCCTTGCCGTCAACCTTCCCGAATGCTGAGGAGCCCCATGGCTGTCGACCAGAAGAACGCAGGCGCCGTCACCTACGTCCCCGGCAGCGACATATCGGAGCTTCTGGCGCCCCGGCCCCGGGTGCAGCCGCTGGCGGGCTTCGATGAGGATTATGCGGACTTCGTCGACTACATCATCAAGTGCACGCACCGGATCTGGGAGGAGAAGAATCTCGGCCTGATCTACACGCACTACACCCACAACTGCCTGGTCCACACGCTGGGCGGCCAGACCTACGGGGCGGAGGAGGTGGTGCAGAACACGCTGCGCACGCTGGCCGCCTTCCCCGACCGCACGCTTTACGGCGACCATGTCATCTGGGGCGGCGACGAGGTGGCCGGGTTCTACAGCTCGCACCGCATCACCAGCTTCATGACCAACCTGGGGCCCAGCGAGTTCGGCCCGGCCACCGGCAAGCGCGTGCGCACCACCACCATCGCCGACTGCGCCGTGAAGGCGAACCGCATCTACGAGGAGTGGCTGGTCCGCGACAACAGCTGGATCGCCCGCCAGCTCGGCCTCGACCCGGTGGAGGTCGCGCGCTCCCAGGCGGCCGCCATGCCGAAGGCCGCGCACGAGGAATGGCGCCTGGGCGAGATCGACCGGGTGCTGGGCCAGGTGGCGCCGGAGGCGGCCGAGATCCCCCGCGACGCGGCCGAGGACCCGGAGGCCTTCGCCCGCGCGGTCTTCCAGGAAATCTGGAACCGCCGCATGTTCGGCGCGGTGCGGCAGATCTACAGCCCCTCCACCCGGCTGGAGGCGCCGAATGGCCGCCGCCTGTTCGGCCATGGCGAGATCATCGGCTGGATCGTGGCGCTGCTCGCCACCGTGCCCGACGCACGGGTGACGGTGGACCATGTCTGCGCCGTGCCGAACGGCCAGCCGGGCGGCGTCGACATCGCCGTGCGCTGGTCGCTGGCCGGCACGCACAAGGGCCCGGCGCTCTACGGTGCGCCGACCAACAGGCGCCTGCTGATCCTGGGCGTGACCCATTGGACCGTCGCCGCTGGACGGATCACGGGCGAATGGACCATCTTCGACGAGCTGGCGGTGCTGCGGCAGACCTTCGGCGCGCCGGGGGCTTGAGCGGGGTTGGACCGATGAGGATCGAGGCGCCGGACGACCTGCTGACCCTGGAGACGCGCGTGCGCCAGGATGGCGCCGCCGGCCTGTGGCACGAGACGGCGCTGCACACGATCCGGCACGAGACGCCCTGGGGCGAGGGCTACGGCCGCGACGACCTGGTCGTCGCGGCCCATTCCCGGCAGTCGGCCGACACGCGCCTGCGGGACGGCTGGGCCTTCGGCGCGGACGGGCTGTTCGCCTGGTCGGCGCGGCTGGAAGGAACGAACCGCGGAACCGGCCGGTCCTTCCAGGGCCTTGCGGGCGGGGTCGCGCGCGTGGTCCGCGGCCGGGTGGCCTCTCTCTTCACCGTGGAGGACACGCTGGCGACGGCCCCGGGCGACCCTGCCGCCGAGGCGGCGCGGCGCCGGGCCGAAACCGCACCTCCCCTGGTCGGCGCCGATTTCCACATGAGCCAGTTGCCGCCGGAGGAGACCGATCTGCGGGCGCTGCCCGACCCGGCCCGCCGGCTGCTGTCCGCCCTGAACCGCCGGCGCCCCGACGAGTTGGACGGGCTCTATGCGCCGGATTGCGCGACTGAGCTGTGCGGCGGCCGGCGGCTGGAGGGCGGCGCCCTGCCCTATTGGCGCGACTGGCTGGCGGCCCTGCCCGATGCCGTCGCGCTGCCGGAACTGGCGGTGGCGGACGGCGACCGGCTGGCGCTGCTCTGGCACCTGAAGGGCACCCATCGCGGGCCCGGCCTGACATCCGAGCCGACCGGGCGGCGCCTCTCGGTTCCAATCCTGTGGCAGGCGCGGCTCGAGGGCGGGCTGATCGCGGCGGAGCGGGTGCTGCTGGACGAGGTGGCGGCCCTGGCGGCGCTGGCATGAGCCCCCCTGCCATGGGTCCCCCGCCATGAACTCCCTCGCCGGCATCCCTGTCATCGACGCGCACCATCATCTCTGGCAGCTCTCGGCCGTGCCCTATCCCTGGCTGCAGGCCAAGGGCGTCAGGCGCTTCTTCGGCGATCCCACGCCAATCCAGCGCGATTACCGGGCGGAGGATCTGCGGGCGGATGCCGGCGCGCTCGACCTGCGCGGATCGGTCCACATCCAGGTTGGCGCCGCCCCGGGGGCGGAGCTGGCCGAGACCGAATGGCTGGAGCGGGAGGCCGACCGCACGGGCCTGCCCTCCGCCATCGTCGCTTTCTGTGATCTGTCGCACGCGGACGCGCCCCGAATGCTGGAACGGCAGCGGGCGCACGGCCGCGTGCGCGGCATCCGCCAGATCGTCGGCCGCTCGCCGGAAGAGGACGCCGCCACCGGCAGCGGCGCGTTGCTGGACGATCCTGTCTGGCGGGCCAACCTGGCGCGGCTGCCGGCACTGGGCCTCTCCTTCGACCTGCAGGCGATCCCGTCCCAGCTGGAGCGCTGCGCCGAAGTGCTGGCCGGCATCCCCGATCTGGACGTGGCGCTGTGCCATGCCGGCTCGCCCTGGGGCTTCCCCTGGCACGGCCAGCCGGAGGAATTCAAGCGGTGGCGCCGCGGCATCCAGGCCCTGGCCCGGCTGCCCCGGGTGCGGGCCAAACTCTCCGGCCTTGCCATGTTCCGCCACGGCTGGAGCCTCGCCGATATCCGCCCCATCGCCGACACGCTGCTGGAGGCCTTCGGGCCGGAGCGGCTGATGCTGGGCTCCAACTTCCCGGTGGACGGGCTGCACAAGCCCTACCGGCATGTCTGGGACGGCTACGCCGCCGTCCTCACCGGCCTGTCCCGTGACGAGCTGGCCCGGGTGGCGGGTGGCACGGCGGTGGATTTCTACAGGCTCTGACCCGCCGGTGCGGCGTTCAGCCGGCATGCCCTCTCTCGTCCGTCATCCCGGCGAAGGCCGGGACCCAGGGGTTGCAGCGGGATGCGCCGAATGCAGCGCCCGTGTGCCTCGTAGGTCGCATGGAGGCGGAGCCGCAATGCGACACCCGGGCCGGAGCATGTCGCATTGCGCTTCGCTCCATGCGACCTACAGGTGGGCTTCATCGACCGCCCATGGCTGCAACCCCTGGGCCCCGGCCTGCGCCGGGGTGACGGTAAAGGGGTATGGCGCCCCTCTGCCATCCTCCACCCCCCGAAAAAGAAACCGGCCCGGCGATGGACGCCGGGCCGGAGGATGGCGGGAGGTTGGAAACGGGTCGGTCCCGCCTGGGAGGAGGATCAGAACTTGGCGCCGGCGCGCACACCCCACATGCGGGGCGCGTCGTAGCTCTGGTTCAGGCCGCGCGAGCCGAAGGTGGCGCGGTTCAGCGTCACCTCGTCGGTCACGTTGTTGACGAAGGCCTCCAGCGTGTAGGTCTCGCTGGCCGAGGTCCAGCCGATACGCAGGTCGAGCTTGGCGAAGCTGTCCTGGCGGTCCAGCACCGTGTTGGTGTCGGTGTTGTAGTAGCTGCCGGAGTAGAGCGCCGTGACCTGGGGCGTGAAGGTGCCCGCGGCGCCGGCATCGATGTCGTAGCTGACGGTGCCGGTCAGCTTGACCCGCGGGCTGTAGGGGATGCGGTTGTCGCTGTAGTCCAGGAAGCCGGTGTAGTTGGCCGGCGCCGGCACGTTGGCGTAGTTGTCGTACTTGGCCCGCATGAAGGTGGCGGACATGCCGATGTTCAGATTGTCGACCGGCACCGCCTCCAACTCCAGCTCGATGCCCTTGGAGTGGGCGCTCGCGGCGTTCAGGATGACAGAGGTGGTGGTGAAGCCGCCGGTCGGCGAGGGCACCAGGAACTGGTTCTGGACCTGCAGGTCCTTGAAATCGTTGTAGTAGGCCGAGACGTTCAGCTGCAGCCTATTGTCCAGGAAGCGGTTCTTGGCGCCGATCTCGTAGGCGGTCACGTTCTCCGGACCGAACGCGCCGGGCAGCGCCGGGTTGGTGAAGAAGCCGGCGTTGAAGCCGCCCGAGCGGAAGCCCGTCGACACCGTGGCGTACAGCATGTTGTCGTCGGTGGCGTGGTACTCGCCGTTCACCCGCCAGGTGGTCTTGGTGAAGGAGAAGTCGAAGGCCTGGCCGGTCGGGATCACGTCCACCAGGCGCTGGTTGGCGTCGGTGGTGGCGTTGGCCCGGGTGATCTCCTTCTTGTCCTTGGTGTAGCGCACGCCGCCCGTGAGGCGGAACACGTCCTCCACCAGCCAGTAGGAGGCTTGGCCGAACACCGCGTTCGAGGTCGTCTCCGGCAGGCCGGCCGCGAAGGCGCAACCCGGCGCGTTGCGCTGGGCGGTGGGGCAGCTGGAGAAGAAGGACGCGTTGACGTCCTCCTTGAAGTAGAAGTAGCCGGCGATCCACTGCAGCGGGCTGTCGTCGCCGGACGCGACCTGCAGCTCCTGGCTGAAGGCGTCGAGCTTGTCCTCCTGCCCGTCGACATTGCCGAGGCGGGTCGAGAAGTCGTTGTCGGCGTTCCGGAACACCTCGAACTCGGTGTAGCCGGTGATCGAGCGCAGCACCACCGGGCCGGCGTCGTAGGAGAGGTTGGCGTTGAAGCTGTCCTGGTTCAGGTCCTGCTCCAGCACCGTGTCGCCGGGGTAGAAGAGCTTGCGCGTGTCGATCGGGATGCCGTCGGTCAGCGGCCGGTTGTTGCGCGGCAGGTCGTAGCGCAGCAGGAAGGGCTGGCCGTTGATGTCGAAGGCGCCGGTCGTGGGGTTCACGAAGATGCCGCCGACCCGGTAGCCGAAGGCGGCGCCGCCGGTGCCCTGCTCCTCCCAGTGGCTGGCGCGCAGCACCGCCTCGAAGCCGTTGCCGGGGTCCACCCGCAGCGCGCCGCGGACATAGGCCGTGTCGCGGTCGAAGATGTCGAGATTCTCGGTCACGCCCTTGACGTAGCCGTCCATGACCTCGCGCAGGCCGGCCACGCGCAGCTGCACCACGTCGGAGATCGGCACGTTGATGAAGCCCTCGCCGGCGGCGCGCTGGTACTGGCCCAGCGTCAGCTTCACCGCGCCCTCGGTGCGGTTGGTGGGGGCGGCGGTGGAGATCGCGACGTTGCCGCCGAAGGTGTTGCGGCCGTACAGCGTGCCCTGCGGCCCGCGCTGCACCTCGACGCGCTCCACGTCGACGAAGGGCTCATTCGCCATGGAGGCGCGGCTGCGGTAGACGTTGTCGACGAAGAAGCCGATGGTCGGATCGCCCGAGACGCCGACATTCTCGGTGCGCACGCCGCGGATGGCGGGACGCGCGTCGGAGCCCGACTTGCCGAAGGAGAAGCCCGGCGTCAGCACCTCGACGCGCGAGAGGTCGCGCACGTCGTTCTTGGCCAGCGCGTCGCCGGTCAGCGCCGTCACCGCGACCGGGACGTCCTGGACGTTCTCCGCCCGGCGCTGGGCGGTGACCACGATCTCCTCGAGGCCGCCCGCGGCGGCCATCTGCTGCGCCTGGGCCGGAGCGGCGAAGGCAAGCGCCAACGTTCCGACCGCGGCACCCGCCTTGAGCGCGGACGCGAAGCTCCTGTCCACCATCCCTCATCCCCCTCGTTCTTGGCCGTCGCGCCTGTCCAGCGCGCGGCGACTTCGTTATCGGCCGGGGGTGCGGGGCGGTTTGCGCGCCGCCTCTCCCCCGTCACGCAATATCGTTGTCTCAGGATGAATGCGCATGCAAGCCCTATTTCTTAAGTGAGGGCGAATCGGATGGTTAGTGTCCGGGCCGCCGGGACGGTGCGGGCCGGCCGGGGCTGCCCGATGGTTGCGCCACGGCTGCAAAGCGCCATGCATGCGGATGCACGGCGACAGCGGGGCATAGGCCGGATACACTGGCGCTTTCGACGGCGGGGGGCGGAGAATGGACGGGTCCGACGGCGGTTGCCACCGCCCGCTCTTCCACTACACGCGCACCTCCGGCTGGATGAACGACCCGAACGGCCCGATCCGGCTGGGCGACCGCTGGCACCTGTTCCACCAGGCCGCCGACGATTCGCCGGGCTTCACATCCGTCGGCTGGGGCCACGCCAGCAGCGCCGACCTGCTGCGCTGGCGCGAGGAGCCGCCGGCGCTGACGCCCCTGGCCGGTGAGAGCGCCTATTCCGGCAGCGTCGCGCTGGATCCGGGCGACAGCAGCGGGTTGGGCGAGGCCGGGCGGCCGCCGCTGCTGGCGCTGTTCACCGCCCACCGGCCGGGCCACCAGAGCCAGCACCTCGCCGCCAGCACCGACGGCGGCGCCACCTGGCGGCGATTCGCCGGCAACCCGGTGCTGGACGAGAACCTCGCCGCCTTCCGCGATCCCTTCCTCTTCGCTTGGCCCGGTGCCGACGGCGCGCCCGGCTGGGGCATGCTGGTGGCCCTGCCCTGCCCCTGGTCGCCGCCCTTCGGCGAGTCGGGCTCGCGCCTGCGCCTCTACCGCTCCGACGACGCCAGGCGCTGGAACCTCGCGGGCGAGTTGCCCCTGCGTACCGCGCCCGGCGAGCTGTTCGAGTGCCCGGCGCTGGTCCCGGTTCCGGTCGAGGGCGGCGGCACGCGGCTGGTGCTGCTGGTCAGCCTCGTCGACCGGCGGAACGGCGACGCGCCGGGGCATGTGAGGTGGTGCGCCGGGCGGCTGGATGCGGCGGGCTTCCACCCGGAGACGCCGCTCGCCCGGCTGGACCACGGGCCGGACTGGTATGCCGCCCAGCCCTTCGCCGGCGCGCCCGATGGACGGGCCGTTGCGATCGGCTGGATGAGCAGCTGGGACTATGCGCGCGTCCTGCCGGTGTCGCCCTGGGCCGGTGGGCCGCAGTCCCTGCCCCGCGACCTGCGCCTCGATGCCGACGACACGTTGCGCCAGTCGCCGCCGCCGGAGCTGGCCGGCCTCCATGGGGTGCCCGTCGCGCTGCCGGACCTCGACGTGACCGACGGCGGGGCGGTGCTGCCCTTCGCCGGCGATGCCTACGAGCTGCACGCCACGATCGACCTCGGCGACGCGGCCGAGGTCGGGCTGGCGTTGCGGGCGGGCGCCGCGGAAGGCACCTTGGTGGGGCTGGACGGCACCCACGCCTTCCTCGACCGCCACCGCTCCGGCCGGGTGGACTTCCACCCCCGATACCCCGGCCGCTGGACGGCGCCGCATACCGGCCGAACGCTGCGCCTCACGGCGGTGGTCGACCGCTGCTCGGTGGAGCTGTTCCTGGAGAACGGCGCCGCCACCCTCACCGCCTTGGTCTTCCCCGGGCCGGAGAGCCTCGGCCTGCGGTTCTATGCGACCGGCGGCACGGCGCGGCTGCGCGACGCGGTCGTCTGGCCGATCCGGATGTAGGATCTCACGCGGCGACCGCGCATTCATCCCGTGCCTCTTCAGGGGCTCTTCGAAAGCCGAACAGGCCGAACTACCGTCCCCTCTCCCAGAGGGAGAGGGACAGGGAGAGGGGGTACGGGATTGCGGAGCAGAGGCAAACTTCGATGAAGCCGCCCTTCCCCGACCCTCTTACCCCCTCACCCCGACCCTCTCCCCCTGGGAGAGGGGGATTGCAGCGGCATTCCAGGCGTTTCGAGTGGCCTTCCTTGAGGGAGAAGGATGATCAGGCCAGCCGCCCCGCCACGTCCTCGGCCAGGCGCTTGGCGCCCTGCTGCAGGAAACCCAAATCGGAGCCCAGCAGGAAGATCGTCGCGCCCTCGTCGCGCCAGCGCGGCAGCTCCGCCAGCTCGTGGGTGAACATGCCCACGGCCTTGCCGGCCTTGCGACCCGCGCGGCAGATGGCGGCGACGGCGTCCAGCACCGCCGGGTCCTTGGGATCGAGCAGGCCCATGGAGACGGTGAGGTCGATGCGGCCGACGAACAGCGCGTCGATGCCGTCGGTCGCGGCGATGGCGTCGAGATCTCCCATCGCCTCGGCATCCTCGATCTGGGCGATGACGATGGTCTCGGCCCGCGCCTTGGCATAGTGCTCGGCCAGCGGCCGGGCGCCGAGCTGGGCGGATCGGGTGTTGCCGGCGAAGCCGCGGCCACCGGGCCCGAAGCGCGCCGCCTTCGCCGCCGCCGCGGCCTCCGCCGCCGAGCGGACATGCGGGACCAGCAGCGCGTCGGCGCCGCCGTCCAGCGCCTGCAGGAAATAGTGCGGCGCGTTCATGGCCGGGCGCACGATCGTGGGCTTTGCCAAGGCACGAGCGGTCAGCAGGCAGGTGTCCAGCTCCGTCCGGCCGAAGGCGCCGTGCTCGGCGTCCAGGCACAGGCAGTCCAGCGGCGTGCCGGCCAGCGCCTCGATCAGCTGCGGCGACGGCGTCTTGACGAAGGTGCCCAGCAGAGTGTCGAAGCCGCGCACCCGCTCATGGAAAGCCTTGCTCATGCCCGCCCCCACAGCCTGTCCGACGCGATGCGGGCGCCCTCGGCCAGCGCCGCCAGCTTGGCGTAGGCGACCTCGCCGTCCACCGCGCCGAAGCCGGCGAAGGTGCCGAAGCCGCAATCGGTGCCGGCGACGACCCGCTCGCGCCCGACGACATTGGCGTAGCGCTCGATGCGCTCGGCCACCAGCAGCGGGTGCTCGATGAAGTTGGTGGTGCTGTCGATGACGCCGGGGATCAGCACCATGCCGTCCGGCAGGTCGCGCCCCTTGAACTCGGTCCATTCATGGGCGTGGCGGGGGTTGGCGCCCTCGAACAGCAGCCCGCCGACCTTGGCCTTCAGCGCGATGTCCAGCACGGTGGAAAGCGGCGCGTCGCAATGGTGCGGACCCTCGTAGTTGCCCCAGCAGACATGCATGCGCACCCGGTCGCGCGGCACGTTGCGCAGCGCGTGGTTCAGCGCCTCGACATGGCCGGCGCAGGCCTTCACGTAGGCCGCTTCGTCCTGGTCCTTGAACATCATGTGCCGGCCCAGGCCGAGGTCCGGGCTGTCCAGCTGCAGCACCAGCCCGGCCGCGACGATGCGCTCATATTCCGGCCGCATGGCATCGGCCAGCGCCTCCAGATAGGCGTCCTGCGAGGGGTAGTGCCGGTTCGGCTGGAACAGCGCGATGACGCCGGGCGAGGCGGCGTTCATGAAGCCCTCGGTCGGGCGGTGCCTCTCCAGCGCGGCCTGGAAATGCGTGAGGTCCGTCTCCAGCGGCCCCATGTCCTTGACCGCGATGGGCCCGACGCAGCAGGGCCGGCGGTAGGTCGGCGTCTTGCCGGTGGAGGACTGCCGGTTCATCAGCGAGGGGAACGCCTCGAGGTCCTGCGGCACCCGGCGCGGGCTGTCGCCGTCGAAGCCGGTCAGCCGGTCCTTGATGTAGGTGGCGTAGGAAATCTTGCTCATCTCGCCGTCGGAGACGATGTCGATCCCGGCCTGTACTTGGCGGGCGACGGCGTCCTCCACCGCGCGGGCGACGGCGGCCTCGAAGGCGAGGCGGTCGAGCGGCTCGCCCTTCTCCGCCGCGAACAGCCCGTCGCAGACGTCCTGGGGGCGCGGCAGGCTGCCGACATGGGTGGTGAGGATACGGTCGGTGCTGGTGCGCATGCGGGTCCCCGGATCAGGAGGTGAGGAATTCGGTCAGGGCGGCGGCGACGGCGACGGGGCGCTCCAGCGGCGCCATGTGGCCGCAATGGCGCAGCACCGTCAGGCGGCTGCCGGGGATGAGGCGGTGGATCTCCTCATGGATTTCCACCGGGCAGAGGTCGTCGCCGTCGGCCGCGATCACCAGCGTCGGCGTGGCGATGGCGGAGAGCGTCGGGCGGCTGTCGGGCCGGCCCATCAGCGCCAGGCTCTGGCGCCGGAACACATCCACGCCCAGGTCCAGGGCCATGCCGATGACCAGGCGCCGCAGATTGCCGAGGTTGGGCGTGCCGGGGGCGAAGTAGCGCGGCTTCAGATCCTCCACCACCACGTCGCGGAACCCGCCGGTCTGGGCGCGGTAGATCTGGCGCGCGCGCACGCCCTTGCGCTCCGCCGTGTCGGGCCGCGCCGTGGTGTTCATCAGCATCAGGTGGCTGAGCCGCTCCGGCGCGCGGCGGGCGATCTCCAGGGCCACGATGGCGCCCATGGAGAAGCCGGCCAGCGCGAACCGCCCGGGCGCCTGCGCCAGCACGTCGTCCGCCATCTCGGCGATGGTGACCTGGCGGTCCAGGTCCGGCACCCGCACTTCGCCCACGTCCGCGCCCAGCCGCCCCCTGACGTCGGACCAGAGCCGGGCGTCGCAGAGCATGCCCGGCAGCAGCAGGAGGGGCGGCGGGGCGTCGGTCATGTCAGCCGGGCGGACCGCCCCTCGATGAGTTCGCCGGAGAACATGCGCGTCTCAGCCTCCAGATCCGGCGTCTCCACCCGCTCCAGCAGCATGGAGATGGCGGCCTCGGCCATGCGCCGCACCGGCTGGCGGATGGTGGTCAGTTCGTAGCTCATCCAGCGCGAGGCGCCGGCGCCGTCGAAGCCCACGACCGAGAGGTTGCCCGGCACCATCAGCCCGTGGCGGATGCGGGCGCAGTCCATGACGCCGATCGCCATCGTGTCGTTGGCGCAGATGACGGCGTCGGGCGGCGTATCCAGGTCCCGGCGCAGCGCGTCGAAGGCGTCGGCGCCGGACTGGTAGGAATAGTCGCCGCGCGCCGTGCCCAGCACCTCGATCCCGTGGTGGCGCAGCCGGTCCATGGCGCTGCGCATGCGCTCGACGCTGACGGCGCTGTCCTCCGGCCCGCCGACGATGCCGAAGCGGCGGTGGCCGGCCGCCACCAGCCGGTCTACCAGCCGCCGCTCGCCCTCGGCATGGTCGACCGTGACGGAGGAGACCGCGCCCTCGGGCAGGACGCGGTTGTAGAAGACCAGCGGCACGCCGCGCGTCTTGAAGTCCGCCACCTGGTCGCCGTTCAGCCGGGCGGCGGCGATGACCCCGTCCACCCGGTAGCGCCAGACCTGCTCCAGCACCGTGTCGATGTCGCTCTCCGCGTTCAGCGCGAACAGCAGCACGCGCGAGCCGCGCTCGGATATCCTCAGCGACAGCTCGAACAGTACTTCGGGATAGTAGAGGTTGGTCGAGGCGCCGATCAGCAGCCCCACCAGGTTGGACCGGCGGGTGATCAGCGAGCGGGCGATGGCGTTCGGCTGGTATCCCAGCGTCTGCGCCGCCTTGAGCACGCGGCGGCGCAGATCCTCCGAGATGCTGGCGCCGTCCGTGAACGCCCGGCTGACGGTGGACTGGGAGACCTGGGCCAGCCTGGCCACGTCGTAGGACGTGGCGCCGCGGCCGGCCTGCAGGGGTTCCACTGGCTTCTTCTCGTTACGCGGCCTTCCGGCCATGGCGCCTCACCCGAATGTCGGCCTGCTCCTTGTGGCCGGCGAAGCCCTCGATGGCGCAGAGCCGCGAGCAGTACTCGCCGATCAGCACCGATGCCTCCGGGGTGAGGACCCGCTGGTAGGTGCAGGTCTTCATGAATTTTCCGACCCACAATCCACCGGTGTACCGCGCGGCCTTCCGGGTGGGCAAGGTGTGGTTGGTGCCGATGACCTTGTCGCCATAGGAGACGTTGGTCAGGGGCCCCAGGAACAGGGCGCCGTAATTGGTCATGTTGCGCAGGAAATAGTCGGGGTCGCGCGTCATCACCTGGACATGCTCGGACGCGATGTCGTCGGCGATGCGCACCATCTCCTCCTCGCTGTCGGCGAGGATGACCTGGCCGTAGACCTCCCAGGCCTTGCCGGCGATCTCGGCGGTGGGAAGGATGGTCAGCTGCCGCTCGATCTCGCGCATCGTGTCGTGCGCCAGCTTCTCCGAGTTGGTCAGCAGGATGGCGGGCGAATTGTAGCCGTGCTCCGCCTGGCCCAGCAGGTCGGCGGCGCACAGCTCGCCGTCGACGCTGTCGTCGGCGATGACCAGCGTCTCGGTCGGGCCGGCCAGCAGGTCGATGCCGATGCGGCCGAAGAGCTGGCGCTTGGCCTCCGCCACGAAGGCGTTGCCGGGGCCGACGATCATGTCCACCGGCGCCACCGTCTGGGTGCCGATGCCCATGGCGCCGATCGCCTGGATGCCGCCGAAGGCGTAGATCTCGTCGGCGCCGGCCATGTCCATGGCGACGACGATGGCCGGGTTCGGCTTGCCCTTGTAGGGCGGCGCGCAGGCGACGATGCGCTTCACGCCCGCCACCTTGGCGGTGACGACACTCATGTGCGCCGAGGCCACCAGCGGGTACTTGCCGCCGGGGACGTAGCAGCCGACGCTGTTGACCGGCAGGTTCTTGTGGCCCAGCACCACGCCGGGGATGGTCTCCACCTCCACGTCGCGCAGCGCCGCCTTCTGCACCTCGGCGAAGTTGCGGATCTGGGTCTGGGCGAAGCGGATGTCCTCGATGGTCTGCGCCGGCAGCTCGTCGTAGGCCGCCTTGATCTCGGCGGGGGACAGGCGGTAGCTGGGCGGCGACCACTGGTCGAACTTCTCGGAATAGCGGCGCACGGCGTCGTCGCCGTCGCGCTCGATCTCGGCCAGGACGCCCTCCACCGTGGCGCGCACCTTGGCGTCGTCCGCCGCCCGCACTTCCGCCTCGATGCCCTTCTTCAGCCAACGCGCCATGGCAGCCTCTCCCCTTCGCTCGCCTGTCCCGATATCCCGGTGTTCCGGTAACCCCCGCGCCCCCGTCGGCCGGCCATCCGTTGGGGCGGCGACGAAATATCTTGAACGCGGGGCCAGTGTAGGTTTGATTGAATGCGAATGCAAGAATGCTTCGGGAGAAACATCGTGACCCTGCCGACCGAGAGCGCCGCTCCCTTCCGCCTGGACGGACAGGTCGCGCTGGTGACCGGCGCCGGGCGCGGCATCGGGCGGGCCTGCGCCCTGACGCTAGCCCGCGCGGGCGCCACGGTCCTGGCGGCGGCGCGCACCCGGAGCGACCTGGAGAGCTTGGCCGAGGAGGCGCCGGCCGGGTCGGTGGAGGTGTGGGATGCGGATGCAAGCGACCCCACCTTCCATGCCCGCATCGCGGGGCTGGAGCGGCTGGACGTGCTGGTCAACAACGTGGGATCCAACCAGCCCGAGCCCTTCGTGGACGTGAAGGTGGAAACGCTGGACCGGCTGCTGGACCTGAACGTCCGCACCGCCTTCCTGGTGGCGCAAGCGGCGGCCAAGGCCATGCTGCGCGGCGGGCGCGGCGGCTCCATCGTCACCATGTCCTCGCAGATGGGCCATGTCGGCTCGCCCGGGCGCACGGTCTACTGCATGACCAAGCACGCGCTGGAGGGGCTGACCAGGGCGATGGCGGTGGAGCTGGCGCCGCAGGCCATCCGCGTGAACTCGGTCGGGCCCACCTTCATCGAGACGCCGCTGACGAAGCCGATGCTGGAGAAGCCGGAATTCCGCGACTTCGTGCTGAACCGCATCCCGCTGGGCCGGCTCGGCACCACCGACGAGGTGGCGAACGCCGTATTGTTTCTGGCGTCCCCGGCATCCTCGCTGATCACCGGCGCGTCGCTGCTGGTGGACGGCGGCTGGACCGCCCAGTAACGCTATCCAACGCACGAAGAAGAACAGGGAGGGCCGCATGGCCGATCACCAGAGGAACAAGCGCATCGTCTGGGACGCCTTCCAGACGCTGGACGAGGCATCGCTGCGCGGCCTCATGCATCCGGACGTGGCCTGGCACGGGCCGCACCCGCTGAACGACATGGCCGGCGCCGACGCCGTCATGGCGACGCTGTGGGGGCCGCTGTTCCGGGCATTGCCCGACCTGGAGCGGCGCGACGATATCTTTTTCGCCGGCGAGTTCAACGGCGGCGCCTGGGTGACGGCGACCGGCCACTATACCGGCACCTTCAAGGCTCCCTGGCTGGGCATCCCGGCCACCAACGGCGTGCTGAACATCCGCTACGGCGAGTTCTTCCGGCTGGAGGAAGGCCGGGTCGTCGAGGTCTACCAGATCCTGGACATCCCCGACGTGATGCGTCAGGCGCGGCTCTGGCCCTGGGCCTTCAGCCTGGGCGTGGAGGAGCGGGTGCCGGCGCCGGCCACCCAGGACGGGCTGATGCTCGGCCTGCACGACGAGGCCGAGGGGGTGAAGAGCCGCAAGCTGGTCGAGGCCATGATCGCCGGCCTGATGGAGTTCGACGGGAAGACGCTCGAGAGCATGCGCATGGAGCGGTTCTGGCACCCGAAGATGATGTGGTACGGTCCGGCCGGCATCGGCACGGCGCGCGGCCTGAAGGGCTTCCAGGACTGCCACCAGCGCGCCTTCCTGAAGGCCTTCCCCGACCGCAAGGGCGGCAACCACAAGGCGCGGCTGGGCGAGGGCAACTACGTCGCCTCCACCGGCTGGCCCAGCATCCGGGCGACGCATACCGGCGGCGGCTTCATGGGCTGCCCGCCCACGAACAAGCCGATCACCATGCGGGTCATGGATTTCTGGCGGCGCGAGGGCGATTGGCTGCGCGAGAACTGGGTCTTCATCGACCTGATCGAGCTGCTGCTGCAGATGGAGGTCGACATCTTCGCCCGGCTGCGCGAAGGCGGGCGCCTGCCTTGACGGACACCGCCGCCCTGCGCCGCGCCGAGGACCTGCCCCTGGCCCGCCGGGTGGCGGGCTTCGCCATGCTGCTGGCCGGCTATTTCTTCTACTCCTACGCCTGGAACACGGTGGACGTGCTGCGTCCCTACATTCAGGAGGCGGCGGGCCTGTCGCGGCAGGAGGCGGGGCTGCTCTACAGCGCGCAGAGCCTGGGGGCGCTGCTGGGCGCCATCGTGCTGGCGCAGCTGGCGGACCGGTTCGGCCGGCGCAACCTGCTGGCCCTGATCACGGTGGGCTACGGGCTGGCGCTGCTGGCGGGGGTGGCCGCCACCACGCTGACGGCACTGCTGGCGCAGCGGCTGGTGCTGGGCTTCTTCCTGGGCGGGGTGTTCTCCTGCGCCGTCGGCATCTATGTCGGGCTGTTCGCGTCCGACGTGCGGGCCAAGCTTGCCAGCGTCGTCGGCATCATGTTCAGCCTGGGCTTGGCATTCCAGGGCTGGCTCGGGCGCTACCTGCTGGACCGGGACTGGACGCTGATGCTCTGGGCCGGGGCCCTGCCCCCGCTGCTGCTGGGCTTGGCCATGCTGGCCGTCATCCCCGACGACCGCAAGCTGCGCCCCTGGGGGGCCGCCGACACGGCCCCGGCCCCGCCGTCGCGCAAGCTGCCGATCGCCGAGCTGCTGGTGCCCGAGCGGCGGTGGCTGACCCTGCGCATCGCCCTGCTGACCGGGCTGAACTTCCTGGCCTACCAAGCCTTCTTCGGCTGGGCGACGACGTACCTGCGCGAGGTGCGCGGCATGGATGGGGCGGACATCGGCGCCATCGTCGGCATCGGCGGCCTGGGCAGCGCCCTGGGTGGCTTCGCCTGGGGCTGGGCGGCCGACCGGATGGGGCGGCGCGTCGGGCTGCTGGGTTTCCTGGGGGCCGCGATCCTGATCGCCGCCTTCCTGGCCGCGCCGACCGACATGCGGCTGCTGGGCATCCTCTACTTCCTGGCGCTGGCCGGCATCTCGGCCTCGGTGGTCTGGGGTCCCTTCTTCGCCGAGCAATATCCCGACCATCTGCGCGCCACCGCCGCCTCGATCTTCAACTGGGGCCGGATCATCGGCTTCATGGCCCCGGCGCTGACGGCCGCCATCGCCGACCGGGTTGGCATGGCCGCGGCCCCGATGACCGGGGCCCTCCTCTTCCTCATGGCGGCGGCCGTCTGGTTCAGCCTGCCGGAGACCCTGAAACACGAGAAGAAGGCCTGACCCCATGCACGGGCTGACGCGGATCGAGCATCACGGGCTGCAGCTGGTCCTGGACCTCTCGGGCGACATGCCGGCGCGCCTGCTGCACCTGGACATGCGGCCCTTCGATCCCGGCCGCATTCCCGATGCCAATGCCTGGGCCTACCGGCTGGTGGAGGTGGATGCCGCCGGCGAGGACAGCGACTACATCGCCGCGGGCCGGCTGGCCGGTTCCGCCCTGGGCGGACGGCTGCGGCCGGTGGCGCTGCGCGACGAGATGCTGCCGGCGGGCCGGCGCATCGCGGTCGAGCAGCGCGATCCGTCGACCGGCCTCGGCGTCACCTCCCACCTGCTGCTGGCATCCGGCCTGCCGGTGGTGGAGAGCTGGACCGAGGTCACGGGCGGCGACCGGCCCGTGACGCTGACCGCCGTCTCCAGCGCCTTCCTCTGCGGCCTGGTGAAGGATGGCGAGGGGCCGCGCCATACCCGTGCCGAAATCCGGCTGCCGCACAACAGCTGGTACGCGGAGATGCAGTGGCAGCGGGCCAGCCTGCCCGATCTGGGCCTCGCCAACACCTTTTCGTTCGGCAGCCGGCATATCGGCCTCCGCTCGGTCGGCACCTGGTGCAGCGCCAACCATCTGCCGATGGGCTGGCTTGGGCGGGCCCAGGGCGGCGGGCTGCTGTGGGAGATCCTGCATGACGGCTCCTGGTCCTGGCAGATCGGCGAGAGCGTCCACGACCTGTACCTGCACGTCGCCGGTCCGACCGAGCCGGCCGGGTCCTGGTGGCGGACGCTGGCGCCCGGCGAGCGGTACCAGACACCGCGCGCCGTGCTGGCGCCGGCCGCCCCGGACGGGGGCTTCGACGAGGCCGTGGCGTCCCTGACCCGCTGGCGCCGCGCCACCCGCACGGCCGAGCTGGGCGGCATGCCCGTGGTCTTCAACGACTACATGAACTGCCTGATGGGCGATCCCACCGAGGCGAAGGTCCTGCCGCTGATCGACGCCGCCGCGCGGCTGGGGGCGGAGGTCTATTGCATGGACTCCGGCTGGTACGCCAAGCCGGGCGAGCGCTGGTCGCTGAACATGGGGCGCTGGGCGGTCAACCGGGAGCGCTTTCCCAACGGGTTGCGCCCCGTCATGGATCGGGTCCGGGAGCTCGGCATGATCCCGGGCATCTGGTTCGAGATCGAGGTGATGACCGCCAACTGCCCGGATTTCCAGGACCTGCCCGACGAGTGCTTCCTGCTGCACCATGGCAGGCGCTGGGTCAGCCACCGCCGCCACCTGCTGGATTTCCGCCATCCCCGCGTGAAGGCCCTGGCCGACCAGGCCATCGACATGGCGGTGGAGGAGTTCGGCTGCGGCTTCCTGAAGCTGGACTACAATGTCGGCAGCAACGCCGGGCCAGACTCGGACGGGCGGGCGGAGAGCCCCGGCGTCGGGCTGATGCAGCACCAGGAGGCCTTCCTCGCCTGGGTCGACGGCGTCAGGACGCGGCATCCCGGCCTGCTGCTGGAGCATTGCGCCAGCGGCGGCATGCGCATCTCCCAGCCCTTCCTGTCGCGCATGGGCGTGACCTCCAACAGCGACCAGGGCGACCCCGTCCATGTCGCCCGCATCGCCTGCGCCAGCCCCGCCATCATCCCGCCCGAGCAGGACGGCACCTGGGCGCTGCCCAAGCGCACCGACGGGCCGGAGGCCGTGGCCTTCGCCATGCTGTGCGCCCTGCCGCTGCGCATGAGCCTCGCCGGCGACGCCGCCGAGCTGACCGGCATGCAGGCCGCCCTGGTCGAGGAGGCGGTGGGGCTGCACAAGCGGCTGCGCGGTGAGCTGAGCGGGGCCGTGCCCTGCTGGCCGCTGGGGCTGCCGGGCTGGGACGATCCCTGGCTGTGCCTGGGGCTGCGGACGGCCGACCGGCTGTACTTGGCCGTCTGGCGCCGCGACGGCGGACCGGAGGAGATCGCCCTGCCCCTGCCCGTCGGCCACGGCGCGGCGGAAATCCTCTACCCCGCCGAACTGCCGACCGCGTGGCGGGTCGAGGGCGGCGCCCTGGCGCTGCGCCTCGCCGAGCGCACCGCCCGTCTGATCGCCCTCGATCTGCGCTGAGGAGACCCGCCATCGCCGACCACGCCTGGTGGCGCGACGCCGTCATCTACCAGATCTACACCCGCTCCTTCCTGGACACGGACGGCGACGGCGTCGGCGACCTTGCCGGCGTGATCGGGCGGCTGGACTATCTGGCGGCCCTGGGCGTCGACGTGCTGTGGCTGTCGCCGCTGCACCCGACGCCGAATATCGACTACGGCTATGACGGCACCGACTATCTGGCCGTGGCGCCGGAGATGGGCACGCTGGAAATCTTCGACCGGCTGGTGGCGGAGGCTGGCAGGCGCGGCATCCGCATCATGATGGACATGGTGATGGACTACACGTCCGACGCCCATCCCTGGTTCGTGCAGGCGCGCTCCTCCCGCACCAGCCCCTATCACGACTGGTACATCTGGGCCGACGGCCCGCCCGACCGGCCGCCCAACAACTGGCCGGCCTTCTTCTCCAGCGGCAGCGCCTGGAGCTTCGACGTCTCCACCCGCCGCTGGTACCTGCATTATTTCACCCACCAGCAGCCGGAGCTTAACTGGGCCAACCCGGCGGTGCGGCGGGCCATGCACGGGGCCATGCGCTTCTGGCTGGACCGGGGCGTCGCCGGCTTCCGGCTGGACGTGATCAGCTTCCTGTCCAAGCCCGAGACGCTGGACGACATGCCGGCGGAGCTCCTCGGCCGGGCCGGGCGCCACTACGCCAACGGCCCACGCCTGCACGAGTATCTGCGGGAGATGCGCCGCGAGGTGTTCGAGCATTATCCCGGCACGGTGGCGCTGGGCGAGGGGTTCGGGCTGGCCGGCGACCAGGCGCTGGACTTCGTGGCGCCCGAGCGCCGCGAGCTGGATCTGCTGTTCCTGTTCGAGATCTCCGCCCTGACCTTCGCCGAGACGGGCGACCGGCAGCGGCCCAGCCTCGCAGACATCCGCGCCACGCTGAAGCGCTGGCAGGACATGCTGGTGCCGGCTGGCGCCTGGCCGACCCTGTTCCTGGGCAACCACGACGTCGCCCGCATGGTGGACCGGTTCGGCGACACGGCGCCGGAGCACCGCATGGCCTCGGCCAAGCTGCTGATGACGCTGCTGCTGACCCATCGCGGCACGCCGGTGCTGTACCAGGGCGACGAGATCGGCATGGCCAATCCGCGCTTCGAGCATTTGTCGGAGCTGCGCGACGTGGCGGTGCTGAACGCTTGGCGCAAGGTGCTGGCGGATGGCGGCGACACGGCCGCGCTGCTGGACCGCATGAACCGCACCGGCCGCGACACCGGCCGCACGCCGGTGCAATGGTCGGCGGGTCCGAACGCCGGCTTCACCACGGCGCCCGAGTCCTGGATCAAGGTCAATCCGGACTTCCGGCAGGTGAACGTGGCGGCGCAGGAGGGACGGGCGGACAGCGCGCTGGAGCATGCCCGGGCCCTGCTGCGCCTGCGCCGGGAACGCGACGTGCTGCGCCGGGGCGAGGTGCGCTTCGTCGACATGGAGCACGACCAGGTCTTCGCCTATGAGCGCGTGCTGGGCGACGAGCGGCTGCTGGTGCTGCTGAACTGGTCGGACCGGCCCTGCCGGTATCCGCTGCCCGGCGCGGTCGCCGCTTGGACGCCGTTGCCGGTGTGCAGCGGCGGCACGCCGGTGAGCGGGGCGGTCGATCTCCGCCCCTTCGACGCGCTGATCCTGGAACCCGGCCGCTGACGGGGCGGCCGAAGCCGCCCCGGAGCCCCGCTCAGAAGATTTCGAACAGGCCGGCCGCGCCCATGCCGCCGCCGATGCACATGGTGACCACGGCATGGCGGACGCCGCGGCGGCGGCCCTCGATCAGCGCGTGCCCGGCCATGCGGGCGCCGCTCATGCCGTAGGGATGGCCGATGGAGACGGCGCCGCCGTTCACGTTCAGCTTCGCCGGGTCGATGCCCAGCCGGTCGGCGCAGTACAGCACCTGCACCGCGAAGGCCTCGTTCAGCTCCCACAGGCCGATGTCGTCGACCGTGAGCCCGTGGCGCTGCAGCAGGCGCGGCACGGCGAAGACCGGGCCGATGCCCATCTCGTCGGGCTCGCAGCCGGCGACGGCGAGGCCGCGCAGCGCCCCCAGCGGCTCGATCCCGCGCGCCGCCGCGAGATCGGCGTCCATGACCACGCAGGCGCTGGCGCCGTCGGAGAGCTGGCTGGCGTTGCCAGCGGTGACCGTCCGCCCCTCGCCCCGCACCGGCTTCAGCATGGCCAGCCCCTCGGCCGAGGTTTCCGGCCGGTTGCCCTCGTCGCGGGACAGGGTGACGGGCCGGCGCTCCACCGCCCCGGTCGCCTTGTCCTGGACCAGCATGGCGGTCGCCATCGGCACGATCTCGGAATCGAAGCGGCCGGCCTCCTGGGCGGCGGCGGTGCGGCGTTGGCTCTCCAGCGCGTACGCATCCTGCCGCTCCCGGCCGATGCCGTAGCGGGCGGCGACCACTTCGGCCGTGTCGATCATCGGCATGTAGATGGCCGGGGCGCCCGCCAGCAGGTCCGGATCGGACATCCGGTGGGTGTTCATATGCTCGTTCTGGACCAGGCTGATGCTCTCCACCCCGCCGCCGACCGCGACCGGCACACCGTCCATCACCACGCGCTGGGTGGCGAAGGCGATGGCCTGCAGGCCGGAGCCGCACTGGCGGTCCACGCTGGTGCCCGATGTCCCGACCGGCAGCCCGGCCAGCAGCGCCGCCTGCCGGGCGACATTGCCGCCGGTCGAGCCCTGCTGCAGGGCGCAGCCCAGGATCACGTCCTCAATCTCCTCCGGCGCCACGCCCGCCCGGGCCACGGCATGGCGGATGGCGTGCGCGGCCAGCGCCTGCCCCTGGGTGTCGTTGAAGGCGCCGCGATAGGCCCGGCCGATGGGCGTGCGGGCGGTGGCGACGATGACGGCTTCGCGCATGGTCATGCTCCCTGGAAGATGTACGGTGTCAGCGCCAGGCGGCGCGGGCCGCCCCGGCGGCGGTACGGGCGCGGGCGCCGACATCGGCGGCACTCATGCCCGGCTTGAAGAGTTCTCCGCCCAGCCCGGCGCCCGCAGCCCCCGCCGCCGCCCACTCGCCCATGGCGGCGGGGCCGACGCCGCCGACGGCGTAGATCCGCACCGCGGCCGGCAGCACCGGCAGCAGCGCCTTCACATGGCCGGGGCCGTAGGTGCCGGCGGGGAAGAGCTTGAGATGCACGGCGCCGGCCTTGATGGCGACCAGCGCCTCGGTCGCGGTGGCGACGCCGGGAACCGGGACGATGCCGGCCGCGAGTGCGGCGGCGATCACGTCCGCGTCGGTGTTGGGCGCCACCGCGAAGCGGCCGCCGGCCGCCGCGACGGCGCGGGCCTCTTCCGTCGTGAGGACGGTGCCGGCCCCGACCACCATGCGGCCCTCGAACCGGGCGGCCAGGCGGGCGATGCTGTCCAGCGGGCGGGGCGAGTTCAGCGGCACCTCCACCGCCCGGATCCCGGCCTCGAACAGCGCGTCGCCGACGGCGTCCGCCTCCTCCGGCACCAGGCCGCGCAGGATGGCGAAGAGCGGCAGCTCGGCCAGGGCGTTTTCCAGGCTCGTCATGGGTGGCTCCAACGGCGGGAAAGGTCGAGCAGGCCGGCGATGGCGGCGGCCTCGCCCTCATGCTCCTGATGGGGCCGCGGGCCGAGGGCGCGGGCGTAGAGGCCGGTCAGGACAGGCGCGCCGACGAGATGCACCGGCCCTTCGTCGAAGCCGGGCAGGCGCGAGAGGGAGGATATCTCCGCGCCGATCAGCAGGCCTGAGAGGAAGGCGGGCGCTTCCGTCCCCGGCATGGCGCCGGTGACGGCGCGGGCGCGCACCCCGAACAGCCGGGCGGCCAGCGCCCCGCCATCACCGGCGGCAATCAGCCCCCGGGCGAAGGCGGCGTGATCGTCGGCGGGGGCGTCGGAGGCGAGCGTGCCCTGGCGGCGCAGCAGCTCGAACAGCTCGCCGGTCATGGATGTCGCGAAGCGGACGACCCGCCCCTCCTCCACCAGGACCCATTTGGAATGGGTGCCGGGCAGGCAGAGCACATGGCGGCCGCGCCGCCGCGCCGGGTCTCCGGCCAGCCAGCCCAGGATCTGCGTCTCCTCGCCCCGCATGACGTCGGGCGCGCCGAAGGGGCCGTCGCAGCGCAGGCCGGGCACGATGGCGATGCGTTCGCCGACCGGCACTAGGCCCGCCGCGACCGCGTCCCCGTCGGCCGGGCAGGCGGCATAGGGCGCCACACTCCAGCCCAGGGTGGAGCCGACCATGCCGCAGAGCAGCGCCGGCAGCCCCTCGGCCTGGAGAGCCGGCACGATCCGGGCGCGGAAGAACGCCTCCGCCGCGCCGGGCTTCAGCGCCCCGACGCCCGCCGCCTCGGCATGGCGCCGCAGTACGGCGCCGTCGCGGTCCAGCACCCAGGCGCGCAGGCTGCTGGTGCCCCAGTCGACGGCCAGGAGGGCGGGTTCAGACGGCATGGCGGCGGTGCTCCCCGGCAAAGGTCAGCGCAGGTCGGCGAAGCGCCTGTTCTCGGCGACGAGGCGTTCCAGCAGCGGCGCCGGCCGCCAATGGTCGCCGCCCAGGGTGGCATGGAAGCGGCGGATCGTCTCCAGCACCTTCGGGAGCCCCACGGTGTCGGCATGGAACAGCGGGCCGCCGCGGGCGGCGGGGAAGCCGTAGCCGTTGACCCAGACCACGTCCACATCGCCGGGTCGCAGCGCGATCCCCTCCTCCAGGATGCGGGCGGCCTCGTTCACCAGCGGGTAGACGCAGCGCTCGACGATCTCCGCATCATCGATCTCGCGCCTCTTGATGCCCAGCGCCGCCGCCTCCTCCGCGATGATCGCCTCCACCTCGGGGTCGGGCTGGGGCGTGCGGTCGCCGGGGGCGTAGCGGTAGAAGCCGGCGCCGGTCTTCTGGCCCAGCCGGCCCAGTGCTACCAGGCGGCGGGCGATGCGGCCGTCGCGCGGGTCGCCGGGCCTGGCGCCGGCCTTCAGCGCCTCGTCCGCCGCCTTTACCCCGATATCGATGCCGGCCATGTCGCCCATGGCGATGGGGCCCATGGGGAAGCCGAACGCCATCAGCGCGCGGTCGATTTGCTGGGGGCTGGCGCCTTCCAGCAGCAGGTAGCCGGCCTCGCGGCCGTAGCCCGCCACCATGCGGTTTCCGATGAAGCCCTCGCAGACGCCGGAGACGACGGCCACCTTGCGGATGCGCCGGGCGAGGTCCATCGCCGTCGCCAGCACGTCCCCGGCGGTCTTGGCGCCGCGCACCACCTCCAGCAGCCGCATGACGTTGGCCGGGCTGAAGAAGTGCAGCCCCAGCACGTCACCGGGCCGCCCGGTCGCCTCGGCGATGCGGTCCACGTCGAGGGTGGAGGTGTTGGTGGCGAGGATGGCGCCCGGCCGGCAGACCGCGTCCAGCGAGCGGAAGATGTCGCGCTTGAGGTCCATGTTCTCGTACACGGCCTCGATCACCAGGTCGGCGTCGGCGAGCGCCTGATGGACGGTAGCACCTGCGATCCGGGCGACATTGGCCTCCGCAATCTCCGGCGCCAGCTTGCCCTTGCGCACCGACGAGAGGTAGTTGGCCCGGATGGTGGCGAGGCCCTTCTCCACCGCCGCCTCGGTCACGTCGACCAGCACGACATCGTATCCGGCGTTGGCGAAGCACATGGCGATGCCGCCGCCCATGGTGCCGGCGCCGACGATGCCGACCCGGCGGATGTCGCGCAGGGGCGTGTCGGCGGGGATGCCGGGGATGTGGGCGGCCTCGCGCTCGGCGTCGCGCAGATGGCGGAGGGCCGGCGTCTCGCCCGGCTGGTCGATGGATTGGGTCATGGCCGTCCTCGGGAAGCGGCGTTTCCCGCGAAAAAGGTGCCGGGCGGCGGTGAGGCCGCCCGGCAGTCGCGGGAGGAAGGAGAGTCTGCGCGTCAGGGAAGCGACGCGAAGCGCTCCAGGTGGAAGTCGACATTGCCGAACAGCGCGTCGATCGCCGTCAGGCGCTTGAAATAGTGACCGATCGCCAGCTCGTCGGTCATGCCCATGCCGCCATGCAGCTGCACCGCCTGCTGGCCGATGAAGCGCCCGGCCTTGCCGACCTGGACCTTCAGCGCGGAGGCGGCCTTGGCAGCCGCATCGCCGCCCTCATCCAGGCGCATCGCCGCCATCAGCAGCAGCGACTTGGTCTGCTCATACTCGATGTACATGTCGACCAGCCGGTGCTGGACCACCTGGAAACGCGCGATGGGCTGGTCGAACTGCACACGGGTGCGGGCATACTCGACCGTGCTCCAGAGCAGCACCTCCATGGCACCCACGGCTTCGGCGCCCAGCGCCAGGATCGTCCGGTCTGCCATGGCGAGCAGGGGCTCCAGGCCGCCGCCGGCGGGACCCAGCCGCGCCTCGTCGCCGAGCGTAACGCCCTGCAGCCGCAGGTCCGAGCCGCGCCCGCCATCGACCAGCGGATAGTCGCGGCGCGTCAGGCCCGGGGCATCGGCGGGCACCAGGAACAGGGTGATCCCCTCCGCCGCCCGGGCGGGCACCACGAACAGCCCGGCGGCGGGACCGCTCAGCACCACCGTCTTGGCACCGTCCAGCACCCAGCCGTCGCCCCGGCGCTCGGCCGTGGTGGCGACGGCGCCGAGGTCGAAGCGGGACTGCGCCTCGGTCGCCGCCACCGTCGCGATCAGGCTGCCATCCATCAATGCCGGCAGCAGCCGTTCCTTCTGGGCGGGCGAACCGAGTTTTGCGATGAGGTCGCCGGCCATGACGCAGCTGGCCAGGAACGGCTCGACCACCAGGCCGCGGCCGAACTGCTCGGCCAGCAGCATGATCTCCACGCCGCCGCCGCCCAAACCGCCGTCCTCCTCCGAAAAGGGCAGCATCAGCCAGCCCAGCTCGGCCATGGTGCGCCAGTGCGCGCGGGAGAAGCCGTCGGGCCCGGCGACGATGGCGCGGCGGGCGTCGAACCCGTAGCGGTCGGCCACGAAGCGGCGGACGCTGTCCTGCAACAGGGTCTGGTCTTCGGAAAGGGTGAAATCCATGGCGGGGCGCGTCCCTGTCAACGTCCGTCAGAGGCCGAGAACGGCCTTGGCGATGATGTTCTTCTGGATCTCCGACGTGCCGCCGAAGATGGTCGCCTTGCGGTGGTTCAGGTACAGCGGCATCAGATGCCCGACCTCCCCCTCCGCACCCGGCCCGAATTCCAGCGCGGCCGGCCCCGCCGCCTCGACCAGCAGCTCGGTCAGCGCCTGCTGGATCTCCGTGCCCCTGATCTTCAGGATCGAGGACTCAGGTCCCGGCGCCTGGCCGCTGGAGACGCTGGCGAGCGTGCGCAAATCGGTCATCTCCAGCGCCTGCAGCTGGATCTCCACCGCCGCCATGCGGGCGCGGAACAAGGGCTGCTCCATCGGCGCCGGCTGGCCGCCGATGCTCTTGGAGGCCACGTCCCGCAACCGCGCCAGCTGCCGCTTGCACCAGGAGACGCCGGCGATGCCGGTGCGCTCGTGCGTCAGCAGCGCCTTGGCGTAGGTCCAGCCCTTGTTCTCCTGCCCGATGCGGTTCTCGACCGGCACGCGGACATCCTGGAAGAAGACCTCGTTCACCTCGTGCCCGCCATCGATGGTGATGATCGGGCGGATGGTGATGCCGGGGGTGTCGAGGTCGATCAGCAGGAAGCTGATGCCCTCTTGCTTCTTGCCCTCGGTCGAGGTGCGCACCAGGCAGAACATCCAGTCGGCATGGTGCGCGTCGGTGGTCCAGGTCTTGGAGCCGTTGATCACGTAATGGTCGCCGTCGCGCACCGCCCGGGTCCGGACACCGGCGAGGTCGGAACCCGCGCCCGGCTCCGAATAGCCCTGGCACCACCACACGTCGGTCGCGAGGATCGGCGGCAGGAAGCGCGCCTTCTGCTCGTCGGTCCCGAAATGCATGATGACGGGCGCCACCATGGCGAGGCCGAAGGGAGAGACCGGCGGCGCGTCGGCCAGCGCGATCTCCTCCCAGAAGATGTGCTTCTGGATGGCGTTCCAGCCGGTGCCGCCATACTCGACCGGCCAGTTCACCCCGGCCCAGCCGCGCTCCGCCAGGGCCTTCTGCCAAGCGGTGCGGTCGGCCTTGGTGAGGGTCTCGCCCGCCCGGTTCTTCGCGATGAGCGAGGCGGGCAGCGGTTCCGCGAGGAACCGCCGCACCTCGTCCCGGAACGCCAGGTCGGCGGCGCTGAAGGAGAGATCCATGATCGCGCTCAGAACTTGTACTGGACCTGCAGACCGTAGGTCCGCGGCTCCAGGATGCGGACGTTGCGGTAGCTGCCGACCAGGTCGCTCTCGATGATCGAGTTGGTGATGTTGTCCTCGTTCGCGATATTCCGCACGAAGGCTTCGAGCGACAGGCCGGAGTCCTCGTTGGTGAAGCGCAGCGTGATGTTGGCCGTGCTCCAGGACTTGATCTTGTCGTTCGGCGTGTTGAACTCGCGCGCCCAGTAGCTGCTCTGCCAGCTGTAGTCGCCGCGCAGGGTCGCGTCCCAGCCGGTGCCGCCGACCGGCATGGTGTACTGGCCGCCGATGGTGATCTTGGTATCAGGCGCGTAGGGCAGCTCCTTGCCCTTCAGGTCCACCAGCACGGCGGGCGTGCGGGTGGGCGTGCCGGTGCCGTTCCACTGGGCGGGGTTGGCCGGGTCGAAGGTCTGGAAGCTGCCGATCTCGGTGTCGAGGAAGGCGATGTTGGTGTTGAACAGCCAGTTCTCGGTCGGCGCGAACAGGAACTCGCCCTCCACGCCCATGATGTCGGCGTCGCCGTTCACGGTCAGCGTGCCGGTGCCGGTGCGCTGGCCCAGCTGCAGGTCGCTGTAGTCGTAGTAGAAGGCCGAGAGGTTCGCCTGCAGCCGGCCGCCGGCCAGCGTGTTCTTGGCGCCGATCTCGTAGGCGTTGATCTTCTCGGGCTTGAAGGTCGGCTGGTTGGTGCTGCCGGCGTTCAGGCCGCCGCTCTTGAAGCCGCGCGAGTAGGAGGCGAAGAGCAGCGTCTCGTCGGTGAAGCCGAGATCGGCCTTGTGGTCGAGCGAGACCCTGCCGGTCACCGCGTCGAACTTGCCGCTGCCGACCGTGAAGGGCGGCGGGGCCGACAGGAAGATCGTGCGGGTGCGGATCGCCTTCTTGTCCTCGGTGTAGCGCAGGCCGACGGTCACCTTGGTGTCGTCGGTGACGTTGTAATAGCCCTCGCCGAAGCCGGCCCAAGACTTGGTCCGCGCGTAGGGCGAGCCGTTGAAGAAGTTCCAGGCGGTGTCCGGCAGGCGGAAGATGTTCTTGGCGATCAGCTCCACCGCCGGGTGCCAGATCTCGAAAGCGGCGGCGCCGCGCGTGTCGAAGTAATTGCCGCCGACCGTGAAGTTGAAGGGCCCGGCCATGTCGGAGACGATCCGGAACTCCTGGTACCAGGTGCGGCCGAAGGAGGTGAAGCTGTCGGTCGTGATCAGACGGTCGGTGGTGACCTGGTTGCCGCGCGAGGCGGTGTAGGTCACCGGCGTCAGGAAGCGGAACGGCAGGGCGGCATTGTCGAAGTCGGTGTTCGCCTCGGACTTGCCCCAGCTGTGGCCGGACAGCGAGATCAGCGAGAAGTCGCCGAACTCGTGGCTGATCTCCAGCGTGGTGGAGGTCTGCTCGCCCTTGAAGGTGCTGTCGGTGTCGGCGGCGACCTCGCGCAGGTCGGTCGGGTTCGGCGCGCCGGCGTAGATGTTGAAGCCGGGGGCCACCAGGACGCCGGTGAAGGGCGCCAGCAGCCGCTGGAAGATCACGCCGCTGACGTCGGGGCTGTCGAAGCCCAGCTCGAAGGGCGAGCAGCCCAGGTTCGGCGTCGCCTTGCAGAGGCGCTTGTTCTCGCGGCTCCGGCTGCTGTCTTCCTTGGAGTAGTTGAAGACCAGGTCGACGCGGGTGTTCTCGCTGACGTTCAGCCGGGTGGAGCTGCGGACCTGGTACTGGTCGCGGCCGTCGATGCTGTTGCCGGTGCCGAGGTTCTTCGTGTAGCCGTCGCGCTTCAGGTAGAAGGCGGCGAAGCGCTGCTGCACCGCGTCGGCCAGCGGCAGGTTGATGGCGCCGTGCAGGCGGACGCTGTCAAAATTGCCGTACTGGGCGTTGACGTAGCCCTCCACCTCGTCGGTGGGCTTGGCGGTGATGACGTTGATGGTGCCGCCGGTGGTGTTGCGACCGTACAGCGTGCCCTGCGGCCCGCGCAGCACCTCGATGCGCTCCAGGTCGAAGAACTCGTCGCCGGTGCGGGTGCCGATCGGCACGAAGTTCAGCAGCACGCCGGTGCCGTTGTCGGCCGTGGAGGAGATGGCGTTGTTGCCGACGCCGCGGATGGTCGGGCGGTCGTTGCCGACCAGCAGCAGGTTCGGGACCGAGAACTGCAGGTCCAGCGGATCCTCGATGCCCTGGCGCTCCAGCGTCTCGTTGCTGAAGGCCGACATGGCGAGCGGCACGTCCTGCGACTGCTCCACGCGCTTGCGGGCGGTGACGATGATCTCCTCGAGGAAGGCCGTCTCGCCCTGGCCGCCGGCGGGCGCCGTCTGCGCCGCGGCGATGCCGGGGGCGGTCAGCGCCGCCAGCGAGACGCCGGCAGCGAGGGTGGCGAGAATACGGTGCTTCATCGGTTGCTCGCTGCGGTACATGGCTCCCCCCTGTTCTACTTGATCATGGCGGCCGGGCGGCAGGCGGAGGGCGTGCGCGGACGGCATGCCTCCCCGTCCAAGCCTGTGCCGGCCACCGGTTCCGGATACGGATGCATGCCGCTGGTCGCGCGCCATGCCATTCTCCCTGGGCGCCGGCGGCGCTTCCGTCCTTCGACCCCGCTGGGGGATGGACATCGGCCGCCGGATTGTTATTGTACTAACTGTCAATAACGCTATGGGCCAATCGATCGGGCTGTCAAGCGCTATTCGTCAAAAAGTCAATAAGCGGCGTCAGGGAGGCGCGCGGTGGATCAGATCGAGGCCCATACCGAGACACTCGCCCGCACAGGCATGCTGTCGTCCCTCTATGCCCGGACAAGGCCGGACGCCATGGCCGTGGCGGCGCCAAACGGGCGGCGCAGCTTCCGCGAGCTGCACGAGAACGCCAACCGGCTGGCAGATGCGCTGCGCCGGCGGGGCCTGCGCCCCGGCGACTCGGTGGCGCTGCTGCTGGGCAACCAGCCCGAGTTCATCGAGGCGCACATGGCGGCGATGCGCTCGGGCCTGCGGGTCACGCCGATCAACTGGCACCTGACCGGTGGGGAAGTCGCCTACATCGTCGCGGATTGCGACGCCCGCGCACTGATCGCCGACGCCGCCTTCGCCGCGGCGGCCGGGCAGGCGCGAGGCGTCGAGGTCCGCATCGCGGTCGGCGGGATCGACGGGTTCGAGCGCTGGGACTCGGTGCTCGCCGACGCTTCGCCCGAGGACCCGGCCGAACCGGTGCTGGGCCTGCAGATGCTCTACACCTCGGGCACGACGGGACGGCCCAAGGGGGTGCTGAAGCGCCTGCCCGAGCCGGTGCTGCCGCAGCGCGCCGGCACGCCCATGGGCTTCCGCGAGGAGGGCGACGTGAGCCTCTGCTGCGGCCCGCTCTACCACGCCGCGCCGCTGCTGTTCGACATGCGCTGGCCGTTGGCCTCGGGCGTGCCGATCGTGCTGATGGAGAGGTTCGACGCGGCTGACGCGCTGCGCCTGATCGAGGCGCATCGGGTCACCCACACCCACATGGTGCCGACCATGTTCCAGCGCCTGCTGGCCCTGCCGGAGGAAACGCGGCGCCGCCACGACCTGTCCAGCCTGCGCCTGATCGTCCACGGCGCCGCCCCCTGCCCGCGCGAGACCAAGCGCGCCATGATCGAGTGGCTGGGGCCGGTGCTGCTGGAATATTACGCGGCGACCGAGGGCGGCGGCGGCTTCCAGATCTCGTCGGAGGAATGGCTGCGCAAGCCCGGCAGCGTCGGGCGCCTGCTGAAGGAGTTCGGCGCCCGGGTGCTGCGCGACGACGGCACGGAGTGCGGCCCGGACGAGATCGGGCTGGTCCATCTGAAGGCGGCGGCCGAGGGGCGGTTCGAGTACCACAAGGACCCGGAGAAGACGGCGGCCCTGTTCAAGGGCGACCACTTCACCCTGGGCGACATGGGCTATGTCGACGAGGACGGGTACCTGTTCCTGACCGGGCGGACGGCGGAGCTGATCATTTCAGGCGGGGTGAACATCTACCCGCAGGAAATCGACGAGGTGGTCATCCGCCATCCCGCCGTGCTGGAGGTCTGCACCGTCGGCGCGCCCAACCGCGAATGGGGTGAGGAGGTGCGCACCGTGGTCTCGCTGGAGGACGGATACGCCCCCAGCCCGGAGCTGGCCGCCGAGATCCTGGCCTTCGTGCGCCGGCACCTCGCCGGCTTCAAATGCCCGCGCCAGATCGACTTCGTCGATGCCCTGCCGCGCATGCCCACCGGCAAGATCCAGCGCAAGCTGGTGCGCGCCCGCTACTGGGAGGGTGGGGGCGAGCGCATCTGATCCCCCGCCCCGCGAGGGGTCTTGACAGTCCGGTGCGCCCGGCCTTTACTGACGGTCTGTCTAATAAGGCGGCGCGCAGCCGGCGCGGACCGTCGCGATCACGCCGGCAACGAACCGGCCGACCAGGGAGTGGCGCACCGATGCGGCCCAAGTCAGAGGTACCGTTCCTCACCAAGCTGGCCTACGGGACGGTCAATACGCCGCTGTCCTTCATCGGCTTCCCGCTGGTGATCTATGTGGCGCCCTTCTATTCGGGCGAGCTAGGCCTGCCGCTGGCGCTGGTCGGCACCATGCTGTTCATCGCCCGCATCACCGACGTCATCACCGACCCCATCGTCGGCATCCTGTCGGACAAGGTGCAGACGCGCTTCGGCCGCCGGAAGATCTGGCTGGCGACCGGCACGCTGGTGATGATGCTGGGCGTCTACATGCTGTTCATCCCCGAACCGCCCGTGACCATCTGGTACCTGCTGCTCTGGGTGTCGGTCGTCTATCTCGGCTTCACCATGATCGCCTTGCCGCACGAGGCCTGGGGCGGCGAGCTGTCGCCGCACTATCACGAGCGGACGCAGATCACCGGCACGCGCCAGACCTTCGGCCTGATCGGGCTGGTGCTGGCCACCGTCGTGCCGGCCGTTATCATCAGCCAGGGCGGCAAGAGCGGGGCGGTGCTGGAGGCGCTGGGCTGGACCATCCTCGCCACCCTGCCGCTGGCGGTGCTGATCGTCTGCTGGTTCGTGCCCGAGCGGCCGAACGCGGTGGGCGAGGCGCACGTGCCCTTCTGGCACGGGCTGCGGCTGATGACGCGCAACGGCCCGTTCAAGCGGGTGCTGCTGGTGCTGTTCATCGCGGTGATCGGCGAGACCTTCCGCATCACCATCACCTACTTCTTCGCCATGCAGGTGATCGGCATCGCCAACCTCGGCACGCTGTACCTCTGGTACTTCGTGACCGGCCTGGCGGCGATCCCGGTCTGGATCAAGCTGGGCCACCATATCGGCAAGCACCGGGCGCTGGGCGTCAGCTTCACCATCATCACCCTGTCCAGCATCGGCATGTTCTTCCTGGGCAAGGGCGACACGCTGGCCTTCACCATCCTGTTCGCGATGAAGGGCTTCTGCTTCGGCTCGCTGCAGCTGCTGCCCTCGGCCATGGTCGCCGACGTGGTCGACGTCGACACCATCCGCAGCGGCCAGAAGCGCCAGGGCCTGTTCTACGCCGTGGCCGGCGTGGTGCTGAAGCTGGGCATGGCGCTGGGCCAGGGCCTGTCGCTGAACCTGCTGGACCTGACCGGCTTCAGCGCCGGCGGCGCCAACGGCCCGGACCAGCTCTGGTGGCTCTCCTTCTTCTACTGCGTCGCCCCCTGCGGCTTCTTCCTGGTGGCGCTGCGGCTGGTCTGGAAGTACCCGCTGACGGCCACGCGCCACCGCCGCATCCAGGACCGGCTGGCGGTCAGGGTCGAGCGCATCAATGCCGGCGCCGCCCGGATCGAGGCGGACGGCGTCGGGGCCCCGGGCAACCCGCCTTTCCGGGCCGAGCCGGTCTGACGGACGACAGCCAGCGGAGGCCGGCATGAACCTCGCCTTCAGCGCCGACGAACTGGCTTTTCAGGCGGAGGTGCGCGCCTTCATCCACGCGCACTTCCCGCCGGAGCGGCCCTTCACCCATACCAAGGCCGACATCGACCGCTGGGCCGCCGCGCTGAACGCCAGGGGCTGGGCCGCCTACAAATGGCCGGTCCAGTTCGGCGGCACCGGCTGGGACGTGACCCGGAAATACATCTGGGAGCGGGAGTGCGCGCTGGCCGGCGTGCCGGAACGGCTGGGCGGCATGGGCATGATGATGCTGGCGCCGATCCTCTACGGCTACGGCACGCCGGAGCAGCAGCGCCGGCACCTGCCGGGCATCCTCGCCAACGAGGTGGAGTGGTGCCAGGGCTATTCCGAGCCAGGCGCCGGTTCCGACCTGGCGGCCCTGCGCACGAGCGCGGTCAGGGACGGCGACCATTACATCGTGTCCGGCGAGAAGATCTGGACCAGCTACGCCCACATCGCCCATTGGATGTTCGCGCTGGTCCGCACCTCCACCGGCGCCCGCAAGCAGGAGGGCATCACCTTCCTCCTGATCGACATGGCCAGCCCCGGCATCACCGTGCGCCCCATCGTGACCATCGACGGGCGGCACCATTCGCTGAACGCCGTGGTGCTGGACAATGTCCGGGTGCCCGTGGAGAACCGCATCGGCGAGGAGGGGCGCGGCTGGACCTACGCCAAGGGCCTGCTGACGCATGAGCGCACCGGCCTCGCCTATGTCGCCCAGTCGGTGCGGCGCCTGCGCCTGCTGAAGGAGCGGGCGGCGGAAATGCCGGACGGGCGCGGCGGACGGCTGGCGGACGACCCGGCCTTCCGCGCCAAGCTGGCCGCCGTCGAGATCGACCTGCTGGCGCTGGAATTCACCGAGCTGCGCACCCTGGCCGAGACGGCCGTGGGCTCGGCGCCGGGCGCCCAATCCTCCATCCTGAAGAGCCGGGGCAGCGTCATCTTCCAGCGCCTGACCGAGTTGGAGATCGAATGCGCCGGCCCCTTCGCCCTGCCCTACCCGCCCGGCGTCCTGGCCGGCACGGAGCCGCCCGTCGGGCCGGACTGGGCGCAGGAGGAGATGGCGACCTACCTGCTGGCGCGCTCCACCACCATCGCCGGCGGCACCGAGGAGGTGCAGCGCGGCATCATCGCCAAGCATGTGCTGGGGCTCTAGACCATGACCGACGCTCCCCTATGGACCGACGGCGTGCTGGCCGGGCCCTTCCGCCGGCCGCACAACAACTCCTCGCACGAGGAGGGCACCATCCATGACGACGCCACCGCGCGCCGGCTGGGCTTCCGCGGCGGCACCATCGCCGGCTCCATCCATATGGAGCAGTTCCCGCCGCTGCTGACCGAGGCGTTCGGCGAGGACTGGTACCGCACCGGCGGGCTGTCGCTTTATTTCCGCAACCCGAGCGTCGATTTCGAACCGGTGCGGGCATTCCTGCGCCCCACCGGGGAGGGGCGCGCCGAGGTGTGGATGGACAGCGAGGCCGGCGTGCGCATCCTGGACGGCACGGCGTCGGTCGGCACGCCCGACCCGGACAGCCTGGTCCGCCGCAAGCTGCGCGAGCTGCGGCCCGCCGCCGACATCCGCATGCTGGCTTCCGTGCAGGTCGGCCGCTCGGTCGAAGGCGTGCCGACCCGCATCCCGCAGGCCGACATTAACAGGCGCCTCGCCGTCCTGACCGAGGCTGATCCGCGCTTCACCGACCCCGCCATCCTGGGCCGCACCACCGCGCCCCTGTCGGCTACCGTCCACGCGCTGCGCGCCGTGGAGCCGGAGCTCTTCGGGATGAGCGAGGGCGAGTTCGTCGGCCTGTTCGGCGCCATTGAGCTGCTGTTCCACGACGGTCCCGTCTTCGCCGACACGCCGTACCTGGCGCGCGGCCGGGTGGTCGCCCTGGCCGAGACGCCCAAGACCGAAATGCTCTGGTACGAGGCCACGCTGACCGACCCCGCGACGGGGCGCGACGTGGTCTCGACCCTGCACATGTCCCGCCTGCTGAAAGCCACCTCACCCCTCTGGAGCTGATCGATGAAGCGCCTCGCACCGGCCCTGACGGCCCTTCTCCTGCTGACCGCCGCCCCCGTCCTGGCGGAGGCGCCCGCGCGGCCCGCGTCCCAGCCCGCCGCGCCCACCCGCATCGCCAGCGTGCCGCCGGTGGACGCGCCGGAGCTGGCGCGCACCGGCGTCTTCGCCGTGGGCACCAGGGTGACGGAGCTGGCCTACACCGCCCCCGACATCGCCAAGGTCGCCGGCGGCACGGCGGGTGCGACGGCGGAGCGCAAGCTGGCGCTGCGGCTCTGGTACCCGGCGGATGGCGAGGCGGCGCCGGCCGTGCGCGTCACCTATGCCGGCACGCTGCCGCCGGCCGCGCCGGGCGGGCAGCCGACGCCCTACGGCTATGCCGGCATCGCCGCGGAGAACGCCAAGCCCTCGGCCAAGGGGCCCTTCCCGCTTGTGGTGATCTCCCACGGCTTCAGCGGCCGCGCCACGACCATGGCTTGGCTGGGCGAGAACCTCGCCAGCAAGGGCTATGTCGTCGCCGCGCTCGACCATAATGACGGCACCTATACCGGGCCGCAGTCGCTGATCCCGGCGCTGCTGTTCCGGCCGATGGACCAGCGCGCGGTGATATCCAAGGCGACCTCCGACCCCGAGCTGAAGCCCCTGGTCGACGCGAACCGGGTCGGCATCGTCGGCTATTCCATGGGCGGCTACGGTGCGCTGAACCTGGCCGGCGCCGGCTTCAACCCCAAGGGGGTGCCCGCCAGCTTCATGCCGGGCGGCCTGCTGGCGCCGCACACCCACGGCAATCCCGGCTACACCGCCGTGCCGGGGTTGAAGGCGGTCGCCGCCATCGCGCCCTGGGGCGCCCAGTCCAACATCGGCGCCTGGTCCAGTGAGACCATGGCCGGCGTGAAGACGCCGCTGATGCTGCTGGTCGGCGACCAGGATGACATCTCCGGCTATAGTGACGGGGTGAAGTCGATCTTCGATGCGGCGGTGAATACCGACCGCTCCATGCTGGTCTTCCAGAACGCCGGCCACACCATCGGCATCATGGGCGCGCCGGCCGAGGCGCAGGGCGTGCTGCAGCAGGTCGAGTATTTTGAGGACCCGGTCTGGCGCAAGGAGCGCATCCTCGCCATCAGCCAGCATTTCCTGACCGCCTTCCTGGACACCCACCTGAAGGGCGACAAGGCCAAGGCCGCCTATCTCTCGCCTGCCGTCGCCAAGTCCAACGAGGGCGTCTGGCCCCAGGCGCCGGGCACCCCGCCCGACGCCGCCTACAGCACCGGCAAGGATGGCGTCACCGTGTGGCCCGGCTTCCAGCGCCGCTGGGCCAAGGGGCTGGAGTTGCACCGGGCGAAGCCGTGAGGCGGTAGCCGCCGAAGCCGGGGAGAACCGGTCGTCCGGTTCTCCCCGGCTATCGCCACTCTCGACCGTCATCCCGGTCCCCGGATCGGGCCTTAGGCCCGTCCGAGGACAGGCTGCGGCCGATGAAGCTGTGCGGCTGGAACGTAATGCGTCCTTCGACAAGCTCAGGATGAGGGAAGGTGGATGCCAGGCACTCCTGGTTCCATCACGCGCAAGCTCGGCCGGGAGCAGCTAAATCATCCTCATCCTGAGCTTGTCGAAGGACGCACAACTCAAACGCTGCCCTTCTAAGAGCGCTGCATCCCTCGCATCCCGCTGCATCCCCGGGGCCCCGGCCTGCGCCGGGGTGACGGGATGAGAGGGCTCACGGCTGAAGCCCCCCTACTCCCGCCAGGCGGCGACGCCGGCGGGGGGCAGCTCCGGCCCGCCGATCAGGAAGCGGGTCCCCGGCGGGGCCGGCACGGGACGCGGCTCGGGCGCGTAGTTGACGGCGAAGCGCAAGCCGCCGCGGGCGCGGGTGCGCACGCCCTCGGGCATCTCGGTCACGGCGAGGCCGGCCGCGGCCGCCTTGTCGCGCAGCACCCGGTCCAGCAGGTCCGACCCTGGCCAGCAGGCGAGATAGTCGACCCGCCCGTGGCGGAACCAGGCGCCGCCGCCGTCCGCATGGACGGCCAGCGGGGCGAGATTCGTGCGGACATGCTCGCGCCAGCGCTCCACCCCCAGCCGCTCGCCATTGAGAAGGACGGCGTCGTCGCTGTCCGGCCGCAGCGATTCCACCCGCGTCACCGCCAGCGGGATCAGGCGCGACAGGGGGCCCGGCGCCAGCCCGGCCGGGATGTGCAGCTCGGGCGTGCGGCTGCCGCTGCGGGGGCCGATCAGCAGATGCGCGCCGGACCGCTCGGCCGCCGCGACGAAGGCCTCGGACGCGATCGGCAGGGACGGCGCCACCACCAGCCGGTAGCCCGTCAGGTCGGCGCCGGGCGGCACCATGTCGACGTCCAGCCCCAGCCGGCGCAGGCCCGAATAGACCGCGAAGGCCAGCTCCAGCCAGCGGTAGCTGCGGCCCTGTGGCTGGATGCGCGACAGCCAGTCCGCCTCATAGTCGAAGACCAGGGCAACGGGCGCCTTTCCCGACGGACCTGCATCGGGCAGCCCGGCGATCTCCTCCGCCACCTGCCGCGCCTCGCCCGCTCCCGCATCCTCGCTGCGGTCGGGCAGGTGCAGGCCGGCATGGTTCTGCTCCTGCGCGAAGGGGCACTGGCGCCAGCGGAAATAGGAGACCACCTCCGCCCCGTGGGCGAAGGCCTCCCATGTCCAGGCGCGCACCATGCCGGGCAGCGGCGCCGGATTGTAGGCGGCCCAGTTCACCGGCCCCGGCTGCTGCTCCATCACCCACATCCGGCCCTGGCCGCAACCGCGGTAGAGATCGTGGTGGAAGGCGGCGATGTCGGGGTGGCCCTGGCGGCGGTAGCGCTCCTTGTCGGCCGGCGTGAACCAGAATTGCTCGGTGAAGCCCAGCGGATAGCTGTCCCAGGTCGCCACGTCCAGGTCGCGGGAGACGGCGAAATGGTCGAACTCCGTGTAGAAGCCCATGAAATTGTGGACGACGTCGCGGCCCGGCGACAGGCGCCGGAGGATATCCACCTGCAGCCGGTTGAAGGACACGACCTCGTCGGACGCGAAGCGCCACCAATCCATGCGGTGCGAGGGGTTGGCCTCGGTCACGGTCAGGATCGGCGCGTCCACCTCCTCGAAGCCGCGGTACTCCTGCGACCAGAACACGGCGCCCCAGGCGCGGTTGAGCGCCTGCACCGTGCCGTAGCGCGCCGCCAGCCAGCGCCGGAACCGCGCCAGCGCCGCGGCGGAATAGCTGATGGTGGTGTCGTGGCAGCCATACTCGTTGTCGGTCTGCCAGGCGACGATCGCGGGATGGTTCCCGTAGCGCTCCGCCACCGCCGTCACGATGCGGGCGCATTCGGCCCGGTAGGGCTCGTGCGAGAAGCAGTAATGGCGGCGGGAGCCGAAGCGGCGCGGCCTTCCCTGCTCGTCCACCGCCAGCATGTCGGGATGCCGGTCCACCAGCCATTTGGGCGGCGTCGCCGTCGGCGTGCCGAGCACGATCCTCAACCCCCGCGCCGCCAGCGTCTCGATGGCACGGTCCAGCCAGCCCCAGTCGAAGCGGCCCGGCTCCGGCTCGATCCGGCTCCAGGCGAACTCGCCGATGCGGACGAGATTGATGCCGAGGTCGCGCATCCGCTCGGCATCCTCGGCCCACCAATCCTCCGGCCAGTGCTCGGGGTAGTAGCAGACGCCCAGGCGCATCCCACGATCCATGGCTCAGACCCTCCCGAAGCGGCCGACCGGCAGCCCGCGCACGCCGGGCTGGAACGCGAAGACGCCGCCGGCCAGCGGCTGGCGCGCGAGTTCCCGCTCCGACAGGCCGACCCGGGCGGAGGTGACGTAGAGCGTGCCCAGATCGTCGCCACCGAAGGCGCAGCTGGTCGGGTTGTCGACCGGCAGCGGCACCACGCGGTCAATGCTGCCGTCCGGCGCGTAGCGCACCACCCGCGCCCCGCCCCACTGGGCGTTCCAGAGGAAGCCCTCCTCGTCCATGGCCGATCCGTCGGGCGTGCCGCCGTCGCCGACCGCGAACACCCGCCGGTTCGAGAGGCGCCCCGACGCGGGCGCCAGATCGAAGGCGTAGAGCGTGGCCTCGCCCGAGTCCGCGAAGATCATCGTGGCGCCGTCGGGCGACCAGGCCAGCGTGTTGGGGATGCGCAAGCCCTCCAGCACGCGCTCGGCCGTCCAGTCCGGCGTGACACGGTAGAGCGCGCCGGAGGCCTGGGCCTCCGCATCGTCCATGGTGCCGACCCAGAAATTGCCCCAGGGGTCGGCCTTGCCGTCATTGCTGCGGTTGCCCGGCAGGTCCGGCTCCAGCTCCAGGCGGATGTCGAGCTTCCGCCGGCCCGGGTCCAGCAGCCCGATGCCGCGATCCGATGCGACGATCAGCCCGCCCTCCGTCAGGGCCGCGGCGCTGCAGCGGGCCTGCAGCTCCAGCGTGCCGACCTCCTCCCTGTCGGGCGCCAGCCAGTGCAGCCGGCTACCCTTGATGTCGAACCAGTAGAGCCGGCCGGCCTCCGGATCCCAGAGCGGGCCTTCCCCCAGCAGGCAGCGGGTCGCCGCGACGCAGCTTGGCAGTGACATGGGTCCTCGCGTCTGATGACAGGCGCTCAGTTAAGCTGCTATTGTACTTATCGTCAATAACTGGCGAGCCACCATGACGGCGTCTCACGTGACAGCGTCCCCAGGCCATGAACAGGTGGAGGGAGCGGGCGTCCGGCTGCACTGCGCCCGGATGGGTGACGGCCAGCCGGTGCTGCTGCTGCACGGCTTCCCGGATTTCTGGTACGGCTGGCGCAGGCTGATGCCGCTGCTGGCGCCGCGCTGCCTGGCGGTGGCCCCCGATCTGCGCGGCTACAATCTCTCGGACAAGCCCGGGGGCGTCGACGCCTACGCCATGGACGCGCTGGTGGCCGACATCGCGGCGCTGGCCCGGCATTACGGGCGGGGCCGACCGGTGAGCGTCGTCGGCAACGATTGGGGCGGCGTGGTCGCCTGGGTGACGGCGGAACGCCATCCCGAGCTGATCGGCCGCCTCGCCATCCTGAACGCGCCGCATCCGGCGGTGCTGGCGAAGGCCCTGGTGGAGGACCCGGTGCAGCGGGACGCCGTCGGCTACATGGGGAAGCTGCGCCAGCCCGGCATCGAAACGATCATGGCGGCGGACGGATTCGCGCCGCTGCTGGGCGCCATGGCCGAGCTGTCGGCCGGCGGCCATCTCGGCCCCGACGATGTGGCGGCGTACCGCGAGGCATGGGCGCAGCCGGGGGCGCTGGCCGCCATGCTGGCCTGGTACCGCGCCGCCAGCTTCGCGCCGCCCGACCCGCGCTGGCCCTGGCCCGCCGCGCCCATCACGGTGCCGACGCTGCTGCTGTGGGGTGCCCGCGACGGGGCGCTGCTGCCGGGGCTGGCCGAGGCCCACCGGCCGATCTGCGCCGACCTGACAATCCACCTGCTGGAGGGCGCCGGCCACTGGCCGCATGTCGAGATGCCCGGGCGGGTCGCCGACCTTCTGCTTCCCTTCCTTCTGACCGATCGCTGAGCGGATGATATCGATGACGGAACGACCCGCCTTCGCCCGGCTGGACGGGCCGGCCACGACCCTGATCCTGGATTGCCGCGGCCCCGCCCCCGCCGTGCTGCACTGGGGCGCCCGGCTGGCCGAGGATACCGACCCGGAGAGCCTGGCCGGGCTGCTGGAGCGCGAGGAGGCGCCGGGCTCCCCGGCGGTCGAGGCGCAGCTGGCGCTCACCCCGCTGGCCGGCCAGGGCTTCCCCGGCCGGCCTGGCCTGCTGGCCCACCGCGCGGGACGGGGCTGGGGTACCTACGCGCTGCTGGAGTCGGTCGAGCGCCCGGCGCCGGGCCGGCTGGTGCTGCGCTCCCGCGACACCGCCAACGGCATCGCCCTCACCCACCATCTGCACCTCACGGGCGACGTGCTCTCCGCCTGGACCGAGCTGGTCAACGAGGGTTCGGAATTGCTGGAGGTGGAGTGGTGCGCCGCGCCCTGCCTGCCGCTGCCGCCGCATGCCGCACAATTCCTCACCTTCGAGGGCCGCTGGGCCGGCGAGTTCACCACCCGGCGCCTGGAGCGAGCGCCCGGCGGCGTGGTGCGGGAGAACCGGCGCGGCCGCACCTCGCACGACTCATTCCCCGGCCTGATCGCCATGGACGCCCAGTGCGGCGAGCACCGGGGCGAGGCCTGGGGCGCGCATCTCGGCTGGAGCGGGAATCACCGGATTCAGGCCGACCACCTGTCGGACGGGCGTGGCTATGTCCAGATGGGCGAGCTGCCGTTGCCGGGCGAACTGCGCCTCGCCCCCGGCGCCGTCTACCGCAGCCCTGACATCCACGCCGCCTATTCGGCCGAAGGGCTGAACGGGCTGTCGCGCGCCTTCCACCGCCATCTGCGTGCCCGGCCGGAGCATAAGCGGCTGCGCGCCAAGCCACGGCCGGTCCATTACAACAGCTGGGAAGCCGTCTATTTCGACCATTCGCCCCCCGTGCTGATGGATCTGGCGCGCTTGGCGGCCGATGTCGGGGTGGAGCGCTTCGTGCTGGATGACGGCTGGTTCATGGGCCGCCGCAGCGACCGCGCCGGCCTGGGGGACTGGGAGGTGGACCGCACCGTCTGGCCCGACGGGCTGAAGCCCCTGGCCGAGCATGTGCGCGGCCTCGGCATGGAGTTCGGGCTGTGGCTGGAGCCGGAGATGGTGAACGCCGACAGCGACCTCTATCGCCGGCATCCCGACTGGGTGCTGGGCACGCCGCCGGCGCCGCAGATCCCGTTCCGCAACCAGATGGTCCTGGATTTCGGCCGCGCCGAGGTGCGGGAGCATCTCTTCGGCCGCATCGACGCGCTGCTGCGGGAGCTGCCCATCGGGTACCTGAAATGGGACATGAACCGCGACATCAGCCAGCCCGGCGGCGCCGACGGCAGCCCGGGTGCCCACGCCCATGTGCGCGGCCTCTACGATCTGCTCGACCGGCTGCGCGCGACGCATCCGACCGTGGAGATCGAGAGCTGCGCGTCGGGCGGCGGGCGGGCCGACTACGGCATCCTCGCCCGCACCGACCGCGTCTGGACCTCCGACAGCAACGACGCGCTGGACCGGCTGGCGATCCAGAAGGGCTTCTCGCTGTTCTTCCCGCCGGAGATCATGGGCGCCCATGTCGGGCCGGAGGATTGCCACATCACCGGCCGGCGCGTGCCGCTGGCGGTGCGGGCGGCGGTGGCGATGTTCGGCCATATGGGACTGGAGATGGATCTGCGCCGCCTCTCCCCCGACGATCTGGTGGAGCTGCGCGCCGCCATCGCCCTGCACAAGCGGCTGCGTCCCCTGTTGCATTCCGGCGATATCGTGCGTCTGGAGGCGGAGGCCGGATCGGAGGCGTTCGGCGTGGTGGCGGCGGACCGCGCCGAGGCCGTGTTCCTGCACGCCACAGTGACCGAGCCCACCGGCTACTTCCCCGGCCGCCTGCGCCTCGCCGGCCTGGACCCGCGCGCCCGTTACCGGCTGGACCTCGCCTGGCCCGCCGTCCCGCCGCGCCGGCCGCCGCTGGTGGAGCGGCTGCAGCGGGGCGTGGAGATGGGCGGCGACGCGCTGATGGGCGTGGGAGTCCAGCTCCCCCGCCTGCCGCCGCAATCGGCGCTGGTGCTGCGGCTGCGGCGGGTCGGCTGAGACAGCTCACCCCTGGGGCCTTTAGAGAACCGCTTGGATGGTTCTCACCCTCTACTATTCCCTCTCGATCGTCATCCCGGCGCAAGCCGGGACCCAGGGGTTGCAGCCATGGGCGGCCGATGAAGCATGCCCATTCACTGCTCAAAAGAGCGGAACGACTGGTGGGCGCGCTGCATCGGGCGCATCCCACTGCAACCCCTGGATCCCGGCCTTCGCCGGGATGACGGGCAGTGGGGAAACCGCTCTCGCACCATTGTCCGACGGACTCTAGGCGACGAGAAGCGAAGAGGGGCGCCGCGGCTGGTGGCGCCCCTGTCCACGTCAGAAGTTCGCGGACTTCAGCGCGCCGCCGTCGATGCGGAGGTTGGCGCCGGTGATGTAGGCGGCGGCGGGGCTCGCCAGGAAGGCGACGGCGTTGGCGATCTCCTCGGGTGCCGCCAGCCGGCCCATGGCGGGCAGGCGCTGGGCTGAGGCGAAGAGGGCGGGGTTCTTGTCGCGCACCATGGCCCAGAAGCCGCCCTCGAACAGCACCGGCCCCGGCGACACGGCGTTGACCCGCACGCCGGCGGCGGCGTTGCGGTTGGCGAGCTGGCCGCAATGGTTGATCAGCGCCGCCTTCATGGTGCCGTAGGCCTCCTCGCCCGGCGGCAGCTGGGTCAGCACCGACGCGATGGAGGCGACGACCACGATCGATCCCTTGCTGTCCCGCAGCGCCGGCATGGCCAGGTCGATGGTGCGGACATGCTGCAGGAAGTCCGCCTCGAACGTGTCGCGGTAGAGATCCTCGCCCTTGGTGTGGATGCGGGTGGAGACGTTGCTGACCAGCACGTCCAGCCCGCCCAGCGCCTCGGTCATGCGCGCCATGGCGGCCTTGAAGGCGTCGGCGTCGCGGATGTCGACCGCCTCGCCGTGCGCCGCCACGCCCTTGGCCCGCAGCCGCTCCACCGCCTGCGCCACCCCGTCGGCGCCGCGCGCGCAGATGGCGACGGACGCGCCCTCCCCCGCCAGCGTCTCCGCGATGGAAAGCCCGATGCCCCGGCTGGCGCCGGTCACGATGGCGCGCTTGCCCTTCAGCCCCAGATCCATGTCCCGTTCCTCATAGTTGGATGATCGGCCGTCTTGGTCGGCCCCATTCAGTCCGCCCCGTTCAGTCCGCCGTGTCGCCGCCGTCCACCGGCACCGCGGCGCCGGTCATGAAGGAGGCCTCGCGGCTCGCCAGGAAGGCGACGGCGGCGGCGATCTCGTGCGGCTCGGCATAGCGCCCCAGCGGCACGCCCTGGATGAAGCCGCGGCGGAAGGCGTCGAGGTCGTCGGCCCCGTGCTTGCGCTCCAGGGTGAAGACCATGTCGGTGGCGGTCGGCGACGGGCAGACGGCGTTGACCCGGATGTTGTGCGCCGCGAGCTCCATGGCCGCGCTCTTGGTCATGCCGATGACGGCGTGCTTGCTGGCGGTGTAGGCGATGATGTTGCGCCCGCCGCCCAAGCCGGAGATGGAGGAGATGTTCACGATCGCCCCGCCCCGCTCCTTCATGGCGGGCGCCACCAGCTTCATGCCCAGGAACACGCTGCGCGCGTTCACCGCCATGACCCGGTCGAAGGCGTCCACCGGATAGTCCAGCAGCGGCCGGATGGCGCCGGAGATGCCGGCATTGTTGACCAGTATGTCGATGCGGCCGAAGGCGGCGGTCGCGGCGGCCACCGCCCGCTCCCAGGTCTCAGGGTTCGAGACGTCGCCGGTGCTGGCGACGCAGCGCCGCCCCAGCGCCTCCACCGCCGCGCGGCACTCGTCCAGCGCCGCCTCGTCCAGGTCGATGGCGAGGATGTCGGCGCCGTCGCGGGCGAGCCGCTCCACCACCGCCAGGCCGATGCCCCGGGCGGCGCCGGTGACGACCGCCACCTGTCCTGCGAAAGCGCCCTGGTTGGGCGTGCCGTTTGTCATTGCGCGGGCCTCCTGGGGCGGCGTTCGGCGATCCGGGCCACCAGAAACGGGTCGGGAAGCGTCGAGAGGGAGTGCGGGCCTGAAGGCGCCGTCTCGACGAACTTGATGAGGTTGCCGTCCGGGTCGCGGGCCAGCGCCGCGGGCAGGTCCGACGTCACCGGTCCCAGCACCTGACCGCCCAACGCCTCCACGGCGCGGCAGGCCTCCTCGAGTGAGGGCACCTCGACGCCGAGATGGGCGTAGCCGGGAAGCCGGTCCTCGTCGGCGGCGCGCGGGCCGGTCGCCGGCTGCAGATACTGCCAGATCTCCAGCAGCAGGCTGTCCAGCGGGATCCAGGCCGGCCGGACGCGCACGCCCTCCAGGCCCGATATCTCGTCGAACTTGGGATGGGGGCCCAGCGGCTTGCCGGGCGCGGCGGGGGCGCCCAGCAGCGCGCCGTAGAAGGCGGTGGACCGCTCGATGTCGGGCGTGGCGATGGCGATGTGGGCGGCCCAGGTCGCCTCGTGCGGCTCCGCGTAGGGCACGCTCTCCATCTCGAAGACGTTGCCCTCGGGGTCGCGGCCGTAGATATAGAGATGGCCCGTGCCGAGATCGACCAGCGGCCCGTGGAACCGCGCACCGGCCGCCAGCGCCGTCGCGTGCAGCCGGTCGGCGTCGGGGCCCTGCAGGCAGTAGTGGGTGATTCCCGCCTCGTTCACCGGCCGGTCCCCGCCGCGCGGCGCGACGTCGGCCGGGCAGCGTTCCAGCTCCACGAACAGGTTGCGCCCGCGCAGCAGCCGCTCGCCGCCGAAGGGCGACGGGCCGGCGACCGGCGCGAACCCCGCCACCACCTGCAGGAAGGCCGCCATGGCGTCGGGATCGCGGACGCGCAGGCCGACATGGTGCAGCCGCCGGAGGGGACCGGCGGGCGGCGCACTTCGCATCTCGGCGGGATCGGACATGACCGGCACAGCCCCAGAGGACGGCGGGGGTCGGCCGGCATGGCCGCGCTCCCCTTATTGTACTTACCGTCAGTAACGTTAGGGGCCGGCGAACGGGGCTGTCAAGGCTTGTTGTACAATCCGTCAGTAATAGCGCTTAAGCGACGGCGGGACGGCCGCCCTCGGCGTCGGGCTCGGCATAGACCTGGGACAAAGCGCGCAGGCCGGCGGTCAGCAGGCGGACGCAGAGGTCCTCCGCCAGGTCCAGGTCGAAATTCTCCTCCGACACCAGCTTGCCCGCCCGGTCGGTCACCGCCATCAGCAGGTGCGTGGTGGCGATGGCGATGTCCAGCGGCAGCCGGAACTCCTTGCGCACCTGCTTCACGAAGTAGCGGATCGTCTGCTCCTGCTCGACCCGGTTGCTCTCCTGGATGAGCCGGACCACGGAGGGGTCGCTGAACAGGGCCTGCAGCAGCGCCCCGTGCGCCTTGATGTGCTGCAGGTAGAGCCGGGTGGTGAAGCGGATGAGGTCGTCGAAATTGTCGACCCGCAGGATCTGCTCCAGGCCGCGCGCCCGCAGCTCCTCGAACTCGCGGTTCAGCAGCGCCGCCAGCAGATCGTCGCGGCTGGGGAAGTAGTTGTAGACCAGCGCCTTGCTGATGCCGGCCTCGCGCCCGAGCCGCTCCATCGAGACGGCCGTGAGCCCCTCCTCGATGATCAGCCGCGCCGCGTCGTTCAGAATCTGGTTCTGGCGCGCCTCCGGCGTCAGTCGCCGGCGGCGGGGCTTCGTCGGGGTATCCACCATGCTCCTTCACCCTGTCCGTCCCGGCATTAACGGTAACCGGGCGCCGGATGGCAAGGCCGATGCGGCGCAACGGCCATGTAAGCGACGTCACGCCCCGTCGCCTCCCGATCACGGCCCTGTCCCCGCATTATGGAAACAACTTGTCGCGCCCACGGGCGGCCTCTCCGCTGGACGGATCGCCCGAACGGATGTGATTATCCCTTTCGGGTATAGAACTATTCCACGGGGGCCGCGGGTGCGGGGTCCAGTTCCGGCGGCGATCGCGACCATCATTGCCTGCGCCGCGCCGGTGGCGGCGCAGCAGCTGCCGTCCAGCGCCGATCCCAGCCGGGTGGAGCAGCGGCTGCAGCCGCCGCGCGCCCCCGAGGCGCTGCCCGACGTGGCGGTGCCGGCGCCCGACCTGGCGCCGCCGCCGGAGCGCGCGGCCGAGATCCGGATCGGGCTGCGCGAGGTGGTGCTGGAGGGCGCCACGATCTACGACAAGGCCGGGATGGAGCCGTTGTGGCGCGACCTGCTGCGCGAGGACGCCACGCTGGCCGACGCCTACGCGCTGCGCGACCGGCTGGCCGCCCGCTACCGCGCCGACGGCTATGTGCTGGCCCAGGTGGTCATTCCGCCCCAGTACATCCGCCAGGGCGTCGTCACGCTGCGCGTGTCGGAGGGCCATGTCGACGAGGTGAAGCTGGAGGGCGCCGAGGGTGCCCTGGCCGAGCGGCTGGGGGCCCTGTTCGCGCCCGTCGCCGCCGAGCGGCCGCTGCGGCTGGCGACGCTGGAGCGCGCGGTGCTGCTGGCGGACGAGCTGGGCGGCGTCGCCGTGCGCACCATCCTGCGGCCCGGGACAGAGACCGGCGCCTCGCAGCTGCTGGTGCTGGCGGAGCCGACCGGCATCGACTGGGCGCTCGCCGCCGACAACCGCGGCACATCAGCCATAGGCCGGGTGCAGATGGACGCCAGCCTCGTGGCCGGGAACCTGTTCGGCGATTTGGGCGAGACCTCGCTGCGCACCGTGCTGACGCCGCAGGTGGAGGAGCTGCGCTATCTCGAGGCGGCACACCGGACCCCCCTGCCCGGCGGCTCGGCCCTGGTGCTGGAAGGCCGACGCACCTGGTCGGAGCCGGGCGACGCGGTGCGCGACTTCGGCATCGACAGCGACAATCTCACCGTCCGCACCGCGCTGGTGCACCCGCTGCTGCGGACCCGGGCCGAGAGCCTGCTGGCCGAGCTGACGGGCACGCTCCGCGACGGCGACACGCGCAGCCTGGGGACCGATCTCTCCAGCGACCGGGTGCGCTACCTGACCGCGACGCTGAGCTGGGACCTGGCCGACCGCTGGGGCGGGCGCAGCGTCGCCGCGCTCGCGGCATCCCGGGGGTTCGAGGCGCTGGGCGCCAGCGAGCGCGGCGGCGCCGACCTCAGCCGCGCCGGCGGCCGGCCGGACTTCACCCGGCTGGTGCTGACGGCCGAGCGGCGGCAGGAGATCTGGGGCCCGGTGGCGCTGCTGGCCGGCGTCTCGGCGCAATGGGCGCCGCACCAGCTGCTGTCAGCGGAGGAGTTCGGCGTCGGCGGCGCCCAGTACGGCCGCGCCTATGACGCGTCGGAGATCACCGGCGACAAGGGCTTCGCCGCGCGGGTGGAGCTGCAGGTCTCGCCCGGCCCGCCGCCGGCGCTGGATCTGCTGCAGTTCTACGCCTCGCTGGATGGCGGCCGGGTCTACAACTACGAGACCGGCGACCGCGGCGGCGTCGCGGCGCTGCTGTCGGCCGCCGTCGGGCTGCGCCTGGCCAAGGGCGGCTTCTACCTGGACCTGCAGATGGCCAAGCCGCTGAACCGCGACGCCGCCGCCACCGGCGGCCGCAAGACCCGCCCCTTCGTAAGCATCTCCTACCGACCCTAGCCAGTACCGCCCGGGAGGGCGCCCGCCATGACCAGCCGCACCCGCATCCCCGCCCGCGCCGCAGCATTGGCCGCGCTGCTGCTGTCGGGCACGGCGCTCGCCAACCCGGAGGGCGGCGAGGTCGTGGCCGGCCGCGCCGTGATCGACCGCGCCGGGCCTTCGACGCTGACGGTGACCCAGGGCAGCGACCGGGCGGTGATCGACTGGCGCGGCTTCTCCATCGCGCCCGGCGAGACCACCCGCTTCGTGCAGCCCGGCGCCGGGTCCGTGGTGTTGAACCGCGTGCGCGGCGACCAGGCCAGCCTGATCGAGGGCACGCTGGAGGCCAACGGCAGGGTCTGGCTGGTGAACCCGAACGGCGTGTTCGTCGGCGCCGGCGCCCGCATCGACGTGGCCGGGCTGCTGGCCTCGCGCCGGGGCATCGACCTCGCCGCCTTCATGGCCGGCCGCGACCTGCCGGGCGAGGTGGTCATCACCCCAGGCCAGGGGCTGACGCTGGAACAGGCCGGCCTCGCCGGGCTGGTGGCGCCGGGGACGGCCGGCGGCAGCGACGTCACCGCCCGGGTCGGCCGCGCCACGGTGGGCGGCGAAGGGCTGCTGACCCTGGATCTCCATGGCGACCGCCGCATCAACCTCGCCGTCGGCGGCGCCCCGGCCGGCGCCGAGCCCGGCCTCGAGGATGCCGGCGCCGTGCGCATTGATGCGGTGGAGGCCCGCCGGGCGGTGGAGGGCGTGGTCAACCGCGTCGGGCTGGTGGAGGCCGACCGCGCCGAGCCCGCCCCGGGCGGGGTTATGCTGACCAGCGGCAAGACGCCGACCGGCGCCGGCGCGCCCACGGCGACGATAGCCGCCAACGACCCGCCGCCCCCGCCGCCGCCCACCACCCAGCCGACGACCACCACCACGACCACCACGACGCCTCCGCCCCCGCCGCCCCCGACGGAGCCCCCGCCGCCGACTTCGCCAACGTCCCCGACCCAGCCGCCGCCGACGCAGCCGAGCCCGACCCAGCCGACGACCGAGCCGCCGCCGCCCACCTCGCCGCCGCCGACCTCGCCGACGAGCCCGACCCAGCCTGCGCCGACGCAGCCGGCTCCCACGCAACCGGCACCCACTCAGCCGACGCCGACACAGCCGGCACCCACTCAGCCTGGACCCCAGCCGACGGAACCGGCACCGACGCAGCCTCCGCCGACGCAGCCCACCCAGCCGGCACCGACGCAGCCTGCTCCCACGCAGCCGACGCAGCCTGCGCCGACGCAACCGGCTCCGACCCAACCGGCACCGACGCAGCCTCCGCCGACGCAGCCCACCCAGCCCGCGCCTACCCAGCCGGGAACGGGCCCGATGCCGGTGAAGGAGGAGGAGAAGCCCACCCCTCCGCCGCCGCAGGAGCAGCCGCAGGTGCGCCAGGCGCTGCAGACGGTGAACGCCGTGCAGCAGGCTCCGCCGCCGGCGCCCACCGGCACGACCGCGACGACCACCGCCGTGCGCCTCTCCGCGCCGACGGTGCAGGCGCCGCCGCCGCAGCCCGCCATCACCATCCAGCCGCCTCCGCCGACCTCGCCCCCGCCGCCGACGGCCTCGGCCGCCGTGGCGCCGCCGCCGCCCACCGGGACGCAGCCGCTGCAGCAGCCCCCGCCGCAGCCGGCGGGCCAGCTGCCGCCGCCGCCGAC
>DASPNP010000058.1:0-2161 GCA_035626475.1 Azospirillaceae bacterium
GCGCTGGGCGTGCCGGTCTGGACCCTGCTGCGCAAGGGGGCCGACTGGCGCTGGATGGAGGGGCGTGACGACACGCCCTGGTACCCGACCATGCGCCTCTTCCGTCAGCGGGAGGCGGGCGACTGGGCCGCGGTGATCGCCGATGTCGCCGCGGCGCTGCGCGAGGAGGTCGCGCGCCGCGGGTCGCGTTAAGGCGGCGTGCGCCAAGTGTGGATTGGCGGTGAGTGAATTCAGAGACCCCCTCCCCGACCCTCCCCCGCAACTGCGGGCTACGCCATTCACACATCGCTTGTGTTTGCTGGGCGGTTTTGATTCGGTGTGTGGTGGCGGAGTTGGGGATTGGCGATGTTGGAGATGGGATTGGGTCTGTTTGGGGACAGGCGCCTGCAAAAAGGGGGGCCTTTTTGCAGGCTCGCCTGATGGAGGTGGGCGGTCGCGGGGTTCGCGTGCGCCGGCTTGGCGGTGACCGGGCTGGCGAGATCCGCCTGACGCGTTTCCTGCGCAACCCCTCGGTTTCGCCGGCGGAGATGGCGGCGTCTGCGGCCCGCCGGACGGCGGAGCGGTGCGCGGGGCGTCCCGTGCTGGCGATCCAGGACACGACGGTGGTGCGCAGCGAGGGGGGAGGGGGTTTGTATGTGCACGGCGTCCTGGCGGTCGATGCTGAGGACGGGGCGATCCTGGGGCTGATCGATGGCCGGTTCCTCAGCCGCAGCGGGGGCCAGAAGGCGCTTCGTCGGTGCCGGCCCATCGAGGAGAAGGAGAGCGAGCGCTGGATCGAGGGGGCGGAGCGGACTGCGGAGGTCTGCGCGGCGGCCAGGCGCGTGACGGTGATCGCCGACCGCGAGGCCGACATCTTCGAGGCGTTCTCCCGCTGCCCCGGCGGGGTCGATCTGCTGGTCCGCGCCGCCCAGGACCGCAGCCTCGAGGATGGCGGGAGGCTGTTCGCGGAGGCCGATGCCCTGCCGCCGGGGGCGCGGGCCCAGCTCGACCTGCCGGCCACGCCCGGAGAGCGGGCGCGCACGGCGGAGCTGGCGGTGCGCTGGCGGGCCGTAAGCCTGGCCAGGCCCCGCAACGGGGTGCCCGCGCAGGGCCCGGCCAGCGTCGCCCTCCACCTCGTCGACCTGCGCGAGGTGAGCCCGCCGGCCGGCACCGAGCCGGTCCACTGGCGGCTGCTCACCACGCATCGCGTGGAGGACGCCGCCGAGGCGCTCGCGGTGGCCGACCTCTATCGCCGGCGCTGGGCCATCGAACAGCTGTTCCGCACCCTGAAGACGCAGGGCTTCGACATCGAGGGGTTGCGCATCGAGGCGGAGGCGCCACGCTGCAACCTGGTCATGGCCGCCCTGATCGCCGCGGTCACCGTCCAGCAGCTGGTCCACGCCCGGGACGGCAAGCCGGGCGCCCATGGCGCTCTCCGCCCGATCATCGATGCCTTCGAGCCCGAGGACACACCCCTGCTGGAGGCCTACTGCACCCGCCTCGAAGGCAAGACCGCGCGGCAAAAGAACCCACACCCAAAAGCCTCGCTCGCCTACGCCGCCTGGGTCTGCGCAAGGCTCGGCGGATGGACCGGATACTACGGAAAACCAGGACCCATCGTCATGCTCAGCGGATGGCTCCAGTTCCAGGCCGGCAAAGCCGCCCTCCACGCACTCAGGCCCAAACACAATGTGTGAATCCGGTAGCCACAGCGGGAGAGGGAGCAAGGAAGCACTCTTCGTCCCCCTCTCCTGCTGTGGCGGGGGAGGGATGGGGAGGGGGTCCTTGGACCCGCCGACGCCAATCCACAGCCCGCGCAAGCCACTCTGCCCTGGCTGAAGCGCAGCCGAAGCCCCCGCTTCGACCCGGCGGCTACATCGCGCGGCGGGGCTGCTGCTCCTCGTTCGCCGGCTCGAGCGGGCGGAGGTCGCGCGTGAGCTGCTCGGCTTCCACCATCATCTGGCGCAGCTCGCGCAGGAAGCCCGTGCCCTTCACCGTGCGCTGCACCAGCACGCTGCGGCGATCCGCCGGGTCCACCTTGCGCCGCGCCAGGTCCAGCTCGCCCAGGCGGTCGAGCGCGCGGGTGATCGCGGGCTTGGAGACGTTGAGCGCGGCGGCCAGCCCGCGCACGGTGTGCGGTCCCTCGGACAGGTAGACCGTCAGGAACACACCCAGCTGGCGG
>DASPNP010000059.1:0-30950 GCA_035626475.1 Azospirillaceae bacterium
GCGCGAGGGGCCGCTGAAGGCCTTCTACGACCGGCTGCGCCAGCGCGGCAAGCCGGCCAAGGTGGCGCTCGCCGCCTGCATGCGCAAGATCGCCACCATCCTCAACGCCATCGTCCGAGACCAGACACCCTTCCAGAACAAACCCGCCTGAACCCGTCCAACACAGTTGCTACGGGAAAATGACCTACGACAGCCCCTACCGGCTGTCCCCCAGCGCCACAGAATCCTGGTCCAGCCGGGTCGGGTCGAAGGCCGGCAGGGCACTGATCTGCTCGCCGTTCAGGGCGATCACCACTTGGTCGGCATTGGGATCGTACTGGGCTTTGGTCCAGGGCACTTCCACCTGGCGGCGGCCCAGCCCGAGGAAGCCGCCCGTCCCCATCACCAGCGCGCGGATGTCCCCGGTGTTGCGGTCGACCAGCATGTCCTCGACCTCGCCCAGCTGGTCGCCCTCGGGTCCGCGCACCGTCTTGCCCATGAGGGTGACTGCCAGGGCCGGGCCGTCCAGCGTAGCGCCGGTAGCGTCGCGGTCGGCGCGATCGGAGAGGGCCGCCTCGGGCGGGTCCTGCTTTTCGGGCGCGGACAGGGCCGGCGCGGGTGCCGCCGGCGACGGCACGGCGGTGGCGCCGGTCTGGGCATGGGCCGGGACGGTGACAGCGGCCGTCAGGGCAGCGATGAGGAATAGGCGGGACATGGTTCCCTCGGCGGCAAGGTGAAACCCCCTGCCAAGGGAACCCGTGGGAAGCCCGGCGGTTCCGTCAGGCCACGACCTTAGGCGACTGCGGCGCGCTTCACCGAACCGTGGCCGGACAGCTCGACCCGGGCGCCTTCGCGGGCGGCGAAGACCGGCGTCCACTCGGCCCGGGCCTCGCGCTCGATGGCGGCCATGCGGGTGTCGTCATGGTCGGGGTCGTGGTGGAAGAGGCAGAGCCGCTTGGCCCCGGCCTCGCGCGCCAGCCGGACGCCCTCGCGCCAGGTGGAGTGGCCCCAGCCGCGCCGCGCCGCATACTCCTCGTCGGTGTAGGAACTGTCGTAGATGACCAGGTCCGCGCCCTCGATCAGGCCGAGGACGGCCCGGTCGAAGCCGGTCTCGGGATGCTCGGTGTCGGTGACGTAGCAGACGCTGCGGCCGTCATGCTCTATGCGGTAGCCGACGGCACCGCCCGGATGGTTCAGCTCGGCCGTGCGCACCCGCACCTCGCCCAGCGCGAACTCGGCGCCCGGCCGGAAATCCTCGAAGCCGACGCAGGCGCGCATGGTGGAGAGCGGCACCGGGAACAGCGGCGCCTCCATGGCCTTCTCCAGCACCTGGCGCAGGCAGGAGCCGGTGCCGCCGTGCCCGCCCATGACCTTCAGCCGGAAGTCCGGCCGGTAGCCCGGCTCGAAGAAGGGGAAACCGGCGATGTGGTCGAGATGGGTATGGCTCAGCAGCAGCGTCGCCTCGCCCACGCCATCGCGGATGAAGCGCTTGCCGAGCTGGCGCAGGCCGGTGCCGGCATCCAGCACGATCACTTGGTCGCCGCAGACGACCTCGACGCAGGACGTGTTGCCGCCGTAGCCGAGATGGCTCGCCAGCGGCGTCGCGAGCGTGCCGCGCACGCCCCAGAAATTGACCGAGAAGCTCATGGCCTCGTCCGCGATCCCGCCCCTATCAGGGGGCTCCGTTCCACGATCTGGAACATTTCAAAGATTACGACTAGCACGTCCCCGTTCATGTGACGGCGCGCACAGGGTCGTATCCCCTTAAGTACATAGGACGGCTGGACAAACCGACTGGTCAGCGCTCCTGCCTGCGGTTGCGCAGCCGGTGGTCCAGCCGTTCATCCTCCAGCCCCGCCGGCTCCTGGTGGATGGTGAACTCGGCGTTGGGAAAGGCGGCGCGGAGCGTGCGCTCGATCGCGTCGGTGATGTCGTGGGCACGGGCTAGGCTCAGCTCCGGATCCAGTTCCAGGTGGAACTCGACATGCTCGCCCAGGCCGGTGGAGCGGGTGCGCAGATCGTGCATGCCGCGCGTTTCCGGGTTCGCCAGCACCAGCCGGACGATCTCGTCGCGGGCCCGGTCCGGCAGTTCCCGGTCCATCAGCACGTCCAGCGCCGAGCGGACGATGCCCTGCGCGCCCCAGACCAGGAAGGCGGCGATGGCCAGCGCGAAGGCCGGGTCCCAGTAGGGACTGCCGCTCCAGCGCGTCAGCAGCAGCGAGGCGATGACCGCCAGATTCATCACCAGATCGCCCCGGTAGTGCAGGCTGTCCGCGTCGATGGCGAGCGAACCGGTGCGGGCGATGACCCAGCGCTGGAACAGCACCAGCATCAGCGTCAACAGGATCGAGAGCAGCATCACGACGATGCCAAGTTCCGTCTCCTCGACCGCCTGCGGGTCCACGAACCGGCTGATCGCCTCGTAGCCCAGGAAGACGGCCGAGCCGCAGACGAAGGCGCCCTGGGCCATGGCGGCCAGCGGCTCGGCCTTGCCGTGGCCGAAGCGGTGCATCAGGTCGGGCGGCTGCAGCGCGCGGGCGACTCCGAACAGGATGACGATCGACGCCATCAGGTCGACGCTGCTGTCGATCAGCGAGGAGAGCAGGCTGACGGAGCCGGAGGCCAGGAAGGCCGCCAGCTTCATCCCGATCAGGGTCAGCGCCACGCCGACGCTGGCGTAGGTCGCGCGCCGGCGCCAGACGTCGCGGTCCCGCTCCGCCGCCTCGGTCACGGGTACAGCTTCGCCGTCGACCAGGGCTGGTCGTCCCGGTCGCGGGTGAAGAGCGTGCGGTCGTGCAGGCGGAAGGCCTTGTCCTGCCAGAACTCGATGCGGACCGGCAGCACGCGGAAGCCGGTCCAGTGCGGCGGGCGCGGCACCTCGCCGATGTTGAACTTCACCGTATACTCGGCCACCCGGCGCTCCAGCTCGCCCCGCTCGGTCAGCGGGCGCGACTGCTGCGAGGCCCAGGCCCCGATTCGGCTGGCGCGTGGGCGGCTCTGGAAATAGGCGTCGGCCTCGGCGTCGGTGACCCGCTCGACGGCGCCCTCCACCCTTATTTGCCGGCGCAGGCTTTTCCAATGGAAGCAGAGCGCGGCCTTCGGGCTTGCCCCCAACTGGTCACCCTTTCGGCTCTCCGTATTGGTGTAGAAAACGAAACCGCGCGCATCAAGCCCCTTCAGGAGCACCATGCGCACGCTGGGCATGCCGTCCGGGCCGACCGTGGCCAGGGCCATGGCATTGGGATCGTTGGGTTCCGACGCCTCCGCCTCCGTCATCCACTGGCGGAAGAGATCGAGCGGATCGTCGGCGCGGGCGCTGTCCATGGTCGTGGTTCCCACCTGGTCTGATGACCCTGGCCTGTGGTGACGCAGGTCATAGTTATGCCGGAATCGCTGCCTACATTAGAGTCCAGTCGCATCTTGTCCATGCCCGGTGCCGCATGGCAGGACGCCGTCCCGGAGGTCCGGGACAGGCGCAAGGGGGGCCTCCAGGCCAGGCACGGAAAAATGAGAGAGGCATTCGAGATGTTCAGGAAGTTCGTTCTCGCCACCGCCGCGTCGGCCCTGCTGCTGACGGCGGGCTGCACCACCAGCACCGGCGCCAAGCAGAACGTCGGCGCCGTCGGCGGCGCCGTCGCCGGCGGCCTTCTGGGCTCGCAGTTCGGCAAGGGCGACGGCCGGCTGATCATGACCGGCGTCGGCACCCTGCTGGGCGCCCTGGCCGGCAGCGAGATCGGCGCGTCGCTGGACCGCGCCGACCGGCTGGCCCTCGATCAGAACACCCAGCGCGCCTACTCCGCGCCGCTGAACCAGCCGATCGTCTGGAACAACCCGAACAACGGCAACAGCGTGGTGGTCACCCCCACCCGTGACGGCCGCACGCCCTCGGGCTCCTACTGCCGCGAGTTCCAGCAGACCATCACGGTCGGTGGCCGCCGCGAGGAGGCCTTCGGCACCGCCTGCCAGCAACCCGACGGCAGCTGGAAGATCGTGAGCTGATCCTCGCACGCTCCCGGACGTCTCGACGGGGCTCCCGGCATTAGGCTGGGGGCCCTTTCGTTTAGGGGAACCGGCCCCTCTCCCGACGGGTGAGCGGCGGACCCGGGGGCGCCGGGCCGGCGTTGCAGCGATACCAAGCGTTAACCGGCGGCGGGGCATCCTTGAAGCTGCCCCCGTCGAGGCGTATCTTCGCGGAAGTTTCTCAACAGATTGCGGCCTCCATGCGCGATCCCTACCAAATCCTAGGTGTCGGCCGCGGTGCTTCGGCCGATGACATCAAGGCGGCCTACCGCCGCCTGGCCAAGCAGTACCACCCGGACCTGAACCCCGGGCGGAAGGACATCGAGCACAAGTTCAAGGAAGTGAACGGCGCCTACAGCCTGCTGTCGGACGCCGACAAGCGTGCGCGCTTCGACAAGGGCGAGATTGACGCGACCGGCGCCGAGCGGCCGGACCATTCCTTCCGCCGCGCCTATGCCGGCGGCGCCCGCGGCAATCCCTTTGACTTCGACGACGATCCCTTCGCCGACATCTTCGGCGCCGCGCGCCGCAAGGCCGGCGGGCACGGGGTCAAGGCGCGCGGCAGCGACGTCGCCTATTCCGTCACCATCCCCTTCGTCGACGCCTGCCTCGGCACCAAGCGCCGGCTGATGCTGTCCACCGGCAAGAGCATCGACGTCAACGTGCCGCCCGGCACCACCGACGGCCAGAAGCTGCGCCTGAAGGGCCAGGGCCTGCCGGGCCTGGGGGGCGGTGGGGCCGGCGACGCCATCGTCGAGGTGCATGTCGACCCGCACCCCTTCTTCGTGCGCCGCGGTGACGACATTCACCTGGACCTGCCCGTCACCCTGCAGGAGGCGCTGTTGGGCGCCACCATCCGCGTGCCGACTCTGGACGGCGCCGTGCAGGTGAAGGTGCCGCGCGGCTCCAACACCGGGACCGTCCTGCGCCTGAAGGGCAAGGGCGTGATGAACCCGGAGCGGCAGGTGCCGGGCGACGGCTACGTCAAGCTGGTCGTCGTCCTGCCCGAGCGCCCAGACGCCGAGCTGACCGCCTTCATCGAGCGCTGGGCCAAGGCCCACGATTACGACGTGCGCAAGAAGGCCGGGCTGGGCTGAGCCCGGCCGGCAGCGGCTCCGGGGAAGACATATTAGAGTTTCCTATTGCCGTGGCGGCCGCGCGGGCGCTTATCTGTACGCCTCCCCATCCGCGCGAAGGCACGGCGATGCTGTATCTCGGCCCCTTCTCCGGCGCGATCCTGCGGGCGGATTCCCCCGCCCAAGCGCCGCATGTGACCCTGGAGCGGCGGCGGCGCGGGGAGCAGGTGCTCATCATTCCCAGCTTCGTCGTCGAGACCGGCCTGGGCACCCGGCGCTACGAGGGCATCCCCTGCAACGAGGGGCCGCCGGGGCCGCCGCCCTACGTCACCTGGGAGGTCGCCCGAAAATGGGCGGCAGGCCTCGCGGCTGAGCACGGAGCGCCGCTGCGCCTGATCGATGAGCTGGCGGGCTGAGGCCGCATGGTCCCCGCATTAAGGGACATTGCGACACACCCCCTGCCCGGCGGCGCCGGGATTCGCTAGGCTCGCGGCGATCGAGACAGAGCGTCGGCCCAACCCCATGCGCCACGGCGGCCTTCCCCCCATCCCCTCCCCCGCCCTGCTGTTGCTGCTGCAGGCCGGCCTCGCGCATCAGAAGGCCGGGCGGCTGGCCGAGGCGGACCGCGCCTACCGCCAAGTGCTCGCCGCCGACCCGCGCAACGCCGACGCGCTGCAGCTGCTGGGGCTGCTGGCGAAGCAGGCCGGGCGTCCCGACATCGCCGCCGACCTGATGCGCCGCTCGCTGGCGGTGAACCCGCGCCAGCCGAATGTCCACAACAACCTCGGCAACGCGCTGGGGGAGCTCGGCGATGCCCCCGGCGCCCTGGCCGCCTATGGTGAGGCGGCACGGCAGAAGCCCGACTATGTCGACGCCCATTTCAATAGGGCCGTGACGTTGGACGGGCTGGGCCGTCGCGACGAAGCGGAAGCGGCGCTGCGGACGGCGCTGCGCCTCGATCCTCGCCATCTCGGCGCGCTCACCAACCTCGCCGTGCTGCTGCAGGAGACCGGACGGCTGGAGGAGGCGGATACGGTGGGCCGCCGCGCGCTGGATCTTGCCCCTGGATCAGCCCGGCTGCTGCAGAACCAGGGGCTCACCCTGCGCCGGCTGAACCGGGCGGAGGAGGCCGTCGAGCTCTACCGCAGGGCGCTGTCGGCCGATCCCGATCTCAAGGAGGCTTGGCACAATCTCGGCAATGCGCTGTCCGCCCTGGACCGCAACGAGGAAGCCATCGAGGCCTATCGCCGGGCCCTGGCCCTGGACCCGGCCAGTCGGGACGGCCACGCCAACCTCTCCAAGCTGCTCTGGCGCATGGGGCGGGCGGACGAGGTTCTGGACTCCTACGACCGCGCCGTCGCCCTTCGGCCCGACGATCCCGCGCTGCTTGAGATCCGGGCCGAGGCGGCATCGCATTACGGAAGGCGCGAGGAGGCCGCCGCCGCGCTGGAGCGGGCGCTGGCGCTGTCCGGCGGCACCCCGCAGATCCACCGCACCTACGGCACGGTGCTGCTGGCCCTGGATCGGCCGGCCGAGGCGGGGCGGCAGTTCGAGGCGGGGCTGGCGCTCGCCGCCGACCACCCCACCCTTCTGCGGGGCTTGGCCGAGTCGCGGCTGCGCGCCGGCGACACCGCCGCGGCGCTGGAGACGGCGCGCCGGCTGGGCGCCGTGTCGCCGGACGACCAGCACGCCGTCGCCTATGAGGCACTGGCGTTGCGGCTATTGGGCGACCCGGCGGAGGCGCGGCTCTACGACTATGACCGTTTCGTTCGGGCGATGCAGGTGGATGTGCCCGACGGCTATGCCGACCTTGAGGCCTTCAACGCCGACCTGCTGGCGGCGCTGACGGGGCTGCACGGCACCAAGGTCGAGCCGATCGACCAGACGCTGCGCCACGGGACGCAGACCTCGGAGGCGCTGTTCTCCCGCGACGTGCCGCAGATCAAGGCCCTGCGCGGCGTGATCGAGGCGGCGGTGAACCGCTATGTGCGCGAGCTGCCCGACGACCCCGGCCATCCCTATCTGCGGCGCAAGACGGAGCGCTGGGGCTTCACCGGTTCCTGGTCGGCGCGGCTGCGCGACCAGGGCTACCATACCGACCATGTGCATCCGGCCGGCTGGATCAGCGGCTGCTATTACGTCGAGGTGCCCGCCGCTGTGGCGGGCGAGACGGAGAAGCAGGGCTGGATCAAGTTCGGGGAGCCGAATGTCGGGCCCGAGATCCGGCTGCCCTGGGTCAGGGCGGTGAGGCCGGAACCGGGGCGGCTGGTCCTCTTCCCCAGTTATTTCTGGCACGGAACGATCCCGTTCCGGGGTCCCGAGCATCGCACCACCGTCGCCTTCGACCTGGCGCCACTGGCCTGACTTTCCCTAACGCGCGCTTGAAGTCCCGCCGGTCGGCCAACCGGTGGAAGGACTCGTCGCGCGCTGCTGGCACCAAGCTTGTTCCGTCAGCGCAAAGAAAAAGCGGCAGCCCCGGGGGGCTGCCGCTCAGTCTCACGCGCCTCGCGGCGCGATCGTGACGCTCGATCAGAACTTGAACGAGGCGCCGACGAAGTAGGTACGGCCGACCACGTCGTAGGTGTTCGGGTCGGTGTTGCCGTCCGGCGAGTTGTCGAAAATCGGCGGCTTGTTGTCGCCGAGGTTCTTCACGCCGGCCGACAGCTCGACCATGTCGCTCACCGTCACGCGGGCCGAGACGTCGTGGTACCAGGCGTCGCGGACACCGGTGTAGCCGCCGTCCTCGAACGCCGGGATGTTGCCCTGGTTGTCCAGCTTGTCGATCCACTGGGTGTTCCAGGTCAGGCGCACCGGGCCCAGGTCGTAGCCCAGGCGGACGTTGGCCTTCCACTCCGGCAGCGTGGCCGAGATGTTGTAGGCGCCGGCGGTGCCGATGTACTCGATCTGGTCCAGCTCGTAGCTGTCGACCCAGGTCACGCTCAGGCTGACATCCAGCGTCTCGCCCAGCCACTCCGGACCGCCGAAGGCGGTTGGGACGCCGTAGTTGACGCCGAAGTCGATGCCGCTGGTCTTCAGCGACGAGACGTTGCCCTGCGTGGAGCGGGCCTTCAGCTCGCCCGTGGCGTCGCGGAAGATGACCGGGCCGATGCCCGGCAGGTTGCAATCCGGCGAGGCAAGGTCGCGGGCCGCGAAGCAACGCGCCACGAGGCCGGTGACGCCGCCCTCGAGGGTGTTGATGTAGTCCTTAACCTTGATGTTGTAGTAGTCGACCGTGACGTTCAGGCCGTCCACGAAGGTCGGCTGGAACACCGCGCCGATCGTGAAGGTGTCCGAGGTCTCTTCCTTCAGGGTCGTGTTGCCGAAGCTGAACGACTCGATCTGGGAGTTCGGCTGCACGTAGCCGGCGGTGACCGGATCGAAGCCCAGCTGCGTGGTGCAGAAGGCCCGGGTCGGGGCATCGATGGTACGGGCGGCGCCGTTGTTCACGTTGACGGTCGAGCAGGGATCGACGAGGGCCGGGAAGCCCTGGTCACCCGACTGGAACAGCTCGAACACGTTCGGGGCGCGGCTGGCGCGCTGGTACATACCGCGGAAGCGGAGATCCTCGACCGGCTTGTACTCGCCGCCGGCCTTGAAGCTGGTCACGCCGCCGACCGTGGAGTAGTCGGAGTAGCGGGCGCCGAGCTCGAGGCCCAGGTACTGGGCGAAGGGCACGTCGGCGATCAGCGGGACGATGGCCTCGGCATAGACCTCGCTGACGTCGTACTGGCCGTTCACCGGCTGCTCGGCGTTGAAGCCGAACAGGTCGCCGGCGCGCTTGGCGGCGTCCGGACGGTAGTTCAGGCTGTCCTCGCGGTACTCGGCACCCAGGGCGACGCCCAGGTCGCCGGCCGGCAGGGTGACCACCGGACCGGACACGACGGCCGAGGCGTTGTAGCGCTCGTAGACGGTCAGGTCGGAGATGTTCAGGCGGATGAAGTCCGCGCCCTGCTGGCTGATCGAACCGGTCGGGCCGAAGAAGTTGATCGGCACGCAGCCCGGATACAGGTTGCGGGCGAAGGTGCCGCAATCGGTGGTCGAGACGGCGTTCAGCGAGGCGATGACGCGCGAGCGCGACACGTCGTTCGAGATCTGGTCGGCGAACTCGGTGCGGCCGTAGCTGCCCATCGTCTCGACGCGCCAGCCCTCACCCAGCTGCGCGTTCAGGCCGAGGTTGGCCTGGTACAGCTTGGAGGAGCTGTCCTGCACGCGGGCGCCGACTTCCTCCATGCGACGGCGGAACACGGCCGGCGCGGTGGGGTTCGTACGGGCGGCCAGCAGGTCGCGCGCGGACTGCGACAGGAACGGGTTGGTCACCGGGACCAGCACGCCGGTCATCGGCGTCGGGGCCAGCTGGGCGCCGCGGCGGCTGTCGGTGTAGTAGAACTCCGCCACGCCTTCGAGCATGTCGGTGAAGTCGTAGTGCGTCAGCACCGCGGTCGACAGGCGCTTTGCCGGCGACAGCAGGTTGTTCACCGGGGCGAAGTTGTAGCGGTCCGAGTTCGCGCCGAGGGCGGCGTCGTTACAGAACCCGCGGACCGAACCGTCGGCGTTGAAGGTGATGTTGGTCGCGGTGGCGGCGGCCGGGCAGCCGGCGTTGGTCGGGCGTGCGGTGAACGGGTTCAGCGGCACCTGGTCGAAGCGGGCGCGGCCGGTGGCGGAGCCGCCGGCATTGCTGATCACCGCCCAGTCGCGGTCGGAGCCGAGGATCGCGTTGCGGTCGTACACCGAGGCGAAGGCCGTGATGTTGCCGCGGTTGTTCGCGAAGTTCGTGCCCATGATGAGGGACACGTCGGTCTGCTCGCCGTCACCCTCTTCCGAGATGGTGTACTGGCCCGAGACGTCGACGCCCTCGAAATCCTTCTTCAGGATGAAGTTCACGACGCCGGCCAGGGCGTCCGAGCCGTACACCGCGGAGGCGCCGCCGGTCACCACCTCGACGCGCTCGATCAGGCGCGACGGGATGTTGTTCAGGTCGACGGCGGCGAAGGCCTTGGTCGACGGGTTGAAGCGATGGCCGTTGACCAGCACCAGGGTGCGCTGCGGGCCCAGGCCGCGCAGGTCGACGGTGGCGGTGCCGTCGGAGGGGTTGTTCGAGGCGGCGGAGAAGCCCGGCACGACCTGCGGCAGGGTGTTCAGAACCTGCTCGACAGCCAGGGTACCCGTGGCCTGGATCTGCTCGGACGACACCGTGGAGACCGGGCTGTTCGCCGAGTAGTCGGCGCGCGCGATGCGCGAACCGGTGACCACGATCTCCTCGAGGCCCTGCTGCTGAGCGGCCGCCGGCATGGCGAGCACGGTCGCGGCCAAGCCGACGCCGGCGAGGAGGGCGCGCCGGAACGAGCGCTCATTGGTGTTTACGGTCATCATCTGCTTCCGTTTCCTTTCCGTGAAGTGACTCGGACGTCGGCCGGTTATTCGGTTTCTTGAGTTTTCGTACGCGGCGTGACGTCCCCGGCCCGCGTCTGGCAAGCGGCGCGGAATCCCGGCTGGAGTCATGGGAAGGGTGCATAACAGAATTGCAAAGTAGGGAGCAATCCCGGACCAAGCTTAGGGATTCCTCCAGCTGGCCCCTGTTGCATTTTTGCCCGCCTTACCGAATTAGCAGGCAATTCTTTGCATGATTGACCCGGTCCGGCGGCAATGTCCGGAAAGGCCTCGGTGGAGCTCGGCGCTTATTCGATCATTCCCTGGGCGAATCGAACAGGTCGGCCAGGGGGATGTCGAGGATCGCGCTGTCCGCCGTTTCCATCTGGGCGAACAACCCGGCCAGCCTTTCCTGCCACGGCGTGCTCAGCCGGCCGACGGAGCGGCAGTTGCCCCTCAGCCCCAGGCCGAGCGAGAGCTGCAGGTCGCGCACCGTCGCGCCGTGCAGGTCGCGGGTGCCGACCCAGGCGCCGTTGCTGGTGCGCGCCACCCAGTGGGCGCCGCGGAGCTGCTCCAGCATGCCGTCGATGATGGTGGGGCCGACGGGAATGCGGTTGACCAGCGTCTGCCGGCGCATGCCCACCCCCAGCTTGGACGCCGCCATGAGTTCCTTCAGGATGGCGAGCGCCACCACCAAGCGCTGGGCCGACAGCAGCCCTTCCGGTCCGACCTGCGTGATCCGGCCCGAGCGCCACTCCGGCAGCGTCGCCGTCAGCTCCGCCCCCAGAAGCACGATGGACCAGACGAGATAGAGCCAGACCAGGAAGGTCGGGATCACCGAGAGCGCCCCGTAGATTGTCTCGTAGGTGGGGAACAGGCTGATGTAGAGGCCGAACCCGATCTTGGAGAGTTCCAGCAGCAGCGCGGCCACGGCGCCGCCCAGCAGCGCGTCCTGCCAGCGCACCACCCGGTTCGGCAGCGACAGGTACATCAGCGCCAGGGCCGCCGCCTCGATCAGCCCGGGCAGGGCGAGCCGCAGCAGCCCGATTCCGCGGTCCTCCTGCTGGTAGTCGGCAAAGATGGCCGAGGACAGCGACAGGCTGGTGCCGAACAGCAGCGGCGCCATGGTCAGCACCGCCCAGAAACTGAGCAGCCGCATCACCAGCGGCCGCGGCTCGGTGGCCTGCCAGATGGCGTTGAACGCCCCCTCGATCGAAAAGAAGAGCAGGATGGAGGTCACCGCCAGGCCGACCACGCCGAACCCGGTCAGGGCGGAGGCCTTGCCCATGAACTGGTCGAGATAGGAGATGACAACGTCGCTGACGCTGGGCACCAGATTCTCGATCAGCAGCACCTGCGCGTCGTGCCGCAGGTCCTGGAAGGCCGGGAAGGCGGAGAAGATGGCGAAGGTCACCGTCATCAGCGGCACCAGCGCCAGCAGCGAGGTGTAGGTCAGCGACCCCGCCGTCCCCAGGCAGTTGTCGCGGTAGAAACGGGCGGCCGTGTGCCCCAGCACGCTCGCCGCGTCCTTCAGCGCCTGCGGCGCGCGGCCCAGCCGCGCCGCCCAGGCGCCGGTGTCCAGCCAGCCGGTCATCGGCCCCCCTCCCCCGGGTTACCATCCCCGCGTTTGACCGCATGGACCGTTGGTGTAGGATGCGCGCCATTTTCCGGGGTTTCGGAGCAGGAACAATGACTACGAATACGGGCCTGATGGCCGGCAAGCGCGGCCTGATCATGGGGGTCGCCAACGACCGGTCCATCGCCTGGGGCATCGCCCAGGCCTGCCACGCGCAAGGGGCGGAGCTGGCCTTCACCTACCAGGGCGACGCGCTGCTGAAGCGGGTGAAGCCGCTGGCCGACAGTGTCGGCGCCAACCATGTGCTGCCCTGCGACGTGACCGACGAGGCGAGCCTCGACGCGGTGTTCGAGACGCTGGGCCGCGACTGGGGCCGCATCGATTTCGTGGTGCATGCGATCGCCTTCTCCGACAAGAACGAGCTGGACGGCCTGTATCTCAACACGACGCGCGCCAATTTCGCGCGCACGATGGACATCAGCTGCTACTCCTTCACCGCCGTCGCCCAGCGCGCCGTGCCGCTGATGGCCGAGGGCGGCAGCCTGGTGACCCTCAGCTACTACGGCGCCGAGCGGGTCATGCCGCACTACAACGTCATGGGCGTGGCCAAGGCCGCGCTCGAGGCCAGCGTGCGCTACCTCGCCACCGACCTGGGCTCGAAGGGCATCCGCGTAAACGCCATCTCCGCCGGCCCGATCAAAACGCTGGCCGCCAGCGGCATCGGCGACTTCCGCGCCATCCTGAAGTGGAACGAGCTGAACGCGCCGCTGAAGCGCAACGTCACCATCGCGGAGGTCGGCAACTCCGCCCTCTACCTGCTGAGCGACCTGGGCAGCGGCGTGACCGGCGAGGTCCACCATGTCGATGCCGGCTACCATACGGTCGGCATGCTGTCGGTGGACAGCGCGGCCGAGACGGCGGCCCTGCTGCAGAGCCTGGCCAAGACCGGGGAGGGCTGAGGCCCATGGCCGGGAACGGCTTCGGGACGCTGTTCCGCTTCACCACCTTCGGCGAGAGCCACGGGCCCGCCATCGGCTGCATCGTCGATGGCTGCCCGTCGCTGCTGGAGCTGGACGAGGCCTACATCCAGCGCTTCCTCGACCGCCGCAAGCCCGGCCAGTCCCGCTTCACCACCCAGCGGCGCGAGCCGGACGAGGTGCGCGTCCTCTCGGGCGTGTTCGAGGGGAAGACCACCGGCGCGCCCATCGCGCTGCAGATCGAGAACCAGGACCAACGGTCCAAGGACTACGGCGACATCAAAGACAAGTACCGCCCCGGTCACGCCGACTACACCTACCAGGCCAAGTACGGGATCCGCGACTACCGGGGCGGCGGCCGTTCCTCCGCCCGCGAGACGGCCAGCCGCGTCGCCGCCGGTGCCGTGGCGCACAAGGCGCTGGAGCATCTCTCGGGCGGTGCCGTCTCCATCCGCGCGGCCATGGTGCAGATCGGCCCGCACAAGGTGGACCGGTCGCGCTGGGACTGGGCGGCGGTGGACCAGAACCCCTTCTTCTGCCCCGACGCGCAGGCGGCGGAGCAGTGGGCGGACTATCTCGACGGCATCCGCAAGTCCGGCAGCTCCGTCGGCGCGGTGGTCGAGGTGGTCGCCTCGGGCGTGCCGGCCGGCCTGGGCGAACCGGTCTACGATAAGCTCGACAGCGACCTCGCCCGCGCCATGATGACCATCAACGCCGTCAAGGGTGTTGAGATCGGCGCCGGCTTCGCCTCGGCGGAACTGACCGGCGAAGACAATGCCGACGAGATGCGCGCCGGCCCGGACGGCAGGCCGCTGTTCCTCTCCAACCACGCCGGCGGCATCCTGGGCGGCATCTCCACCGGGCAGGATGTGGTGGTGCGCTTCGCCGTGAAGCCCACCAGCTCCATCCTCACCCCGCGCCGGACCGTGGATATCCACGGCAACGACACCGACATCCTGACCAAGGGCCGCCACGACCCCTGCGTTGGCATCCGCGCCGTGCCCGTCGGCGAAGCGATGATGGCCTGCGTGCTGGCGGACCATTGGCTGCGGTGGCGGGCGTACGCCAGGGATTGAGTGCCGTAGGTCGTATGGAGCCGCAGGCGCAATGCGACGCTATGACCGGGGATGTCGTATTGCGGCTCCGCCTTCATGCGGCCTGCGGATCGGTGCGCTCCCGTTCGTCCGAACTCAACCCGTCATTCCCGCGGAGGCGGGGGCTCCTGGCCCCCTGCTCCGGGGCAAAAGGAATGCCTGGGTCCCCGCCTCCGCGGGGATGACGGTGTGGGTGTGATGTAGCGCAGCGCCAAGCTGACGCGCCTCAACCGACGATCGCACTCACCGCCCGCACCGCCAGCGCGGTGGTCAGGAACATCTCCGTCGCCCGCTCCAACTCCGCCACGGTGAGCGACCGCTCGACCGCCCCGCGCTCCGCGATGATCTCCGCCCGGCGCACGCCCGGCAGCACGCCGTCGGAGACGGGCGGGGTCACGAGTTCGCCGTCGATCACCGCGAAGAGGTTGGCGGCGGTGGCCTCGGCGACGAAGCCCGCCGTGTTCAACAGGATCGCATCGTCCGCGCCGCGCGCCCGCGCCTCTTCCCGCGCCAGCACGCCGTCGAGATAGTTCAGGCTCTTCACCCGCGACAGCGGCGAGTGCTCGTTGCGGCGGGTCACGGTTGCGACGATCACCCGCGCCGGCGGCAGCGGCGCTGGTAACGGAGCAGCCGTCAGCATCAGCGTCGGCCTGCCGGGCTGAGGGCGCAGCAGCCCGCGCGGACCCGACCCGGCGGTCAGGGTCAGGCGCACGGCGGCGTCGGCCAGGCCGTTCTCCCGCGCGACGGCGGTGACGGCACCGGCCAGCGTCTGGTCGGTCGCGGGGACATCCAGCCCGAGGATGCCGGCACCCTCGCGCAGACGGCGGAAATGCGCCTCCAGCCGCAGCGGCGCGCCCGCCTCCACCGCGATGGTCTCGAACAGTCCGTCGCCCAGCAGCAGGCCGCGGTCGGCCGGGTCGATGCGGGCCTCGGACGCCGGCAACAGAGCGCCGTTCAGCCATAGGAGGGTCACGCCGCCTCGCTTTCCGCCGATGCTGCCGGCGGCCACGGCATGGCGGGATCGAGGGCGGTCAGCAAGGCCCTGGCCTTGACCAGGCACTCCTCGTACTCGTCGGCCGGGTCGCTGTCGGCGACGATGCCGCCGCCGGCCTGGGCCGCCACTTGGCCGCCCGCGACCGCCAGGGTGCGGATGGTGATGGAGCTGTCCATGGCGCCGTCCCAGCCGATCCACAGGACCGAGCCGCAATAGGGCCCGCGCCGCGCCGGTTCCAGCTCATGGATGATCTCCATGGCCCGGATCTTCGGCGCGCCGGTGATGGAGCCGCCGGGAAAGCCCGCGCGCAGCAGGTCGACGGGCCCCAGCCCGGCCTTGAGCCTCGCCGTGACCACGCTGGTGAGGTGGTGGACCGTGCGGTAGCTCTCCAGCCCGCAGAGGCTGGGCACCTTGACGCTGCCCGGCTCGGCCACGCGGCTGAGGTCGTTGCGCAGCAGGTCGACGATCATCAAATTCTCGGCCCGGTCCTTCTCGCTGGCGAGAAGCTCGGCGGCCAGCGCCTGGTCCTCGGCCGGTGTCGCGCCCCGCGGCCGGGTGCCCTTGATCGGTCGCGTCTCGATGGCGCCCGCCGCCTCCAGCGCCAGGAAACGCTCGGGCGAGCCGGAGACGATCGCCCGCCCCTGCCCGAGATCCAGCACCGCCGAAAAGGGCGCGGCCGTGCGCGGGCGCAGCCGGCGGTAGAGGTCCAGCGGCCCGACGCCCGGCGCCAGCCGCGCCAGGAAACGCTGGGTGATGTTGGCCTGGTAGATGTCGCCGGCGTGGATGTAGCCGATGGTGCGCGCCACCGCCGCCTCATGCTCAGCCCGGGTCCGCTCGGCCCGCCAGCCGGGGGGCGCCACCAGCGCCCGGCCGGAGTCGGCCGGCGGCTCGGGCGCGCGGGACAGGCGGCCGGCGAGGTCGCGGGCGCGCGTCACCGCCCTCTCGCGGCGGCGGGCCGGGTCACGCTCGGGCAGGCCGGTGGACAGGATCCAGGCGCGCCCCTGATCGCGGTCGAAGGCGGCGACGCAGTCATAGAGGCCCACCGCCATATCGGGCAGGTCGATGCCCCTGGCGCGAGGCTCGGGCAGGCGCTCCAGCCGGTGACCCGCCTCATAGCCAAGGAACCCCACCGCCCCGCCCTGGAACGGCGGCAGGCCGGGCAAGGCCTGGGTTCGGTGCGGCGTCAGGGCACGCTCCAGCGCGGCGAAGCCGTCCTCGCCGGGCGCCGCCTCGATCCAGGCGAAGGGGTCGCGTCCGATGTAGGAGAAGCGGGCACGGCCCGGGTCGGCCGCCGCCCCGTCCAGCAGGAAGGCGCGCGCCTCGCCCGCCATCGCGCCGAACAGGCGCGCCGGGTCGGCCGCCGGCAGCGGCAGCACGTAGAGATCGTCGCTGAGGAAGGCGCCGTCGCTCATGGCGCGGACCATAGCGGCTCGTCCGCACCGCTGCAAATCCGTGTCGCCGGCAGGGTAGCGCGGCGGGTGCCGGCTGTGCTGCTATGGCGCCCTTCGCGTCATCGGAGCCGCTACCCCATGGTCCGCCTGTTCGTCCGTATCTTCGCCGTGATCGGCCTGATGGCCGTGCTGCTGGTCGCCGGAGCGATCTTCCTCGCCATGCAGTTCGGGCCCAAGCCGAAGGCGCTGCCGGGCGCCATCGTGCTGGAGCTGGACCTGGAGAAGCCGATGGCGGAGGCGCCCAGCAACGATCCCTTCGCCGGGTTCGGCAGCCGGCGTCAGCCCACCGTGCGTGACGTGGTGGAGGCGCTGGACCGGGCCTCCGCCGACCCCCGGGTAAAGGGGCTGGTCGCGCATTTCGGCAACAACAGCCAGGGCATGGCCGCGACGCAGGAGCTGCGGGCGGCGGTGGAGCGGTTCCGCCGCAGCGGTCGCTTCGCCCTGGCGCATGCCGAGACCTTCGGCGAGTTCCAGTCGGGCATGCAGAGCTATTATCTCGCCAGCGCCTTCGAGCAGGTCTGGATGCAGCCGCTGGGCAATCTGGGCATCACCGGCGTGATGATCGAGGCGCCCTTCTTCCGCGGCACGCTCGACAAGCTGGAGATGGTGCCGCAGATCGGCAAGCGGCAGGAATACAAGTCCGCCGCCGAGCCCTTCATGGAGACGCAGGCCTCGTCCGCCAATCGCGAGATGACCGAGAGCCTGCTGAACGATCTGTTCGGCCAGATGGTGGAGGGCGTGGCCGCCGCGCGCAGCCTGACGCCCGACCAAGTGCGCCAGGCGGTGGACCGCGCGCCGCTGCTGGACCGCGAGGCGGTGGACTCGAAGCTGGTGGACCGGCTGGGCTACCGGGACGAGATCGAGGCGGAGGCGCGCGGCCGCGCCGGCGACGGCAAGCTGGTGCCGCTGTCCGACTATGCCGGCGGCACCCAAGCTGCGGCACCCGGCACCCGCGTGGCGCTGGTCACGGGCTCGGGCGCCATCCAGCGCGGCACCGGCGGCGCCGGCCCCTTCGGCGGCGGGTCGGACTTCGCGTCGGACGATACGGTGGAGGCCTTCGACCGCGCCATCGGCGACCCGCAGGTGAAAGCCATCCTGTTCCGGGTCAACAGCCCCGGCGGCTCGGCGGTGGCGTCGGAGGCGGTGCGCCGCGCCGTCCGCCGGGCCAGGGCCGCGGGCAAGCCGGTCGTGGTCAGCATGGGCGATCTGGCGGCCAGCGGCGGCTACTGGGTCGCCATGGACGCCGACCGCATCGTCGCCCATCCGGCCACGCTGACCGGCTCCATCGGCGTGCTGGGCGGCAAGATCGTCACCACGGGCCTGACCGACAAGCTGGGCATCGGCTTCACCCTGCAGCAGCGCGGCGCCAATGCCGGCATCTGGACCGACAAGCGCGCCTACGCGCCCGGCGAGCTGCAGCGCCGCGACGCCATGCTGGACGACATCTATGCCGGCTTCACCGCCGGCGTGGCCGAGGGGCGCAAGCTCGACCGGGCCGTGGTCGACCGCATCGCCCGCGGCCGGGTCTGGACCGGGCGGCAGGCGAAGGAGAATGGGCTGGTCGACGTGCTGGGCGGCTATCCCGAGGCGCTGGCGGAGATCCGCACCCTGTTGAAGCTCGCCCCCGACGCCGCGCTGGACCTCGTCCCCTATCCCGCGCCCAAGACCCAGTTGGAGCTGGTCATGGACGTGCTGCAGGGCGACGGCCAGGTGCGCCTCGGCGCCTGGCTGGCCCGGGACGCGCTGGCCGACACGGTGGCCGAGTACCGGCCGCTGCTAGCGAAGCTGCAGCCGCTGCTGGCCGCCGCGCGGCAGGAGGAGATGGTGCTGCTGATGCCGCCGACGGGGATCGGTGGGTACTGATCCCCGGCGGCGGAACCGGGGCTACTGGTCCCCCTCCACCCCCGGCTTCAGCACCGGCTTCTTCTTCGGCGAGGTGGTCTTGCCGCTGAGGTGCGGGCCGTCGTCGCTGTAGGTGGCGGAGCCGGGGCCGCCGCCGTCGGCCGGGTAGGAGCGGCCGTCCGGCACGTCGGCCTGGCCGCGTTCCTGGGACTGGTGGGCGGGTTTGTCGATGCGGGCCATGGGGCGCCTCCGCTGTCGGGACCGGGTCCCTGGCAACAGCGCGGGCGCGCCGCCGTCACGCCTCGCGCACCGCGCCGATCAGGAATTCCTTGTTCCCCTCGGGCCCGGTGATCGGGCTCTCCTCGATGCCCAGCACGCGCCAGCCGGGCAGCCCTTCCACCCAGGCGCGGATGGTGTCGCAGACCTCCCGGTGCAGCTCGGGCTCGCGGACCACGCCGCCCTTGCCGACCCGGCCCTTGCCGACCTCGAACTGCGGCTTGATGAGGGCGACCAGATGCGCGCCCGGCCTTGTCAGCGCCAGGGCCGCCGGCAGCACGGTGGCGAGGCCGATGAAGCTGGCGTCGCAGACGACCAGGTCCAGCGGCTCGGGAATCTCGGCGCTGGTCAGGTGGCGGGCGTTGGTCTTCTCCATGACCACCACCCGTGCGTCGGTGCGCAGCTTCCAGGCGAGCTGCCCGTGGCCGACATCGACCGCGTAGACCTTGGCCGCCCCGCGCGTGAGCAGCACGTCGGTGAAGCCGCCGGTCGACGCGCCCACGTCGATGGCGGTGAGGCCCGTGGGATCGATGCCGAAGCAGTCCAGCCCCTTTACCAGCTTCAGCCCGCCGCGGCTGACCCAGGGATGGTCCTGGCCCTTCACGGACAGTGGCTGGTCCCCGGCAATGGTCTGGCCCGGCTTGTCGATGCGCACCGTGTCGGAATAGACGAGGCCCGCCAGGATCAGGGCCTGGGCGCGGGCGCGGCTGTCGGCCAGTCCGCGCTCCACCAGCGCCACGTCGACCCGCTCTTTGGCCGGCTTAGGAGCCTTGGCAGGGCGGGCCTCCGCCTCACCGGCTATGGCCTTCGGCTCTTTGGACATGGGGCGCCTTCGTGGTATCAGGGGAACCGCAGTTTCATCCACCGATGGGTACACCATGAAGCGCGCGTCCGCACTCCTCCTCGCCGCCCTCGTCGCCCTGGCCGGCTGCAACACCGTGGCCGGCATGGGCCGCGACGTCGAGAAGGCCGGCGAGGCCATCCAGAAGACGACGAAGTGAGATCGCGAAATCCCTCTCCCCTTGCGGGAGAGGGATGGGCCCCGCCGCGCAGCGGTGGGAGGGTGAGGGGTCGGCGGGCGCATGCCCGACGTTCTCACCCGCCGTCCTAGGATCAGTCGTCGAGAACGCCCGCCTGCGGCGGTCGACCCCTCATCCCCCCACGCCTTCGGCGCGGGTCCCACCCTTCTCCCGCAAGGGGAGAAGGATAGGGTGGCCATCCCTCTCCCCGCAGGGAGAGGGATTTTTTACGCCCTGACCACGACCTTTTTCTCCACCCCCAGCGCCTTCATGGCGGTGGCGGCGATGTGGCGGGCGGTCAGGCCGGCTTCCTCGTACTGCTTGTTCGGGCTGTCATGGTCCTGGAAGAGGTCCGGCAGCACCATCGGGCGGATCTTCAGCCCCTGGTCCAGCAACCCGGCATGGGCGAGGAAGTGCAGCACGAAGCTGCCGAACCCGCCGACCGAGCCCTCCTCCACCGTGATCAGCACCTCGTGCTCGCGTGCCAGGCGGCGGACCAGGTCCTCGTCCAGCGGCTTGGCGAAGCGGGCGTCGGCGACGGTGGTGGACAGGCCCTGGGCCGCCAGATCCTCCGCCGCGACCAGGCATTCCGCCAGCCGCGTCCCATAGGACAGCAGCGCCACCTTGGTGCCTTCGCGCAGCACCCGGCCCTTGCCGATGGGCAGGATTTTGCCGCGCGCCGGCATCTCCAGCCCCACCCCCTCGCCACGGGGATAGCGGAAGGCGCTGGGGCGGTCGTCGATGGCCGCCGCCGTGGCCACCATGTGCATCAGCTCGGCCTCGTCCGCCGCGGCCATCAGAACCATGTTCGGCAGGCAGCCGAGATAGGCGGTGTCGAAGGCGCCGGCATGGGTCGCGCCGTCGGCGCCGACCAGGCCGGCGCGGTCGATGGCGAAGCGCACGGGCAGGTTCTGCAGCGCCACGTCATGGACCACCTGGTCGTAGCCGCGCTGCAGGAAGGTCGAGTAGATCGCGCAGAAGGGCTTGAACCCCTCCGTCGCCAGGCCGGCGGCGAAGGTGACCGCGTGCTGCTCGGCGATGCCGACGTCGAAGGTGCGGCCGGGGAAGCGCTTGCCGAACAGATCGAGGCCGGTGCCCGAGGGCATGGCGGCGGTGACGGCGACGATACGCTCGTCCTCCTCCGCCTCCTGGATCAGGCTGTCGGCGAAGACCTTGGTGTAGGTCGGCGCGTTTGCCTTGGCCTTGGCCTGGGTGCCGGTGATGACGTCGAACTTCGCCACCGCGTGCAGCTTGTCGGCCGAGGCCTCGGCGGGCGCGTAGCCGCGGCCCTTCTGGGTGACGACATGGACCAGGATCGGACCAGTGCCCTCGTCCCGGATGTTCTCCAGCACGGGCAGCAGGTGGTCCAGGTTGTGCCCGTCGATCGGGCCGACATAGTAGAAGCCCATCTCCTCGAACAGCGTGCCGCCGGTGACGAAGCCGCGGGCGTACTCCTCCGCGCGCTTGGCGGCGGTCTGCAGCGGGCGCGGCAGATGCTCGGCGATGTCCTTGGCGATGCCGCGCAGGCCCCGGTACTGCTTGGAGGAGATCAGGCGCGAGAGATAGCCTGACAGCGCCCCCACCGGCGGCGCGATGGACATGTCGTTGTCGTTCAGGATGACGATCAGTCGGCTCGACATGGCGCCGGCGTTGTTCATCGCCTCGTAGGCCATGCCCGCGCTCATGGCGCCGTCGCCGATCACGGCGATGACGTTGTTGGCGCCGCCCTTAAGGTCGCGCGCCACCGCCATGCCCAGCCCGGCCGAGATGGAGGTGGAGCTGTGCGCCGTGCCGAACGGGTCGTACGCGCTCTCCGACCGCTTTGTGAAGCCGGAGAGACCGCCGCCCTGGCGCAGCGTGCGGATGCGGTCGCGGCGCCCGGTCAGGATCTTGTGCGGATAGGCTTGGTGGCCGACGTCCCAGATGATCCGGTCGGCCGGCGTGTCGAAGACGTAGTGCAGCGCCACGGTCAGCTCGACCACGCCCAGCCCCGCGCCCAAATGGCCGCCGGTGATGGAGACGGCGTCGATGGTCTCGGTCCGCAGCTCGTCCGCCAGCTGGCGCAGCTGCGCCGGCTGCAGACGCCGCAGGTCGGCCGGGATCTTCACCAGGTCGAGCAGCGGGGTCTTGCTGGTCGCCATGTCGGTCACTCCCCTCTTCGCTCCCGCCGCGCTCGCCTCGGCCAGATCCGCTTCCATCACGACCGGCGCTCTACCACGTAGGAGGCGACGGCCTTCAACATCTCGGCACGGCCGTCGAATATTTCCAGGTGCTGCGCCGCCTGGTCCGCCAGACGGCGGGCCTGGTCCCGGGCCCGGTCGATGCCCAGGATCGAGACGAAGGTAGCCTTCCCAGCCTGATCGTCACGCCCCACCGGCTTGCCTACCTCCTCCTGGCTGCCTTCCGCATCCAGAAGATCGTCCACGATCTGGAAGGCCAGACCCAAATCGTGGGCATAGGCCTGCAGCGCGTGCATCTGGGGCGGCGAGGCGCGGCCCAGGATGGCGCCGGCGCAGGCGGAGAAGGCGATCATGTCGCCGGTCTTCATGCGCTGCAGCCGGGTGATGGCGCCGATGTCGAACTCGGTCGTCTCGGCGACCAGGTCCAGCATCTGGCCGCCGACCATGCCGCGCGGGCCGGCCGCGCGCGACAGCGCCGCCACGAGGTTGCAGCGCACCCGCGCATCCTCGTGCGTCTCCGGGTCGGACAGGATCTCGAAGGCCATGGTCAGCAGCCCGTCACCGGCCAGGATGGCGGTGGCTTCGTCGAACTGCTTGTGCACCGTCGGGCGGCCGCGGCGCAGGTCGCTGTCGTCCATGGCCGGCAAATCGTCATGCACCAGCGAGTAGCAATGGACGAACTCCACCGCCGCCGCCGTGCGCAGGGCGCAGGCCGGGTTAACGCCGAACAGGCGGGCGGACTCCATCACCAGGAAGGGGCGCAGCCGCTTGCCGCCGCCCAGGCAGGAATAGCGCATGGCCTCGTACAGGCGCGCCTCCGCCATCTCGGACTTGGGCAGCAGCACGTCGATGGCGGCCTCGACCTGCTCCACGGTGTCGGCCATGGCGGCGGTCAGGGTCTTCGGCAGATTGGGCATGATGCGATCAGTCGATGCGGGCGGGTTCGAGCGACACCGACCCGTCGCCCGACAGGGCGATGCGGTCGACCTTGGCCTGCGCCTCGCGCAGCTTCAGCTCGCAATGGCGCTTCAGCAGCGTGCCGCGCTCGTAGAAGCGGATGGCGTCGTCCAGCTTCGCCTTCCCCTCCTCGAGCTGGCGCACGATGCGCTCAAGCTCCATCAGGGAGTCCTCGAAGCTGAGGGAGGCGATGTCAGGGGGAAGGCTCTGGTCGCTCATGACAGTCCGCGCGGGTTAAGGACCGGCGACTTTACGGCGGCGCGGCGGCGCATCGCAAGCGCGGGCTGTTCCCCAAGACGAGGGGGGTAGCCCTCACGCCGCCATCAGCGCCTTGACATGGGCTGCGGTGGAGCTTGCGAGCGCCCGCAGGTCGTAGCCTCCCTCCAGCGCCGACACGACGCGGCCCGCCGCGTGCCGGTCGGCGATGGCCGCCAGCTTGGCGGTGATCCAGGCGTAATCGTCCTCGGTCAGGTGCAGGTTCGCCAGCGGGTCGCGGGTGTGGGCGTCGAAGCCGGCGCTGATGATGACCAGTTCCGGCGCGAAGGCGTCCAGCTTCGGCAGCAGCTGGGTGGTGCAGGCGTGGCGGAACTCGGCGCTGCCGGACTGCGGGCCCAGCGCCACGTTCACCACATTGCCGAAGTCGCCCTTCTCGCGGGTGGAGCCTGTGCCGGGGTAGAGCGGCCACTGGTGGGTGGAGCCGTAGAAGATGCCGGCATCATGCTCGGCGTAGGACTGGGTGCCGTTGCCGTGATGGACGTCGAAGTCGATGATGGCGACGCGCGTCACGCCATGCTCGGCCCGCGCATGCTCCGCCGCGACCGCGACATTGTTGAACAGGCAGAAGCCCATGGCCTGGCCGGGCTCGGCATGGTGCCCCGGCGGGCGCACGGCGCAGAAGGCGTTGCGCACCTCGCCCCGGAACACCGCGTCCACGGCGGCGCAGACAGCGCCGGCCGCGCGCAGCGCCGCCTCGCCCGAACCCGGGGAGACCACCGTGTCGGCGTCGATCGCCGCGTGCCCGGCCGCCGGGATGAGGGCCAGGACGCGCTCGACATGGTCCTTGGGATGCACGCGGGCCAGCTGCTCCACCGTCGCCCGGGGCGCCTCGCGCCGGTCCAGGAAGTGGAAGGCCTCGTCCTCCAGCGCCGCCAGCACGGCGCGCAGCCGGTCGGCGCATTCGGGATGGTCCTCGCCCGTGTCGTGCTCGAGGCAGGCCTGATGGGTGAAAAGCGCCGTGTGCATGCCGCGTCCGGGGGCTGGTTTCCTCGTCCCCATCATTTCAGAACGCGCACCCTTTTTCCTAGTTCATTTCGGTCCCGTGACGCCGCACCCAGGCAGGGCCGCAGGTCAGTCGGCGCCGCGCCGGATGCGGAAGACGAAGGCGCCGCCCTCCTCGCCCGACTCCAGCAGGGTGTGGCCGGCCTCCTCGCACCAGACGCGGAAGTCGCGCGGGGCCGCCTTGTCGGTGGCCGTCACCCGCAGCACGCCGCCGGGCGGCAGCGCCTTCAGCGCCTTGCGCGCCCGCAGCACCGGCAGCGGGCAGATCAGGCCGGAACAGTCGATCGACGCCTCGTCGGCGCCCGCCGCTTCCCCGTTCATCGCACCCCCTCCGGTGAAAAGGCCATGAGACTCATATGGTTAATACTTCGCCCGCGGAATTTTTTTCGCGAGCGGCGCTTGACGGGCTTGCGGCGCGAACGATCTCGCTCCTATGGACACCGAACTCCTCAAAGTCAACGCCCGGCGGGCCAGCGCGCTGATCAAGGCCATGGCCAATGAGCGGCGCCTCGTCATCCTCTGCCACCTTGCCGAGGGCGAACGCTCCGTCGGCGAGTTGGAGGAGCTTGTCGGCCTCAGCCAGTCCGCGCTGTCGCAGCACCTGGCGCGGCTGCGCCGGGAAAAGCTGGTGCGCACCCGCCGGCGCGCGCAGACCATCTTCTACTCGCTGAACGGCGGTGAGGCGATGGCGGTCATGGCGACCCTGTCGGACCTGTTCGCCCCCAGTCGGTCGGACGGCAATCTGCACGCCGCCGCCCAGGCGATGCAGGCGGCGGACTGACGCCACCCGGGAGCCCCCTCGTAGGTCGCATGAAGCCGCAGGCGCAATGCGACGGCATATGGATCGAAGGCCTTTCCTGTCGCATTGCGGCTTCGCCTCCATGCGACCTACGGCTTGTACTTGATCCCGGCTGCCGCGACGCACGCCCAGCCAACCATGAAGCTCAACCCGCCCAGCGGCGCCACGGCGCCCATCAGGCTCGGCCCCCACCAGCCCAGCGCGTAGAGCGCGCCCGGGAACAGCACGCAGCCCAGCGCGAAGGCGGCGCCGGCCGGCGCGGCGAACCGCGCGCCCTGCCGTCCCAGCAGCACCGCCGCCACGATCGCGGCGGCATGGATCATCTGGTAGTGGCTGGCGATCCCCCAAAGCTCCGCCGCCCGCTCGCCCTTCAGCACCGTCAGCCCGTGCGACGCGAAGGCGCCCGCCGCCACCGCCATGGCGCCGAACAGCCCGGCGAGGATCAGCAGGAATGAGGCGGTGCGGTCGGACATGGATGAACCCTCGACAATGGAAAAGGGGGCGGAGCTTCGCAGCCCCGCCCCCTTCCTTCAATCCCCGAGCCTTACGCCGCCTGTGGCAGGTCGGCCAGCAGGATCTCGGCCTCGTCCAGCGCCTCGATGGTGAGGGTGGGCTCGGCCTTGATGGCGGCGCCGTCGCGGGTGTCGACGATGACGCCGTTGACCTTCACCCTTCCCTTCGCCGGCACCAGGTACGCCAGCCGGTCGCCGAGCTGGTGGGTCACCACCGTGCCCTTGGCCAAGGTGGCGCCGAGGATCGCCGCGTCCTGGTGGATCGGCAGCGCGTCGGTGCCCTGGTCCTGCGGCCGGCCGGAGGCGAGCGTCACCAGCTTGCCGGCGGCCTCGCCCTTCGGGAAGCTGCGCTGCTCCCAGCGGGGGGCCAGGCCGCGGCGGTTCGGGGTGATCCAGATCTGGAAGATCCGGGTCACATCGTCCTCGCGGTTGTACTCGGCATGGGCGATGCCGGTGCCGGCGGACATGACCTGCACGTCGCCCGCCTCGGTGCGGCCCTTGTTGCCGAGATGGTCCTCATGGCTGATCGCGCCCTCGCGGACATAGGTGATGATCTCCATGTCGCGGTGCGGGTGCGGGTCGAAGCCGGTGTGCGGCTGGATCGCGTCGTCGTTCCAGACCCGCAGCGGACCCCAGCCCATGCGGCCATAGTCCATGTAGTTGCCGAAGCTGAAATGGTGCTTGGCGTCCAGCCAGTCGATCCGGAAGGCGCCCAGGCTGTCGAAACGACGAACGTCGATCATGACTTTCTCCTTCGCGGCCGGTGCCCTCGGCAGCCGGCCGCGTCATCCGCTCAGTAGCGCTTCACCAAATTAGCCGTGAAGCTTGGCCGTGATCCGAGCCACATGGGCGCCCTGGAAGCGGGCCCCCTCCAGCTCGGTCTCGCTCGGCTGGCGCGAACCGTCGCCAGCGGCGATGGTGGTGGCGCCGTAGGGGCTGCCGCCGGTCACCTCGTCCAGCCGCATCTGGCCGGCGAAGCTGTAGGGCAGGCCCACGATCACCATGCCATGGTGCAGCAGCATCGTGTGGGTGGACAGGATGGTGCTCTCCTGGCCGCCATGCTGGGTCGCGGTGGAGGCGAACACGCTGCCGACCTTGCCGATCAGCGCGCCCTTGGCCCACAGGCCGCCGGTCTGGTCCCAGAAGTTCGCCATCTGCGAGGCCATGCGGCCGTAGCGGGTGGGCACGCCCAGGATGATGGCGTCGTACTCGGCCAGCTCCTGCGGGCTGGCGACCGGCGCGGCCTGGTCGACCTTCATGTGGGCCTTGCGGGCGACATCCTCGGGCACCAGCTCGGGCACGCGCTTGATGGTGACCTCGGTGTCGGCGACCGACCGGGCGCCCTCGGCGACGGCGGTCGCCATCTGCTCGATGTGGCCGTAGCTGCTGTAGTAGAGGACCAGGATCTTGGCCATCGCGACAACCTCCTCAGGGGGTGGGGTTCTGGCCGCCAACCGGCCGCCCCGTCTTGCTGGGGTAAAGTTAATGCGTTGCCGGCTCGCTGATAATCCGCCAATCTGGAACATGATTGTTGCGGTAATCAGGACAGTGCGGAAGACACGCCATGGACCGGCTGGAGGAGATGTGCTTGTTCGCGCGGGTGGCGGAGACGCGCAGCTTCACCGCCGCCGCCCAGAAGCTGGGGCTCTCCAAGTCGGTGGCGAGCCGGCGGGTGGCGGAGCTGGAGGGGCGGCTGGGCGCCCGGCTGCTGAACCGCACCACCCGCCATATCAGCCTGACCGAGGCGGGCGAGGCCTTCTACAAGCGCTGCATCCGCATCCTGGCCGACGTGGAGGAGGCCGAGCGCGCCGCCACCGACCTGCACGGCGCGCCGCGCGGCCTGCTGAAGGTGGCGGCGCCCATGTCCTTCGGCATGCTGCACCTCGCCAAGGCCGTCGCCGACTTCCTGGAGACCTATCCGGAGATCGAGCTGGCGATGGAGCTGAACGACCGCTTCGTCGACCTGGTCGAGGAGGGCTACGACGTGGCGGTGCGCATCGGCCGGCTGAAGGACAGCTCGCTGGTGGCGCGGCGCCTCTGCCCCGCCCGCCGCGTGGTCTGCGCCAGCCCCGGCTACCTGAAGCGGCGCGGCGTGCCGAAGGTCCCGGAGGAGCTCGCCCAGCACGACTGCCTCGTCTACACCAACAACCCGCAGCCCGACCTCTGGACTTTCCCAACCACACCCGGCCCCACCGCGCCCGGCGGCAGCGAGATGCGCGGCGTCCGCGTCTCCACCCGCCTCAGCGCCAACAATGGCGACGTGCTGCGCGCCGCCGCCGTGGCCGGCCAGGGCATCGTCGTGCTGCCCACCTTCATCGTCGGCGAGGACCTCGCCGCCGGCCGGCTGGAACCGGTGCTGCTGGACTGGACCGTGTCGGACCAGGGCGTCCACTGCGTCTACCCGCCCGGCCGCAACCTCAGCCCGAAGGTGCGCGTCTTCGTGGACTTCCTGGCGGGACGCTTCGGCCCGGTGCCTTACTGGGACGCGGGGCTTGCGGTGCTGAAGGGGGGGTGACTCCCCGGCGGAACGGCGCCGCCGCACTTGCCCCCGCCCCCGCACGCCCGCTAGCTTGTCCGCGGAAACGCCGGCCCGCAGCACACGAGTCCCATGGACAGCATCGTCCCGCCCCTGTTCGCGCTCGCCGGCCTGCTGGGGCTGGTGGCGATGCTGCCGCCCCTGGCGCAGCGGCTGAAGCTGCCCTACACGGTGCTGCTGGCGGGCGTCGGGACGGCGCTGGGCCTGCTTATCCACTTCACCGGCCGCAAGGTGCTGGGCGGGCCCATGGGCGACTTCCTGGTCGCGCTGGACGGGCTGGAACTGACCTCCTCCGCCTTCCTCTTCATCTTCCTGCCGATCCTGCTGTTCGAGACGGCGCTGGCGCTCGACGTGCGGCGGCTGCTGGACGATCTGGCGCCGATCCTGGTGCTGGCGATCGCGGCGGTGCTGGTCTGCACCTTCTTCGTGGGCTTCGGCGTCTGGGCGGCGGCGGGCTGGTGGTACGGCAACTGGACCACGGTGGGGCTGACGGCGGCGCTGCTGCTGGGGGCCATCGTCGCCACCACGGACCCGGCGGCGGTGGTGGGCATCTTCCGCGATTTGGGCGCGCCGCGGCGCCTCTCGATCCTGGTCGAGGGCGAGAGCCTGTTCAACGACGCCGCCGCCATCGCGCTCTTCACCCTGCTGCTGGCGGCGCTTCTGGGGCGCGGCTCGGCCGACCCGGCGGACGCGGCGGTGAGCTTCCTGATCAAGTTCGCCGGCGGCCTCGCCATCGGCTGGACCATGGGCTACGTCGCCTGCCTGGTGGTCTCGCCCCTGCGCAACATGCCGCATGCCGAGATCACGGTGACGGTGTCGCTGGCCTATCTCGCCTTCATCCTGGGCGAGCATTACGCCCATGTCTCCGGCGTGGTGGCGGTGGTGACGGCGGCGCTGGTGGTGGGCTCGGTCGGCCGCACCCGCATCTCGCCGGACAGCTGGCACGGGCTGGAGACCGTCTGGGGCCAGCTGGGCTTCTGGGCCAACTCGCTGATCTTCCTGCTGGCCTCCATGCTGATCCCGCGCACCCTGATGGAGGCGACCTGGGGCCATTTCGTGCTGCTGGGGGCGCTGGTCGTCTCGGCCCTGGCGGCGCGGGCGGTGGTGATCTACGGCGCCATTCCGGCGCTGGTGCGGCTGCGCGTCGCCGACCGCATCAGCGGCCCCTACAAGGCGGTGATGCTGTGGGGCGGCCTGCGCGGCGCGGTCTCGCTGGCGCTGGCGCTGGCGGTGACCGAGAACCGGCGCGTGCCCGACGACGTGCAGACGCTGGTGGCGGTGCTGGCGACCGGCTTCGTGCTCTTCACCCTGTTCGTCAACGGGCTGACGCTGCGCCCGCTGATCGGCCTCCTGGGGCTCGACAAGCTCACCCCGGCGGAGCTGTCCTTGCGCAACCGGGCGCTGGGCCTGTCGCTGTCGTCGGTGCGCGAGGGGGTGGAGAGTGTGGCGAAGAGCCTGCACATGGACCCGTCCGGCGCCATCGACCCGCTGCTGGAGCGCGGCGCCCTGCTGGCCCAGGACGAGCTGGATTTGGAGGCGCGGCACGGCGGCCTGTCCTGCGACGACCGGGTCTTCATCGGCCTGACCACCCTGGCGCGGCGCGAGGAGGAGCTGTACCTCGCCTATTTCCGCGACGGCCTCATCAGCCGCCTCATCGCCCAGCGCGTCTTCGCCATCGCCGGCAAGCTGCAGGACGGCGCCAAGACCGGCCGGCGCGACGGCTATGAGCGCGCGGCGCGCGACGTGCTGCGCTTCCCGCCCAGCACCCGGCTGGCGCTGCGGCTGCAGCGGCGCACCGGCTGGCAGAAGCCGCTGGCGGCCGGCTTGGCGCGGCGCTTCGGCATCCTGGTCATCATGCGGCTGGCGCTGGGCGAGCTGGAGCGCTTCAATACCGCGCGCCTGACCGCGCTGCTGGGCCGCGAGGCCGGCGGGAGCCTGGCCGAGGTGCTGCGCGCCCGCCGCGCCGAGGTCGAGGAGGCGCTGGACGCGCTGCGGCTGCAGTATCCGAGCTATGTCGACGAGGTGCAGTCCCGCTATCTCGCCCGCGCCGGCCTGCGCATCGAGGAGCGGCAGGCCCGCATGCTCTTCGACGAGGCCATTATCAGCCGCGAAATCCTGAACGACCTGGAGCGCGACATCCGCCACCGCTGGATCGAGCTGGAACGCCCGCCCCGCCTGGATTTGGGCCTGTCGGCGGGCAGCCTGGTGGCGCGCGTGCCGCTCTTCGCCGGCCTGTCGGACGACCGGCTGCGCCAGATCGAGCGGCTGGTGAAGCCCCGGCTGGCGGTGCCGGGCGAACTGCTGGTGCGCCGCGGCGAGAAGGGCGACGCCATGTACTTCATCTCGTCGGGCGCCGTGGCGGTGCGCATCCCCGGGCTGGAGCAGCCGGTGCGCCTCGGCACCGGCGACTTCTTCGGCGAGATGGCGCTGGTCCTGGACCAGCCGCGCAACGCCGACGTGGAGGCGCTGGGCTACTGCCGGCTGCTGGTGCTGGACCGGCGCGACTTCCGCCGGCTCTACCAGGCCGACCCCAACCTGCGCACCCACATCGACCGCGCCGTGGCCGCGCGCCTGTCCCCCGCCCCGGCGTCCGCCGCGGGGCTGGCGGCGCCGGCGGCGGGGTAGGAGGAGCCTACCCGCGTCCCTGGGCGATGCCCCAGCCGACCTCGGCGGTGGCCCGGGCGACCTCGCCATAGGCGTGCGCCCGCCGGTCCGAGGCGTTGCCCTGCAGCGCACGTGCGTAGACGCCCTGGCAGATCGAGGCGATGCGGAAGAAAGCGAAGGCCAGGAAGAAGTTCCAGTCGGGGATGCCGTCCCGGCCGGTGCGCCGGCAATAGGCCGCCACGTACTCCTCCTCCGTGGGGATGCCCAGCGCCTTCAGGTCCAGCCCCTTCAGCCCGCCGAAATCCTTCATCTCGTGCGGGATGCGGTAGGACATGCAGTTGTAGGCGAGGTCGCCCAGCGGGTGGCCCAGCGTCGCCAGCTCCCAGTCCAGGATGGCGATCACCCGGGGCTCC
>DASPNP010000060.1:0-29936 GCA_035626475.1 Azospirillaceae bacterium
GGCGGCGGCGGCGGCGGCGGCGGCGGGGCGGCGACCGGAGCGGCCGCCGGCTCGGCGGCGCGGGGTGCCGCGGCCGGGGCGCCGAAGGTGTAGCGCAGGCCGACCAGCACGGTGTGGGTCTGGTAGTCGAAGACCGTGTCGGTCACCTTGTTGTACCGGACGATGCCGGTGTCGAGGAACCGGTAGCCGACGGTCAGGTCGAGGTTCTCGGAGACGGCGGCGTTGACGCCGGCGCCCACCTGCCAGGCGACGGCGCGGTCACGCTCGCTGATGCTGAGGCCGGAGGCGAACAGGTCGCCGACCCGCTTGAACTTCACGTCCGCGACGCCGACGCCGGCGCCGACATAGGGACGCACCGGGCCGATGGCGTTCAGGTCGTAGTACAGGGCGCCCATGACCGTCAGGGCGTTGACCTTGCCGTTGCCGCCGGCGCGGCCGAAGGCGCCGCCGGCGATGTCGCCGACGGTGCTGCGGGTCCAGCCCACCTCGAGCGCCGGCCGGATGCCGAGCGAGGTGCGGAAGCCGGCCTCGCCGAGGACGGTGATGCCGTCCTTGAAGTCGATCTCGTTACGGAAGCCACGGCTCTCGAGCTCGATGTCCTGGGTCCAGCTCCACCCGCCGGACAGGCCGACATACGGACCCTGCACGAATTCCTGGGCCTGGGCGACGACCGGCATCGCGCAAGCGGCCGCGGCGCCCAGCAAGGCAGCGCGAAGTTTCATTGAGGCTCTCCATCTTTAATCCCGCAGCCTGATGCCACGGGTTCGTCTTGCCGGCTTTATGTTAGACTTAAAGAAGCCGCTGCGAACCCTAGCCACAGCGACTACTACCTAGCGATAGGAACGGCCTATCCTAGATCGCCGGGAACATTAACCATTGGGAGGGGGCGCATAGGATCGCGACGCCGCGATTCAGCCCTGTAACGCCGGCGTAAAACATTGTTTCCGCGGTTGCGGGGGTGGTTCCCCTTCCTCTACCCAGCGCTCCGGACCCGGCGTTCGCCGCAGGTCGGGGTTGCGCCATGAGGGGAATAACCATGCTGAAGTTGACTGCCGCCGCCATCATCGCCCTCGCGGCCACCGGGCCGGCGCTGGCTCTGGACGGCGCCGCGTCCCTGGTGGAGCCGGGCGCTGTCTCCTCCGAGCTGAGCGAGTACAACCTCGTCGCCGACGATGCCGGGACCCTCAGGGTCTTCGCCCGGTCCCGGGCCAATTTCGAGGGCGCCCGCATCTACGTCTCCGCCCGGCGCGGCACCGCCTGGGAGGCGCCGAAGCCGATCGCCTTCACCGACGAGCGGTACCGCGACAGCGATCCCTGGCTGACGCCGGACGGAAAGACGTTGTACTTCATTTCCGACCGCCCGCCCCCCGGCCAGCCCGACAAGAGGGATCTGGACATCTGGCGCGCCACCCGCCAGGGCGAATCCTGGGGCGCGCCGGAGCATCTGGGCGATGCCGTCAACAGCCCGGGCGAGGAGCTGGGGCCGGAACTGCAGGGCGGGGTGCTCTACTTCAACTCCAGCCGCGCCGGCGGCCCGGGCCAGCTGGATTTCTACGCCGCGAAGATGACGGGCGGCGGCTTCGAGCCGGCGCGGGTGCTGCCCGCACCGCTGAACTCGCCCCAGGCCGAGGGCGACTTCACCCTCACCCGCGACGGGACCACGGCCCTGTTCTGGAGCACCCGCGGCGGCAAGGGCGAGATCTACGCCGCCCGCCGCCAGGGCGACGGCTGGGCCGAACCGGTGAAGCTGCCGGCGTCGGTGAACATGGCGTCCTTCCAGATCACGCCGCACCTGTCGCCAGACGGCAAGACCCTGACCTTCGCCAGCGTCAAGGTCCGCGACGGGCAGCCGAAGGGCATGATGGACCTCTACAGCATCGCCACCGACGGGCTGGGCATCCGCTAGGCGGGAGAGCCCAGCGCGCCCAGCGTCTCCGCCACCAGCGGGACCAGGGCGTCGATGGCGGCGGGATCGCGGTCGCCGGCCGCGATCCGGTCCTTCACTCCGCCCAGGGCGTGGCAGAGGCGAACGGCGCCGAAGCTGCCGGCCGAGCCCCGGATGGCATGCACCAGGCGCAGCGCCCGGTCGGTCTCGCCCCGTTCCACCGCCGCCCGCAGGCGCGGCATCTCCTCATCGAGCTGGTCGGCCAGCGCCGCCACCATGCGGGCCAACGCCTCGCCGCCGATGACCGCGCGCAGCTGCGCCACCGCCGCGCCGTCGAGCAGGGGAGGCCTCCGCGCCGCGGCGTCGGCGACGATTCGGGCCAGCGCCTCCCACTCGACCGGCTTCGGCAGGAAGCCGTCGAGGCCGGCCCCGGCCTGGGCGGCGCGGTTCTCCGGCAGGACATCGGCGCTGAGCGCCACCACCGGGATATCGGCCGTCGGGCCCGGCATGCCGCGGATCGCCCGGGTGGCCTCGATGCCGTCCATGACCGGCATCTGCAGGTCCATGAGGACGATGTCGAAGACGGCGCCGGACGCCAGCCGCTCCACCGCCGCGCGGCCGTCCGCCACCGCCTCCACCGTATGGCCCATGCGGACCAGCATGGTCTCGATCAGGGTGCGGTTGACCAGGTTGTCCTCAGCCAGCAGCACCCGGGCCGGGCAAAGCGCCCGCTCGATCCGCGCCGTCTCGCGCTTCGGCTCGCATCCCGGCGGGCAGCGCAGCGCGACCTGGAAGGCGCTGCCCTCCCCCGGCCGGCTGACGACGCGCAGCGTGCCGCCCATGGCGTCGACCAGCGCCTTGGTGATGGCCAGCCCCAGCCCGGTGCCGCCGAAGCGGCGGGTGGTTGAGCCGTCGGCCTGGGTGAAGGGCTGGAACAGGGTCGTCAGCTGCTCCCCGCTCATGCCGATGCCGGTGTCGCGGACGGTGAGGCGGAAATCGACGTCGCCGCCGGCCTCCGCCCCCTCCAGCAGCACCTCGACGGCGCCGCTCTCGGTGAATTTCAGGGCGTTGCCCGCCAGGTTCACCAGGATCTGCCGCAGCCGCACCGGGTCGCAGCGGACATGGCGCGGCAGCTCGGGATCGACCGTCACCGTGAAGGCCAGCCCCTTGTCCCGCGCCAGCGTGGCGAGCAGCCCGTGAACCTCGTGCACCAGGGCCGGCAGGTCGACGTCCACCGCGTCGACCGTGAGCTTGCCTGCCTCGATCTTCGAGAAGTCGAGGATGTCGTTCAGGATGCGCAGCAGCGCCCGGGCGCTGTCATGCAGCGTGTCGACATACTCCCGCTGCTGCGGCGACAGCTCCGTCTCGCGCAGCAGTTCCGCCAAGCCCATGACGCCGGTCATCGGCGTCCGGATCTCGTGGCTCATCATCGCCAGGAACTGGGCGCGGGCTCGCTCGCCGGCCTGGGCGCGCTCCTTGGCGGCCTTCAGCTCGGAGATGTCGGTGGCCGTGCCGGCCACGAAGCGCCCGCCGCCCTCGATCGTGAAGGGGCGCTTGGAGACACGGTAGGTGCGCATCGCGCCGTCGGGACCGGGGAAGGCCTGCTCCTGCACCGTCTCGCGGCCGCTTTCGATGATGGCGCGGTTCTCCGCCTCCCAGGCGCGCGCCACCTCGGGCGGCACCAGGTCGCGGAGCGAGCGGCCCTCCAGCTCCTCCAGCCGCCGGCCCAGATTCTCGGCGTTGGTGGTGTTGGACAGGACGAAGCGCCCCTGATCGTCGTGGACGAACACGGCGTCGGCGACCACGTCCAGGACGGCGCGCAGGAAGGTGCGCCGCTCCGTCGCCGTGCGCTCCAGCCGCCGCAGCTCGGTGACGTCGCGCTCATTGACCAGGATGGCGCGACCGCCGGTCACCGGATCGCGGGCGATGCGCGCGTCCAGACCGTGCCAGCGCATGCCGCGCAGCGTCTCCACCTCCACCAGCTGGGTGTAGACCTCCCCGCGCCGCAGCGCCTCCAGCATCGTCGCGCGCTCCTCGGCCAGCCGGAAATGGCTGCCCGCCCGGTCGAAGCGGCCCTCGATGCCCAGCGCGCCGTAGGCCCGCTTGGCCGCCGGGTTGCGCATCAGCACCTCGCCCTCCTCCGAGTAGAGCGAGATCATGACGCTGGTGTGGGTCAGCGCCTCCACCCCGCGCAGCGTCGCGGCGTCGATGCCGGGATCGATGCGCAGCGCCTCGTGCAGCAGCGCGACGCGCCCGTCCTCCAGCCGGAAGGCGGAGCGGCGCACGCGGCAGCGCACCGGCGTCCCCAGCGGGTAGAAGGTCCACTCGTCCTCATGGACGCCGTCGTGGCGCACATGGTCCAGGATCGCGGCGAGCCGGGTCGCCACCCCCTCGGACATATCGGTGAAGTCGCGGGCGCGGAAGTCATCGAGGCTGGCCGCGCGCCACAGCTCCAGCGCCGCCGGGTTGCCCCAGACCATGCGGCGCCGCTCGGAGTCGAAGACCCAGGTCGGCAGCCAGACCCGCTCCAGCGCCGGCAGGTCGGCGGCGGTGAAGGCGTGGCCCTTGGTTCGGGCGACCGGTTCGGCGGCGGCGATCTGATCCATCGAAGGTATTATTACCTTCGAGAGGACAAAGCCAAGCTTAACAGCGCATGAACGGCAAGGGCGCCGCCGGCGGATGGCCGGGGCGCCCTCGAATGGCCGGAGCGTACGTTCTGGCGGCCGTGCCCGACGGCCGGAGGAGCATCCCGCTCCCCCGGCCCACCGGCACGGCTAGGGAGTGGCGTCAGGCCGCCATCTCGTTGGCCTCGAAGCCGTTGTGCAGCGCCCAGATGGCCGCCTGGGTGCGGTTCGAGGCGCGGATCTTGCGCAGCAGGCTCTTGAGATGGACCTTCACCGTGGCCTCGGTGATGTTCAGGTTCAGCGCGATCATCTTGTTGCTGTGGCCCTGGACCAGGCCGCGCAGGATCTGGCTCTCGCGGGTCGAGAGGCCCTTGTGGCCGGCGCTCGGGCCCATCTCGGTCGCGGCGCCCTGCACCAGCAGCTGGGCGAGGTCGGAGGGGAACACCTTCTCGCCCATCATGACCAGGCGGAGCGCCTGGGCGAGGGCCTGCGGGGTGCGGTCCTTGGTGACGTAGCCGGAGGCGCCGGCCTCGAGCGCCGCGCGGAGGCGGGCGACATCGACCGAGGTGGTCAGGTGGACGACGTGGCTGGCCGGGGCGGCGGCCTTCAGGCCGGCGACGACGCTGCGGACGGAACCACCGTCGCAATCGACCAGGATGACGTCGGCGGTCAGGCCGTCACGGATCATGTCCAGCGCCTCGGCGTCGCTGCGGGCCTCGCCGACGACCACGAAGTCGCTCGGCAGAAGCTGGCGGATGCCCTGGCGGAACAGGGTGCTGCCGTCGATGAGCAGGATATTGACCGTTTGCATGTCGCGTTCCCCTTGGGATGGTGCCGGTTCGTGTGGACCCTTTTTCCCCCGCCGGCCCCCTTAGCGGCAACCCGGCCACTCGGCCATCGCGCCCCGAAATTGGGTGTTGGTGGGCTAGCACCCTCCCCCCATCCGGATAGATGGAAGGAGGGCTTCGCCTAGGCTGGGTAGGTATGAGGGGCGGGAATCCCAGGCATTGCCCCGGTCGCGCCCGGAGCGCCGGACGGCACAGCCGGTCGGGACGGTCTATGACCATAATCATCCCATCGGTCGCGCTAGACGCCCTGACCCTGCCGCCCCGCACTCCGCCACCGGGCAGGACCTACAGTCTAGGGCGGGGGGCATAGCCCCATTTAGGATCGCTAATGAACGCAACAGTCGTTCGCCAGGGCCGTTGTTGCCACGTTCGGAGCCGGGTGAAAAACAATGGCGTGCATTCTCATCGTGGAAGACGAGTGCCTCATCGCGGCGGCGCTCGGCCTCGTGCTCGCGGAAGACGGGCACCAGGTCTGCGGCGTCGCGGCGACCTGCGCGGACGCGCTGGCGAAGGCGGAGCGCTTCCAGCCGGATCTGGCGCTGGTCGATGTCCGGCTGGCGTTCGGATCGTCGGGCATAGACGCCGTGCGTGGCCTGCGCGAACGGCATATACCCTCCATCATGCTCTCCGCCCATGCCCGCGAGGACGAGGCCCGGGCCGCCGGCGCCGTCGGCTATCTGGCCAAGCCCTACTCCGTCCACACGGTGCTGCGCGCGGTGCGCGAGGTGCTCGACGGCCAGGGCGGCTTCCTGCCCGGCCGGACGATCCCCGCCGGCGCCGGCATGGCGGGCTGAGCACTCAGCCGGGCGCCGCCAGCCCGTCGCCCAGCCGCGGCGGGACGCGGCAGAACTGCCAGGCGCCGGCCACGTCGAGGATGAGGCGCGCCTTGGGCGGCTCCCCCTCCTCCCCTGTGCGGGCCGCCGGGCCGGGATCGACCAGCAGCGGCGTGGCGAAGGCCAGCGACAGCCGGTTCGCGGCGAAGCGGTGCGCGCAAGAAGGATCGTCGAAGCGGATCCAGGGCTGGATCAGGACCGGGTGGCCGCGCCGCGTCCCGGCCACCGCCACGCAGCGCGCCACCGCCCGGTCGCCCAGCGCGCCGGGCTCGAAGATCGCGTCGCAGGCCAAGGTGACGGCGAGCGGATGCGAGGGCGGGCCCTGCAGCATCCGGCGGTAAAGCCGCTGATAGTCGGCCATCCCGTGCAGCAGCTTGTCCCAGCCCGGCGCCCATTCCCCGTCGGCGAGGCGCACCAGGTCCGACAGTTCGGCCCGGTTCTGCAGCCGCGCGGCCAGGGCCAGCACCGCCCGGGCGGTACGCAGGCGCCGCCGCAGCGACGCCGGCATGTCGCGCCCCATCAGCCGCGCCACCCGCATGGCCTCGCCCAGCCGGTCCAGATGGAGGAGCAGGCAGCGCTCCCCCGGCGCCTCCAGCAGCGGCTCGTCGCCGCCGGCGAAGCGGGCCAGGCGGGCGGCGAGATATCCGGGATTGTGCGGGCAGTCGGCGGCATGCTCCAGCGAGCCCAGCCGGCGCAGATAGGATGCCGGCACCGGCAAAGCGCCCTCGCCCACCGGCAGCATGCCCGCCGGCCGGTGCGCCAGCCTGATGCCGCAGCCCGGAATCGGGCAGCGCGGCGGCGCCATGCCGAGGAGGTAGTCCGCGGCCGCCACCGCATCCCCCGCCACCTCAGCCCTGCCGATCACCACACCCAAGCCCGCGCTCCCCCGAACGGATGGGCGCGATGGTGCGCCAAACCGGCGCGCGAGGCAAATCCGGCGCGCGGCCTTACTCGGCGGGCACCGGTTCCAGGTCCGCCGCGCGCTGCGCCTCGTCCCGGGGCGCCAGCAGCAGGTACATGGCCGGCGTCACCAGCCGCGACAGGAAGGTGGAGGAGACGAGCCCGCCGATGATCACCACCGCCAGCGGCGAATAGAGGCCGGACGCCTCGATCGCCAGCGGCAGCAGGCCGCCGACCGCCGTGGCCGAGGTCAGCAGGACCGGCAGGAACCGCACCTCGCCCGCCTCCTCGATCGCCTCCTTCAGCGGCACGCCCTGGCGGCGCAGCTGGCTGGTGAAGTCGACCAGCAGGATCGAGTTCTTGATCTCGATGCCGATCAGCGCGACGAAGCCGATGACGGCGGTGAAGCTCAGCGTGTAGCCCGTCGCCCACAGCGCCAGCAGCCCGCCGATGACGCCCAGCGGGATCACGCCCGCCACCACCGCCGTGGCGGCGAAGCTGCGGAACTCCAGGATCAGCACCGCCAGCACGCCGAAGACGGCGATGATGATGGCCGTGCCCAGGCCCGCGAAGCTGCGCGCCTGCGCCTCCGCCTCGCCGCCCGTCTCCACCCGGTAGCCCGGGGGCAGCGGGATGCCGGCCACGGCGCGCTGCACCGCCTGGGTCACCTCGCCGGTGTTGAAGCCGGTGGAGACGAAGGCCGTCACCGTGACCGAGCGCTCCCGGTTGTAACGGTCGATGCGGGCGGGACCCGACTCGAACTGCGGCCGGGTGACGCTGGAGAGCGGCGTGGCGCCCGCCAGGGTCGGCAGGTAGATGTCGCCCAGCGAGTCCAGCTCGTGCCGCTGGCCCATGGGCAGGCGGACGGTCACCGGGAACTCGTCGCCGTCCGCCTCGCGGAAGGAGGCGACGCGCTCGCCCGACAGGGCCAGCCGCACCGCCCGGTCGACCGCGCCGGCCGGCACCCCCAGCACCGCCGCCTTGTCCAGGTCGACGCCGAGATCCAGGTCGGTGCGGTCCAGCCGCATCGGGTTCTGGATGTCGCGGGTGCCGGGCACCTCCTCCATCGCCTGGGTGACGCGGGCGGCGATGTCCTTCAGCACGTCCAGCTCCGCGCCCAGCACGCGGATGGCGACGGGCGCCTCGATCGGCGGGCCGTTCTGGAAGGTGCGGACCAGGATCTGGGCGCCGGGATAGGCGGCCAGGCGCTGGCGCAGCCCGTCCAGCAGCTTGGGGCTCTCCTCCCCGTCCCATTTCTCCAGCTTCACGAAGACCGCGCCGTGGGTCGGGTCGTCCTCGCGCGGCTGGATATTGTAGTAGATGCGTGGGTTGCCGTGCCCGGCATTGCCCATCATCCAGCGCACGCCCGGCAGGGTCCGGACCTGTTCCTCGACGAAGTCCACGGCCTTCCGCGTCTCCGTCAGGGCGGAGCCGTCGGGCAGGTCGACCTCGACCACGAACTGCGGGATCTCGGCCGCCGGGAACAGCGAGAAGCCGATGCGCGGGATAAGCAGCAGCGACCCGGCGAACAGCGCCATCGCCACAGTCACCGTCAGCGCCGGCCGCTCCAGCGCCCGGTGCAGCAGCGGGCGGTATACGGTGTGGATGCCGCGCATGACCGCCTGCAGCGCCGGGTTGCCCTCCGGGTCCTCGTGCTTGGACAGCAGGCGCGCCGCCAGGAACGGGATGATGGTGAGCGCCACGAACAGCGAGGCCGCCACCGTCGCCAGCACCGCCACGGGCAGCGAGCGGATGAACTTGCCGGCACCCTCGGGCAGGAACAGCAGCGGCAGGAAGGCCAGCATCAGCGTGGCGGTGCAGCCCAGCACGGCGACGGCGATCTGGCGCGTGCCCTCGATCGCCGCCTTGGTGCGCGGCAGGCCCTGGCGCAGATGGCGGGCGATGTTCTCGGTGACGACGATGCTGTCGTCCACCAGCAGACCCAGCGCCAGCACGAAGCCCGCGATGGAGAGCTGGTTCAGCGAGTAGCCCATCCATTTCAGCATGGTCACGGCGATGGCGAGCGACAGCGGGATCGCCACCATCACCACCAGCGAGGCGCGCATGCCCAGCGGGATCAGCGTCACCAGCACCAGCGCCAGCGCGATGGCGAAATCGCGGTAGAGGCCGGACAGGCGGTGCGACACGTTCTCCGACTGGTCGAAGCCGCGCTCCATCTTGATCGTGGGCGGCAGCGTCTCCTCGAAGCGGTCGAGCGCGGCGTAGACGCCCTCGCGCAGCTTGAAGATGTTCTGCCCGTCCATCTGGTTGGCGGTCACGAACACCGCGCGCTTGCCGTCGTAGCGGGTGATGTGGTTGGCCTCGTCCGCCGCCCATTCCACCTCGGCCACGTCGCGCACCCGCAGCACCCGGCCGTTGGAGGCCGACACCACGGTGTTGCGCACGTCCTCGATCGTGCCGAAATCGCCGGTGCCCTTGACGTTGAAGCGGCGCTCGCCGGAATGGACCGCGCCCAGCGGCAGGCTCAAGCCCTCGGCCTTCAGCGCGTCGGCGACCGACTGGGCCGGCACGCCCAGCACCGACAGGCGGCCGAGGTCCAGCGCCACGCGGATCTCGCTGCGCGCCTCGCCCCAGACCTCGGTCTCGCGCACGCCGGGCACGCGGTCGATGATGTCCTTGAGGTCGTCGGCCCGCTTCTCCAGCTCGCGGTCGCTGGCGGTGTCGCTGACCAGCGCCACCTGGACGAAGTTGGTCAGGCTGGTCTGGAACTTGCGCACCTCCAGCTTGGCGAGGCCGGCCGGCAGCGTCGGGCGCACGGCATTCACCTCGCGCACCACCTGGTCGTATTTGCGCTCCGGATCGGAACTCCAGTCGAACTCGATGGTGATGGCGGCGGTGCCGTCGCGGGTGCGCGACGTGATCTTGACGACGTCGTCCAGCGCCGACAGCGCGTCCTCGATGGGATCGGTGACCAGCTTCTCCATCTCCAGCGGGTCGGCGCCCGGCAGGACCGCGACCACGATGTTGATGGGCGTGGGGAAGTTGGGGTCCTCGGCGCGCGGGATGGACAGCAGCGCGCTCACCCCCATGGCCGCCAGCATGGCGAAGAGGACCAGGGTGAACTGCCAGTAGCGGACGGAGAAGCCGACGATCCCGTTCATGGCGGCGGCCTCAGCGGGCGGCGGCCGGGGTGGGCGCCGCGGTCGGCAGCTCCACCACGTCGCCGGTGCGCAGGTAGGCGGCGCCGCGCGCCACCACGATCTCGCCGGCCGTCAACCCCCCGGCCACCAGCGTGTTGGGCCCGTCCAGCCCCGCCACGCTGACCATGCGACGGGAGACGGCGCGGGTCGCCGGGTCGACCACGAAGACGCCGGCCTCGGTCCCGAAGCCCTCCAGGATGGCGGCGCTGGGGATGGCGAGCAGGCTGGCGGTGGCGTCGGCGTCGGGCTGGATCAGCACATGGGCGACGCGGCCGCTGACGGCGGCGTCGGGCGATCCCTCCAGCTGCAGCTCCACGTCGAAGACGCCGGTGCGCTTGTCGCTGCGGGCGGCGATGCGGCCGACGCGCGCCGGCAGCGCCTTGCCGTCCAGCGTCACCTCGGCCACGGCGCCGACGCTGACGCGGCCGACGTCGCGGTCGGACAGGCCGACGCGCACGATCATGCCGCTGTCCCGGTCGCCGATGGTCAGCACCGGCGCGCCGGCCGGGACGATCTCGCCCGGCTCCAGCGTGCGGGCCAGCACCACGCCGTCGGCCGGCGCCACGATCGAGGCGAGGCTGCGGTTGAAGGCGATGACGTCGCGCTTGGCCCGGGCGGCCTTCAGCGAGGCCTGCGCATCCTCCAGCCGCGAGCGCTGGGCGAAACCCTTCTCGGCCAGCGGGGTCAGCCGGGCGATGTCCTGCTCGGCCTTCATCACCGCCGCTTCCGCCTCGCGCAGGTTGGCGGAGATTTCCTGCTGGTCGATCAGCGCCAAGCGCTGGCCGGCCTTCACCTCGTCCGAGATGTCCACCTCGAAGGCGGCGATGCGGCCGGACACCTTGAAGGACAGCGGCACCTCGCGCTTGAACTGCACCATGCCGGTGCCGCGCACCATGGACGCCCGGGGCGCCGGCGCCACCGTGGCCGTGCCCACCAGCACCGCCGGCTTCTGCGGCGCCGTCGGAACGGCTGGGCCCGCCTGGGGTTCACCACAGGCCGCGAGGGCGAGGAGCAGCAGGACGGCGCGTTTCATGGCGATGAACCTAACAGGGTTAAGTTTACGCTGTTAGGTTACCGCTTGCGCCACCGGCGTCAAGTGGTTCAAAATCGGAATCGACGCATGGCGGCGGGTTCAGCCATGCGGCGTGGGAGTGGTGGACATGGGCGGCGGGGAACGACAGGAGATCGCGGCACGGCGCACGCGGCTGCCGGCGGCCGAGCGGCGGGAGCAGATCCTGCGCATCGCGCGCGAACTCTTCATCGCCGAGGGGTTCGAGCGCGCCTCCATGCGCCGCATCGCCGAGCGCGCGGGCATCACGCCGACCGCCATCTACGACCATTTCGCCGACAAGGAGGCCCTGATGGCCGCCATCGGCGAGGAGTTCTTCGACGGCCTCATCGAGGCGTTGTCGACGGTGCCGGACGCGACGCCGGACCCGCTGGACCGGCTGAAGATGCTGCTGGAGGGCTATGTCCGCTACGGTCTGGCGCGGCCCCGGGAATACCGGCTGGTCTTCATGACCCCGCTGGAGGGGCTGGGCCGCATCACCGGCCACCGGCTGCCGCGCGACGGCACCCCGCCGGAATGCCTGGGCGGCACCATGAAGGGCGCCATCTCCTTCGCCGTGCTGGAGGGAGAGATCGGCATGCTGATGGAGCGCGGCGTGCTCCGTCCGGGCGACAAGGAGGCCGTCGCCGACGTGGTCTGGATGATGGGCCACGGGCTGGTGTCGCTGCTGATCACCCATCCCGGCTTCGAGTGGACGCCGCTGGACACGGTGATCCGGACCTCCATCGACACGCTGCTGCACGGCATCGTCGCCGACCTACCCCCTCGCCATCCTTGAGCCGCGGGGCCGGCTCGTGTCTTGTTCGGGCATGCGGGCGGAACGGCAGGCGCTGGAGCGCACGGAACCGGAGGAGGAGCGGGGGCTGTTCGGCCTCTCGCTGATGCTGTCCGCCATCATCCACGGCGCCGCCGTCTTCTGGCTGGCGCTGTTCACCCCCGGCGCCGAGGAGGGGGAGCTGTTCATCCCCTCCGACACCATGGTGCAGGTGGAGCTGGTGACGGAGGTGCCGGCCCGGGTCGCCGCCCCCGCCCCGGTCGAGGAGGCGCCCGTCAGCGACGCCGAGGTCGCCCGCGCCGCCGCCCCGCCCGCCCGCCGGCCCGATCCGGAGGTGGTCGCGGCCTCCTGGCGGCAGCAGATGCTGGCCCAGGTGCAGGAGTACAAGGTCTATCCCGACGAGGCGCGGCGCCGGCGCGAGGAGGCCACGGTCATGGTCAAGTTCACCATGGACCGGGGTGGGCGCGTCATCTATGTCCGGGTGCTGGACAGCTCCGGCAACCCGCTGCTTGACCAGGCGGCGATGGACGCGGTCAAGCGCGCCTCCCCCCTGCCCGAGCCGCCGCCGGGCGTGCCCGGCAGCCCCATCGCCGTGGTGCTGCCGGTGGCCTTCATGCTGGAATAGGAGGGGCGCCCCGCAGGCATCCGGGACGCCCCTGCCCCATTCCTCACGGCCGCGTCGGCATGCCGCCGGAGCTGCCCTCGGGCCGCGAGCTGCCGCTGCCGCTCGGTGCGGTGGTGCCGGTGCCGGTGCCGGAATCCATCTGCCGCGAGCCGCCGGTCTCCGACCCCATCGATCCCGCTCCCATGGAGCTGGTGCCCGCCGTCCCGTCGGCGGCGGAGCCCTCCGACCCGCTGCCGGACGATTTGCCCCCGGCGTGGCCCGAGCCGTGGCCGCCCAGCGAGACCATGGAGTCCTCGTAGCTGAAGGCGCCCAGGGCCGCCAGCTGCTCCTTGTTCAGGGTCGACAGCACGATGTCGGCCTTGCCGTCCTGCGGCACATGCAGCTCGGTGAAGTCGACCGCCACGTTGCGGCCGCCCTGCTCCATGGCGATCACCGCCTGCTGCGCCTGGCCGGTCCTGGTGTCCAGGATGACATCGCCGATCCGGCCCAGCTGCTCGCCCGAGGTGTCGGCGACGCGGCGGCCGATCAGCTGCTCCAGGCTGGCCCGGTCGTTGGACGCCAGGTGGCCGGCGACGGAAGCCGTGTCGCCCTGCCCCGACCCGGCGCCCATGGCGCTGCCGCCCATCCGGTCCATGGCGCCGGCGGCGGTGTCGCCGGACGCGATGCCGGTCGAGGGGGCGTGCGGCGTCGCGGACGAGGCGGTGCCGGTATCGGCGGGGCCGGCCAGCGGACCGCTATGCGCGGAGCCCTGCGCGGCCGGATCGCTGATGCCGCCGGTGGTCGGGTTCATGCCGGTGCCGAGCGTCGCGTTGCTGTCGGGACCGGCGGTGGGCAGCCCGGCCGCCGCGGGCGGCGCGGAACCGGTCGTGCCCTGCTCCGGGGAGCCGAGCGGGGTGGAGCTCTGCGCATGGGCCGCCCAGCCGGCCAGCAGCGCCACGGCCGAGGCCATGGCCATCAGGTGCGTCTTCATGTTCGCCTCCGAGGGATCGAGCGGCCCGCGGCCGCAACCCAACCCCAACAGGCGCCGGGGCCGGCCGTGCCGTCCGCCCCGTGACCTCCGCGGGATATGCGCGTCACTCCGCCGGCAGCAGCTGCACGCTGTGGATGGCGATGCCAAGCGGCCGCGGGTCGGGCGCCAGGCCGATCTCCGCCGGGTAGCGCAGATCGGTCTGGCGCAGCGTCACCTCCAGCGTCTCGCGGCCCGCCACGAGGTCGGCCGGCAGCAGCATCTCCACCCGCTCGGTCTGGGCGGAGGTGAAGCGCCAGCGGCCGACCGCGACGCCGCCGACCGCCACCTCGACCTCCTGCGCCGACCGCATCGGGCTCAGCAGGCCGCGCGCCGCCAGCACCAGCCGGACGGCGCCCCCGGGCGGCTCGGCCCAGGGCAGGCGCAGCACGGACTCCGCCCCGACGGTCCAGACGCCCCAGACCTCCGGCATCGACCAGCCGCGCAGCATGAAGTCGCGGGCGATGCCGGACTCGCCCAGGCGCAGCAGCTCGCCCAGGGCGTAGGAGGGCGGCAGCAGGAACAGCCGCCCGCCGGCGGCGAGGTCGATCATCCGCGCGCCCTTGGCCAGGAAGCGCTCGATGGGGCTGTCGGGTTTCTGCAGCGGCGGGGCGACGACATGGGTGACGCGGGCGCGGCGGAACTCGCGGCCGACCTCCGCCGGGTCGGCGGCGCTGAACAGCCGGTGCCGCAGGCCGGCGTCGGATGCCAGCGAGCGCCCCAGCAGCCCGGCCGACAGCGGCTCGCCCGTGAACCAGACCCGGGCGTCGCGGCCGCTCATGGCGTTGATGGCGGCGACGGCGGCGCGCTGGTAGGGCAGATCGGCGGCGACCGGCGGCGGGCGCAGCAAATCGTGCAGCGAGAAGGCGGGGATGGGCAGCGCCCGTAGCGCCGTCAGGTTCAGCGCCACCGACAGCAGCAGGATGCCGCCCAGCACAGCGCGGCCCCGGCGTCCCAGCGCCTCCGCCGCGCCGGGCAGCAGCAGCAGCGCCAGCGGCATCACGTAGAAGAGATAGCGGATGTACTGCACCTGGCTCAGCAGCGTCGCGGTGAAGGCCGCGCCGACCAGCGCCGGCACCCACAGCCCGGCCCGCCGCCCCCGCGCCGCGAAGGGCAGTGCCGCCAGCGCCATGGGCAGCAGCAGCAGGAACTGGAAGCCGAAGGTGCCGCCCTCGGACTCGAAGTAGCGTCCGGTGTCGAAGGTCAGGCCGTAGAGCAGATCCCAGCCGGCATGGCCGCTCCACCGCGAATCCATGAAATCCGCCGCTTCCGTGTAGGGCGAGCGGAAGGTGGCGTTCAGGTAGGGAAAGACCGGGTTGCCGGTCCAGATCCAGGCCAGCGCGTAGGGCAGGATTCCGACGGCCAGGAACACGGCCGTTCCCGCCGCGGCGGCGCGCAGGGCCCGGCCCGCCGGCATCGCCGCGAAAAGCCGGAACATCGCCAGCAGGCCGATGGTGCCGAAATAGAGCCCGTGATACTTGGCCCCCACCGCCGCGCCCAGCAGCAGGAAGATTCCGACCGCGCTGCGCAGGCCCGGCCGCTCCCAGTCGCGCAGCAGCAGCACGACGGCCCCCAGCGCCCAGAGCGCGGTGCCCACCTCCTCCAGCAGGGCCGAGGCGACCATGAGGGTCAGCGGCGTGGCGGCCAGGGCGGCGGCGGCGAGCCAGGGCAGCCAGCCGCCGAGGCGGGGCCGCAGCGCCTCCGCCAGCAGCCAGCACAGCACCCCGAAGGCGGCGAAGTTCATCAGCTTGGCGCCCGGCTCACCCCCCAGCACCAGGGCCGGGGTGAAGAGCCAGACCGCCATCTTGGGCATCAGGGCGAAGGGATCGACGAAGATGTCGAAATGCCACTGGCCGTTGTCGGCGAGGTAGCGCGGGATGGTGAGATGCGTCATCAGCGCGTCGACCGTCATCTCCGGCCGTGCCGCATAGGCGCCGATCAGCGCCATCAGCGCCGCGAAGACCGCGACGGCGAGCCGTGCCTTCCACCAATCGCCGTCGCGCGCCGGCGGCCGGGCCAGCCCCGCGGCGGCATCCGCCAGCACCGGCCGCAGCCGGCGCCGCGCCCCCCACAGCGCCGCCAGCGCGAGCGCCAGGTAGAAGGCCGGGTAGTTCACGCCGACATGGGCGATCAGCTGGATCACGGCCGCGAGCGCCGCCAGCCCCGTCGTGAGCGCCAGCGCCAGGTCCGCGCCCCGCCGCTCCGGCGCGGGCGGCCCCAGCAGCAGCAGTCCCAGCGCCAGCCCGACGGCGAGGCTGAGCAGCACCGCCGCCAGGGCGCCCAGGCCGAACGCCGCCGCCGCCATCAGCGCCAGCAGCCCGGCGGCGAGCGCGTCGGGACGGGGCGCCAGCCGGGCGACCAGGTACAGCCCGGCGAAGGTGCCGCCCAGCACCGCCAGATGGTCCCGCAGCACGCCCGGCGCGCTCCAGTCGGTCAGCAGATGCGCCAGCGGGAAGTCGCGGGCGAGGCCGTAGAGCAGCACGCCCGACATGAGCAGCCCGACGCTTCCGACGAGGAGGCGGGCGATCGGACCCGGAGCGGGCGGGGTCATGGGAACTCTACCGGGCGGAGGGGGATGGCGGCCCCGCCGGTGATCCCACCCGCGGGCGCGGCGACTTTATGGGGGGCGGACCGGGCGGCGCAAGCGGCAGAATACGGCCCCTTATGCGACAGGATTGCGCCCGCCGCCGCCTCATCCCCAGCTTTCCGAGGCGCCGCGCCGGCGCAGATTCATGCGGACGGCCGAGGTATCGGCGCCAGCGGGCGCGGCGGTTGGCGCCATGGTGGGGGCGGGCTTGCCGAACAGCCAGCCCTGGCCGTAGGCGACGCCGAAATCGCGCAGGCGCGCCGCCTGCTCCTCGGTTTCCACGAACTCGGCGATGGCGGACATGTCGAGCTCGGAGGCCAGGGTCACCATGGAGCGGATGAAGGCGCGCGCCTTCTGCGAGGACAGCACCTCCTTCACATAGGCGCCGTCGATCTTCAGATGGTCGACCTGCAGCGCCCGCAGATACTGGTAGGAGGCGGCGCCGGCACCGAAATCGTCGATGCAGACCTTGTAGCCGAGGATGCGGATGTCCTGGACGAAGCGGTTGATGCCCTCCAGGTCGGCGATCTCGGAGGACTCCGTGATCTCGAACAGGATGCGGCCGGCGCGGCGCTGCTGGGCGCGGGCCGAGCGCAGCAGCTGGCCGCGGAACAGCTCGCCCGACAGCGACCGGCCCGAGACGTTCACGGCGACGCCGGGACTGCCGGGGAAGCGGTCCAGCGCCGCCAGCGCCTCTTCCAGGATGGCGAGGTCGAGGTCCTCGACGATGCCGACCTGCTCGGCGAAGGCCACCGTCTCGCCCGGCGAGCCGCCGCCGAAGCGGACCAGCGCCTCGTAATGGTGGATGGAGCGGTCGGCGAGGCTGACGATCGGCTGGAAGTGCAGCTCGAAGTCGCGGCTCTTCAGCGTCGCGCGCAGCTGCACGATGCGCTGGGAGGTCTCGGCCGCCAGCTTCTGCACCACCTCGTCCAGGTTGGTGAGCGTGAAGTCGCCGGGCGCCGCCTTGGCGAAGCTCTGCACCGCGTAGACCACGGCCCGGGCCGTGTCCTGCGGGCTGATCTCCGGCTTCAGCGCGACCTTGGACAGGCTGACCGCCAGCGGCTTGCCGTCGGGCGTGACGCCGGCGGTGAGATCGGCGATCTGCTTCTCGACATGGGCGATGCTGGCGCCGCGCTCCTGCACCAGGCCGAACTTGCCCTCGGAGATCTCGCCCGCCACGCCGCCGACCGAGGCGCCGCGCAGGTAGCGCCCGATGGTGGCGGCCAGCCCCTTGGTCATGTCCGGCGCCAGGTCCAGCCCGCCCAGCCCCGGCAGCTCCAGCAGGGTGAGGTCCAGCTCCTGCTTGGCCGAACCCTTCAGCGCCCCCTCCACCAGCGCCGCGAAGCCCTCGGCGTCGGGGAGGCCCGAGAGAGTGTCGGGGTTCGGCGGCGCCTCCTGCCCGACCGCGGCGGTCACCGAGGGCGGCAGGCGGAACAGGCAGATCTGGAAGCGCCCGCTGCGGCTGGGCAGCCGGCAACCACCCAGGATCACCTGCCCGCCCGTGCCGTCCAGCGTCACCGGCAGCGGGTTGAGGCGCGGCGCGCGGGTGAGCGAGCGCACCAGCGCCCGCACGATGGGCCGGTCGGCCTCCGACACCAGCTCGGAGACATCGGTGTCGCGGATGGCGGCGGCCTGGCGGCCGGTCAGCGCCTCCACGGCACCGGCGGCGTACTGGATCAGGCCGGCGGCGTCCGTCTCGATCAGCACGTCGGCGGCGGCGAAGGCGAAGCCGACGAAGCGGTCGCGCTCATCCTTCAGCGCCGCAAGCAGGCTGGCGTTCGGGTCCTGGGACAGGGACGGGCTCGACATTGCGTTCTCTTGTAGGCGCGGCGCCGAGTATCACCCCGTTCGGGCGGGTCGGTAATTAACCTTACGTATAGGAATGGCTAAAGTCACATGCGGAACGCCGCACCGGATTTCCTTGCGGCGCGCGGGGCTGTGCGGCTAATCCCTTGGCCGTTCCAACGGAGAGCGTCAACCATGTCCCTTTGCCCCTGCACGTCCGGCCGCGATTTCGAGGCCTGCTGCGGCCCCTTCCTGTCCGGCGCCGCGCTGCCGCCGACGCCGGAGGCGCTGATGCGCTCGCGCTACTCGGCCTTCGCCAAGGGCAACATCGACTATCTCAAGGACACGCTGCTGCCCGAGACCCAGGACGACTTCAACCGCGAGGAGACGTCGAAATGGGCCAATGAGAGCGAGTGGACCGGCCTCGAGGTGCGCAAGACCGAGGGCGGCTCGGAAGGCGACGAGGAGGGCTGGGTCGAGTTCGTGGGCCGCTTCCGCATGAACGGCCAGGACTACCAGCACCACGAGACCAGCCGCTTCGCCCGGCGCGACGGCCGCTGGTGGTACGTGGACGGCATCCTCGGCCAGAAGCCCCGCACCGCCCCCAAGATCGGCCGCAACGACCCCTGCCCCTGCGGCAGCGGCAAGAAGTACAAGAAGTGCCACGGCGCCTGAGGCGCCCTCACCCCATCGGCAGCGGCAGCTCGGTCGTCTCCTTGACGGCCGAGACCGCGATCATGCTGTTGATCTCGCGCACGCCGGGCAGCTTCGACAGGCTCTCGAAGAACAGCCGCTCATAAGCCTCGATGTCCTTGGTGACGATGCGGAGCAGGAAGTCCACCTGCCCCATCAGCACGAAGCATTCCTGGATCTCGGGGATGCGGCGGATGGCCTCGCGGAACTCGTCCATGCGGTCGCCGCTGTGCGCCTCCAGCTTCACCTGGCTGAAGATCAGGACGTTGAGGCCCACCTGTTTGCGGTCGACCAGTGCCACGCGGCGCTTGATGACGCCCTCCTCCTCCAGCCGCTGGATGCGGCGCCAGCAGGGGCTCTGCGACAGCCCTACCGTCTCCCCGACCTCGGCCGCGGTCGCGGCGCCGTCCTTTTGCAGATGGGCAAGGATGCGCCAGTCGAAGGCGTCCAGGGGCTTCTGCATGGGAATCACTCCATCGCGGCTGTTTGTGCATAGATCATGCATGATACCGTCTCCTCACGCCAATTCCGCAAAGAATTTGCCCTGATGCGCGGCTATTCTCGCCTCCTCACCGCAACGAGCGATCCGCAGGAGCCGAACCGATGCCCGCCCCCTTCCCCGCCGCCAGCCTGACGGTCCACACCGATCCAGAGACGGGCATGCGCATCGCCCTGGCGGTGCGCCGGGCCGGGCCGGCGTCGACGCCCGTGCCGTGGAAGCGCCTGCCCTATGCCGGGCTGGACGAGGCCATCTCCCTGGCCCTGCGCGAGGCCGGGCGCCGCTCCGCCTTCGCCGTGGTGCTGCCGGGTTCCGACAGCGCCGCCGACCCGCTGCGGGTGCTGGCCGAGTGCCTGGCCTGGACCGGCGTCCCGGGGCTGGTGCCGGCGCCCGAGACGGTCATGGCCATGCCCACCCGCGCCGCGGCGTGACCGCCATGGCGATGCCCACTCTCCCAGCGCCCGCCGCCGAGGCCCGCCCGGTCGATCCCCACCGGCGCGCCTGCTACGCCGTGCTGGCCGACCCCGACCCGGGCGCCCTGCCCCGGCTGCTGGAGCTGTTCGCCAAGCTGTGGCTGGTGCCCAACGCCGTGCAGGCGCGGCTGCTGGACGGTGGCGCGGAACTAGTGGTCGACCTGCAGGTGGACGGCCTCACCCGCGACCAGAGTGACCATATCGCCCGCCGCATGCGCGCCATACCGGGAGTGCGGCAGGTGCTGACGTCCGAGCGCTACCTGGCGTCGGAACCGGCTGTTCTGGTGGCCTGACCACAGCCTAAACTGCGCAGAAAACCTCGGTCGCGTCGTATTACGAGTCACTTTAGCTATAATTACTCTTATTACGATTCTCCTGTAAGCAATATGACCCTAAAAGGGTACAACTTGCATGCCACACCCGCGAGATGTGGCGGCAAGATTTGCAATCAGGAGATCGTCATGACCATTTGGATCGGGACCGCCGCTGGCGAAACCTATGACAACCCCGTCCTGGACACCTATACGCTTTACGGCAACGGAGGAAACGACAAGCTCCACGGCCACAACCTGAACGACTTCATCGATGGAGGGACGGGGGACGACGACCTCTTCGGCTACGACGGCAGCGACTCCATCCATGGCGGCGACGGCAGCGACTATCTGCTGGGCCAGAACGGAGATGACTTCCTCTACGGCAATGCCGGCCAGGATTTCATCTATGGCGGCGCGGGCAACGACTTCCTGGACGGGGGCGCGCAGAACCGGGATCAGTTCGATTATCTCTATGGCGGCGCCGGCAACGACACCTACCGGCATGATTGGATGGACTCCGGCTATTCACTGATCGACGACGCGTCGGGCACCGACACACTCCAATTCATCGCCAGCGTCACCGCCGATGTCGTCGCGCAGCGCTTCGACAACGACCTCTACATCTGGCACGAGGCGGACGAGGCCGATGGCGAGATCAACCACGCCGTCCAGATCAAGAACTTCTTCAACGGCTCCGCCCAGGGTGCCGGCATGATCGAGATCCTCGTGGTCGGAGGCTCGACGGTTAATGCCTGGACGGCCTTCGGCCAGATGACGAACGGCGAGATTGTCGATCTGCTGTAGCGGGTGCGGGAGCCGCGGATTCCCCGCGGCTCCCATCTACCAGGCGGGGTGATGCCGCTCCCGGTTCGGAGGCGCTCTTACAGTTCGCCTTTGCGGACCATCTCCATGAGGGTAGAGATGACACCCTCGGTCACGTTGAAGCCGGCGGCATGGACGGCCGCGTTGCCCGCGCGTTCCTCGCCTGTGCGCAGGAAGCGCTGTCGGTTCTCCGGCGTATCCGGCCCCAGGATCAGCTTGAACTTGGCGGCCAGCCCGTCGAGCGCCTCCGCCGCCTCTCCCGTCGGGCGCAGGTTGATGCCGGCTCCCTCGCCCTTGACGCCGCTGTCGATGAACCGGCGCCGCGCCTCTGAATCCACGCTGCCCATGGCCGCGTCGATGATCCTGGAATGCTCCCTCAGCGGGTCCTCGCCAGCATGGGCCATGATGCGGGCATTGACTTGCCGCGCTCCCTTGATAAGGGACCCGAGGAAGCCTGCCGCCTCCTCCGCCGTCACCTTACCGCTGCCGATCATATCCAGGAGATGCCCCTGCTGCTCGGGCGACAGCGCCTTGCTGAAGGCCGCGGCCCGGTCGGGGTCGAGTTCGCGGGCAAAGGGGCTCAGAGAGACCTTGTCCACCGGGGCGGTGTTCCGGACGGTGGGCGCGGCGAGGGGCACGGACGGGCTCGCCGATATCGTTGAACTCGCCAGGGATGCGGGTTGCTTTGCGGAAATCTCGACCATGGCCGTTTCTCGATCACGTCATTGCCCTCGATCGACCATATCTGCCTAGGAGTTGCATATCAACGTGAGAACACCCCTATACAACCAAAGTTACAGGAAAACGGCGACTGTTCGGCACTGATTTAAACCAATTGGGGAGGCGAAAACAGGCGCTCAGCGGACGCTATGCGGCGCCGGCCTGACGGCGCTTGCGGCACTCGCGCCGGCAGCGGAACACCCGCCAGACGTACCAGCCGACCAGCAGCGCCAGGACGCCCTGCGCCACCGGGTCGACCAGGTGCGCCACCTTCTCGTACCGGTCGCGCAGCAGGTAGCCGGCGATGGTCAGCACGGCGGTCCAGACGGCCGAGCCGATGGCGGAGTAGATCAGGTAGAAGCCCAGCGGCACCGACGCCACACCGGCCGGCACCGAGATCAGCGTGCGCACCCCCGGCACCAGCCGGCCGAACAGCAGGGCGCCGCGCCCGTGCCGCCGCAGGAAGTCCGACGCCTTGTCGACATCCGCGGCCGAGATGGCGATCCAGCAGCCATGGTTCTCGACGAACTCGCGCACCCGGCGCTTGCCCAGCTTCCGGGCCGCGAAGTACCAGGGCAGCGTGCCCACCACCGAACCGACCGTGCCGGCGGCGATGGCGACCCAGAGGTTCAGCTTGCCCTGCGCGGCGGCGAAGCCCGCCAGCGGCATGATCAGCTCCGACGGGATCGGCGGGAACAGGTTCTCCAGCGCCATCAGCAGCGCCACGCCCAGCGCGCCCGCCGACGCCACCGTCTCCGTGATCCACTCGATCATGCCGTCCCCTCCATGCCGTCCCAGGCATAACGCAACCGGCGCCGGCATATCCCTCGCGCATACTTGCCACGAATGAGGTAGCCTCCTAGTTTCCATGCGCTCGCGGGGCCCCGCCTCGGTATTGGCCCCGGCACGGGGGAAGACATCATCATGGCCGAGGACAGGGCCGCACTGCTGCGCAGCTTGCAGATCGACCGGTCGGCGCCCACGGCCCGGCGCTCCCCCTCGCCCCGCTGGGTCGTCGTCGGGGTGGTGGCGGGCGTGCTGGCCGGCTCCCTGGGCGCCTGGTTCGTGGCGGGCGGCGAGAAGGCGCCGGCCGCGACCGCCGACGCCGCGTCCGGCCAAGCGGCGACCGCCCAGCCGGCCGCCACCGGCACTGCCACCAACGCCCCCTCCGCCCGGCCGGCGCCGCCCGCGCGCGCCGCGGGGCTGGTGGCCTCGGGCTTCGTCGTGGCGCGCGCCAAGGCCACCGTCGCCGCCGAGCTGACCGGCCGCATCACCGAGGTGCTGGTCGAGGAAGGCATGGCGGTCCAGGCCGGCCAGGTGCTGGCGCGGCTGGACAGCACGCTCGCCCGCATCGACCTGGACCTGGCGAAGGCCGCCGTCGCGAATGCCGAGGCGACCACCGCCAGCCTCACCGCCGACCTCCGCGACGCGCAGGTGACGTTGGAGCGGGTGCAGCGCCTGTCGAAGAACCAGAACGCGTCGGAAGCGGAGCTGACCCGCGCCCGCGCCCGGGCCGAGTCCTTGCGCGCCCAGATCAGGGGTGCCGAGGCGCAGGCCGAGACGGCGCGGCTCGACGTCGCCCGCCGGCTGGAACAGCTCTCCAGATACGAGATCAAGGCGCCCTTCGCCGGCGTGGTGACCGACAAGATCGGCCAGCCCGGCGAGATCATCTCCCCCGTCTCGGCCGGCGGCGGCTTCACCCGCACCGGCATCTGCACGCTGGTCGACATGGGCTCGCTGGAGATCGAGGTCGACGTCAACGAGGCCCATATCGGCCGCGTCTCCGCCGGGCAGAAGGTGGAGGCGGTGCTGGACGCCTATCCCGACTGGAAGGTGCCCGCCTCCGTCATCGCCGTCGTGCCCACCGCCAACCGCGACAAGGCCACCGTGCGCGTGCGCGTGGCGCTGGGGGTGCGCGACCCGCGCGTGCTGCCCGACATGGCCGTCAAGGTCACCTTCCTGGAGGGAGCGCCCGGCCAGGGCTGACCCTTCCGCCCCCTTTCCCAAGCTTCGAGGACCGCACCCATGGCACAGCCGCTGATCACCCTGACGGGCGTCGCCAAGCGCTTCACCAAGGCGAAGGAGACGCTGACGATCTTCGAGGGGCTGGACCTGACCATCCCACAGGGCGACTTCGTCGCGGTCATGGGCCCCAGCGGCTCGGGCAAGACCACGCTGCTGAACCTGCTGGGCGGCATCGACCAGCCGACCGAGGGCGCGGTCGACATCGGCGGCGAGCGCATCGACCGCTACAGCGAGGGGCGGCTGGCCGAGTGGCGCGCGGCCAATGTCGGCTTCATCTTCCAGTTCTACAACCTGATGCCGATGCTGACCGCGGCGCAGAATGTCGAGCTTCCGCTGCTGCTGACCAACCTGCCCAAGGCCGACCGCCGCCGCCGGGTGGAGACGGCGCTGGCCGTCGTCGGGCTGCACGACCGGATGGGCCATTATCCGCGCGAGATGTCGGGCGGCCAGATGCAGCGCGTCGCCATCGCCCGCGCCATGGTCGCCGATCCCAAGCTGATGCTCTGCGACGAGCCCACCGGCGACCTGGACCGCGCCACCGCCGACCAGATCCTGAAGACGCTGCAGCTGCTGAACCGGGAGATGGACAAGACCATCATCATGGTCACCCACGACCCGGAGGCGGCCAAGTACGCCAAGCGCACGCTGCACCTGGACAAGGGCCGCTTCGTGGAGCGGGAGCTGGCGGCATGAACGACGCCACGCTGGTCCGCAAGAACCTGTTCCGCAAGAAGACCCGAGCCATCCTGATGATGGTGGCGATCCTGGTCGCCTTCCTGATCTACGGCGTGCTGGCGAGCTTCCACCAGGCCTTCTATTCCGGCGAGGACCTGGCGAAGGACAACCGCATGGTCACGGTGAACAAGATCAACTTCACCGAGGTCATGCCCATCTCCTACCCCGGCCGCATCCGGGCCGTGGAGGGGGTGAAGGAGCTGACCTACGCCAACTGGTTCGGCGGCTACTTCCAGGAGCCCAAGAACTTCATCCCGACCTTCGCGGTGGAGCCGGACAGCTATCTGCGGGTCTATGCCGACGACCTGGTCGTGGCGCCGGACCAACGCCAAGCCTTCCTGGAGGACCGCGCCGGGCTGATGGTCGGCGAGACGCTGGCGCAGAAGTACGGCTGGAAGGTCGGCGACCAGGTGCCGCTCTCCAGCAACATCTTCACCAACGCCGGCAACGGCAAGAACGTCTGGAACTTCACGTTGCGCGCCATCGTCCGCGGCGCCAGCAACCGGGTGGACACGAACTTCGCGCTGTTCCACCACGCCTACTACAATGAGACCGTGACCTTCGGGCGCGACCAGGTGGGCTGGATGATCTTCACCACCACCTCGCCCGAGGTGAATGACGCGGTCGCCAAGACCGTCGACGAGATGTTCGCCAACTCCACGGCCGAGACCTCCACCGACACGGAGAAGGCCTTCAGCAAGGCCTTCGCGGCGCAGCTGGGCAACATCGCGCTGATCGTCGGGCTGGTGGTCGGCGCCGCCTTCGTCACCATCCTGATGATCGTCGGCAACACCATGGTCATGGCGGTGCGCGAGCGGGTGCGGGAGGTGGCGGTGCTGAAGACGCTGGGCTTTCCCACGCCGCGCATCTTCCGCATGGTCGTGGGCGAGTCGGTGCTGCTGGCCGTACTGGGCGGCGTGCCGGGGCTGCTGCTGGCCTGGGGCGTGCTGGTGCTGGCCGGCAAGGGGCTGGGCGGCTTCATCCCCGGCCTCGCCATGACCGGCGGCGTGGCGGCGGTCGGCGTCCTGCTGATCCTGCTGCTGGGGCTGACGACCGGAATCGTCCCGGCCTGGAACGCCGTCCGCGTCAATATCGTGACCGCGCTGGGAAGGGACTGAACCATGCGCCTCCTGAACCAGATCGCCGCCGTCACCAGCATCAACCTGAAGAGCCTGCCGCAGCGCTTCTGGCTGTCGCTCTCCACCATCGCCGCCGTGGCACTGGTGGTGACCGTGCTGCTGTCCTTCCTCGCCATGGCCAGCGGCTTCCAGAAGACCATCCGCGGCGCCGGGGCGGAGGACGTGGCGATCCTGCTGCGCGCCGCCTCTCAGGCCGAGCTGAACAGCGGCGTCTCCAAGGACCAGCTGCGGCTGATCGAGGAGGGGCCGGGCATCGCCCGCGGCGCCGACGGCCAGCCGCTCGTCTCCGGCGAGCTGTACCTGGTCGTGGACGGCACCAAGCGCTCCACCGGCACCAAGGCGAACCTGCCGCTGCGGGGCATCGGCCTGCAGGGCGCGGCGCTGCGCCGGGGCATCACCCTGGTGGAGGGGCGGATGTTCGAGCCCGGCTCCAACGAGCTGGTGGTCGGGCGCAACCTGACCCGCGAGTTCGCCGGCTTCGACCTGGGCACCAAGGTCCGGCTGCGCAACACGGAATGGACCGTCGTCGGCATCTTCGAGGCCGGCGGCAGCGTCTTCGAGTCGGAGGTCTGGGCCGACATCGGCTCGGTGCAGAGCTTCTTCAACCGCCAGAACTTCTACCAGACCATCCGCGTGCGGCTGGACGGGCCCGACGGGCTGGCGAAGCTGACGGCCTACAGCGACCAGGACCCGCGGCTGAAGCTGGACGTGAAGACGGAGCAGGCCTATTTCGCCGAGCAGTCCACCCAGACCTCGGACCTCATCCAGAAGCTGGGCTGGCCGCTCGCCATCGCCATGGCCTTCGGCGCGCTCGCCGGGGCGCTGAACACCATGTACAGCTCGGTCGCGGCGCGCACGCGGGAGATCGCCACGCTGCGCGCCATCGGCTTCTCGGGTCTCCCCGCCTTCGTCGGCACGCTGGTGGAGTCGCTGGTGCTGGCCGGGATCGGCGGGATCATCGGCGGGCTGGTGACCTGGGTCTTCTTCGACGGGCTGACCACCTCGACCCTCGGCGCCTCCTTCACCCAGGTCGTGTTCAGCTTCACGCTCACGCCCGAGGTGGCGTTCAAGGGCGTGCTGCTGGCCCTGGCCGTGGGCCTTGTCGGCGGGCTGTTCCCGGCCATCCGCGCCGCGCGCATGCCGGTGGTCGCCGCCTTCGGGGAGCATTGATGCGGGGCTGAATTACCACCATCGGTATATGCTTAAAGGGAGGTGGCGCATGACCCCGGTGGCAGTATCTTGACGCACTTGACCGCTCCCGCGCCACGGTGGACCAGCCCATGACATCGAAGACCGCGCTGGTCGTCGAGGACGACGAGGGGGCACGCTACCTCCTCTCCAAGCTACTGAGCGGCAACGGCTGGAACACCGTCTGCGTCGAGAGCGGGCAGGCCTGCCTCGACATGCTGGACGAGGTGACGCCCGACGCGCTGCTGCTGGACCAGCGCCTGCCCGACATGAGCGGGCTGGAGGTCGCCAACGTCATCCGGTCGCGCGGCGGCGACGCGCCCATCGTCTTCGTCACCGCCTATGTCTCGGCCGAGTTCGTGCGCCAGGTCCAGGAGATCCGGAACGCCCGGGTCCTCGCCAAGCCCTTCATGCCCGAGACCTTCCTGACCCGGCTTGAGCGCTGCCTGCCGGCGTGATGCGGTGCCAGGCGCAAGCGGCGGGATCGCGTTCGTAGGTCGCATGGAGCCGCAGGCGTAATGCGACGCTACCCCGCCGTGGAACGTCGCATTGCGGCTTCGCCTCCCCGCGACCTACGGGTCGCCGCCGTATTGGGCTACCGCCGCCGCCGGTCCACCGGTTCCGCCAGCCGCAGCTTGGTGACATGGTCGGTGGCGCCGGCCCGCTCGTCGAACCGCCCCTCGAAGTAGAAGCGCTGCCAGGGATTGCGCAGCGCGTCCGGGTCCTGCGCCCGCAGCCGCTCCAGGAAGGCGCCGCGCCGGGCGCCCCACTCCTCCATGTCGGCCTTCAGCCGCGGCTCCTCGTCCAGGGCGCGGATTTCCATCTCCACGTCCCGCAGCAGCCGGTTGTCCACGGGGTAGACGACGCAGACCGGTTCGCCCTTCTCGATCACGTGCCGGCCGGGCTCGGTCAGCTGCCAGTTCATGGTGAAGGTGTAGGGCAGCCAGTCGGTCTCGACGATGCCGGTCAGCGGGACCATGCCGCGCCGGGGCCGGTTCGCCGGCCCGGTCGCCAGCAGGTTCCAGCCGGGCGGCGTGCGGAACAGGTAGCCCGGGTGGAAGGTGACGATGCCGTGGGTGAAGTTGGAGGCGGCGAAATGCTCCAGCCAGGGCGTGTCGTCCAGCGGCTCGAAGGTGATGTCGGACTGCTGGTCGCCGCCATTCCAATGGATGGCGAAGCGGTGGCTGGACAGGACTTCCCAGCCATAGCCGTTGGCGATGGCCAGCGGCAGGCAGCGGTAGGGATGGCGGTCGGGGAAGGCGTCCATCCACTCGCGGCGGACCGGGCAGGCGCGGATCGGCGGCGGATTGTCGGTCAGGGCGTAGGCGGTGATCTTCATGGCCGTCGGGATGCTCATAAGAAGGAGGCACAATAGCACGGAAGGGCAAAGGGACGTGCTGCCACTCCTCCGACCGTCCTAACCGGCATGCCCGATTTCGCCCGCCGCACGGGTGGGCTAGAACATAACCCCGGGAACGCCTAGGGAACTGCCCGGAGGACGGGGTGCGCGAGGAAGGCGAGGAACGGCTGGAGACCGGCGGCGCGGCCGAGCCGGAACCGACCGCCGGCCTCCGATCGGAGGCGGAGGCGCTGGCGCGCGCCCGCACCGAGGCGCGCGACAATGCCGACCGGCTGCGCGTCGCGCTGGAGGCGACGGGGCTCGGCACCTGGGACGTCGACCCCCAGACGCGCGAGATCGTGTGGGACGCGCGCTGCCGCGAGATCCTGGGCGTCGGCCCGACGGAGCGCATCGATCCGAAACTCTTCCTGTCGCGGGTCCATGAGGAGGACCGGGAGAAGGTGGTCCAGGCGACGCGCGACGCGCTGGCGCCGGATGGCGATAACATCTATGCGGTCGAGTACCGCGTCGCCCTCGCCGATGGCGGCGAACGGTGGGTGTCCGCCCGCGGCCGCGCCTTCGTGGAGAACGGGATCGCCACGCGCTACATCGGCACTGTCCTGGACATCACCGAGCGCAAGCAGGCGGAGCGCCGGCAGCGGCTGCTCACGGCCGAGGTCGACCACCGCGCCAAGAACATGCTGGCGGTGGTGCAGGCCATCCTCCGCCTCACCCGCGCCGACACGGTGCCGGAATTCGTCACCATCGCCCAGGGCCGGATCGGCGCCCTGACCCGCGCCCACACAATTCTGGCCCGCGGGCGCTGGGAAGGGGCGAGCCTGACCGAGCTGGCGGAGGAGGAACTCCGTGAGCTGGGCGGCGGACGGGCGGCGGTGCGGGGCCCGGCAGTGACGCTCGCCCCGGCGGGCGTGCAGCCCCTGGCGATGGTGCTGCACGAGCTGGCGACCAATGCCCTGCGCCACGGCGCGCTCCGCGCCCAGGGCGGCCGGGTCGAGCTGGACTGGACGCTGGACGCGGCCGGCGACCTGACCCTCACCTGGCGGGAAAGCGGCGGGCCGCCCGTGGCGCCGCCTGCGGCCGAGGGGCTGGGCCTCACCCTGGCGGGCCACACCGTGCGCCACCAGCTGAACGGAACCTTCGAGCTGGACTGGCGGCTGGAGGGGCTGAAGGTGCTGCTGCGCCTGCCCGTCGACATGCTCGTGCGGGCGTCGGATTGATTTAAATCATAAGTTTCTAAAATATTGCGGTAAACACCGCGTTAACCAGTATTCCTTAATATTCGCGCAACTACTTTGGCGCGAGGCTTTCCCCGTGGGCGCTCAACCGAGCGCAGCCGGAGGGGAATGCCAAGATGTCGAACCTGTCCCTTAAACTAAAGTTCCGCGCCGTCTTCCTGGCCTTCGCCGCGCTGTTCGCCGGCTTTGGCTGGTTCGCCATCGACCGGCTGGCCGTCGTGAACAGCATGTCGACCGAGATGGAAGTGACCTGGCTTCCCAGGGCCGTCCTGCTCGGCACCATCAACACCGCCACCTCCGACTACCGCATCGCCGAGGCCGCCCACATCCTCTCGCTGTCGGAGGACAAGATGGCCGAGGCCGAACGCGATCAGGAACGTATCCGGGGAGCCATCGACAAGGCGTTCGATCAGTATCTGAAGCTGGTGATATTCCAGGGAACCCGGGATGCCGTCACCGATGTCCAGGCCAAGTGGAAGAGCTACCTTTCCCAGAGCCGCGTGATGGTCGAGCATTCCCGCAAGAACGAGAATGAAAAGGCGACCGAGCTCTTCCGCTCCAGCAAGCAGCTCTTCGACGACGCGAGCGCCGAACTGACGGAATTGTCCGACATCGACGGCCAGCGGGCCGCGGAA
>DASPNP010000061.1:0-53288 GCA_035626475.1 Azospirillaceae bacterium
GGTCGCCGGCGGCAACTACTCCATCGACGCCAGCCTGGCGGCCGGCACGCACAGCATCCGCGCGGTGCAGAAGGACGCGGCCGGCAACGTCTCCACCGTCTCCGGCGCCCTGTCGGTCACGGTGGACACCACCGCCCCGACCGTCGCCTCCGTGACGGCGCCGGGGAACGGCACCTACAAGGCCGGCGACGTGCTGAGCTTCACCGTCAACACCAGCGAGAACGTCTCGCACACCGGCACGCCGCGCCTGGTGCTCGACGTCGGCGGCACGACGCGCCACGCCACCTATGACAGCGGGTCGGGCTCCACCGCCCTGGTGTTCAAGTACACGGTCCAGGCCGGCGACGTGGACACCAACGGCATCGCCATCGGCAACGGCGGCGCGCTCGACCTGAACGGCGGCACGCTGACCGACACGGCCGGCAACACCCTGAACACGACGCTGAACAGCGTGGACCCGCTGGGCAACGTGAAGGTGGACGCGGTCGCGCCGGTCTTCACCTCCTCCGCCGCGCCCTCGGTCGCCGAGAACACGACGACGGTCGTGACGCTGGCCAGCACGGACGACACCACCGTCACCTACAGCCTGAACGGCGGCGACGACGCGGCGCTGTTCGAGATCTCCGGCGGCGCGCTGAAGTTCCAGGCGGGCCGCAACTTCGAGGCGCCGGCCGACGCCGGCACGAACAACAAGTACAACGTGACCGTCCGCGCCACCGACGCCGCCGGCAACACCGCCGACCAGAACGTCGAGGTCACCGTCACCGACGCCAACGAGGCGCCGACGGACATCGCGCTCGACAACGCCGCCAAGGCGCAGACGGCCGCGACGGCCGGCGCCGCCATCGGCAACCTCTCCACCACCGAGCCGGACGCCGGCCAGACCCACACCTACAGCCTGGTCTCGGGCACGGGCTCGACCGACAACGCCTCCTTCACCATCGACGGCAACGCGCTGAAGGTCGGCGGCGCCGGGCTCACCGCCGGCACCTACTCGGTCCGCATCCGCACCACCGACGACGGCGCCGGCACCCTCACCTACGAGGAGGCCTTCACCATCACCGTCAGCGACGACGTCGCCCCGACGGTGACGGGCGTGGTGGTCAGCGACGCGACCATCAACGAGAGCAACGCCGGCGGCCAGATCACCATCGCCGTGACCTTCAACGAGGCGATGGACACCGGCGTGACCCCGGCCATCGCCTTCGCCAACCCGGCGGCGGGCGGCCTGGCGCTGAACGGCGGCGGCGCCTGGAGCAATTCCAACAAGACCTTCACCGCCACCTACGACGTCACCGACACCAACCTGGAGGCGGCCGACATCGACGTGGAGGTCACCGGCGGCAAGGACGCCACCGGCAACCAGATGAGCAAGCACACGGCGGCCGACGCGATCGACATCGACACGGTCGCCCCGACCACCCCGGTGATCAACGCCGTCGCCACCGACGACAAGATCAACAATGCCGAGAGGACCGGCGGCGTGACGATCTCGGGCACCACCGAGGCGGGCTCGACCGTGAGCGTCTCGGTCGGCGGCCAGAACCGCGCCGCCACGGTGGTCGGCACCAACTGGTCCTACGCGCTGACCTCCGACGACTACACCAACGCGGGCCAGGGCGGCGAGACCCTCGCCGTCACCGCCACCGACGCCGCCGGCAACACCGCCAGTGCCAACAAGTCGATCACCATCGACACGGTGGCGCCGACGCTGGCGATCGATACCGTCGCCGGCGACGACCGCATCAACAATGCCGAGGACGAGGGCAACGTCACCGTCTCCGGCACCACCAACGCCGAGGACGGCCAGAACGTCAGCATCGACTTCAACGAGGCGATCTACAACGCCACCGTCAACGCCGGCACCTGGTCGGTCGTGCTTCCGTCGAACGAAGTGAAGGCGCTTGGCGGGGAGGGGCCGCTGCCCCTGAAGGTGAACGTCTCCGACGCCGCCGGCAACGCCGCGACCGAGGCGACCAAGACCGTCACCTACGACAAGACCGGCCCTAGCGTCGCCTCCATCGCCCCGAGCCCGGCCACCGGCAACGCCTCGGTCACCCAGACCACCTTCCGCGTGACCTTCAACGAGGCGATCGCGGACGGCGCGGTCGCCACCGGGGACTTCAGCCTGACCAAGGGCGCCAGCGCCGACGGCACCATCGCCTCGGTCACCAAGTTCAGCGCGACCCAGTACGACGTGGTGGTCAACGGCATCGCCGGCACCGGCTCGCTGCGGCTGGACTTCTCCGACCAGGGCACCGGCGTGACCGACCTGGCCGGCAACGGCGTCACCGGGGCCTTCAACACGGGCACCGCCTACACCACCGACAACGACGCGCCGACCATCCTCTCGGTCGGCACGCCGGATGCCGGCACCTACAAGGCCGGCGACGTGCTGGTCTTCACCCTGGACACCTCCGAGAACGTGACGGTGGACACGGGGAGCGGCACGCCGCGCCTCGAGCTGACCATCGGCAGCGACACGGTCTACGCCACCTACGACAGCGGCTCGGGCTCCGACGCCCTGGTCTTCAAGCACACGCTGGCCGCCGGCCGGCTCGACACCGACGGCATCGCCGTGGTGGACCTCGAGCCGAACAGCGGCACCCTGAAGGACGCGGCCGGGAACAACCTCGTCCTGACGCTGCCCGCCATCAACACCTCGACCGTGCTGGTCGACGCCATCGTGCCGGTCGTGAACACGGTCAACGTTCCCGCCAACGACAAATACACCATCGGCGAGGACCTGGTCTTCACCGTCAACGTGTCGGAGGCCGTGACGGTGAACACCACCGGCGGCTCGCCGCGCCTGGCGCTGACGCTGGACACCGGCGGCACCGTCTACGCCGCCTACGACTCGGGCAATTCGACCGCCACCGCGCTGAAGTTCAAGTACACGGTCGCCGAGGGTACGGCGGACGCCAACGGCGTCACCCTCGGCGTGCTCGAGGCCAACGGCGCAACGCTGCGCGACGGCACCGGCAACAACATGAACCTCACGCTGAACAGCCCCGATTCCACCACCGGCGTGCTGGTCGACGGCGTGCGGCCGACGGTGACCTCGATCGTGCGGCAGACGCCCTCGACCGCGGCCACCAACGCCGACAGCCTGACCTGGCGCGTAACCTTCAGCGAGGTGATCGACACCGACTCGATCTCGGCCGCCGACTTCAGCGTGACCGGCACCACCGCGACCGTCGCCTCCGTGACGGCGGGCGGCGGCAACACCTATGTCGACGTGGAAGTGTCCGGCGGCAACCTGGCCGGCCTCAACGGCGCGGTGACGCTGAGCTTCGCCGGTAGCTACTCCGTGTCCGACGCCGCCGGCAACGCGCTGACGAACACCACGCCGACGGGCACCGACAACAACAGCTTCACGGTCGACAACACCGCGCCGACGCTGGCGATCAACGCCATCTCCGGCGGGGTCATCAACGGCATCGAGGACGACAGCGCCGTCACCGTCTCCGGCACCACCAACGCCGAGGACGGCCGCACTGTCAGCATCAATGTCGGCGGCGTCGCCAAGACCGCGACCGTGAACAGCGGCACCTGGACGGTCAACCTGACCTCGGGCGAGGTCCAGGGCCTGACCGAAGGCACCGTCAACGTCACCGCCGACGTCTCCGACGCGGCCGGCAACGCCGCCACCCAGGCGACCAAGACGGTCACCTACGACCGTACCGCGAACGCCCCCTCGGGCCTCGACCTGGACGCGGCCGACGATACCGGCACCTCGAACAGCGACAACATCACCAAGAACACCTCGGCTCTGACCTTCACCGGCAGCGGCGAGGTGGGCGCGACGGTCGAGCTGTTCAGCGACAACAACAATGACGGGGTGGTGGATGCCGGCGAGAGCCTGGGCACCACCACCGTCGCCGGCGGCGGCACCTTCTCGCGGGACGTGTCGCTGACGGCCGGACAGCACAGGGTCCGCGCCATCCAGACCGACACGGCGGGCAACGTCTCCAGCGCGTCCGGCAGCGTCATCGTCACGGTGGACACCGGCCAGAGCACCCCGACCTTCTCCGGCATCAGCGGCGACACCGGCACGTCCAACACCGACGAGATCACCAATGACGACACGCTGAACCTGAGCGGCTTCGCCGACTCCAACGCCACGGTGGAGCTGTTCCGCAACGGGAGCTCGATCGGCACCGCCACCGCCGATGCCAGCGGCTTCTGGACCTTCAACCACACCGCCTTCACCCTGCCGGAGGGCGACCACACCTACACCGCCAAGTCCACAGACGCGGCCGGCAACCTCAGCGCCACCTCCGCCAACTTCGCGGTGAAGGTCGACAAAACAGCGCCGGTCGGCCTTGCCGGCACGCTGAAGGTCAACCAGACCGCCGTCGGCGACACCGTCGTCGGCACCGTGACCGCCACCGACGCCAACAGCTTCACCTTCGCCTTCGACACGGGCCAGGACGGCGGCGGCCGCTTCTCCATCAACAGCACCACCGGCCAGGTCAAGTATGTCGGCGGCGGCGCGGCGCTGAACGCGGGCGGCGAGCCGACCATCACCCTGAAGGTCATCGCCACCGACATCGCTGGCAACGCCACGACGGCCACCGACATCAACGTCGCCGTGACCACCAACGAGGCGCCGACCGTCAACCTGAACGGCACCACCGGCGCCAACCACGCCGTCACCTACACCGAGAACACCCACCAGGGCACCGCCAACACCTCCGGCGTCGCCCTGGCGCCGGCTGCCCTCTTCAGCGACGTCGAGAATGACGGCACGGTGGACCAGGTGACGGTCGTCCTGACCGCCCCGATGGGCGGCCTGGACACCGGCGAGCGGCTGTTCGTGCCGACCAGCTTCACCGCGGCGGCGGGCGTCACGGTGACCACGAACAGCGCCACCAGCATCACCATCACCCGCACGGGCACCGCCACGGCGGCCCAGGTCAACGATGCGGTACGGGCCGTCCGCTACCAGGCAAACGACGACTCCCCGAACACCGCGGCGCGCACCGTCACGGTGACGGCGACGGACAATCTGGGCGCCACCTCGAGCGAGACCGTCACCGTCACGGTCCAGGCGACCAACGACGCGCCGGTGCTGCACAGCCCGATCTCGGCCCAGATCTTTCCGGCCGACGACATCACGCTCGCAATCCCGGCCAACACCTTCGTCGATCCGGACGGCGACGCGCTGACCTACTCGGTCAGCGGCCTGCCCGGCGGTCTCAGCTTCAACGCCGGGACCCGGACCATCAGCGGGTCGCCGATCGAGTCCGGCACCAGCACGATCAGCGTCACGGCCAATGACGGCACGGCGACCAGCGCGGCGCACACCTTCACCCTCACGGTGAACCCGCCGCCCCCGCCGCCGCCCCCGCCGCCGCCGCCGCCCCCGCCGCCTCCGCCTCCGCCTCCGCCGCCGCCGCCGGTGGTGATCGAGATCCCGCCGCAGCCGCCGGCCCCGCCGCTGCCGCCGCCGCCGGCCGACGCCCCGCCGCCGGAGGCGCCGCCGACGCCGTCGGTCACGCTCGGCACCGCGGTCACCGAGGACGGTGCCCAGGTCCAGCGCGGCACCGGCACCGACAGCAGCCGTGGCGGCCAGCAGGTCGAGCAGATCGTCATCGCGCCGGTCTCGACCACCCGCCAGGAGGTCGCCGGCACGCCGACGTCCAACGCCGACATCCGCATCGGCGGCGACATGGAGGCGCCGACCATCGTCGCCACCCTGCCGACCGGCGTCGGCATGCAGGTGGTGGGCTCCCCCACCACCCTGACGCTGGGCCAGCTGGCCGGCGCGGCGCAGGCCGAGACCCAGATGGTCACCAAGGGCACCGCCAACGTCGAGGGCACGGTGTCGGGCAACGGCGCCTCCACGGTGCTGCCGTCCGACACGCCGGTGACCCTGCGCACCATCACGCCGACGCTGGCGACGGGCGAGACCAAGGCGCCCTCGACGCCGATCGTGATCTCGGTGCCCACCTCCACCAAGTCGACCGTCAACACGGTCGAGGCGGTGGTGGTCGACGGCCGCTCGCTGCCCAGCGGCACGAACATCGAGCTGCGCGACATCGACTACGCCGTCATCACCGGCTCGCTGTTCGTCACCGGCGGCACCGGCTCCAACGTCGCGGTCGGCGACAGCGCCCGGCAGTTCATCCGCCTGGGTGCCGACGACGACACGCTGTTCGGCGGCGGCGGCGACGACACGGTCGGCTCGCTCGACGGCGACGACATGATCTACGGCGACGAAGGCAATGACAGCGTCTTCGGCGGTGCCAACCACGACACCCTGTCGGGCGGCACCGGCAACGACACGATCGACGGCGAGAGCGGCCTGGACGTGATCCGCTACGCCGGCAAGTTCTCCGACTACACGGTCACCACCAAGGACGGCGTCACCACCGTCACGGCGCTGAACGGCATGACGGAGGGCGTGGACGTGATCAGCGGCGTGGAGCGGCTGCGCTTCGCCGACCGGGACTTCGTGCCGAACTCCAAGGCGCAGGCGATCGCGCTGGTCGGTTCGGACTTCACCATCACCTTCGACCAGACCAAGGGGGCGAACGGCTTCGCGAACCTGGGCGGCCTCTATGCGGGCGACCAGGTGCTGGGGGCCGGCGACTTCGACGCCGACGGCAAGGTCGACCTGCTGGCGACCAACTCGAAGGGCCAGCTGCTGTGGGCCGACGCCGACCAGGGCGGCGTCCGCAACGCGCTCACGGTGGGCACGGGCTTCGAGGCGCTCGCCATCGGCGACTTCACCGGCAGCGCCGCCGACGACCTGCTGCTCATCAACAAGGGCACGGGACAGCTGCGCTTCATGGATGTGGCGGGCAAGTCGCAGACCGACTTCATCGCGCTCGGCACGGGCTGGTCGGTCGCCGGCACCGGCAATTTCGACGGCGCGGGCAAGGACGACGTGATGCTGGGCCACACGGACGGCCGGCTGATCTACTGGAACGGCACCGCCTTCCAGAACATGCTGACCCTGCCGACGGGCTGGAAGCTGGTCGATGTCGGCAACTTCTCCGACGCCGCCGGTGACGAGCTGCTGCTGCAGAACACCGCCAACAACCAGCTCTACACCTGGGATGTCAGCCGCGGGGGCGAAGGCTTCCGCGCCGTGCTGGCGCCGCGGGCGGGCTGGGCGGTGACCGGTGTGGGCGACGTCAACGGCGACGGCTTCGACGACATGGTGTTCCGCAACGCGGACACCGGCGCCGGCATCGTCTGGGACGGCCTGGGCTTCATCGACCTGGGCACCGTCCTGGTCGGCGCCCGGGTGGCCGACGGCGGTCTGGTGAAGGCGCTGCCGACGCTGACCGGCCCCGTGCCGCCGGCGGGCACGCTGGGCATGCCGCTGGAGATCGTGGGCCTGCCCGTCGAGGGCTGACCCGCATCGCCTGGTATGACGAGGGGAGGGCGGTGCCGCGAGGTGCCGCCTTCTTCTTTTTCCGGGCTCTTCCTGTCAGCATGCCGCCGTTCCGCCTCCTGCCGGGCGGTACGGTCCCGGAGGCGTTCCCATGACCGACGCATTCTCCTACGCCGCCGCCCTGGAGGCCCTGGTCCGGTCGCCCGGCCGCGAGGCCCTGGCCGCCCTGGTCGAGACCGCGCTGCTGGAGGAGCGGGCGGCGGATGCCGTGCGGGTGCTGCCGGCGCTGCGCGACCGGATCGGGGCGGTCCTCCACCACCAGGCCATGGCGGCGCTGCTGCTGGAGACCGAGGATTTCAGGCTGGCGCGGTACCATCTGGAGGCGCTCGCCCCCGCCGGGGCCCCGCCCGAGCTGGTCACCGACCTGTGCGTCACCGCCGACCTGCGGGCGGGCGACGCGGCCACCGCCGTCTCCCGGCTGGAGGCGCTGGAGGCGCGGGGCGGGCGCGGGCTGCCGCACTTCTTCCGGAAATGGATGATCCAGCACACGCTCGGCCGCTTCGACATCGTGGAGCATGAGATCGGGGTGCTGCTGGCCCAGGTGCCGGCCGACCAGGTGCGGTCGCACGCGCTGCTGCGCTTCCATCTGGCGGGCGTCGCCCACAACCGCCGCCGCTTCGCCGACGCCGCCGCCCAGCTCGACCGGCTGCTGGAGGACTGCCTGGAGCGGGGCCTGGCCGCGCAGCCGGAGGCGCCGCCGGTCCGGCGCCGGCGCACCGCCGGCCGCATGCGCCGCCTGCTGGCCGACCTCGAGAGCATCGTGATCCTGCACGCGCTGCCGGTGGCGATCACCGGGGCGGGGCTGCTGGGGCTGGTCCGCGACGGCGGGCCGCTGCCGCACGACAAGGATCTGGACATGGCGGTGCTGGAGCCGGCGACCGCGGCCGGCGTGGCCGGGCTGCTGGCCGCCACGGGGCTGTTCCGCCTGGAGCGCGGCCCCTTCACCTTCGGCGGCTACTGCACCGTGCGCCACCAGCCGACCGACATGCTGCTGGATCTGGTGACGCACGCGGCCGATGGCGGGCGCCGGATGAACCGCTGGCACGACGCGGACGGCGCGCTGCTGCGCGAGACGGCGCTGCCCTTCTACCGCCCGCGCCTGGTCGCGCATGCGGGCACCGGCCTGCGCCTTCCCATGCCCGACGACGCCGACGCGCACCTGACCGCGCTCTACGGCGACTGGCGCGTGCCGGACGCGGATTTCACCAGCCTGCTGTCGGCCCGCGCCCTGACCGGCCACACGCCCTTCCTCGCCAGCCTCGGCCGGATCAAGGCGCTGGAGCACCTGATCCAGGGACGGAAGGGCAGGGGAGCGGCGATCCTGCGCCAGCTGCTGGCACGCGAACCGCACAGCCCCGCCCTCCGGCGGGCGGCGGCGGCGCTGGGGTGAGGGGCGGCAGCGGAAATCACCCTCCCCTTGAGGGAGAGGGATCGCGTGCCGCCGCCCCCGGGCCTCACCCCTCCGCCTTCACCCGCTGGCGGAAGCGGTGCAGCAGCGGCTCGGTATAGCCGCTGGGCTGCTCCACCCCCTCGAACACCAGGGCTCGGGCGGCCTGGAAGGCCAGGCTCTTCTCCGGCGCCGGGGCCATGGGGCGGTAGAGCGGGTCGCCCGCGTTCTGCGCGTCGACCTTCGCCGCCATGCGGCGGAGCGCTTCGTCCACCTCATCGGCCGTGCAGACGCCGTGCAGCAGCCAGTTCGCCATGTGCTGGCTGCTGATGCGCAGCGTGGCGCGGTCCTCCATCAGGCCGATGTCGTTGATGTCGGGCACCTTGGAGCAGCCGACGCCCTGGTCGACCCAGCGCACCACGTAGCCCAGGATGCCCTGGGCGTTGTTCTCCAGCTCGCGCCGGATTTCGTCCGGCGTCCAGTTGTGGCTCCCGGCCAGCGGGATCGACAGCAGCTCCGACAGCGGCGCCGGGCCTTCCGCCGCGACCTCGCGCTGGCGGGCGAAGACGTCGACCCGGTGGTAGTGGACGGCGTGCAGCGTGGCGGCGGTGGGGCTGGGGACCCAGGCGGTGGTGGCGCCGGTGCGCGGGTGCGCGATCTTCTGCTCCATCATGTCGGCGAGCCGGTCCGGCGCCGCCCACATGCCCTTGCCGATCTGCGCCCGGCCCGACAGGCCGCAGGCCAGCCCGATGGCGACGTTGCGCTGCTCGTAGGCCTTGATCCAGGCGCTGTTCTTCATCGCCGCCTTGGGAATCACCGCGCCCGCCTGCATCGAGGTGTGGATCTCGTCGCCGGTGCGGTCCAGGAAGCCGGTGTTGATGAAGACGATGCGCTCGCGCACCGCGTGGATGCAGGCGGCGAGGTTGGCGCTGGTGCGCCGCTCCTCGTCCATGACGCCGACCTTCATGGTGTGGCGGGCCATGCCCAGCATGTCCTCCACCGCGTCGAACAGCCGGTTGGCGAAGCCGACCTCGGCCGGCCCGTGCATCTTCGGCTTCACGATGTAGACGGAGCCGGTCCGGCTGTTGCGGAAGCGGCCCAGACCCTTGAGATCGTGCAGGGCGATCAGGCCGCAGATGGTGGCGTCCAGGATGCCCTCCGGCGCCTCCGCCCCATCGGCCAGCCGCACCGCCGGGTTGGTCATGAGATGGCCGACATTGCGCACGAACAGCAGCGAGCGGCCGTGCAGGGCGAAGGTGCCGCCGTCGGGCGCCAGATAGGCGCGGTCGGGCTCCAGCCGGCGGGTCAGGACCTTGCCGCCCTTGTCGAAGCTGGCCTCCAGATCGCCGCGCATCAGGCCCAGCCAGTTGGCGTAGGCCGCGACCTTGTCCTCCGCGTCCACCGCCGCGACCGAGTCCTCCAGGTCGACGATGGTGGAGAGCGCCGCCTCAAGCACCACGTCGGCGAGGCCGGCCGGATCGTCCTTGCCGACGGGATGGGCACGGTCGATCACCAGCTCGATATGCAGGCCGTTATGGCGCAGCAGCACCGCCTCGGGCGCGGCCGGATCGCCGCGGTAGCCCGCGAAGGCGGCCGGGTCCTTGAGGGCCGGGGACAGGCGGCCGGCCTCGACGCGCCAGCCCGTGACGTCCTTGTGGCTGCCCTGGGCCAGCGGCACCGCCTGGTCCAGGAAGTCCTTGGCCCAGGCGACCACGCGGGCGCCGCGCTTCGGATCGTAGCCTTTGGAAGCCTCGCCGGGCTCGGGCGGCAGCACGTCGGTGCCGTAGAGCGCGTCGTACAGGCTGCCCCAGCGGGCGTTGGCGGCGTTCAGCAGGAAGCGCGCGTTCAGCACCGGCACCACCAGCTGCGGCCCGGCCAGGGTCGCCAGCTCGGCGTCGACGTTGGATGTCGTGACCTGGAAGGGCGCCGGTTCCGGCACCAGATAGCCGATCTCGCGCAGGAAGGCCTCGTAGGCCCCGGCGTCGTGCGGCTGGCCGCGCCGCTCGCGGTGCCAGCCGTCGATGCGGGCCTGGAGGCGGTCGCGCTCGGCCAGCAGCTCCCGGTTCTCCGGCGCGAAGCGGCCCATGATGTCGGCCAGCCCCTGCCAGAAGCGCCCGGGCTCGATCCCGGTGCCGGGCAGGGCGCGCTCCTCGATGAAGCGGACGAGCGTCTCGGCGACGCGGAGGCCGGCGCGGTCGAGCAGGTCGGTCATGGTCGTCATTCCCTGGCGAGCTATGAAGATGCTGCGGTGAGAATAGCGGTCCGGCCCCTGCCCAGTGCGGGCGCGTTCGCCGTACCGTCTTTCCCCCCTCGCTTACATGGGAAGGGTAGGGGACCGGCGCATTCCCCACTAGACGGAATGAATTGAAAGCAGCTTTTCCCCATGGGAAAAGATCGCATGCACGAGGACTACGCGCTCTACGCCGCCATCGTCGAGGCCGGCAGCCTGTCCGCCGCCGGGCGGGCGCTGCGGCTGTCGCCGGCCATGGTGTCCAAGCGGCTGTCGCGGCTGGAGGCGCGGCTGGGCGTGCAGCTGATCCGCCGCACGACGCGGCGGCTGGTGACGACCGAGGCCGGGCGTCTCTTCCATGAGCGGGTGGTCGCCATCCTGGCGGCGGCGCGCGAGGCCGAGGCGCTGGTGGCCGGCGGCGCCGGGCCGGCCTCGGGGCGGCTCAAGGTGACGGCGCCGACCTCCTTCGGCCGGCTGCATGTGGCGCCGCAGCTGAAGAGCTTCCTGGACGCGCATCCGCTGGTGCGGCTGGAGCTGGAGCTGTCGGACGGCTTCACCGATTTCCTGTCCGACCGCACCGACCTCGCCATTCGCATCGCGGCGCCGGCGGCGTCAAACGGGCTCGACTGGACCCTGCTGGCGCCCAACCGCCGCCTGCTCTGCGCCGCCCCCGCCTACCTGGCAGAGCGCGGCGCGCCGGAGAGCACGGACGACCTCGCCCGCCACCGCATCGTCGCCGCCACCTCGCAGCTGCCCTGGCGGCTGGAGGGGCCCGGCGGGCCGCTGACCCTGCCGGTCGAGAGCGCCATCCGCACCAACTCCAACGAGGTCGTGCGCGAGCTGGCCCTGGCTGGCGTCGGCATCGCCCTGCGCTCCACCTGGGACGTCGGCGCCGAGCTGCGCACGGGCGCGCTGGTGCCGGTGCTGCCGGCCTACCAGGGCGCCAGCGATGTCGCCATCTACGCCGTCCATCCCCGCTCCGCCCTGGTGCCGGTGCCGGTCCGCGCCTTCATAAGCCACCTCCGCGCCCTGTTCGCGCCCGTGCCGCCGTGGGAGCGGGGGTAAGGCACCCTGGGCGTTGAGGGATGGCTGGAGGCGCTTGCCTCCCCTCAACCGTCACCCCGGCGAAGGCCGGGGCCCAAGGGTTGCAGCGGGATGCGCTTGATGCAGCGCTCGTGCGGTCCCTAGGTCGCATGGAGGCGGAGCCGTAATGCGACGCCCCGGCCGGAGCTTCTCGCATTGCGCTCCGCTCCATGCGACCTACAGCGCTTCATTGATCTTCCATGGCTGCAACCCCTGGGTCCCGGCCTGCGCCGGGATGACGGTTGCGAATGGCAACTGCAGGTGAGCACCACTCGGCTGGTCGCCTTTCGGCCCCGCCCGTCCTCACCCCACCGGCGCCGGCTTCGGCTTGGTGCCGCGCAGCAGGGCGTCGACGTTCAGGCCGGAGCGCTTGCCCAGGTGGCGCGCCTCGGTGTCCAGCCAGCGCCCGGCGGCGGCGCGGCCGGCGTCGCGCATGTGGCAGAGGAAGTCCCACTCCGCGTTCATCTTGCTGGCGGCGCCCAGGGAGCGCAGCACCTCCTCGTCGGAGATGGCGTGCAGGTGGATGTCCTTGAACCGCTCCTGCGCGTGCCCGCCCAGCTCGCCGTCGCGCAGCAGCCGGCTGACGAAGGAGATGGCCCGCATCTCCGCCAGCAGCGAGGAGTTGAAGCTGATCTCGTTAACCCGGTTGATGATCTCGGTCGTGCTCTTCGGCGTGCCGCGGCGGACCATGGGGTTGATCTGCACCAGCACGATATCGCGGCTCTGGCACTTGTAGATCATCGGCCAGATCACCGGGTTGCCCATGTAGCCGCCGTCCCAGTAGGGCACGCCGTCGATCTCCACCGCCTGGAAGGCGAAGGGCAGGCAGGCGCTGGCCAGCAGCGCGTCCACCGTCATCTCGTGCCGCTCGAACACGCGGGCCTGGCCGGTCTCGACGTTGGTGGCGGCGATGAACAGCTTGATCTCGCGGCAGGCGCGGATGGCCTCGATGTCGATCATGTCCTCCAGCACGCCGCGCAGCGGGTTCAGCCCCGCAGGGTTGGTCTGGTAGGGCGAGAGCGCGTGCTGCATCAGGTCCATGACATAGGCCATGGGCGAGCGGTCCAGGTTCCAGTTGCCCAGCAGCCGGTCGACCAGGCTGCGCTGCAGCGGGTTGATGTGGGCGAAGTCGGAGATGCGCCGCCAGAACTTCTCCAGCGACTGGCGCGCCCCGTCCGCCCCGCCGGCCATCCAGCCCTGGGCCAGCGCCGCGGCGTTCATGGCGCCGGCGCTGGTGCCGCTGATCCCCTCGATGTCGATGCGCCCGTCCTCCAGCAGCCTGTCCAGCACGCCCCAGGTGAAGGCGCCGTGGCTGCCGCCGCCCTGCAGCGCCAGATTGATCCGATGCACGCCGTCCGTCACGCCCGCCTTGCCCATCGCCCGCTCCCCCGATCATCCGAGTCCGGGAGGAGAGTATGACGGAGTGGCCCATCGACAAAGGGGTGGCGCCGGGTCCGGAGACGAATGGCGCAGGGACAGTGCCGCCGGGCGCGGTCAACGCACCGCTTCCTTACAGGGGTGTGACAGTCCAGCGCCGTCCGTATTGCAGCCGGGTGAATAGTTGGCAAAGACCCTATCATCTTTATTCTTTAACTTTCCGCACCGCTACATCTGGCGTTACACGGACATCGACTTCGCAATCTCTTGGGGAACAGGAAAAGTTCCCGACGACGGAGGCAGGGCGATGGAGAACGGGCCTGTGGCGACCAGCCGCTACCGCAGCATCTGGATCTCGGACATCCACCTGGGGACGCGCGGCTGCAAGGCCGAGTATCTGCTGGATTTCCTGAAGCACACCGAGAGCGACTATCTCTACCTGGTCGGCGACGTGGTCGACGGCTGGCGGCTCAAGAAGTCCTGGTTCTGGCCGCAGGCCCACAACGACGTGGTGCAGAAGGTGCTGCGCCGGGCGCGCAAGGGGACCAAGGTGTTCCTCATCCCCGGCAACCATGACGAGGTCTTCCGCGAGTTCGTCGGGCTGCAGTTCGGCGGCGTGACCATCCTGGAGGACACGATCCACGTGACCGCCGACGGCCGCCGCCTGCTGGTCATCCATGGTGACCAGTTCGACGCGGTGGTGAAGTACGCGCGCTGGCTGGCGCTGATCGGCGACGGCGCCTACACGGCGCTGCTGCAGCTGAACACCGGGCTGAACTGGATCCGCCGCAAGATGGGCTTCCAGTACTGGTCGCTGTCCGCCTACCTCAAGCACCGCACGAAGAAGGCGGTCGAGTTCATCGGCGACTACGAGGCGGCGCTGACCGACGAGGCGCGGCGGCGCCAGGTCGACGGCGTCATCTGCGGCCACATCCACCATGCCGAGATGCGGGACATGGGCGGCACGCTCTACTGCAACGATGGCGACTGGGTGGAGTCATGCACGGCCCTGGTGGAGCACGAGGACGGCACGCTGGAGATCATCGACTGGATCGACCGCATGGCCAAGCGCGGCCAGGTCCGGCTGGCGGCGTGAGGATCCTGGTCGTCAGCGACGCCTGGCACCCGCAGGTGAACGGCGTCGTGCGCACGCTGGACACGACGCGGCGCGAACTGGAGGCGATGGGCCACGCGGTGGAGGTGGTCGGGCCCGACCGCTTCCGCACCTTCCCCATGCCGTCATATCCGGAGATCCGCCTGGCCCTGCGCCCTGGCGCCAGGCTGGCGCGGATCATGGAGGAGGCGCGCGCGGACGCCGTCCACATCGCCACCGAGGGGCCGCTGGGCCTGGCCGCCCGGCGCTGGTGCCGGCGGCGCGGCATCCCCTTCACCACCGCCTACCACACGCGCTTCCCCGAATATGTGCGCGAGCGCGCGCCGGTGCCGCTGGCGCTGAGCTACGCCCTGGTGCGCCGCTTCCACGCGCCGGCCAGCGCCGTCATGGTGGCGACCCAGACCATCGAGGACGATCTGGTCCGCCGCGGCTTCCGCAACATCCGGCGCTGGTCCCGCGGCGTCGACACCGAGCTGTTCCGGCCACGCCCCAAGAATTTTCTGGACCTGCCGAGGCCCATCTTCGCCTGCGTCGGCCGGGTAGCGGTGGAGAAGAACATCGAGGCCTTCCTGGCGCTGGATTTGCCCGGCACCAAGCTGGTGGTGGGCGACGGGCCGGCGCTGGAGGCTTTGCGCCGCCGCTTCCCCGACGCGGTCTTCGCCGGCGCTAGGCATGGCGAGGAGCTGGCCCGCCACTTCGCGGCAGCCGACGTCTTCATCTTCCCCTCCCGGTCCGACACCTTCGGGCTGGTGCTGCTGGAGGCGCTGGCCTGCGGCGTGCCGGTGGCGGCCTATCCCGTGCCGGGCCCGCTGGACGTGATCGGCGACAGCGGCGCCGGCGTGCTGGACCATGATCTCCGCAAGGCCGCCCTGGCGGCCCTGACCATCGATCCGGTCCTGTGCCGGGAGCACGCGCTGCGCTTCACCTGGCGCGCCTCGGCCCAGCAGTTCCTGGACAACCTCATGCCGGTGCGGGCGCCGGCCTGAACCGGGGTCCCGGCTCAAGTTTATCGAAGGCTCATCGTTCCGGACTGCCGTCCCCTCTCCCAGGGGGAGAGGGACAGGGAGAGGGGGTACGGGATCGCGGAGCAGGGGCAAACTTCAATGAAGCGCCCTTCCTCTGAAGTCTTACCCCCTCTCCCCAACCCTCTCCCCCTGGGAGAGGGGGCTGTAATCGACCGGAGTTCCGGCAAGCCTTTCGTTCTGGAGGGAGCGCCATGCGCCGACCGCGCGGCGGCCGTCACGCGTTTGTCATCCGCTGGCGCTATGCAGGGAGCCGCCGTTCCCTCCTGGCCGGGCTACCGATGAACGCGCTCTCCGACACACCCTTGGGGTCCTATGCGGACCCCCTGCCGGCCCAGCGCGTCTGGACCGGCATCACCTCCAAGCTGCGGCACGCCTTCCAGCCGATCGTGCAGATGCGCACGGGCGCCTGCGTCGGCTACGAGGCGCTGCTGCGCGGCTGGGAGAATGCCGGCTTCAGCGGGCCGATGGATCTGTTCGACGCGGCGCACGAGGGCGGCGCGCTGGGCGAGGTGGAGTCGGTGCTGATGACCAAGGCGGTGGAGGCCTTCGGCACGCTGGCCGCCGGGACCGACCTGCGGCTGTTCCTGAACGTGGACGCGCGCCTGTCGGGGGCGGCGGTGCTGGTCTCGGCCCTGGCCAAGGACCGGCCCTTCCGCATTGTCCACGAGATCTCGGAGCGCGACACCAGCGCCGCGGGCCGGCGGCTGGAGGCGGCGGTGTCGCTCTACCGCCGCAACGGCGTCGGCATCGCGCTGGACGATTTCGGCGTCGGCTTCGGCGGCATGCGCCTGCTCTACGAGGCGGCGCCGGACTTCGTGAAGATCGACCGCTTCTTCATCGACGGCATCGAACGCGACCGGCGCAAGCAGGCGATCGTCGGCTATCTGGTGCAGTACGCCCACACGCTGGGCATCTCCATCATCGCCGAGGGGATCGAGACGCCGGCGGAGTTCTATGTCTGCCGCGATCTGGGCTGCGACCTGGCGCAGGGCTACCTGCTGGGCCGGCCGGAGTTCTACGAGGGCGGGCTGGCGCTGCGCAATCCGGACGTGGAGCGGCTGAACGGCGAGGACAGGCGCCGCCCGCCGGCCAGCCGCGAGCGCCTGTCCGCCCTGATCGAGCGCACCGAGCCCTTGCCGGCCGACGCGCCGAAATCGGTGCTGCTGGAGCTGTTCGCCAATCCCTCCACCCCCTCCGTCGTGCCGGTGGTGGACCGGGAGGGGCGGCCGGTGGGGGTGGTGCGCGAGCGCGACCTGAAGCCCTTCGTCTATTCCCGCTACGGCGCCGACCTGCTGCGCAACAAGGTGGCCGGCCACACGCTGGCCGCCTTGCTGGCGCCGTGCCCCGCCTGCGACATCGACACGCCGGTGGAGCGGGTGGTGGAGGCCTTCTCGGAGGAGGGGGCGGCCGACGGCATCCTGATCGTGGAGGGCGGCCGCTACGTGGGATTCCTGCGCAGCCAGTCCCTGCTGCGGCTGGTGCATGAGCAGCGCCTGGCCGCCGCCACCGACCAGAACCCGCTGACCCGGCTGCCCGGCAACATCGCGATCTCCGCCCAGGCCGACGCGCTGCTGGCGGAGCCGGAGCGGGCGCGCTTCGTCGCCTATTTCGACTTCGACCAGTTCAAGCCCTTCAACGACCGTTTCGGCTTCCGCCAGGGCGACCGCGCCATCCTGATGTTCGCCGACCGGCTGAAGGCGCTGGCGGCGCAGTTGGGGGCCTTCGCCGGCCATGTCGGCGGCGACGATTTCGTGCTGGCCGGCAGGCTGGACCCCGCCCGCGCCGAGGCCGAGGTGGCGCGGCTGCTGGACCTCTTCCGCTCGGACGCGGAGAGCCTGTACGAGCCGGAGACGCGCGAGCGCGGCTGGTTCGAGGGGCGTGACCGCGAGGGCGTGGTGCGCCGCATCGGCCTGCTCAGGGCCAGCGCCGTGCTGATCCTGCTGCCGCCGGACGCCGGCCGGGGCACGACGGTGGAGGCGCTGGTCGACACCATCACCCGGCTGAAGCCGGAGGCCAAGCGTGATCCCAAGGGCCTGCGCCCCGTGACGCTTGCGTGACGGCGGGGGAGGGACGGGCGCCTCCCCTGTTGTGGGGGTGAGCCAACCCCTGACCGGAGCCGCCCCATGGCCGACGAGAGGAAGCCCGCCTCGCCCTTCGCGGAAGCGCTGAAGAGCGACCCCCACGACAATGCCCGCCTCGCCGAGGAGCTGATGGACAGCGCCAAGCGCCGCGAGACCGAGGAGGCCCAGCGCGCCCGCGAGGACGCCACCGACCCCAAGGGCGGCCCGCCCGTGCCGGGCACGACGACGCAGATTCCGCCGGGGTGAGGGGGCGTCACGCAGCAGGGTCGTGGTGCTTCCTTCGACAAGCTCATCCTTCGACAAGCTCATCCGTCGACAAGCTCATCCTTCGACAAGCTCAGGATGAGGATGGGGGATGCCAGGCACTCCTGGCTCGCTCTCGCGCAAGCTCGGCCGGGAGCAGCTAAATCCCCCTCATCCGGAGCCTGTCGAAGGAAGCACGCCCTCAACGCTGCCCCTACTCAGGGAGCAGCAAAAACCCCCCTCATCCTGAGCTTGTCGAAGGACGCACAGCATCAACGCTGCCCGTCATCTTCGCTCGCGGTTCGTGCCAAAGCCGGCAGCAAGTCGAAGCGCTTGGCGATCAGCGCCTCCTTCTTCTCGCGCCGCCAGCCCTTCACGCGTCGCTCGGCGGCGATGGCGTCGGTGATGCGTTGGAAGCACTCGGCATAGACCATCTCCACCGGCCGGCGCGTGGCGGTGTAGCCTCCGTAAATGCCGTGGTTATGATCCGACAGCCGCTCGTCCAGGCTCTTGCGGGTCGTGCCGACATAGTAGCTGCCGTCCCGGCACCGCAGGATATACATCCACGCGCCTTCCACCGGATCGCCGCGCATCCGCCCTCCCTTTTTCTTCCATAGGGCGCGGCAAGCGCGATCGATTGTGAATGGCAGTGTTGAGGAAGTGCGTCCTTCGACAAGCTCAGGATGAGGGGGTTTTTGCTGCTCCCTCGGTACAGGCAGGGTCGTTGCTGCCTCATGGCGACCGACTTTCCTTCCGCCCGTGGCTTCCGCCCCACCCCTCTCCCGCAAGGGGCGAGGGATGCTCAGCGCCCCCGTCACCAAAGCTTCACGCGCCGCGCGTTTGCACCCTAAGCCGGAGGGGGTATATGGTCGCGCCGTCAGCTGAAGCGGGGGCGTGCGCCGATGATCCGGGTCCTGGTCGCCAACATCAAGGGCGGGTGCGGCAAGACCACCATCGCCACCAACCTGGCCGCGGCCTTCGCCAATGCCGGCCATGCCACGGCGCTGGCCGACGTCGACCGGCAGCGATCGAGCCTCGGCTGGCTGGAGCGTCGGCCGGCGAGCGCCGCGCCGATCCGGGGGCTGGACTGGACCAGGGACATCTCCGCCCCGCCCGGCGGGCTGGACCGGCTGGTGATCGACGCGCCGGCGGCGATGAAGTCCAAGGCGATGGAGGAGCTGGTGGCCGAGGCGGACATCATCGTCCTGCCGGTGCTGCCCGGCGCCTTCGACGAGCAGGCGACCGAGCGCTTCCTGTCGAAGCTGGACGAGCTGAAGCCGATCCGCAAGAACCGCAAGGCGGTGGCCGTGGTCGGCAACCGGCTGCGCGCCCGCACCCGGGCCGCCGAGCGGCTGGACGGGTTCCTCGGCACGGTCGGGCACCAGGTGGTGGCGCGGCTGCGCGACAGTCAGGCCTATGCCGACGCCGCCGCCTCGGGCCTGTCGCTGTTCGACCAGAAGGGGGCCCGCATCCTCGAGGTGCGCGGCGACTGGGCGCCGCTGCTGGCCTATATCGGGGACGCGGGCTGAGACCGCCATGGGCGCGCCGCTCGCCACCGACACCGACCTGATCTGCGGCTACGTCCTGGAGCCGAACGGCGGGCTGACGCGCCTGAAGCCGGGCGCACCGCCGCCGCAGGCGACCGCCGAGGGCGAGGGGCTGCTGTGGCTGCACTTCAATCTCTCCTCGATCCGCGCCCGCAGCTGGATCGAGCAGCAGAGCGGACTGCCCGAGGTGGTGCGCGAGATCCTGCTGGACGCGGAGGACACCCGCACCCGCGTAGAGCCGGTGGGCGACGCGCTGGTCGCCGTGCTCTCGGACATGCATTACGATTTCGATTACGACCCGTCGGACATCGGCACGCTGCGCCTCTATCTCGACCGCAACCGCGTCGTCTCCTGCCGCCGCCACCCGCTTAAGGCCGTCGACCGGCTGCGGCTGGGGCTGGAGCGGGGCGAGCGCTACGACACCACCGCCGAGCTGTTCGCCGAGCTGCTGGACAAGCTGGCCGACACGCTGGGCGAGGTGGTCGGCAAGCTGTCGGAGGAGGTCGACGACATCGAGGAGGACATCCTCGCCGAGCGCTTCCTCGACCACCGGGTGAAGCTCGGCAAGGTGCGCCGCCTGGCCGTGCGCCTGCGCCGGCATATCGTGCCGCAGCGCCAGGCGCTGGCGAAACTGGTGGCGGGCCGCCGGCTGCCCTGGCTGTCGGACGAGGACATGGTGCGGCTGCGCGACGCGTCCGAGACGCTGGGCGGCGTCATCCTCGACCTGGACTCCACGCAGGAGCGCGCCAAGCTGCTGCAGGACGAGCTGGCCTCGCGCCTGACCGAGGAGACCAACCGCACGCTCTTCGTGCTGTCGCTGGTGACCGTGCTGTTCGCCCCGCTGACCTTTGTCACCGGCGTCTTCGGCATGAACGTCGCCGGCCTGCCCGGCCTGCACGCGCCCTCCGCCTTCTGGTGGGTGATGCTGCTGATGGCGGGGGTGGGCGTGGCGACCCTGCTGTTCCTGCGGCGCAGGGGGTAGGGGGCGGCGGACCGGCCGCATCTGCTGGCCGGGAGCAGCAAAAACCTCCTCATCCTGAGCTTGTCGAAGGACGCACCACGTCCTAGCCGCGTATAAAGTTTGCGCCGCGTGCCGACAAAGGCAGCGTCGATGCGGTGCGTCCTTCGACAGGCTCAGGATAAGGGGATTATTGCTGCTCCCGAGGTTGCGAGAGCATCTGGCAAACTCCTCACCCCACCCCCGGCCGCTCGCTCCAGACCCCCAGCGCCCGCTCCAGCGCCCGGCCGACGGCGATGGCGCGGCGTTCCTCGAACAGGCCGGCCCAGAGGCTAATATTCTCAGGCGCGCGGACCTTGGGTGCCGCGGGGTCGGGGCGGTCGAGCATGCCGGGGCGGAAGGGCTGGTCGCGGAAGCCGGCGCGCAGGGTGAGTTGAGGGTGGCCGGTCATGTTGGTCGCCAGCAGCATGTCGCCGGCGAAGTTCGGGCCCACCAGCACGTCGGCGCGCTCGAACACCCCGTGCATCGCCTCCATCAGCTTCCGGCGCACCCGGTCGGCGTTGATCAGATCCACGGCGGGGATGAAGCGGTAGCGGCGCCAGCTGTTGGGCCAGGCGGGATCGTCCTGCCAGCGCAGCAGCTCGTCGCGGTCGCTGAGGGTGAGGTCCTCGAAGGCGGCGGCGGACTCGGCCGCGAGGATGGTGATGAGCGGGTCGACGGGCAGGTCCGGCATGCGGACCTCCACCAGCTGCAGGCCCAGACCCTTGGCCGCCTCAAGTGCTGCGCGGTCCACCTCCGTGGCGCCCTCTCCCTCGAACCAGGCGGGGTCCCAGCCCAGCCGCAGGCCCTTCAGGTCCGCCGCGCCGTCATAGGCGAAGCCGTGGTCGAGGCTGGACGGGTCGCCGGCATCCCCGCCGTTCAACGCCGCCAGCACGAGCGCGGTGTCCTCCACCGTGCGGGTGATCGGGCCGATCTTGTCCAGGGACCAGCACAGCGCCATGCAGCCGGTGCGCGCCACCCGGCCGAAGGTCGGTCGAAGGCCGGTGGCGCCGCAGCGGTTGCTGGGGCTGACGATGCTGCCCAGCGTCTCCGTGCCGATGCCGAAGGCGGCCAGCCCCGCCGCCACCGCCGCAGCCGAGCCCGCGGAGCTGCCGCTGGAGCCCTCGCGCGGATTCCAGGGATTGCGGGTGGTGCCGCCGAACCAGACGTCGCCATAGGCGATCTCGCCCAACGTGGTCTTGCCCAGCAGCACGGCCCCGGCCTCGCGCAGGCGGGTGACGACGACGGCGTCGCGGTCCGGCACCCGGTCGCGGTAGGGGCCGGCGCCCCAGGTGGTGGCGATCCCGGCCGTGTCGGCCAGGTCCTTCAGCACATAGGGCAGCCCGTGCAGCGGTCCGCGCGTGCGCCCGGCGCGGCGCTCCGCATCCGCCCGGCGCGCCTCCGCCAGCGCCAAATCGGCCGTTACGGTGACAAAACATTCGAGCTTTGGCGCCAGCCGGGCGATGCGCTCGAGATAGAGCCGGGTCAACGCCTCCGAGGTCAGGGCGCCTGAGGCCAGCCAGGCGGCGAGATTGGCGGCGGGGGCGAACGCGATGTCGGCCTCGTTGCCGGGCCGTCCCGCCTCGGCCGGGGCCAGCCGCACCCCGCCCTCCTGCGCCGGATAGGCCCGGCCGGGCAGGCGGGGGTCGAAAATCGTGGCGGGGGCAAGGTCGTTCGGCTTGTGGAACGACCGCAGCGCCCGCAGATGGTCGAGCTGCTCCTCCAGCCCCTTCAGCAGCTGGGCGCGCTCGGGCTCGGTGTAGCGGACGCCGGCGATCTTCTCGGCGGCGGCGATATCCGCCGTGGTGATGGCGCCTCCCGTGGCAGGAGGCGCCTTGACCGGCGGTGCGGCGACTGGGGGTGCCGCGACCGGCGCGCCCTGGGCCGCCGCCGTGCCCGCCAGCGCCACCGCCGCCCCGCCGCCGGCCAGCCCCGCCAGCAACCCGCGCCGCGTCGTCCCCATGCCCATGCCGCCCTCCCCGACGATGCCTGCTACCGTCATAGGGGGCGGGGGAGGGCGGGGGCAACGGGGCTTACGGAGAGGGGTCAGAGGTCCGGATTGTCCGCCAGCGCTTGTCGGAACAGGTCGCGGTCGACATTGCCGCCGCTGCAGACCACGGCGATGGTGCGGCCCTGGACCGGGCGGCGGCCGGCGAGGGCGCAGGCCAGCGCTATGGCGCCGCCCGGCTCCAGCACGATGCGGAAATGACGGAAGGCGAAGGCCATGGCCCGCAGCGCTTCCTCATCCGTTGCCGAAACACCGCCCGCCAGCGTGTTGATGTTGATGGGAAAGGTGATCTCTCCCGGCATCGGGGTCAGCAGCGCGTCGCAGATCGAGCGCGCCTGCGGGTCGTTGCCCAGCCGCTCTCCGGCAGCCAGCGAGCGCTCCCAATCGTTGACCGCGCGCGGCTCCGCTGCCCAGACCAGCGTATCGGGGCTGAGGGTCTTCAGCGCCAACGACGAACCGGCCACCAGCCCGCCGCCCCCGGCGCAGACCAGCACCTCGTCGAGCCGGATGCCGCGCTCCGCCGCCTGCTCCGCGATCTCCAGCCCGACCGTGCCCTGGCCGGCGATGATGTGCGGGTCGTCGAAAGGCGGCACCAGGGTCGCCCCGCGTTCCTCGACATAGCGGGCGGCGATCGCCTCGCGCTTCTCGGTGAAGCGGTCGTAGAGCACGATGTCGGCGCCGTGGCCGCGCGTCGCCTCGATTTTCACGGCCGGCGCGTCGGACGGCATGATCACCGTCGCCGGCGCCCCCAGCAGCCGTCCGGCCGCCGCCACCGCCTGGCCGTGATTGCCGGAGGAGAAGGCGACGACGCCCCGCGCCCGCTCCGCCGCCGACAGCTGGACCAGCCGGTTGTAGGCGCCGCGGAACTTGAAGGAGCCGGTCTGCTGCAGGCACTCCGCCTTCAGCAGCAGCCGCCCGCCCAGCAGCCGGTTGGCCGCGATGGACTCCAGCAGCGGCGTGCGCACGGCATGGCCCTGGAGGCGCTCTGCGGCGGCGCGGACATCGTCGAATGTGGGCAGGGGCATCGGGCGCTCGTGAGGCGGCGGGGAGGGGGCCGCAGCTTACACGAGGATGGGTGGCTTGCTCCAAGCCCCCGCTCAGCCAAGAGACATCCGGAAGCTGGAGATAATCCCCTCTCCCAGGGGGAGAGGGTTAGGGTGAGGGGCAAGAGGGCCGGGGAAGGGCGCCTGTCCCCGACGTTCCGAACTGCTCCGCGTTCCCGTACCCCCTCTCCCTGCCCCTCTCCCTCTGGGAGAGGGGACGGCAACTAAGCCGACAGCACTCCATATTGCGATCGCAGGCCCGTAGGTCGCATGGAGCGCAGCGCAATGCGACATCCCCGGCCGGAGCATGTCGCATTGCGGCTTCGCCTCTATGCGACCTACGGCGCTTCATACCCTTAGGTCGGGAGGAGCGGAGCGCATCCCGACATGACCCGGCCGGAGATGTCGGGATTCGCTGACGCTCCTCCCGACCTACGGCGCTTCATCGGGCCTCGCCCTTGTCAGAACCGGTACCGCAGCTCGGCACCCCAGGTCATGGGCTCGCCCTTGGTGACGAAGTTGAAGGTGGTGACGCCCGGCACCACCAGCACCACGCCGTCGACATTGTAACGCTCGTCGAACAGGTTGCGGGCGAAGAGCGTGGCGCTCCAGCTCTCGGTCTCCAGACCCAGCCGGGCGTTGACGATGTCCAGCGGCTGGCGCTTGGTGCCGCGCGTGTTCAGCGTGTCGAAGTAGATCGGCCCGGTGCGGCTGTAGTCCAGCCGCGCCACCAGCTCCAGATCGCCGCCCAGCGGCGTGGTGAACTGGCCGCCGGCATTGACCGAGTATTCGGGCGTGAAGGGGAACTTGTTGCCCTCGGTCTGCGGCAGCTCGCGGTTACGCTTGATCTCGCTGTCGATCACGCCCAGGCCGCCGAACAGCTGGAACTGGTCGCTCAGCCGGGCGGTGGCGTCGGCCTCGAAGCCCCGGATTTCGTTCTTGTCGACGATGCTGATCACGCGCGACAGGGAGAAGGGGAAGAACTGGAAATAGTGCGCGTTCTCCACCGTGGTGAAGAAGGCGGCGGCGTTCAGGCTGAGGCGGCGGTCCAGCAGGCTGGTCTTGATGCCGGCCTCGAACGACTTGGACGTCTCCTTGTCGAATTCGTCCTGCACCGTGGTGTTGGTGACCCGGTCGATGTTGATGATGTTGAAGCGGCTGCCCAGCGGGTTGAAGCCGCCGGAGCGGAAGCCCTCGCCATAGGTACCGTAGACCGAGACGTCCTCGGTGGCGTTCCAGCGCAGCGAGATGCGCGGCTGCAGGTCGCTGAACTTGTCGCCCCTTACCCGCCCGGCATCGCCGGCCACGGGGGTGAAGGCGGCCGGCGTCAGGTTGGTGCTCTCGCGCTTCTCCTCGTCGTAGCGCAGCGCCGCCGACACCTCCAGGTCGTCGGTGATGTCGAAGGCGAGCTGGCCGAAGGCGGCGTAGGCCTCGTTGGCGTTGTCGGTCCAGGTGACGGCGACGACCGGGTTCTCCGGCCCGCCCAGCGGGTTGCGCGCGACCCGGCCCTGGCCGAGGTCGACGGCGCGGTTCAGCACCACCTCGCGGTCGAAGTCGATGTAGTAGAGGCCTGCGATGTAGCGCAGACGGTTCTCGCCGGGCGAGGTGAAGCGCAGCTCGAAGCTCGTGTCGTCCTGGTTGCGCTCCTGGTACTGGGTGCCGTCGCGGGGCGTGGGGCCGTAGCCCTCGAACAGGGCGGGGTTGGTGGCGAAATCCAGGAAGGTCGGGCCGGGCACGATGCCGAACAGGGCGAGGTCGACGGCACCCTCGCCGCCCATATCCTCCTTGAGGTCGTGATAGGCGGCGGTGGCGGTCAGGGTGCCGGCCCCGGTGGTCCAGTCCGCCTTGGCCGACAGATCGACGCGGTCCTGCTCGTTGAAGCTGCGGACGTTGCCGGCATAGGGGATGCTGGTGTCGCGGATGTTGACGCCGGTCTCGAAACCGAAGGTGCCGGCCATCTGGTTGTTGAAGTTGAAGGCCGGGCCCTTGATCTGGCTGAGGCCCGCGCTGAGGTCGAAGGAGAGGGTCTCGGTCGCCTCCAGCACCACGCGGGCGCGGGCCAGGCCCTCCTCGTACTTGTCCTCCTTCTCGCCCAGCGTGACGTTCTGGTAGTAGCCGCCGCGGTCCTTGTAGCTGGCGGTCAGGCGGGCGAAGAGCTTGTTCGGGATGATCGGGCCGCCGACATAGCCGCTGGCCTTGTACTCCTCGCCCTCGACCTCGTAGCCGACGCGGACCTCGCCCTCCGGGTCGTTGCTCGGGCGCTTGGTCGTCACCAGGATGGCGCCGCCGATGGCGTTGCGGCCGTAGATGGAGCCGATCGGGCCCTTGATGACCTCGATCTGCTGGATGTCCACCAGCTCCTGGTTGAAGGCGTTGGGGTTGGGCACCAGCACCCCGTCCAGGACGTAGGCGAAGGGCGGCTCGCTGTCGCGCGGCTGGATCACGCCGCGGATATGCACCTGGCTCTCGCCGGCATTGGTGGTCTGGATGAAGCTGACGTTCGGCGTCAGCTGGATGAAGTCCTGGGGACGCTCTATGCCGGCCTTCTCGATGTTCTCGGCGGTGAAGGCGGTGACGGCGATGGGCACCTCGCGCAGCACCTCGGAGCGCTGGCGGGCGGTGATCACGATCTCACCCAGATCGGCGGCCGTCGCGGTGGCCGTCGCCGGCTGGGTCGCGGCGGGTGCCGAGGACGGCGCGTTCTGCGCCAGCGCCGGGCCATTGCATACAATGACGGTGGCGGCGGCCGTGGCGAAGAAGCTGGCGCCGGCCAGCAGGGCACGGCGGACGGCGATGCTCCCCATGATCTCTCTCCCTTCGTCGTACCCTATTAGACTAGGGCTTTGTCAGGGATGCGGGGAGGCAGGGCTCCCTTGCATCCACGAAAGGGAGAGTGGCGCGGAAACAAGTCCGCGGCAAGCGGTCCGATGATATTTTGTATACAGGGGTCCAGGGACGCCGGATCAGGACGCGCCCGGCAGCCTCTCCGTCGCCCGGCGGATGACGCCGTAGCACCCGCACGCCGCCGCCTCCAGCCCGGGCCGGTCGAGCACGGTGACGGTGCCCCGGCTCTGCGACACGGCGCCGACCTTGTTGAGTGCGCCGATCGCCAGGGTGACGCCGGAGCGGCGCACCCCCAGCATCTTGGAGATGAGATCGTGCGTCAGCGGCATCCGGTTCTCCCGGATGCGGTCGTGCATCATCAGCAGCCAGCGCGTCATCCGCTCGATCAGGCCGTGCCGGGCGTTGCACGCCGCGACCTGGGCCGTCTGCGCGTACATCGACCGCACGAAAAGCAGGATGGCGGCGGCCAGGGGGCCGCCATTCGCCATCTCCGCCCGCAGCGCCTCGGCGGTCATGCGGAGGGCGCGGCCGGGCACCTGCACCAGGGCGCGGGTGACGGCGGTCCCGCCGCCGAGCGCCACGTCCAGGCCGACCAGGCCCTCGGGGCCGGTCAGCCCCACCTCGACGGCTTGGCCCTCCTCCAGCTGGGGGAGATGGGAGACGATGCCCGCTTCGATGAAATAGACATGGGTGATCGGCGCACCGGCCTCGTGCAGGATCTGGCGGAACGCGAGTTCCACCGGTTCCAGCCTGGCCAGCAGGGCGTCGCGATCTGCGGGCGGCAGGGTCCGCAGCAACAGGTTTTCGGGAATCCCGGCAGGCCCGGACGTGGCCATCTGCGCTCTCCCCCAGGAGTGTGGCGGGAGCGCGCGTCTCTCTCAGCCGCCTTCAGCCGGATGGTGTCCTGGAAGGCGATGGCACAATCTAGACCATTCGCCGGGCAATTGACAGGCCGGCCGCCGGACTGCGCCCGGGACGGGCCTCACCCCATCGTTATGGGGAGAAAAGCGCAGGAGTGTTATCGGTCCGCTAGCGTACCGATCGGGGGGAGATCGGTCGGCTCTTCTGTCCTCAGAGGCGGCGAGGGCGTGGAGGGTCGGATGATGGATCGGTGCGTGGTTCAGGTGGCTGGCAGGGATGCCGGGGTGCTGGTGCGGGACGGGCCGGGCTACCGGTTCTTCGCCGCCCGGACCGAGGCGGGTCGGCTCGACGGCCGCACCTTCGCGTCCATCCGCAAGGCCGAGTCCGCCGTGCGCCGCCTGATGATGGCGGTGGACTGGCGCGATTCCCCGCGCGACTACTGACGCATCGTACGAGGATGGGATCCATGGAGGGCATGATGCCGGGTGAGTCGCGGCAGCGCGTGCTGCTCGTCGAGGATAATTCCCTGATCGGGCCGGCGCTGGCCGACGCGTTGCGCGACATCGGCTTCGACGTCGCCGGCCCGGCCGCCACCAGCGCGGCGGCCGAGGACGAGCTGCGCCGGAACCGGCCGGACTGCGCCCTGATCAACCGGACGCTGACCGACGGCCCGTCCGACGGTCTGGCCGAGCTGCTGCGCCGGTCGGACGTGCCCTTCGCCTGGATCGGCGGCGACGGCCGGGACGGGCCGCCGGACGGCGCCCTGGGCACCCCCCGCCTCGACTTTGTGCTGAGCTCGATCTGCCCGCTGCCTGTCCATATCCAGGGGTAGGAGTGGTCCGTAGGTCGCATGGAGCCACAGGCGTAATGCGACGTTCCCTGCCGGCGGCGTCGCATTGCGGCTCCGCCTTCATGCGACCTACGGGTCCCGGCCTACGGGTCCCGGTCAATCCGCCGCGTCGGCGGCGCCCCCGGCGCGCTGGTCCTCGACATTCTGTTGGATGGCGTGCCAGGCGGCCATGATGTGGCTGCGCATGACCGAGCCGGCCCAGAGCGGGTCGCGGGCGCGCACCGCGGCCGCCAGCTCGACATGGTGGCGCAGCGAGCGGGCCAGCGCCTCCGGGCTGTAGCGGCCGAAGGTGCGCAGCACCAGCGGGATCTCCACCACATGTGCCATCATGGCGGTCAGGCGGCGGCTGCCGGCGGCCTCCAGGATCAGCCGGTGGAAGGCGGCGTTGGCCTCGGCGATGGCCTCCATGGCCTGGCCGGGGCGGTTCGCCTCCAGCTCGATCATGTGGCGGGCCAGCCGCTCCAGCTCGGTGATCTGGACCGGCGTGGCGCTGCGGGCGGCCAGCTCGGCGGCGTGGCCCTCCAGCAGCGAGCGCAGGCGGAAGATGTCGTCCAGCTCATGGTCGCTCCAGCTGGCGACGAACGCCCCCTGGTTCGGCACGAAATCGACCAGCCCCTCGGCGTTCAGCCGGCGTAGCGCCTCGCGCACGGGCGTGCGGCTGACGCCGACGCGCGACGCCAGCTCCTCCTCCTTCAGCCGGGCGCCGGGGCCGAATTCACCGGCCAGGATGCCGCGGCGGATCTCGGCGTGGGCTCTCTCGACGGTGCTGGCCATGGTCATGGGAGACGCGCGTTGCGAAACGGGACGGCCGCCAGACTAGCACGCCCGGGCCCGCTCTTCACCTGATGGCCGTGCGGGCATGCCCGCGATAGGCGAGGGGGCCGGCGCTGGGCCGGCCCCCTCGTCATGCTCAGACCAGCCCGCCCTTGGTGAAGGGCAGGTCGCGCACGGGAGTGCCGGTCGCGCGGAAGATGGCGTTGGCCACCGCCGGCGCGGCCGTCGGCACGCCCGGCTCGCCCACGCCGCTGGGACGCGCGTCGGACGGCACGATATGCACCTCGACCGCGGGCATGTCGGACATGCGCAGCGGCTCGAACCCGTCGAAGTTCGCCTGGTCGACCTTGCCGGCGGTCAGGGTGATGGCGTTGCGCATGGCGTGGCCGATGCCCCAGCCGGTGCCGCCCTCCAGCTGCGCCTTGACCACGTCGGGGTTCACCACCCGGCCGCAGTCGATGGCGCAGACGACGCGGTGGACCTTGGCCTTGCCGGCCTTGTCCACCGAGACCTCGGCGACATGGGCGACAACGCTGCCGAAGCTCGCATGCACGGCCACGCCCATGGCGCGGCCCTCGGCCGGCTTCCTGCCCCAGCCGGCCTTCTCCGCGGCCAGCTTCAGGACCGCCTGCTGCCGCGGGTGGGCCTTCAGCATGGACAGGCGGAACTCCACCGGGTCCTTGCCCGCCGCCTTCGCCAGCTCGTCGATCATGACCTCCTTGGCGTAGGCGGTGTGGGTGTGGCCCACCGAGCGCCACCAGAGGGTCGGCACGCCGACCTTGGTGGTGTGCAAATCGACATGGAGGTTCGGCACCTCGTAGGACATGTCGGCCGCGCCCTCGACCGAGGTCGCGTCGACGCCGTTCCTGATCACGAAGGGCTCGAAGGTCGTGCCGGCCATGAAGGACTGGCCGACGATGGTCTGCTCCCAGGCCACGATGGTGCCGTCCTTGTCCAGCCCGGCCTTGATGCGGTGGACGAAGAGCGGACGGTAGTGGCCGCCCCGGATGTCGTCCTCGCGGGTCCAGACCAGGTGGATCGGCGCCTTGCCGCCCTTCGCCGCGTGCGCCTTGGCGATGTGCGCGGCCTCGACCATGTAGTCGGCGCTGGGAGTGGCGCGGCGGCCGAAGCTGCCGCCGGCGTAGAGCGTGTTGATCCTCACCTGCTCGGGCTTGCAGCCCAGCACGCCGGCGACCGCCGGCTGCTCGACGCCCTGGAACTGGCTGCCCGCCCAGAACTCCGCCCCGCCGTCCGGGGTGAGCTGGATGGTGGCGTTCAGCGGCTCCATCGGCGCGTGCGCCAGGTAGGGGAAGGTGAAGGTGCCCTCGATCACCTTGGCCGCCCCGGCGAAGGCCTTGGCGGCGTCGCCCTTGCGCGCGGCTGATGTGCCGGGCTTGGTGGAGAGGTCGCGGTACTCGGCCAGGATCTGGTCGGTGCCGCGCTTCTCGGCCTTCGACTCGTCCCAGGTGACGGACAGCGCCTCGCGGCCCTTCATCGCCGCCCAGGTATGGGTCGCCAGCACCGCGACGCCGCCCGGCACCTGCAGCACATCGACCACGCCCGGCACCTTGCGCGCGGCGGCGTCGTCGATTTTCGCCACGGTGGCGCCGAACAGGGGCGGGCGGGCCAGCACGGCCGTCAGCTGGCCGGGGCGGCGCACATCCATGGCGAACTGCGCCGTGCCGTTGGTCTTCGACACATGATCGATCCGGTGCAGCTTCGGATCGCCGATCAGGGTGTAGGAAGCGGCCTTCTTCAGCTCGACCTTTTCCGGGACGGGCATCTTGGCGGCATCGGCGGCGAGCTCGCCGAAGCTGGCCTGGCGGTTGGACTTGGCATGGGCGACCACGCCCTTGGCGACCGTGATCTCCGATGCCGGCACCGACCAGCGCTGGGCGGCGGCGGCGACCAGCATGGCCTTGGCGGCGGCGCCGGCCATGCGCAGCTCGTCCCAGCTGTTGGCGACGGCGGTGGAGCCGCCGGTGCCCTGCAGCCCGAAGAAATGGTTGGCGTAGAGCTTGCTGTCGGCCGGCGCGTGGTCGGCCCGCATCTGCGCCCAGTCCGCGTCCAGCTCCTCCGCCACGATGGTGGCGAGGCCGGTGGTGGTGCCCTGGCCCTTGTCCAGATGCTTGATCAGGACGGTGACGCTGTTGTCCGGCGCGATCCGCACGAAGGCCTGCGGCCGCGGATCGGGCGGGCCGACGATCCTGGGCCCGGCGGCGGGACCAGCGGCGACTGCCGGCAGGGGCAGGGCGGCGCCGATGACCAGCGCGCCGCCGGCCTTCAGGAATCCCCGGCGGGAGGGGACGCTCTCGACCACCGATTCGGCGGCCTGCTTCAGGAGATGGGGCAGCATGGCTCAGGCCCTCGCGAGCTGGGCGGCGCGCTTGATCGCGGCGCGGATGCGGACATATGTGGCGCAGCGGCAGACATTGCCGTCCATGGCCGCGTCGATGTCGGCGTCGTTGGGGTTCGGGTTCTCCGCCACCAGCGCCACCGCCGACATGATCTGGCCGGACTGGCAGTAGCCGCACTGGACCACGTCCATCTCCTGCCAGGCGGCCTGGACCGCCTTGCCGATCTTTCCGGAGGCGGCCACGCCCTCGATGGTCGTGATCTTCATGGTCGCCGCGTCGCCGATCGGCAGCTGGCAGGAGCGGGTGGCGACCCCGTCGGCATGGACGGTGCAGGCGCCGCAGGCGGCGATGCCGCAGCCATATTTGGTGCCGGTCATGCCCAGCCCGTCGCGCAGGGCCCAGAGCAGCGGCGTGTCCTCGGGCATGTCGACCTCGAGGGCCCGCCCGTTCACGGTCAGCTTGACCATCCCATCTCTCCCGTCAGAACCGAAGCGCGGGGCACGCGCTACACCCGCGCGGCACCCCGTTCCGCCGGGAGCATAGCCCGGCCGGGGCAACTCCGCTGCCGCGAATCTTTCGGGAAGGAGCCGATCCTGCGGCGTTCGGGCGGACCGCTCGCAAAGATGATAAGGTACGTTATGGAAATTATAACCTTGGCGACGGGATCCATATGGGACCCGTTTGACGCGTCGGACCGGACTCAGGAACGGATCTCCCTGTGCCTGTCGAGAATACGCTCGATCTCGCCGTCGGCCCGAAGCCGCTCGACAGCGCGGTTGATGTCCGGCAGGCGGTCGGCGCAGGGCGAGCCGGGCGCGAAGACGGCCGACAAGGACACGACGGTAAGCGGCCGGGGCAGCGGCACCAGCAAGCCCTCCAGCCCCGCCGCGCGAACCGCCAGTCGGCCGGCGTCGAGCGGGGAAACCGCGAAATCCACCCTCCCCGCGCGCAGCATGCGGACCCCCTCGACGACGCTGCTGGTCCAGACGATCTCCAGGTTCTCCCGGGCGAAGCGGTCCCACGCGTCGCCGAAGCTGTTGCCGAGCGACGTCACCATCCGCTTGCCCCGGAGATCCTCCCAGCGCTCGAATGTCGGCTGCCGATCGGTCCGGGCGAAGATGTGGATCGGAACCTCGCTCAAGGGCGTGGAGAACAGAAAACGTTCCTCCCTCGCCGCGGTCGGGAAAGCGCCGGCCACGATGTCGATCGCACCCGTCTCCAGGCTCGCGATCACCCGTTTCCAGGGCCCCACGAGGCGTCGCTCGTAGCGCAGTCCGACCATCGCCAGCGCCTGTTCCAGGATGTCGTGCGCCGCTCCCGCCATCGTCCTGTCCGGCAGCTCATAGCTGTAGGGCAGCCACCGATCGTGCCCGGCGCCCCGGCAGACCACCGTCGGCGCGGCCGACGCGCCGGACACCGGCATCAGACCCGCCAAGAGCCAGATCCACCACCGCATCTCAATCTCTCTCGTCCATTCACAATGGGGCTCGCGAGCCTGTCCGGCTCCCCCTCTCAGGCCGCGCGCAGATCGCCGACGAAGCGGTCGACCGCCGCCTTCAGCGCATCCGACTCCGCCGACAGGGCCGTGGCGGTGGCGAGCAGCTGGCTGGACGCGCTGCCGGTCGCGGCCGCCGCGCCGGTGACCCCGGCGATGTTGGCCGAGACCTGTCCGGTGCCGGCCGCGGCCTGCACCACGCTGCCGGCGATCTCGCTGGCGGCCGCGTCCTGCTGCTGCACGCCCGACGCGACCTGGCCCGCGATGCCGCTCATGCGGCGGATGGTGCCGCCGATCCCCCGGATGGCCGTCACCGCGTCGGCCGAGGCCGCCTGGATGGAGGATATCTGGCCGGAAATCTCGTCGGTCGCCTTTGCCGTCTGGTTGGCGAGCTGCTTCACCTCGCTGGCCACCACGGCGAAGCCCTTCCCGGCCTCGCCGGCGCGGGCGGCCTCGATCGTGGCGTTCAGCGCCAGCAGGTTGGTCTGGCTGGCGATGTCGGAGATCAGCTTCACCACGTCGCCGACGCGGCCGGTGGCGGCGGACAGTCCCTCGACCAGGGCGTCGGTGCGCTCCGCCTCGGCCACCGCGGCCCGGGCGATCTGCTCGCTCTCCGCCACCTGCCGGCCGATCTCGCGGACGGTGGCGGCCAGCTCCTCGGTCGCGGCGGCGACGGTCTGCACGTTGACCGACGCCTCCTCGGAGGCCGCCGCCACCGCCGTGGCCTGCTTCGAGGTCTGCTCGGCGGTGGCGGCCAGCGACTGCGCCGCGGCGCGGGCCTCCTCGGAGGCCTGCCGCACCCGGCCGAGGCTGCCGCCGACCACCTGCTCGAACTCATCGGCCATGCGCCGGCGGGCGGCGCGGCGCTCCTGCAGCGCCCTCGCCTCGGCCTCCTCCCGCTCGGCCTGCAGGCGGCGGTTCTCCAGCCCGGCGGCCTTGAACGTCTCCAGCGCGCGGGCAAGCGCGCCCACCTCGTCGGCACGCTCCAGCGCCGGCACCTGGACCTGCAGGTCGCCCTCGGCGACGCGCGCCACCGCCCCGATGATGCCGCGCAACGGCCGGGTGACGCCGAACACGACGATCCACACCGACAATCCGCCGCCGCCCAGCACGCCCAGCGCCGCCAGGCCGAGGAGCAGCACCTGGCTCCAGGAGTACTCGGCGGCGATCTGCTTGTCGGCCGCTTGGTATATCCCGTCGTTGCGGCTCTCGATGGCCCGCAGGGAGGTGCGCATCAGGTCGATCAGCGGCGACGCTTCGGCGGCGACGCGGCCCGCCTCGTCCAGCTTGCCGGCGCGGCCCAGCTCCTCGGTCCGCTTGTGCGTGGGAATGAACGCCGCCAGCGTCTCATGGATGGCGGCGAGGTCGCGGCGGCCGTCCGGGTGCGTGATGGTGGCGTCCAGGTTCGCCAGGCGCTTCTGCAGGCGGGCGAGTTCGTCGGCGGCCTCGGCCTCCTTGGCCCGGCGTTCCTCGGGCGGCAGGGCGAGCGGCAGGAATTCCACGGCGCGCGCATAGGCCAGCAGGTTGGCCGTGCCGCGTCCGGCGTCCTTCAGCCGGCCGACCGCCTGCTGCTGCTCGGCCACGAGCGCGTTCATCTGCCGCCCCGCGAGCAGTCCGGTACTGGCCAGCCCGGCGGCGATGAGGATCATGAAGAGAACGGCTGCCAGAATCTTTGGCGCGAGACCGAGCTTGTCGAGGAACCGCATCCGCTAGTCTCCCTCTGCTCTTATTGTCGTGATGCGTCTACCGCAGGAGTCCAGCCTGGAGGCGGCTGTGTAAACAAAATGTAAACGGCTGGGGTGTGCCGGCGACCCTATACTGACGGACAGAGTTCGGCTGACGGGCGGGCGAACGTCGCAGGGGCGTCGCCCCGATCGGCTCTGGTTCCTGTCCGAGGCGGGTTAGGGCCGCCGGGAGGCGGCGGACGCGCCTGTCCCGGTCGTCGGAACAGCCCGCCGGCCACGCACGCGACGACGCACCATGACGTACCGGGATCACACGCCTAGCAGTCCACGATCCAGGCGACGGCCCTGTGGCTTCCGTTCCAGGAGGCGGGTTCGCGGTCGCGCCGGAAATCCGGAGGCGCATCGTAGGCTTGGCAGGTCAGAACCTGGGCCACGCTGGTCCCGTCGAGCGTCACCGGAACCGTCAGACGGCGCGATAGCAAGCGGACACCGGTGGGCTTGTCGAAGGTGACCTCCGAGTACACCGGAGTTCCCCCCTCGGCCAGCCGGACCGTCCCCATGTAGAACTGACCCAGCTGCGGCAGGGTCGGAACGATCAGTTCGTCAAGGAATCGGCCTTGTGGCGAGACGACGCCGAGGTTGAGAAGATTTCCGCCCCAGAGGCGGATCAGGATGCGCCCGGGCTGCTTCGTCAGGTCGAACAGGGCGAGCCAAGGCAGGGTGGCGGGGGAGAACATGTCCATCTGCACATTCGACCGGGGCAGCAGCCCGTTCGGAAGGCGCCGATCCCGGTAGTGCTCCCAGACCTCGGTCAGCTGGGCCGCGCGCGGCAGATCGCCCGCAGCCATCCTGTGCGGCGACAGGGTCACGCTGCATTCATGCCCGAAGCTTTGTCCACCATGCATGCGACGACTATCGATGAGCCGGCGTATGCGGTCAACGGCATGTCACCGCGTTCGAAAGGAACCCGCTTCGGCGATTGCAACCTGATCCCGCCACCACTCCACGCATGGAGGGTGCCGGCCTTCCCTCGCCGCCCCGACCGGACGCGGGCCGACCGCCGGCGGACGGTTCGGGCGCCATACCGCTTTGGACATATGCATTCCGCTTGTTCCGACCGGCCTTCTTCCGCACCATGGCCGCGGCTTTGACGCGGGCGGGGAAATGGTCGTGCCGGTAGGCTCCGGAGCAGGTCGGGAGGCGGGAATGCCGCGCGCGCGGTCCCTCATCGTCGAGATCGCCCTGCGGGTGGGCCTCTGGTCCCTGCTTGTCGTCACCGCCGTGACCCTGGTCGGCTACCGGTACGCCTACGACCGCGCCGAGGCCGACGCCCTGGCCCACATCGCCGCCCGCCTCGAGGCGACCAGCCGGGAGCAGGCGGAGATCTTCCGCCTCGCCGAAAGCAACGCGGCCCGGTTCCGCGACGCCTTCCTCGCCGCCTACGCCGATCCCGCCGTGCTGCCCCGGCCCGATTTCGACGCGTACTTCTTCCGCGACAAGGACGGCGCCGTGCGGCTGCGGCCGGAATACTTCACCGGCATCCTGGATGCGCGCGGGCTGCGGCGCGCCGGGGACAGCGCCTTCCTGGGCGGCCACGGGCCGGTGGTCGAGCCGGAGCTGCGGCGCCGGCTCGTGCTCACCTACGAGCTGGTCTCGGGCTTCGGCCCGGCCTGGCTGAACCGCTTCGCCAACCTGCATGCCAGCCTGCCGGAGAACGCCCTGGTCATCCACTGGCCGGCCGAGGCGTGGGGGCTGACCGCCAAGCACGATCTGCGCATGGTCGACCTGTCGGTGATCCGCGCGACGCTGATGGCGCAGAACCCGGAGCGGCGGCCGGTCTGGTCGCCGCTCTATTTCGACGAGACGGCCGGCCACTGGACGATCACCTACCAGCTGCCGGTCGACCACCAGGGCCGCCACCTCATCAATGTCAGCTTCGACATCCTGCTGGACGAGATGGTGGCGCGGCTGGTGGCGCGCGAGGCGTCGGGCGCCGCGACCGCCATCCTGATGCCGGACGGCTACGTGGTCGCGCATCAGGGTCGGCTCAGCGAGGCCAACCGCCGGGCCGGCCGGATCAAGGTGGCGGAGCTGGACGATCCCGTCCTGGCGGCCGTGCATGAGCGGCTGCGCGCCGATCCGGCCCAGGTCGGGCCCGGCGGGACCCGCATCGTCGAGGGCGTCTCGGCGGAGCACATCGCGGTCGCCACGGCGATGCCCGGCCCGGGCTGGTGGCTGGTGGCCCTGCACCCGACCGGCATGGTCGACGCCGCCGCCCGGGAGGCGGCCGGCATCATCCTGATGCTGGGCGGCGCCTATCTGCTGCTGGCGACCACGGTGCTGGTGCTGGTCCTGCGGGCCAGCGTGGTGCGGCCCATCGTCCGGCTGAAGCAGGCGGCCGAGCGCATCGCCCGGGGCGATTACGACGCCGTCGCCGACGGCGGCTTCGCGCTGCCCGAGACCCTGCGCAGCGAGGTCGGCCATCTCGCCCGCTCGTTCCGGACCATGGCGGGCCACATCCGCGGGGCGAGCCAGCTGCTGGAGCAGAAGGTGGCGGCGCGCACCGCGGCATTGGCCGAGGCCAAGGAGGCGGCGGAGGCGGCGGCACGCGCCAAATCGGCCTTCCTGGCGAGCATGAGCCACGAGATCCGCACGCCGCTGAACGGCGTCATCGGCTTCAACGACCTGCTGCTGGAGAGCCCGCTCTCGCCCGAGCAGCGCGGCTGGGCCCGCGTGGTGCGCGACGCCGGCCGCTCGCTGCTGACCGTCGTCAACGACGTGCTCGACTTCTCGCGTGCCGAGGCCGGCATGCTGACGCTCTCGCCCGAGCCCTTCGCCCCGCGCGAGCTCGCCCACGGTTCCGCCCGCATCGTCGCCGCGGCCGCCGCCGAGAAGAGGCTGGAGGTGACGGTCACGGTCGACGACGCCGTGCCCGCCTGGCTGAGCGGGGACTGGCACCGGCTGCGCCAGGTGCTGCTGAACCTGCTGAACAACGCGGTCAAGTTCACCGAAACCGGCACCATCGCCCTGGCGCTGGCGTGGGCGGACGGGCGGCTGCGGGTGGCGGTGCGGGACACCGGCATCGGCATCGCGGCCGACAAGCAGGACCGGCTGTTCCAGCGCTTCAGCCAGGTGGACGCCAGCATCACGCGCCGCTTCGGCGGCACCGGGCTGGGGCTCGCCATCAGCCGGGCGATCGTGGAGCGCATGGGCGGCCGCATCGGCGTGGAGAGCGAAGCGGGCCGCGGCTCCACCTTCTGGTTCGAGGTCGCCCTGCCGCCGGCGGACGCCCCCGCCCATGAGCGGCTCCCGGCCAGGGCCGGCGACCGGTCGCTGCGCCTCCTGCTGGCCGAGGACGTGGCCGCCAACCGCACGCTCGTGGCCACGTATCTCGGCCGTGCCGGCCATGAGGTGGAGCTGGCGGAGAACGGCGCGGAGGCGCTGGAGCGGGCGCGCGGGGGCGGCTACGACCTGATCCTGATGGATGTGCAGATGCCGGTCATGGATGGGCTGGACGCCGCGGCCGCCATCCGGATGCTGGACGGGCCGGCCGGACGGGTGCCGATGCTGGCGCTCACCGCCGGCATCCTCCCCGACGAGATCAGGGCCTGCCAGGCGGCCGGCATGAACGGCTTCGTCGCCAAGCCGATCGACCGCCATCTGCTGCTGGCCGAGGTGATGCGCATGGCGGGCGGCGCCGACGGAGCGGAACCGGCCGCCGCCCCGCCGCGCCGTCACGCGACGGCGGGCGATCTGGCCGAGTAGGCGCCGCCGCGAAGGCGCTCGGGAGGTCACGGCGGGGCGGGCGGACGCGGTGTGCGGATGCCTAGGACGTTTGGCAAGGTGCCTTGCCGCGCCACAAGGCCTAAGTTCGCCCCATGACATCGTCCAAGAGCCACCCGAGCCGAGCGCGCCAGCTCGGCACGCTGCGCGCCCTCGCCTTCGCCAGCCTCGTCGTTCCGCTGCTCCTGCTGGGCCTGTTCGCTTGGCAGTCATGGGGGGGAGCGCTCCGTGACGCGGAGGCGCAGGCGGACCGCCAGGCGCGGGTGATGGCCGAGCATATGCGGGCCCTGCTGCAGGTGCACGAACTCGCCGTCACCCGGATCGCCGCGCGGCTGGCGGCGGGCAATCCCGATCCGCTGCCGGACGCCCGGGCCGTCCATGATCTTCTGACCCGCTTCGTCGGCGACAGTCCCGACATCGCCGCGATCTCCGTCGCGGGGCCCGGGGGCGAGCTCGTCGCGGTGAGCACGGCGCATCCGCCGCCGCCGGTGACCCTGGCCGACCGCGACTATTTCCGGAGCGCCCGCGGCGGCGAGGAGCTCGTCATCGGGGCTCCCGTCGTCGGCCGCGTGACCGGCGCGCCCACGCTGCCCGTGGCCCGGCGGGTCGCGGGCGGGGGCGGCGCCTTCGGCGGCGTGGTGGTGAGCGGCGTGGCGCTGCGTCCGCTGGAGGCGTTCTTCTCGACCCTGGGCGGCGCGCCCGGCTGGTCGGTCACGGTGGCGCGCGCCGACGGCCGGGTGCTCATGCGGCTGCCCGTCGTCACCACCGGCGTCGAGATGCTGAGCCGCGACAGCGGGTTCATGCGCACCATCGCCGCCCGTCCCGATGGCGGCACCTACCGGACCCTGTCCGAACTCGACCGCGTCGAGCGGCTGCACGTGGTCCGCCCGGTGGCGGACCACGACATGCATGTCAGCCTGGGCGTCAGCATGGATGCCGTCTTCCAGACGTGGCTGCGCGCGGTCGGGCCGATGGCGGCCGTGGCGCTCCTCGGCGGGGCCTCGCTGCTGGCCATGGCGCTGCTGGCGATCCGGCGCGCCCGGGGCGAGGCGGCGAGCGTCGAGCGCTGGCAGCAGGAGGTGGCGCGGCGCGGCGCGGCGGAAGCGGCCCTGGCCCAGGCGCAGAAGCTGGAGGCCGTCGGCCAGCTGACCGGCGGCGTGGCGCACGACGTCAACAACCACCTGCAGGTCATCGCCGCCAACCTGCAGCTCCTGAAGGGCAGCCCGCGTCTGGACGCCACCGACCATGTCCGCGTGGACAGCGCCCAGGCGGGCGTGGAGCGCGCGGCCTCGCTGACGGGCAAGCTGCTCTCCTTCGCCCGCAAGCAGCCGCTGGAGCCGCGGTCGGTGAACCTCGCCCGGGTCGTGCGCGGCATGGCCGACATGCTCCGGCGCACGCTGGGGGAAGGCGTGGAGGTGGAGACCGTCGTCGATGGCGGGCTCTGGAACGCGGTGGTGGACCCGGTGCAGGTCGAGAACGCCGTGCTGAACCTGGCGGTGAACGCCCGCGACGCCATGGCGGGCCGGGGCAGGCTGACCGTCGAGGTGGGCAACGCCAAGCTGGACGACGAGTACGCGGCCGCCCACGCCGAGGTCAATCCCGGCCAGTACGTCGTGCTGGCGGTCAGCGACACCGGCGCGGGCATGCCGGCGGACGTGGTGGCCCGCGCCTTCGAGCCCTTCTTCACCACCAAGCGGCCCGGCGAGGGCACCGGCCTGGGCCTCGCGATGGTCCATGGCTTCGCCAAGCAGTCCGGCGGGCACGTGAAGATCTACAGCGAGCCCGGCCAGGGCACGACCGTCAAGGTGTACCTGCCGCGCTCCCGGACGCCCGAGGAGGCGCTGCCGACGGCGGGCGCGGAGATACGCGGCGGGTCCGAGTCGGTGCTGGTGGCCGAGGACGACGAGGCGGTGCGCCGGGCGGTGGCGGCGATGGTGGCGTCCCTCGGATACCAGGTCCTGGAGGCGAAGGATGCCGCGTCCGCGCTCGCCCTCCTGCAGGGCGGCGCCGCGATCGACCTGCTCTTCACCGACGTCGTCATGCCCGGCGACATGACCACGCCGGAGTTCGTGCGCCAGGCCCAGGCCATGCGGCCGGGTCTGAAGGTGCTCTACACCTCCGGCTACACGGCCAACGCCATCGTCCATCATGGGCGCCTGGACGAGGGCGTCGCGCTGATGCCGAAGCCCTATACGCGAGACGCGCTGGCCCGGAAGCTGCGGCAGGTGCTGGACGTCCCGGACCGGACCGCGGCCGGAGCGGCACCCGTCGCCGTCGCCTCGCCGGCCCCGGCGGCGCTGCGCATCCTGCTGGTCGAGGACGAGGCGCTGATCGCCATGGCGACGTCGGATATCCTCCAGGGCATGGGCCATGACGTGCTGGAGGCGCGGGACGTCGCGACCGCCCGGCGGATGCTCGCGGACGGGAGCATCGACCTGCTGCTGACCGATCTGCAGCTGCCGGACGGATCGGGGCGCGAGCTCGCGGCGGAGGCGCGGCGGTCGAGGCCGGGGCTCGCCGTGGTCTTCGCGACCGGCCGGTCCGACCAGGAACTGGACGGCGTGACGCTGCGCAAGCCCTATTCCGACGCGGCGCTCCGGCAGGCCATCGCGGCCGCGCGCCAGGTCAGCGTGTGACGCCGCCTGAACCTTCGGGAGGTCGGGGGGAGTGCGCGGGAGGAACGGAACAGCCTTTGTGAGTTGCGCCGCAACCATTCCGGAGAGGGTCCGGAGCGTCCGGCCGGGTGCCGCGTTGAGCAGGCGCCGTGGCTGTGGGGGACGTCGTGGAGTTCGAAGCGGAGATCGAGGCCAATATTCCGAAACTGCGGCGCTTCGCCCGCGCCATGGTGCGCGACCGGGCCCTCGCCGACGATCTGGTGCAGGACTGCCTGATGCGGGCGCTCACCCGCCGGCACCTGTTCCAGCCCGGCACCAACCTCGGCGCCTGGCTGACGACCATCCTGCGCAACGGGATCATCAACCATATCAGGCGCGGCCGGACGGTGAGCCTGGAGGATGAGGGCGGGGCCACGCTCGACCTGCCGGCCGTGGGCGGCAATCCGACGACGGCGCTGGAGATGCGGGATCTCTCGGCCGCCCTACAGGCCCTTCCCGATTCCTGGCGCGAGCTCGTGCTGCTGGTCGGGCTGGAGGGCATGAGCTACGAGGAGGCCGCGCGCGTCACCGGCGTGAATGTGGGCACGGTGAAGAGCCGCCTCAGCCGCGCCCGCGGCATGCTGCGCGCCCTCATGGACGGTCAGGACGCGCAGGCGGCGGGCCGCACGGCGTACGGTCGGCCGCCGCAATCGCCGTCGGATGCCGTCGCCGCCCCGCCCCGGACCGCCGCCTGACGGCCACGGCCGGGCGCGAGTGAAGCCATCCGATCCGACAGGCCGGCCACCACCACTCACCCCGCGCGGAACGCCGGTCGGCCGGTGGCCCGGGCTGTTCAGGCGACCCCAGGCGGGGGTCCCGCCAGGGATGTTCCCGGCACGCCGTTGGAGCCGCCCCGTGCTTCTTTTGCCGTCTCGCCCCGCGGGGGGAGCCCGTGCTATCCGGGAGCATCTTCCACTTTCCTCCCTTCGACCCCTGCCGTGCACGACCCGTCGCTTCCCCTTCCCAGCCATCCGCCCGACATGGCGGCATCGCTGGCGGATCTGCGCAGCCGCCTTCTCGGCGCCGGGACCACCGCCGCGCTGGCGCTGATCGCCGACGCCGTCCGCCGCCTGCTGGATGCCGACGGCGCCACGGTGGTGCTGCGCGAGGGGGAGTTCTGCCACTATGCCGACGAGGACGCGATCGGCCCGCTCTGGAAGGGGCAGCGGTTCCCGTCGGGAATCTGCCTCTCGGGCTGGGTCATGCGCACTGGCCGCGCCGCGGCGGTCCCGGACGTCTTCGCGGATTCGCGCATTCCCGCCGACGCCTACCGTCCCACCTTCGTCCGCAGCGTCGCCATGGTGCCGGTCGGCAGGGATCCAGCCTTGGGCGCGCTCGGCGCCTATTGGGGGCTGCAGCGCTGGCCCGACGACCGGTCGCTGGACTTGCTATCGGCCATCGGTGCCGTGGCGGCGCCGGTGCTGGCCGCCTGCTCCCGCGCTTCCTGAAGCGCGGTCCCTCCACGCCGCGACGAGCGGATTGCCCTGACGGGACCCGCCCGTCCTTCGCGCCTATTCCACGCATGGCCGCCAATGCTGCATGCGGAGGATGCGCGCGCATCGCCGGGCCGGGTACATGACTTGCACCTAGGCTGATCCTGTGCTAGCTAGGTCCGTATGTCGAACCCAGGCCATAACCGGACCAGCCCCGTCGCGATGGAGGATTGCGGCCTCGTCGCCGCGGCGGAGCTGCTCGCCGACCGCTGGAACCTGCTGATTCTTCGGGAGGCGTTCTACGGCGTCGCCCGCTTCGACGACATGCAGGCCGATCTCGGCATTCCCAAGGTGACCCTGTCGGATCGGCTGCGGAAGCTGACCAAGGCCGGACTGCTGGCCGAACAGCCCTATAGGGACCAGGGGCAGCGGACCCGGCGCGCCTATGTGCTGACGCCGACCGCGCGCGCCCTGACCCTGCCCTTCATGGCCCTGATGCAGTGGGGGGACGAGGCCGTCAAGAAGCGCGGCTCCGCCCTCGCCATGACCTCCCCGACCGGCAGCGCCGTGCGCGTCGGCTTCGTGGATGCCGAGGGGCGCGCCGTCGACCCCTCCGCCATCTCCTTCACCATCGTCAAGCGGAGAGCAGACCGATGAGCACCCGCCCCGTCACCCAGGACGACCCCCTGGACGATTTCGACGCCCGCGCCGTCACGCTGGAGGGCGCGACCAAGACCGTCCATGTCGCGGGCGCGGGCCCTGCCATCATCGTCATGCCGGAGATGCCGGGCATCAGCCCGCACGTCACCCGCTTCGCCCGCTGGGTCCGGGACGCCGGCTTCACCGTCTACCTGCCTTCCCTGTTCGGTCGCGACGGCGTGCTGGTGGACGCCCAGGAGGCGGCCGGGGTGTTCAAGCGCGCCTGCGTCAGCGCCGAGTTCCACGCGCTCGCCGGCAAGGGGGCGAGCCCGGTGACGGGCTGGCTGCGCGCCCTCGCCCGGCTCGCCCATGAGGAGTGCGGGGGCCCCGGCGTCGGCGCGATCGGCATGTGCTTCACCGGGAACTTCGCCCTGTCCATGATGCTGGAGCCCGCCATGCTGGCGCCGGTCCTGTCGCAACCGACCCTGCCGCTGGACGACCCCGCCGGCCTGGAAAGCGACGAGGCGGAACTCGCCGCCGTCCGGGAGCGGCTGGAACGCGAGGACCTCACGGTCATGGCTTACCGGTTCGAGGGCGACGCCTTCTGCCAGGCGAAGCGGTTCGAGGCGTATGCCCGCGCGCTCGGCAAGCGCTTCGTGCCGCGGGTTCTGCCGGACGGGGCGGCCGCCGCCGAGGATCTGCCGCCGTTCCACCAGGCCTTCGTGAAGACGCCGCACAGCGTGATGACGGCACACCTCATCGATGAGGCGGGGCAGCCGACCGTCGCGGCCCGTGACGAAGTCCTGCGGTTCTTCAGGGATCGGCTGCGAAACGGCTGAGCCTCGTTCGGTTCCGGCGAAAAGCATCGCCGTCCGCCGGGTGCTCCTCGCCCGGCCGGGACGGTGGTGCGGGACGGGCAATCCGATGACCATAAGGGCCGGGGCGTCGACGTCACATCCCGGAGCTGCCGTTGCCGACGGCGACGATGTCAGGCCCAGCCGGGCAGCATCTCCGCCAGCACCGCCTGCAGATCGTTCACGCGGAAGGGCTTGCGCAGCATGGGGATGTCCGGACCCGCGACACGCTTGATGGCCGCCGTCTCGGCATAGCCGCTGGCGAAGACGATCGGCAGATCCGGCCGGAGATTCCGGATGGCGGCGGCGACCTCCGCGCCGTTCATCCCGGGCATGGCGAAGTCCAGCAGCACCAGGTCCGGCGGCTCGCGTTCGACCGCGGCGAGGCCGGCCGGGCCGTCCGCCGCCTCGAGGGTGCGGCAGCCCAGCGCCTGCAGCGATTCCACCAGCATTCGTCGCATGTCCTGGTCGTCGTCCACGACCAAAATCGTGGCCAGGCGCCGCGCCGGCCCGGCGGTCGCCTCCGGCCGGTCCTCCGCCGCGCCCTCCGGCAGCGTGGTCACCGGCAGCAGCAGCAGGACACTGGTGCCCTGGCCGATGCGGCTCTCGATCCGGGCGGCACCGCCGCACTGCCGCGCGACACCGTAGACCTGGCTGAGACCCAGCCCGGTGCCCTTGCCCACCTCCTTGGTGGTGAAGAACGGGTCGAAGGCGCGGCTCGCGACCTCGGGCGGCATGCCGGGGCCGGTATCCTCGACGGACAGCTGCACGTAGCGCCCGTCCGGCACGTCCGGGTCGCCGGCCACATTGCGCAGGACGGTGCGGACGGTCAGGTCGCCGCCCTCGGGCATGGCGTCCCGCGCATTGATCGCGAGGTTGAGGATCGCCATCTCGAGCTGGACCGCGTCGGACAGCACCGTCTCGCGCTCGGGATCGAGATCGAAGCGCAGGCGCACCTGCGGCCCCAGCGTGCGGGCCAGCAGGTCCGCCATGCCCTCCACCACCCCGGCGACGATCAGCGGCTTGCGCTCGATCGCCTGCGCCCGGGAGAAGGCAAGCAGCTGCCCGGTCAGCTTGGCGCCGCGCTCGGCCGCCGCCAGACCGCCGTCGGCGATGCGCCTGACACGCTCCGGGTCGTCGGGCTTGCGGCGGATCAGGTCGAAGCCGCCGATCACCGCCCCCAGCAGATTGTTGAAATCGTGGGCGATGCCTCCGGTCAGCCGGCCGACCGCCTCCATCTTCTGGGCCTGGCGCAGCGCCTCCTCGGCCCGCACCTGCCGGGTGACGTCGCGGCTGGACCCGATGAGGCGGAAGATCCGGCCCTGCGCGTCGGGCAGCGGCACCAGCGAGGTGTCCCAGTGCCGGGGGTCGCCGCCCAAATCGAACACCTCGCGGTACTGGTACATCTGCCCCGTCGCGACGACCCGGCGGTAGGTCTCCAGCACCCGCGCGGCCACGTCGGGCGGCAGGATCTCCTCGATGCGCTTGCCCCGGACCTGGTCGATCGGCAGGCCGACGCCGGCCACATGGGCCGGGTTCAGCTGCTCGACGGTGAAGGCGCCATCCTCGCCGACGCCGATCACGAACAGCGCCTCCGGCGTATGCTCGAAATAGGCGCGGTAGAGCGCGTCCGCTTCCTGGCGCGCCGCCTCGGCCCGGGCCAGCGCCGCCCTGGTCTCCCGCTCGGCCGTCACGTCGCGCCCGATGCAGTAGATGAGCGCGCCCTCGGGCTGGATCGTCCAGGAAATCCAGCGCCAGGAGCCGTCCCGGTGGCGGTAGCGGTCCTCGAACGCCACGCTGGGCTGGCCCTCGGCGAGGCGCCGGAGCTCGGCGCGGGTCCGCTCGGTGTCGTCGGGATGCTTGATCTCCGCCGCGTTGCGCCCCTCCAGCCAGGAGGTCTCCCAGCCCAGCACCCGCTCCCAGGCCGGGTTGACCGACAGCAGCGTGCCGTCGGTGCGGGCGACGCACATCAGGTCGCGGCTGAGGCGCCAGATGCGGTCGCGCTCGGCCGTCCGCTCGGCCACCTGCGCCTCGAGCCGCTCGTTCAGTGCGCGCAGGCCCAGCTCGGCGAGCTTGCGGTCGTGGTTGTCCTCGACCACGCCGTACCAGCGGAGGATGGCGCCCGCCTCGTCGCGCAACGCATAGGCCCGGGCGCGCATCCAGCGGTGCTCGCCTTGGGCGGTGCGGATGCGGTACTCGACATCGACCGGGTCGCCGCTCCGCAGCGAGGCGGTGAAGGACTCCATCGCGGCCGGCAGATCGTCGGGATGCACGACCCTGGTCCAGCCGCTGCCCAGCGGTTCGCCCGGCGCCTGCCCGGTCAGCTCCAGCCAGCGGGCGGTGTAGCTGGTGACATTGCCATGCGGATCGCAGGTCCAGGGCACCTGCGGGTTGAACTCCAGCCGGTGGCGCAGCTCCGCCTCGCTGCGCTGCAGCGCCAGTTCCGCCTCCTTGCGCGCCGTCACGTCGAGGCAGACGCCGTGCAGCTGGAGCGGCCGGCCCGCGGCGTCCCGCACCACCTGCCCCTGATTGTGCAGCCACATCATCCGCCCGTCGGGATGGCGGTAGCGGAACTCGCTGTCGTAGCGCACGGCCGGACCCGCCAGGGCGGCCTGCAGCCTTGCCTCGTCGGCCGCCACGTCCTCGGGCGGCATGCGGGCGCGGAAGGCCTCCGCCACCGAGCCGGGCCCGAAGATCGCGTCGGCGTTCTCGGACCGGGTGACCTGGCCCGTCTCCAGGTCGAGGCTCCAGGCCACCATGCGGGCGGCTTCCAGACCCAGGCGGAGCTGCGCCTCGCTGGCCCCGATCCGGGCTTCGCGGCGCCGCTGGGCGGTGACGTCGCGGACGATGCCCACGGCCCGGATCGGCGCACCGGTCGCCGGATCGCGCAGGACGGCCCCGTGCGAGGTGATCCAGCGCGGCCCGCCGTCCATCGCCGGCACGGCGGCGCGGAACTCCACGTCATAGGGCGGTCCGCCCGGTTCCAGGCTTGCCCGGAACGCCCGGTCGATCCGGGCGCGGTCGTCGGGATGGGCCGCGCGCAGCCAGGTGGCGGCGTCGTAGGTCGGGTCGCCGGCGGGCAGGCCCATGATCCGTACCGCCGCCGTATCCCACCGGCCGCGACCCGTCGCCAGGTCGAAGTCCCAGGATCCGAGGCGGGGCTCATCCTTCCCTGCCGCGTAGGACAGGTCCATCACAAGGTCGGAGGCCACCAGCTCAGTCACCGTCCATGTCCCCGCCTCCAGATCCCGCCCCGGCGGACCGCATGGCTCTTCCCGCCGAGGAGGCCCACTTCCCAGGGGCATAGATAGACGGCCGATCCTGTTCCCCTCAATTCGCCTTAGGCTCTAGCCAAAGGTCGAGTCGGGCGCGGACGGGATGCGCAGGTTTGCCGACCGGGCGACGCTCCATGCCGGTGGCCAGCCCGGCCTTCATGAGGGCGCGGCCGACGGGGACAGCCCGCAATTCCGCCGCGGCCCGTCCCTCGGGTCCCGCGGCTTCGGCACACCGGAGCCGTTTGCGTCGCATGGGCGTGCCACGGGGCGGATCACTGGGTCTGCACCAGCGCGTGGGATATCCGGTATCGGCCGTCCAGCCAGGCCATGATCTCGCGGGCGCCCGGCTCCGGCCGGCCCTCGTACCGCCCGCGCAGCTGGCCGGCTTTCTCGCCCAGCAGGTCCAGCGGCACCTCCTGCAGGGTCAGCAGGTCGTCGCGCACCAGGGTGGCGAGCTCCTCGCCCAGCACCGCGCCGGCCGCGCGGCGGAAGGCGTCGCCGTAGCGGTAGGCGTCCCCGTCCCGGTAGCTCTCCGGCAGGGTCAGCAGGGGGATGCGGGTCAGCGCCGGCTGCAGCGCGGGATTGACCGCATGGGCCGACAGGCGTCCCGCCAGCGCCGCCGGGCGCCCGGTGAAGCCCCGGAGATGCAGGTGCTGCGACAGGCGCTGGCCGTCATTGACCGGATAGTTGTCCCAGAGGAAGGGCCGGCGCCGCATCGCCTCCGCCACCCGGTCGATATGACCGGGCGAGATCTCGCGGGAGCAGACCTCCTCCCCCGTCCAGAACATCTCGACATCGGGGTCCAGCAGCCGGCCCAGCGTCTCCAGATACCCGACCGGCCGGCGGCCGAACACGCGGTCCAGGACCGGATCGTCGGAATAGTAGCTGGGGCAGACGATCAGCCGTGACGCGCGGGTGCGGGCGGCGGCGAAGTCGACGATCCGGGCCTGCCGCTCGGCGAGGTCGGGCAGGTCGCCGCGCATGTCGTCGAACAGGATGGCGAGGTCGTCGATGCCCATCCGGTCGAGCGCCGCCAGCTTGGCCACCAGGGCCGCCTCGGCCGCCGCGTCGAAATCCAGGTAGGCCTCATAGGGGCTGAGGCCCACGCCGAAGCGCACCCCGGCCCGCCGGCAGGCCGCGCCGAAGGCGGCGATCTCGGCGGCGACGGGCTCCGGGTGCGGCGTCCGCCAGTCGCGGCGCAGCCAGGCATCGGCCTTGGGCGCGTAGAGGAAGAAACGGTAGCCGTGCGGCGCCAGGAACTCCATGGTCTCCCGCCGCTCCGCCCAGCTCCAGGGCGTGCCGAAATAGCCCTCGATGATGCCCAGTTCCATGGCTCTCTCTCCCTCCAGAGCTTGCTGGAGAACCGCTTGAACGGTTCTCACCGGCGGTTGCCACTCCCGACCGTCATCCCGGCGCAGGCCGGGACCCAGGGGTTGCAGCCATGAGCGGCCGATGAAGCGCGCCCGTAGGTCGCATGGAGCGCAGCGCAATGCGACATGCCCCGGCCAGGATGTCGCATTACGCCGGCGGCTCCATGCGATCTACGAACCACACCTGTGCTGCATCCGCCGCATCCCGCTGCAACCCCTGGGTCCCGGCTTTCGCCGGGATGACGGGAAGTGGGAAAAGCGCCCGGAAGCCATTGCCTTACGGACCCCAGGGCACCTCGTGCCGGACGCCCGCGACCCAGGTGCCGCGCACCCGCAGCTCCGGCGACAGCAGCACCAGGTCGGCGGCCCGGCCCGGCGCGATGCGGCCGTGGCTCCCCTCCAGCCCGACGAAGCGGGCCGGGTACAGGGACGCCATGCGCAGCGCCTCCTCCACCGGCAGTCCCAGCAGCGCCACGGCGTTGCGCACCGCCTGGGCCATGTCCAGGTCGGCGCCGGCCAGCGTGCCGTCCTCCGTCACCAGCCGGCCGTCCTGGCGCCGGATGGTGCGGCCGTCCAGCACGAAGCTGTGGGCGTCGGTCCCGGTCGGCGGCATGGCGTCGGTGACCAGGAACAGCCGCCCCGGCTTCAGCCGCAGCGCCGTCTTCAGCAGCTCGGGATGCACATGCACCCCGTCGGCGATGATGCCGGCCCAGGTGCCCGCGTCGGCCATGGCGGCCAGGGTGATGCCGGGCTCGCGGTTGGCGATGGGCGGCATGGCGTTGAACAGGTGGGTGAAGCCGCTCAAGCCTTCCGCCACCGCTTCCCGGGTGCGCTCCAGGCCCGCTGCCGAATGGCCGCCCGCCACCACGATCCCGGCCGCCGCCAGCCGGGCGATGTCGCCCGGCCGCATCGCCTCGGGCGCGCAGGTCAGCAGCACGCGCCCCCGGGGAAAGCGCGCGGGCAAGCCGCGGAGATAGTCGATGTCGGCATCGGTCGGCGCGCGGACGAAGGAGGCCTCGTGCACGCCGCGCCGCGCCGGGCTGAGGAACGGCCCCTCGAGATGCAGCCCGGCGACGCCGCCGCCCGGCACGCCGGCCGCTTCCGCCGCCGCCTCGGCCGCGCGGCGCATCCCGCCGGCATCGCCGGTGATGAAGGTCGGGAACAGCGCCGTGGTGCCGAAGGGCCGGTGCGCCGCGGCGATGGCGAGTGCGGCGTCCGCCGTCGGCTCGGCGTTGAACAGCACCCCGCCGCCGCCATTCACCTGCAGGTCCAGGAAACCGGGTGCCAGGATGGTGCCGGGCGGCAGATCCACCCGCTCCGCCCCGGAGACGTCCTCCCCCGCCGCGGGCAGGCCGGCGATCCGGCCGTCCCCGATCAGGAGCGCGCGGCCCTCGATCCAGGATTCGCCGTCGAAGAGGCGGGCGCCGGTCAGCAGCTGGGGGCGGGTCATCACAGGGTCTCCGTCACCTTGCGCAGATTGCCGGGCCGGTCCGGGTCCAGGCCCCGGGCGCGGGCGACCTCGGGGACGGCGAGGTAGAAGCTGAGCGCCTGGGCCAGCGGCGCGGCCTCCGGCGGCAGGTCGGCCTGGACTGGCAGCGGCACGGCGCCGGCGATGTCCGGCTCGGTGCAGAGGACGGGAGCGCCCAGGCCCACCAGCCGCTCCGCCACCTGCCGCATCCCGGCGCGGGTGGCGTCGTCCTGCCCCAGCAGCAGCGCCGGGAAGCCGGGGCCGGCCAGGGCCAGCGGCCCGTGGATCAGCTCGGCGCCGCTGAAGGCCTCGGCATGCAGGCGGCTCGTCTCCTTGCATTTCAGCGCCAGCTCCAGCGCCGCGCCGAGGCCCAGGCCGCGGCCGACGACATAGAGGCCGGTGGCGGCGGACAGGCCCGACAGCGCCGGGCGCCAATCCTGCGCCGCCGCCCGCTCCAGCCAGTCCGGCAGGCAGGACGCCACCCCCTGCAGGCAGCGGTCGCCCTTCCAGGCCGCCGTCAGCTGCAGCAGCGCCAGACAGGCCATGAGATAGGATTTGGTGGCGGCGACGCTGCGCTCCGGCCCGGCGCAGAGCGGCAGCACATGCTCGCATGACGCGGCCAGCGGCGAGGCCTCGTCATTGACCAGGGCGACCGTGACGGCGCCGGCCTCGCGCGCGCGGTCGGCCAGGCGCAGCAGGTCGGGGCTGCGGCCGGACTGGGACACGGCCAGGAACAGGGCGCCCTTCAGGCGCAGCGGGGCGTCGTAGAGGGAAACGACGGACGGCCCCATCGAGGCGACTGGCACGCCCAGATGCGTCTCGATCAGGTACTTGCCGTAGGTGGCGGCATGGTCGGAGCTGCCGCGGGCGCAGGTGACCACGACGGAGGGCTCCGACGCCCGCAGGCGCGCGGCCAGGGCGGACAATCCGCCGCCCAGCCGCTCCAGCTGCCGCGCGGCCGCCGCCGGCGCCTCCCGCGCCTCGGCCTCCATCAGGGCGCCGGGCAGGGCGCCGGGCAAGGCTCCGGACGGGGGAGCGGTCTGCGGGTCGGTCGGCATCGGCCATCCTCCAGGGGCTGTGCTGATGGCGCCAGACCATCATCGCCGTTTACTAATACCACTGCAATACCACACAGGCAACGGCGGCGTGGTCCGCCCGTGGCGCGGCGTCCGCTCAGGCGGTGCCGGCCGGCTGGTGCGCGATGGACCGGGCCAGGATCAGGGCGCCGTCCAGCGGATCGGCGTCGGGATCCTTCAGGAAGGCCCTGATGTCGGGAGGAAGCCACTTCGAGACCTCCCGCGACAGGCCGCCGATCATCGCGCATTGCGGCGCGCCGCGGTCGACCAGGGCGCGGACCATGGTCTCCACATGCCAGGCGGCCTTGGTCATGATGATCCGGCCGACGGGGTCGCCATGGCCGGCATGGCGCACGACCACCGGCGCCAGCGTGGCGTAGTCGGTGGCCGTGGCGCCGTCCATCCAGCGGATGATCTCGGCCGGGCTGCCGTTGAACCGCTCCAGCACCTCGGCGGTCAGCGGCGACGGCGCGATGCGGCCGTCATGCGCCTGCAGCGCCTTGCGCACCGCCCGCAGCCCGATGTCGGCGCCGCTGCCGCCATCGGAGACGGGGAAGCCGTAGCCGCCGACCGTGAACTCGGCGCCGTCCACCCGGGCCAGGCCGATGCTGCCGGTGCCGACGATGACGATGGCGCCGTCCTGGCCGGAATGGGCGCCCAGGAGCGCGATCTGCGCGTCGCTGACCAGGCCGGTGGAGCGGAACGGCAGGGGCTGCGCCAGCAGCGCGTTGCGGGCGCCGGGCCGGCTGATGCCGGCGATGCCGATGCCGGCATGGGCCCGGGACAGGTCGGACGCCGCCAGCCCCGCCATGGCGGCGGCCTCGCCGCAGGCCGCCTCGATCTCGCGGAAGGCCTGCTCGGCGCCGACCCGCAGATTGGCGGCGCCGGCGCGGCCGGATCCCAGCACGCGACCCTGCGCGTCGACCAGCCGGGCCCGGCAGCTGGTGCCGCCCGCGTCGATCCCGATGAAATACTGCATGAGGCACCTGCGGCGTCGCTGACGGCGTCGGCCGGGCCGATGATCTGGCCGTCGGCCGCGAACTGGTATGGTACTGGCAGTGCAGGGACTGTCAAGCCTCGCTCCGGCAAACCGTGCGCCACACAAGGTGGAAGCTCCAACCCAGCCCGCCCAGGCCATTTTGCGGCTTGTAATGGTATTATAATGGCGTCTATAGTGGTTTCAGCCCGGCCTCCCCGGCCGGCCGCGTGCAACCGCCCGCCGCCGCCATGGTTCCGCACCGCCTCCCGCTCCGAGGTGACCGATGAAGACCGAGTCCATCAGCCCCCGCTATCTCGACCTGGACACCTGGCCGACCCAGGACGTGGTCGAGGCCATGCTGGAGAGCCAGTTCGCGGCGGTGGCCGCGGTCAAGTCCCAGGCCGAGGCCCTGGCCCGCGCGGCGGAAGCCGCCGCCGACCGGCTGGGCGACACGGGCCGGCTCGTCTATGTCGGCGCCGGGACCTCGGGCCGCCTGGCGGTGCAGGACGGGGTGGAGCTGGGCCCCACCTATGGCTGGGGCCGGGAACGGCTGGTCTTCGCCCTGGCCGGCGGCATGGGCGCGCTGTCCGCCAGCGCCGAGGACGCGGAGGATGACGGCGCCAAGGGTGCCGCCACCATGCGCGAGGAGGGCGTCGGACCCCAGGACGTGGTCATCGGGCTGGCGGCCAGCGGCACCACGCCCTATACGGTGGCCGCCATCGCCGAGGCGCGGCGGCTGGGCGCGCTGACCATCGGCATGGCGAACAATGGCGGCACGCCGCTGCTGGAAGCCGCCGAGCACGCCATCTGCCTGGAGACGGGCGGCGAGTTCATCGCCGGCTCGACCCGGATGAAGGCCGGCACGGCGCAGAAGATCGCCACGAACATGCTGTCCACGGCCATCATGGTCCGCCTCGGCCGGGTCTATCGCGGGCTGATGGTGGACATGCGCGTGTCCAACGCCAAGCTCCGCGACCGCGGCGCCCGCATCGTGGCGGAGGTGGCGGGCTGCCCGGTGGAGACGGCGTCGGCCGCGCTGGAGCGGTCGGGCGGCAACATCAAGCTGGCCGCTCTCCTGGCGCTGGGCCTCGAGGCCGGGGCGGCGGAGGCGCTGCTGCGCGCCTCCAAGGGCAATCTGCGCCGGGCGCTGCAGGGCCGGACGGCCGGGTGACGCCGTGAAGCTGAAGCTCAAGCCGGACTGGAACGGGCACACGCCGCTGTACATCCAGCTGGCGAACAAGCTGCGCGACAGCATCAACGAGGGCCAGATCGCCACCGGCGAGGCTTTGCCGTCGGAGCGCGCGCTGAGCGAGCTGACGGGGGCCTCGCGGGTGACGATCCGCAAGGC
>DASPNP010000062.1:0-13025 GCA_035626475.1 Azospirillaceae bacterium
GCCGACCCCTCATCCTCCCCAAGCAGGCTTGGGGCCCCATCCTTCTCCCGCAAGGGGAGAAGGATAAAAATCACACCCCCAGCCGCTCCTTCAGCGCCAGCAGGTCGCGCCACGCCTCGCGCTTGGCGGCGGGGTTGCGCAGCAGGTAGGCGGGGTGGAGCATGGGGAGGGCGGGCAGCGGCTTGCCCAATGCGGGCAGCGACATGTCGAACCATTTGCCGCGCAGGCGGGTGATGCCCTCGCTCTTGCCCAGCAGGCTCTTGGCCGGCGTGCCGCCCAGGAAGACCAGCACATCGGGCGCCGCCAGCTCGATATGGCGCAGGATGAAGGGCAGGCAGGCCGCGATCTCGCCGTCGGTGGGGGTGCGGTTGCCGGGCGGGCGCCAGGGCAGGACGTTGCTGATATAGACCGCGCGGGCCGGGTCCTCCGCCTTGCGGTCCAGCCCGATGGAGGCCAGCATCCGGTCCAGCAGCTGGCCGGCGGCGCCGACGAAGGGCAGGCCGGTGCGGTCCTCGTCGGCGCCCGGCGCCTCGCCCACCAGCATGATGCGCGCCTTCGGGTTGCCGTCGGCGAAGACCAGGTTGGTGGCCGAGAGCTTCAGCGCGCAGCCGTCGAAGGCCGCCAGCGCTCCCCGAAGCTCCTCCAGCGTCTTGGCCGAGGCGGCCGCCGCGCGGGCGCTCTCGCTCGCCTCCGACGCGCCGAGCGGGCCCGCGAAGCCGGCGGGAGCCCTGGCGGGAGCGGCCGGGCCGCGGGCCGTCGCCTGCTGCGGACCGCCCTTGGAAGCGCCCGGTGGTGGGGCCGCCGGGGCGCGGCGGGCCTGGATGGAGGTCCAGTCGAGCGGCTCGTCGCCGATCGCCTCGTCCACTCCCATATCCGCCAGCCACTTCAGGGCCGCGACACTATGCGCACGGTCATTCATGGTTTGACCCTAGCACCGTATCCATGTTTCTTCATTGGCATAAAGTGCTGAACAGGCCCTGTAAAAGGGCCGCGCTGTTGGGAGATCTCATGGAACGCGAGTCGATGGAATACGACGTCGTGATCGTCGGCGCCGGCCCTTCGGGCCTGAGCGCGGCGATCCGGCTGAAGCAGCTGGCGGCGGAGACCGGCCATGAGGTCAGCGTCTGCCTCATCGAGAAGGGCTCCGAGGTCGGCGCCCACATCCTCTCGGGCGCCGTCATCGACCCGACCGCGCTGAACGAGCTGATCCCGGACTGGAAGGAGAAGGGCGCGCCACTCAACACGCCGGTCACCGACGACCGCTTCTACGTGCTGAGCGAGAAGGGCTCCTTCGAGATCCCGCACATCCTCATGCCGCCCCTGATGAGCAACAAGGGCAACTACGCCGTCAGCCTGGGCAATGTCTGCCGTTGGCTGGCGCAGCAGGCGGAGGCGCTGGGCGTCGAGATCTATCCGGGCTTCGCCGCGGCCGAGGTGCTGTACCACGAGGACGGCTCGGTCAAGGGCATCGCCACCGGCGACATGGGCATCGGCAAGGACGGCGAGGCGACCGACCGCTACACCCCCGGCATGGAGCTGCACGGCAAGTACACCTTCTTCGCCGAGGGCGTGCGCGGCAACCTGTCCAAGCTGGTGCAGGAGAAGTTCGGCCTGCGCCAGGGCGTGGAGCCGCAGAAGTACGGCATCGGCATCAAGGAGCTCTGGCAGATCGACCCGGCCAAGCACCGCCAAGGCCTGGTCATGCACACCCAGGGCTGGCCCCTGGACAGCAAAACGGGCGGCGGGTCCTGGATGTACCACATCGAGGACAACCAGGTGTCCATCGGCTTCGTGGTGCATCTGAACTACTCGAACCCGCACCTGTCGCCCTTCGAGGAGTTCCAGCGCTTCAAGCAGCACCCGCTGATCCGCAACTACCTGGAGGGCGGCAAGCGCCTGTCCTACGGCGCGCGCGCGATCAACGAGGGCGGGCTGCAGTCGGTGCCGAAGCTGGCCTTCCCCGGCGGCGCGCTGATCGGCTGCTCGGCCGGCTTCGTGAACCTGCCGCGCATCAAGGGCACCCACAACGCCATGAAGACCGGCATGCTCGCCGCCGAGGCCGCCTTCGAGCGCCTGCGCGCCGGCGGCCAGGGCCGGGATACGCTGGAGAGCTACGAGACCGCCTACCGCGGCAGCTGGGTCTACAAGGACCTGTACAAGGTTCGCAACGTGAAGCCCGGCCTGAAGTGGGGCATGCTCGCCGGCACCATGCATGGCGGCCTGCACATGTGGCTGAACGACCTGGGACTGGGCGCGCTGGTCGGCTGGACCATGAAGCACGGCAAGCCCGACCATGAGAGCCTGGTGCCGGCCGACCAGGCGCCGAAGATCGTCTATCCCAAGCCCGACGGCGTGATCAGCTTCGACCGCTTGTCCTCGGTGTTCATGTCGAACACCAACCACGAGGAGGACCAGCCCTCCCACCTGAAGCTGAAGGACCCGTCGGTTCCGATCCAGTTCAACCTGCCCAAGTATGACGAACCGGCCCAGCGCTACTGCCCGGCCGGCGTGTACGAGGTGGTGCGCAACGACGACGGCAGCAATCCGCGCTTCCAGATCAACGCGCAGAACTGCGTCCACTGCAAGACCTGCGACATCAAGGACCCCACCCAGAACATCGTCTGGACCGTGCCCGAGGGCGGCGGGGGCCCGAACTACCCGAACATGTGAGCGACCATGGGGGCCGGCGGCGACGCCGGCCCTTTTCAACTTTCCAGTGTAACATCGCGGAGGTGACGCTGCTTTGATATTGATGTCTGAATAGGTGTGTCCGAATATGCGAGTGCCGGCAATGTACTGCGGGGACCGCAATGGAAGTTCTACAGAATGTAGTTACAATCCTAGGCGCGATTGGTGCGCTGTTCGGGGCTCTGACAGCTATCATCGATAATTACCGGAAATTCAAGAGGCGCCTGTCCGCTGGTATTGTCGTCTCCGCAGGTGCTCGCAAAATTAATGCCGATGAAAAAGCAATTCCTGGTAGTCAGGATAAAAATCATCTATCCAAATGGCCGTCATCTGCTGTCTACGTTGTGCCAGCCTTAATGACTGGGCTCGGAATATATATTATGGTTAGTGCTGACTCAGCAAATACAAACAAATTCATTGGCGGATTGTCGTTCATGTGGCTTGTAGCGATCGTGTCCAGATCATTAATCGTGAGTCAGTTGCGGACTAGGTATATGCAAGTATTTATGGGGCTGGCGTTTGGCGCTGGTGCATTTATGCTTTCTACTTATGTCATTCAATGACCACTTGACTGCCTATCTGGACATGTTTCCTGCCGAGGTTCGCGGCACGCTGCGCAGGAACTGAATTTTTGGCGCTGGCCCTATTGTTGGAGGGAAGCCGGATGATCGCCGTCATCTTCGAGGTCTGGCCCGCCGAGGGTCGGAAGGACGAGTATCTCAACATCGCCGCCGATCTTCGGCCCGGGCTGTCGCAGGTGGACGGCTTCATATCGGTGGAGCGCTTCGCCAGCCTGTCGGAACCCGGCAAGGTGCTGTCGCTCTCCTTCTGGCGCGACGAGGAGTCGGTGCGGCGCTGGCGGACGACGGAGGATCACCGCGTTGCCCAGGAGCGCGGCCGCGCCGGGGTCTTCGCCGACTACCGCCTGCGCGTCGCGGCCGTCATCCGCGACTATGGGATGGCCGAGCGGGACGGTGCGCCGGACGACAGCCGCGCGCACCATGGCGGGGCCTGCCCGATGCGGACCAGGCCCTAGGGCGCCGGCCGCCGGAAGCTCTCCACCACGAAGCCCACAAACCGGTCGGCGTCGCCCTCAAGGCTCGCATAGGCGGCAGCGGGCTTGGCGGCGACGATCGCCTCCATCGTGCGGCCTTCCCCGACCATCTTCTCGACCCGGCCGGCCACGTCGCGCAGCATGGCGCCGTAGGCCAGCAGCGCGGCGCGGTCGGTCACCGGCCCGTGCGCCGGGACGACCAGCGTCCGGTCGCCCGCCAGCGCCACGGCGCGCTCGACGGCCCGGATCATCCCCTGCACCCCGCCGCCGCTGTCGATGTCGATGAAGGGGAACATGCCGTTGAAGAACACGTCGCCCAGATGCAGCACGTCGGCCTTGGCGAAGCGCACGATCACGTCGCCGTCGGTATGGGCGCCGGGGACGTGGAAGGCGTGAATCTCCTCGCCGTTCAGATGCAGGCTCAGCGTCTCGCCGAAGGTGACGACCGGCAGGGCGCCGGGCTTGGCGGCGGGGACGGTGCGGCCGTAGGCGCGCATGGGTTGGTCGGTCGCGCGGCGGGCGCGGACGGCATGGTGCGCCATGACCAGCGCCCCGGCCTCGGCCAGCCTGCCGTTGCCGCCGCTGTGGTCGACATGCCAGTGCGTGTTGATGAGGTAGCGCACCGGGGCCGGCGTCACCTCCGCGATCGAGGCCAGCAGCTGGGACGCCGTGGAGGAGACCTGGCTGTCGATCAGCGCCACCCCCTCCGGCCCGGTCAGCGCCAGGACGTTGCCGATGTCGCTGGAGAGCAGCAGCAGCCCCGGCCTGAGTTCGGTCCGGGTCAGGGGCGGCAGGGCGGGCTGCGCCTGCGGGGCGGGAGCGGCGGCGGGCGCCGGCTGCTCATGGGCCCGGACCATTGCCGTGGATGCAACGACCAGGAACGCTACCAGGAATGCACGCATCGGGAGTTCCTGTTCCATGATGCACAACCATACATCCATGGCGCCAATGGGAGAACCGCTGGGGCCTGTCCCTTTCGTCCTGTCGGGGAGGCGGGCGCTCCGGCCGCGCGACCTCCGAAAGGTCACCGGCGCTTATTGATCCCTTAAGCCGAACCTGGGTACGCTTAACCATGGTTCTGATCCCCCGTTCGTTCGGGGAGGGGTGAGGGTTCGATGGCCGGTCGCAAGCTGTTGGGGATGGGTGTGGCGCAGGTCGCGCTGGCGGTGGCGCTGGCGCTGCCGGCCATGGCCGCCGAGAAGGAGACGGCCCGCAGCCCCGTCGCCGCCTATCTCTCCGGCCGCCTGGCGCAGGGCGCCGGCGACTGGTCGCTGGCGGCGCGGCACTTGGCGGAGGCGCTGAAGGCCGATCCCGACAATGTGCAGCTGCTGCGCCGGACCTTCCTGCTGCAGCTGGGCGCCGGCCAGTATCCGGAGGCGGTGGCCTCGGCCCGCCGGCTGGACAAGGCCGACGCGGAAAGCTTCCTGGCGGCCTCGCTGCTGATCGCCGACGACCTCGCCGCCAAGCGGCTGGCCGAGGCGGGGGAGCGGGTGCGCAAGCTGCCGCCGGACGGGCTGGGCCAGTACGTCACCCCGCTGCTGGACGCCTGGCTGAAGGTCTCGGCCGGCGACGACAAGGCCGCCGTCGAAGCGCTGGCGCCGCTGGACAAGGCCCCGGGCTTCGCCGCGCTGCGGGCCCTGCAGTCGGCGCTGATCGCCGATCTGGCCGGCGACGTGGCGGGTGCGCGCGACTGGTACGCCCGCGCGGCCGAGGGCGGGGCGCCGCTGCGCCTGACCTCGCTGGCCGCCAATTTCCATGAACGCAACGGCGACCCCGAGGCCGCCCGCGCCCTGTGGCAGGCCTATCTGAAGGACAATCCGGCCAACGCCGCCGCCGAGACGGCGCTGGCCGCCGTCGGCCGGGGCAAGGTCGCCCGCCTGGTCACCTCCCCGCGCGACGGTCTGGCCGAGGCGCTGTTCGACGTCGCCGGCGCGCTGCACCAGGAGAATGCCGGCGAGATGGCGCTGCTCTACGGCCGCGTCTCGCTGTACCTGCGCGCCGAGCAGCCGATGGCGCGCCTGATGGTGGCCGACGTGCTGGCCGGCCGCGGCCGGCATGAGGAGGCGCTGGCCGAGTACCGGGCCATCGGCCAGACCGCCGGGCTGGACTGGTCCGTGCGGCTGCGCCAGGTGGAGGTGCTGCGCAAGCTGCAGCGCGAGACTGAGGCCGCCAAGCTGCTGGAGGCCATGGCCGCCGAGCGGCCGGAGCGCACCGACGCGCTGATCCGGCTGGGCGACATGCGCCGCGCCGCCGAGAAGAACGAACAGGCGCTGGCCGCCTATGACAAGGCGCTGCTGCGGGTGAAGAGCCCCGGCCCGAAGGACTGGCCGCTCTTCTACGCCCGCGCCATGGCGCTGGACGGGCTGGGCCGCTGGCCGCAGGCGGAGGCCGACCTGCTGAAGGCGCTGGAGCTGTCGCCGGACCAGCCGCAGCTGCTGAACTATCTCGGCTACAGCTGGGTCGACCGCAATCTGAACCTGGAGAAGGGGACCGAGCTGATCCGCCGCGCGGCGGAGCTGCGCCCCGACGACGGCTACATCGTCGACAGCCTGGGCTGGGCGCTGTTCCGCGCCGGTGACATCGACGGCGCCATCGCCACGCTGGAGCGCGCGGTGCAGCTGAAGCCGATGGACCCGGCCATCAACGACCATCTGGGCGACGCCTACTGGGCCGCCGGCCGGCACAAGGAGGCGCGCTTCCAGTGGAGCCGCGCCTTCCAGAACGACCCGAAGGGCGAGTTGCGCACGGCGCTGGAGGAGAAGCTGCGGCGCGAGCCGCCCGCCCGCAAGACGGCCGCCAACGGCCGGGACGCGGAGTGAGCGTGCAGCTCGTCCGGGCCGCCGCCGCGGCCAAGCTGAACCTCTACCTGCATGCGCTGGGCCGGCGGCCGGACGGCTATCACGAGCTGGACAGCCTCGTGGGATTCGCCTCGGCCCATGACCTGGTCGAAGTGGCGCCGGCCGACCGTTTCTCGCTCAGCATCCAGGGGCCCTTCTCGGGGCCGCTGCTGTTCGCCGATCCGGCGGAGAACCTGGTCTGGCGCGCCGCGCACGCCCTGGCCGAGGCGCTCGGGCGCCCGCCGCACGCCGCCGTGACCCTGACCAAGAACCTGCCCGTCGCCTCGGGCATCGGCGGCGGCTCGGCCGACGCGGCGGCGGCGTTGCGGGCGCTGGCCGTCCTGTGGGACCTGCCGCCCGACGATCCGAGGCCGGCCGCCATCGCCCCGACGCTCGGCGCCGACGTGCCGGTCTGCCTGCTGTCGCGGACATCCTATTTCGGCGGGGCGGGGGAACGGGTCGCGCCCGCGCCGGAGCTGCCGGAGACCTGGCTGGTGCTGGTCAATCCCGGAATCCATGTCATGACCCGCGATGTCTTCGCCGCCCGCACCGGTCCCTGGAGCGCGGCCGCCCGGCTGGAGCGGGCACCCGACGACGTGGCGGATCTCGCGCGGATGCTGGCGGCGCGCGGCAACGACCTGCAGGCGCCGGCGCTCAGCGTTGCACCCGTCATCGGCGCGGCGCTGGCGGCGCTGGACGTGGCGCCGGGCTGCCTGCTGTCGCGCATGTCCGGCAGCGGCGCCACCTGCTTCGGCCTGTTCCGCGACGCCGACCACGCCGTCGCCGCCGCCCAGCTGATCGCCCGCGTGCGGCCGGACTGGTGGGTCAAGCCCGCGGCCCTGCTGGCGGACGTCAGCGGCGTGGAGATCGGGTAGGAAGCCTGAACCGCTTGGGCGGTTCTCTTCCGTTGGTCAACCCTGTGCCCGTCATCCCGGCGCAAGCCGGGACCCAGGGGTTGCAGCAAGACAGCATCGATGAAGCGCGCCCGTAGGTCGCATGGAGCGGAGCGCAATGCGACATGCTTCGGCCGGGGTGTCGCATTGCGCCTGCGGCTCCATGCGACCTACGGTGCTGCATCCACCGTATCCCGCTGCAACCCCTGGGCCCCGGCTTTCGCCGGGGTGACGGTCACGAGAACAGCGGAAGGAAACTAAATGACCCCCGCTCAGCGCTGCCCGCGCAGCCGCTGCAGCAGGGCCTGGGTCGCGCGGCCGTCGACCGGCAGGCCTTGGGCTTTCTGATAGGCCTTGATGGCGGCGACGGTGCGCTTGCCCAGCGTGCCCTTGGGCGTGCCCAGCTTGTGGCCCGCCGCCTGCAGCAGGGTCTGCATCTCGCGGATCTCCTCCCTGCTGAGGGGCGCGTTCGGCGGCGCCGCGGCGGGACGCGCGGCGTCGGCCTGTCCGGTGGCAGGTTCCCGGGCGGGCGCCGGGACCACGGCGGCGGCGGCGATCTCAGGCCGGACGGCGGCGATCTGCGGCGGGGCCGATGTGACCAGCACGTTGCTGCGACCCTCGGTCAGGCGCTTCAGCGAGTCGGCGGCGGTGGCGTCGCCGGTGGCCGCGGCCTGGCGGTACCAGCCGGCGGCGGTGGCCGGGTCGGGCGCGCCGTCCACCCCGGCCTCGTACAGCACGCCCAGCATGAACAGGGCGCGCGCCACGCCGGCATCGGCCGCCTCCTCGAACCAGCGGGCGGCGGCGGCGGGATCGCGCTCGACGCCGTTCCCCTCGGCGTACAGAAGCCCCAGGTCGAACTTGGCCTCGGCATGGCCCAGCTCGGCGGCGCGGCGGTACCAGGCGGCGGCGGTGGGCATGTCGATCGGCAGGGCGATGCCGCCCCGGTGCAGATCGGCCATGGCGTAGGCGGCGTCGGCCTCGCCGCGCAGCGCCGCCTGCTCGTACCAGAAGCGGGCGCGCCTCATGTCCTGAAGCCGGTCGAACTCGCCGGCCGCGAAGGCCTCGGCCACCGCCAGCGCCGCCTCGGCGTCGCCGGTGCGGGCCCGGGCCTCGGCGGCGCGCAGCTCCTCGCCGGCGGCGGCGGGCAGGGCGGGGGCGCTCGCCACCGCCACCCCGGCGCCGATGGCGGCCGGCAGCACGACGGTGCGCAGCGGTGCCACCGCGGCGGCGGCGTTGCCCCTGGTGCGGGCGGGCTTACGGGCCGCGCTCTGCTTCTTGGCAACCGGCTTGCGCGCGGTCGCCTTCTGGGTGGAGGTCCGGGCTGGCTTCTGAGCCGCCTTCTGCGTCGTCTTCTGGCCGGCCGCCGGCTTCGCCGAGGGCTTGGCTGCGGCGGCGGGCCGCTGCTCCTGCGCGCTGGCGGGGACAACCGGCGGCAAGGTCAGGCAGGCGAACAGGAGCGGGGCCAGGAACGACCGACGCATGCCGGGAAACTCCAGGGGAAGCGGGAACCGATGGGAAGCACACCCTAGCATGGAAGGGTTAACGGGGAGTATTGCCGCTTCCCGGCCGCTCGTACGAAAAGCCGCGCGCGACCGTTGCGCGGCCGCACGTCCCTGGATTATGGTGCCGGCCTTCGCGTCGGGGGACCGCCCCGGCGCCGGGGATTGGGGCGTCGCCAAGCGGTAAGGCAGCGGTTTTTGGTACCGCCATTCCTAGGTTCGAATCCTAGCGCCCCAGCCATCCCCCGCCATTGGCCCGCCACCGGCCCGCCTGGGGGCCGTAAACACCCAGTCATCCGCATAATCCGCCCGCTTCGGCCGCCCGGCACCGCGCCGGCGCGCGAGCATTGCGGCGCGCGGCGCCAGCAAAACCCTTCCGGCTTGCACGAATTCGGCGGTGGCGGGACGGTCGATCCCTGCGAATACGGGGACCGCGGCCTATCCCTCCGGGTGGTTCTGTAACATTTTACCTACCTTGCATGGCTGGATTCATCTATCATCGGGACAATAGAGGCCGTGTATGACTGCCGAGCGCGCCGCAGGGCCAGATGGGCCGTGGGGCTGGGTGCGCCAGGGCTTGCCGGACGCGGTTCTCGCCAAACATCTTTCAGGACGGACCCCGCCCGGCGGCGGCGTCCGGCACGGCGGGTGCCGGGGTGCGGAGAGGCGATGAATCGGCAGAACGCTCCTAAGCGGGATTGGGTCCGGGTCAAGCCCGGCGAACGGTCGGCGACCGTTCCGGAGAAGCCCGATTACGACGACCAGAAGCTGCTGACGCTGCTGCAGACCGCCAAGCGCGAGCTGCAGGGCCTGCGCCTGATCCATCTCCACCTGTCGCTGCTGAAGGACAAGAGCCAGCTCGACGTCATGTCGATCAAACGGGCCATGCAGGAGACGGCCGACCAGTCGTCCTACCTGCAGGTGTTCAACCTGTCCAACGACGACGTCATCATCCTCTACAAGGGCATCAAGTTCTCGCTGATCTCCGAGGTCTGCTCGAAGCTGGAGAAGCTGCTTCTGTCGCGCACCGTGATGACGAAGCAGAATCCCTACCGGGAGGACAGCCTCTACTCGATCATGGAGCTGTCGCTCAACTTCGTGAACGTGATCCGCTTCATCGAGGGGCTGACCGCCGGCGAGGGCGCCGAGCAGCAGACCGAGACCAAGCCGCCGATCACGCTGGAGGAGCTGGGCAAGATCGAGCGGGCGGTCCAGATGTTCGACCTCTCGCCCTTCATGCTGAACCAGCCGGTGGTCAACATCCAGAACACCGAGCAGAACGAGTTCGAGTATTTCGAACTGTACATCGCCATCAAGTCGCTCGAAGAGCGGCTGTCGCCGAAGTACGACATCACCTTCAACAAGTGGCTGTTCAACTACTTCACGGCCAACCTCGACCAGTCGGTGCTGAAGGCGCTGAACTACGGCGTCGACTTCCTGCGCGGCAAGCGCCTCGGCCTGAACCTGAACCTGTCCACCATCCTGTCCGCGAGCTTCGTGAAGTTCGACGAGCGGCTGACCGCCGATCTGCGCGGCAACGTCGTGCTGGAGATCAGCAAGACCGACCTCATCGAGAACACGAACATGTACAAGGAGGTCGTGGATTTCGCGACCAGCCGCGGCTACCAGATCTGCATCGACGGGCTGAACGACTTCTGGGTCACGCACATGGACCTGGAATACATGGCCTGCGACTATGCCAAGATCATCTGGACCGACGACATGCTGAACATGACGGAGGGCGAGCTCGACGCCTTCCAGGAGAAGGTCCGGGGGCAGCAGAACTGCCGCTACATCCTCGCGCGCTGCGGCACGGTGAACGGCCTGATCTGGGCCGACAAGGTCGGCATCAGCCTGGTGCAGGGCCGCATCGTCGACAACATCATGCGCAAGGGCGTGCTGGTCCGCGACGCGCTGAAATCCGCCAAGATGATGAGCGACGACTGACGTTCCGACACCGGCCGATCGATTGTCGCCCGGTCAGTTGTTGAACGCGATCCAGCCGTTCAGGACGGACGCGAAGCTCACCCAGGCGAAATAGGGCACGAACAGCCAGCCGGCCAGCGGGCGCACCCGGTGGAAGGCGAGGCCCGTCGCCACGATCGACGCCAGCAGCAGGAAGATCTCGGCGAAGGCCAGTTCCGGGCTGCGCATCCCGAAGAACAGCACCGACCAGGCCAGGTTCAGCACCAGCTGGACGGCGTAGAGGACTATTTCCGGCCGGGCGGCCGCCATCATCACGAACAGCAGCGTCCAGACCGGCCCGAAAATCCAGTCGGGCGGGTTGAAGGGCGGCTTCTCCAGCGTGCGGTACCAGCCGCCGATCTCCGGGGTGGTGACGGCGCCGCCCAGGCCCGACATGGCGAAGGTGGCGCCGAGGATCAGCAGCAGGGAAAGCCAGGGGCTCCCGGCAGCGGAGGGATCGGTCTTGCTCATGCCAGGGAAATGGGAGGCGGTCGGCGCCCGTCAAGGCGAGGCCGGACCTACCCGTTTGGACTGCACGTTTACGGCAAGTAAATGAGAGACTTTTTCGTAGCTGCTTCGGTATAGTTCTTACCCAGGGGCCCGGCAACGCATCGGGCGCGCGGGGCGGCTGGGCGGAACGACGGGGCTCATGAGCAAGGCGGACAAGGCTGCGGCAGCCCAGGCGGGCGGTGACTCGGAAGCCAGCCGCAGCACCCATTTTGTCTTCGACAACAAGGTCTTCCAGGTCCCCGGCGGCTATTTCAACATGGCCAAGGAAGGCGAGGCCGTCTTCAACGTCAAGCTGGGCGACGTCTGGGGCAAGGTCAATTTCCGCACCCTGATCGACGCCTTCAACATCGACCCCAAGGGCCCGGACGCCGAGCTGCTGGCGAAGGTCGAGAAGGGGCTGAAGTTCGTCAAGGAGATCCGCCCCGGCGACAGCATCCCGCGCGAGATCCTGGATGGCACCGCCTCCTGGAAAGTTGACGAGCGCCACCTGCTGATCGCCCGCGGCCGCCTCTCGGTGCAGCTGGTCTCCTGGATCACCGGCAACGAGGAGGTGGTCACCGACCGCAACCAGCTGGAGCGGGCGGTCGAGGACCCGAACATCAAGAACCGGGTGCAGCAGGCCTTCGGCGAACTGGCGAAGAAATTCGGCCTGCCCGAGGAGCGCCGCCAGGAGGTGGTCGACAAGGTCGACGCCATGGCGCGCGAGCTCTCCTACATCGAGGCGCTGCGCGATCGCTACGGGCAGGTGCAGCGCATCGTCGTGCAGCTCGGCCGCATCAACAAGGCCTACAAGGCCGACCGCCAGATCACCGGCGACATCTCGCGCATGATGGCGCTGTTCAAGAACCCGGTCGGCTTCTTCGACGACATCTTCGAGCAGCTGGACGGGCAGACGGCGGAAATCTTCGCCATGCTGAAGTCCTACGACGCCTCGGTCGCCTTCATCCGCCGCATGCGCGACGAGCTGCACACCAACCTGATGGTCTGGGACGAGATGATCGTCGACTGGACCGCCCTCGAATACGAGAGCGGCCCCGAGGTCGAGGCCATGCTGAAGCGCACCTACCAGTTCCTGGCGCAGAACTTCCTGATCAGCAAGGTCTGGCAGCGCGGGGGGTGAGGGGGCTTCCTCCCCTGTTCATCCAAGGCAGCGTTGATGGTCTGCGTCCTTCGACAGGCTCAGGATGAGGACCTTCTTGCTGCTCCCGGTGGCCTGGGAGCCAGGGGTGCCTGGCGTATCCCTTCCCTCATCCTGAGCTTGTCGAAGGACGCACAAGGTCCGAACGCCTGTAGGTCGCATGAAGCCGCAGGCGTAATGCGACAACCGGCCGGATATCGCATTGCGGCTTCGCTTCCATGCGACCTTGTCTGTTGCGAGTTGAGTAGAGTGGCTGGGTCCAAGGGAGAACCGGGCTGCCCCTAGGGGCCGCCCGGTTCGCGGGGTCGGTGACACCGTATGCGACCCCGGCGTTGCCGCCGTCCGTAGCCAGATGCCCGCCCCGAACCCTTGGCGATCTCGAACAGTTGCCCGGGACCGGCCCGCCGGATCCCGCAGACAAGGACGAGCCGCCATGTCTTC